>CAZEMS010000009.1:0-106521 GCA_964513475.1 uncultured Mycobacterium sp. | reverse complement strand
ACGTCACCCGCCTCGACGACGAGAACGTCCGCACCTAACGCACCCCGGTCAGCGCCGAATCTGGAAGACCTCGTCCCGGCAGTCGGTGCCTTCGGCGGAGAGCTGGCGCTTGAGCACCTTGAACGTTTCGGTTCGGGGCAGGGCCGCGCTGACCCGCACATAGGACGGCCACTGCTTCGCACCGAGGTCGGGTTGCTCGGCGAGGAACGTGCGGAAGTTCTCGGCGTCGAACTCGGCACTCGCACGCAAGACCAGCGCGGCCATCACCCGGTCGCCCACGACGGGGTCGGGAATGGGGTACACCGCGACCTCGAGGATGTCGGGGTGGCGCAGCAGGATTCTTTCGATCGGCGCGGTGCCGAGGTTCTCGCCGTCGACCCGCATCCAGTCCCCGAGGCGCCCCGCGAAGTAGATGTAGCCGTCCGCGTCGCAGTAGGCCAGGTCGCCGCTGTGGTATACGCCGCCGGCCATCCGCTCGGCTTCAGCCCCCTCGTCGTTGTAGTAGCCACGAAACCAGCCGCGGCCCTTGGGGTTGACCAGTTCGCCTATCTCTCCGGGTCGACACCGCCTACCGGTCTCGGGATCGACGATCGCCACGTCATCGGTCAGCGGCCCGAGCGAACCTTCCGGGGTGTCGGGGGTTCTTGCGATCGCAACGCCGCCCTCAGTGGACCCGAACCCGTCGACCACCTGCACGTCGAAGCGCTCGGCGAACCGGACCAGATCGCGAGGCTCCCCCTCGTTGCCGTACAGGAACTTCAACGGATTGTCGGTGTCGTCGTCACGTGGCGGGGTGGCCAGAACGTAGGAGAGTGGCTTGCCGACGTAGTTCGCGTAGGTGGCGTGGTATCGGCGAATGTCCGGAATGAACTGGGAGGCAGAGAACTTGCGGCGAAATGCGATCGATGCTCCGGCGGCCACTGCCACCGCCCAGCCGGCCATCACGGCGTTGGAATGGAACAGCGGCATCGACAGATAGCAGGTGTCGGAAGCAGACAGCCCGAACCGCTGCGCCAACATGCGGCCGGGGTGGGCGACCTTGTCGTGAGTGACCCGCACCGCCTTGGGATCCCCGCTGGTACCCGATGTGAAGATCAGCATGAACAGGTCGTCGGGTCGCCGGTGCGCGAAGCGAACCGGGGCACCGCTGTGCGCGCTGACCTCATCGGCCCACCGCGCTGACCGGACGTCGATGTGGTCGACACCCGGGGGCACGTTCTCTTCGGTGTCGGCGAGCACGAGCTGGCAGTCCGCCCGTTGGATGTCGCTGACCAGAGCCGCGCCGCGCCGCGTCGGGTTCAGGCCCACCGGCACCAGGCCGGTCATGGCCGCCGAGACCAGCACCGCCGAGAACAGCGGGGTGTTTCCCAGCAGGACGCCGATGTGCGGTGGCCGGGCCGGATCCAGCCGCGCGGCCAGCGCGGCCGACAGCGCGGCCGCGTAGCAGATGTGGTCGTGCCAGCCGACGAACTCGTCACCGCAGTGAATTCCGCGATCTGTGACCTCGGCCAGCGGTGCCAGCAGTTCGCCGACGGATTCCGCCGTCACGCAGGTGTCTGAGCCAGTTCGCGGCCGATACCCAGCAGCTGACCGGTGGCACCGCCGAGCGTGAACTCGGTCTGCTTGGCGGCCAGGAAGTAGCGATGCACCGGATGATCGACGTCGATGCCGACGCCGCCATGGACGTGCACCGTGGTGTGGGCGATCCGGTGGCCGGCGTCGGCGGCCCAGAAGGCTGCGGTGCCCACCTCGACGTCGGCCGGCAGATCCTCGGACAGGCGCCATGCCGCCTGGGTCAGCGTCAGCCGCAGACCCTTGAGGTCGATGTAGGCGTCGGCGAGCCGTTGCGACACCGCCTGAAAGCTGCCGATGGGCCGGTCGAACTGCTCGCGTTCGCGGGCGTACTCGGCGGTGAGCTCGAGAGCCCGCTCGAGCACACCGAGCTGAAATGCACTGTGCCCCAGTGCACGGCGTGTGGTCAGCCAGACCAGAAGGTCATCGCCTCCGACGATGCGGTCAGCTCCGACCCGTACGCCCTGCAGTTCGACGTGGCCGACGCTGCCGTGCCCGGTGGTGCCCAGCGGCGCAACCGATACCCCCGGATCGGACGCCGTTACCAGGAAAACGCGGATCCCGGACGGTGACTCGGCCGGGACGAGGAACGCGTCGGCGATCGGGGCATATCCGGCAAGGGTGCGGCTTCCGGTCAGCCGGTAGTCCGTACCGGTCGCGGTTGCCTGCACCGGACCCTGGCCCATTTCGCCGTCCAGTGCCACGGTGAGGATCTTCGCACCGCCGATCGCCGGGGCGGCCCACTCGTGCTGCAGCTGCTCTGAGCCGAACCTGGCCAGAGCCCCGGCGCCGAGCAGCACCGATTCCAGGTAGGGCACCGCTGCGAGTTGGCGCCCCAGCGCCACCAACACCGCGACCTGTTCCAGCGTGCCGAATCCGCCTCCCCCCAACGACTCCGGCGCCGCTGCGGACAGGACGTCGGCATCGACGAGCTTCCGCCACAGGTCGGCATCGAATCGGTGCTCGAGTCCGTCGAGGGCACGCTGGTGCTCCGGCGTGCACACGGCATCGGTGATGGTGCGTACCAGGCCGCCAAGATCGTCCGCGGCTTCGGTGGTCGTGAAGTCCATGGGGGTCCTAACGGTTGACTCGGGGCAGCCCGAGGGCCACCATGCCGATGATGTCGCGCTGAATCTCGTTGGTGCCGCCGCCGAAGGTCAGGATCAGACAGGACCGGTGCATCCGTTCCACCCGCCCGCGCAGCAGCGCTCCGGGGGAATCCGGGCGCAGCGTAGCCGCGGTCCCCAGTACCTCCATCAGCAGGCGGTATGCCTCGGTGGCCAATTCGGTGCCGAACACCTTCGCGGCGGAGGCATCTGCCGGGGATGGAGCGGAATCGGCCGCTGATGCGAGTTCCCAGTTGATGAGCTTGAGCACTTCGGCTTTGGCGTGCACCCGGGCCAGGTTCAGCTGCACCCACTCGGAGTCGATCAACCGCGAACCGTGAACGTCCTTCGTGTTCTGTGCCCACTCGCGAACCCCGTTGAGCGCCAAGAAGATCGGTTGTGCCGATACCAGCGCGACACGTTCGTGGTTGAGCTGGTTGGTCACCAGCTTCCAGCCGCCGTTCTCCTCGCCCACCAGGCTGCTCACCGGCACCCGCACGTCGGAGTAGTAGGTGGCGCTGGTGTCCACCCCGGCCATCGTGTGTACCGGTGTCCAGGAGAAACCGTCGGCGCTGGTCGGCACGATCAGCATGGAGATGCCGCGGTGCTTCTTGGCTTCGGGGTTGGTGCGCACCGCCAGCCAGACGTAGTCGGCGTACTGGATCAGGCTGGTCCACATCTTCTGGCCGTTGATCACGTAGTCGTCGCCGTCGCGGACCGCGCTGGTGCGCAGTGCGGCCAGATCGGTTCCGGCACCGGGCTCGGAGTAGCCGATCGAGAAGTGCAGATCACCGGAGGCGATCTTGGGCAGAAAGAAGTTCTTCTGCTCGTCGGTCCCGAACGCCATGATCGTCGGCGCGACGCTGTTGATGGTCAGGAACGGCACCGGCGCACCGGCGATCGCGGCTTCGTCGGTGAATATCAACTGATCCATTGCCGAGCGCGCCTGGCCGCCGTACTCCGTCGGCCAGCCCAGCGCGAGCCAGCCGTCGCGTCCCATCTGGGCCACGGTGTCGCGGTAGGCGTTGCCACGGCCGTACTCGCCCTCCGTGGCGCTCAGCGCCTCCACCCGGTCGGGCGTCATCAGCGTGGAGAAGTACGAGCGCAGCTCGCGCCGCAGCTCCTCCTGCCCGGGGCTGTAGCCGATCCGCATGAATGGTCCTTACTGTCGGTGGGTACCCGTCGACTAACCCGGTTGTAACACGTTCTAGTCTTGGGGTCCAGGCTAGTCTTGGGGTCCGGGGTGGAACCCCGCGGTGCTCCTCGGGTGGGGTCGTATTCTGAGGTTGCGTGCGGACCCGCCGCCCTCAGCCCGGTTGCCAGGAGGTTGTCATGCGAGTGGAAATAGACCGAGACCGCTGTGAAGGTAATGCAGTCTGCGTGGGAATCGCGCCGGATCTGTTCGACCTGGACGACGAAGATTACGCAGTGGTCAAACAGGATCCGGTGCCGGCGGATCAGGAGCAACTGGCCGAGCAGTCGATCGCCGAGTGCCCCCGGGCAGCGATAATCCGCGCGGACTAGAGGTATTCGTAAGTGACGACGCAACAGGACCCGACCGACCTCTCCGGAAGGGTCGCGGTGGTAACCGGCGCGGCAGCCGGCCTGGGCCGGGCCGAAGCGATCGGTCTGGCCCGCGCGGGTGCGACGGTGGTGGTCAACGACATCGCGTCGGCCCTGGACGCATCCGACGTCATGGACGAGATCACCGCGACCGGATCGAAGGCCGTCGCGGTCGCCGGCGACATCAGCGAGCGCGAGACCGCCGACGAACTGGTGCAGACCGCCGACGGGCTCGGCGGGATGTCGATCGTGGTCAACAACGCCGGCATCACCCGGGACAAGATGCTGTTCAACCTGACCGACGAGGACTGGGACTCCGTCATCGCCGTGCACCTGCGCGGTCACTTCCTGCTCACCCGGAACGCCGCCGCCTACTTCCGCGCCAAGGCCAAGGCGGCCGGATCGGTGTATGGCCGGATCATCAACACCACTTCGGAAGCCGGGCTGTCGGGTCCGGTCGGCCAGGCCAACTACGGGGCGGCGAAGGCGGGCATCACCGCACTCACCTTGTCCGCGGCGCGCGCCCTGGAGCGCTACGGGGTGCGGTGCAATGCGATCGCACCCCGGGCCCGCACCGCGATGACCGCCGGTGTCTTCGGCCAGGCTCCCGAACTCGGCGACGGCGAGATCGACGAACTCTCCCCGGAACATGTGGTCACGCTGGTGCGGTTCCTGGCGTCGGGGGCTTCGGATGCCGTCAACGGCCAGCTTTTCATCGTTTACGGACCGACCGTGACGTTGGTGGCCGCACCGACAGCCGAGATGCGGTTCAGCGCGGCATCAGAGGCCTGGGAGCCGGCAGATCTCAGTGCGGCCCTGTGCGACTACTTTGCTGGCCGCGATCCCGAACTGGGGTTCTCGGCGAACGCGCTGATGGGTTCGTAAGTCGGGGCCACCTGGTGTCCGTGGCCGGACCGAACTGGAACACGTTGCAGAACGACTGCGGCTACATCCACCTTTACATCCACCTTGACCAGCAAAAAGACAGGTCCAGATCGCATTTGCCGGTACTTGGACACGGTGAACTCGTTCTAAGTTAATATGAGCCGGCTCACTCGAAGAGCCACATCTGCACACGGGGTGGAGAGGTCACCGCGGCGAGTTTTCCGAGCACATCGCCAGGCCGCTGAACGACCTGAATACCACGTTCTGAGAACGGAGCTCAGATTGATCGATCAGCTCGCGGTTCCGGCCCGGGCCGTGGGCGGGTTCATGGAGATGACCGCGGACACCTTCGTCAAGGCTTTCCAGCGGCCGTTCCAGCTCCGTGAGTTCCTCGAGCAGACGTGGATGATCGCGCGGGTTTCGCTGGTTCCCACCCTGTTGGTCTCCATCCCGTTCACCGTGCTGGTGGCGTTCACGCTCAACATTCTGCTGCGCGAGATCGGTGCCGCCGATCTCTCCGGCGCCGGCACCGCATTCGGGACGATCACGCAGCTCGGCCCGATCGTGACCGTGCTGGTGGTGGCCGGCGCCGGTGCCACCGCGATCTGCGCTGACCTGGGTGCCCGCACCATTCGCGAGGAGATCGACGCGATGCGGGTGTTGGGAATCGATCCGATCCAGCGGCTGGTGGTGCCCCGAGTGTTGGCATCCACCTTCGTCGCGCTGTTGCTCAACGGTCTGGTGATCGCCATCGGCCTGTCGGGTGGCTATATCTTCTCGGTGCTCATCCAAGGGGTGAACCCGGGCGCGTTCATCAACGGGCTCACCGTGCTCACCGGCCTGCCCGAGCTGCTTCTCGCCGAGATCAAGGCGCTGCTGTTCGGGGTGTGCGCCGGGTTGGTCGGCTGCTACCGCGGCTTGACGGTGCGCGGCGGCCCCAAAGGGGTGGGTGAGGCCGTCAACGAAACGGTCGTCTACGCCTTCATCTGCCTCTTCGTCATCAACGTGTTGTTGACCGCTGTCGGCGTGCGGGTGCTGAACTGATGCGGCGCTCATGAGCTTCGACGTCACCGTGCGCCTGCGCCGGGCTTTCCGCGGCATTCCGCAGTTCATCGACAACTTCGGCGACCAGGCGTTGTTCTACGGCGAGTCGGTGCGCTACATCCCCAACGCGGTCACCAGATACCGCAAGGAGACGGTGCGGCTCATCGCGGAGATGACGATGGGTACCGGCGCCCTGGTGATCATCGGCGGGACTGTCGGTGTCGCGGCGTTCCTGACGCTGGCCTCCGGCGGTGTCATCGCGGTTCAGGGTTTCTCCTCGCTCGGCAACATCGGCATCGAGGCGCTCACCGGGTTCCTCTCGGCGTTCCTCAACGTGCGGATCGTCGCGCCGGTGATCGCCGGGATCGCACTGGCCGCCACGATCGGTGCCGGCACCACCGCGCAGCTGGGCGCCATGCGGGTCTCGGAGGAGATCGACGCGGTGGAATGCATGGCCGTGCACTCGGTCTCGTACCTGGTGTCGACCCGCATCATGGCCGGCCTGGTCGGCATCGTGCCCCTGTACGCGTTGTCGGTGCTGGCGGCATTCTTCGCCGCCCGGTTCACCACCGTCTACATCAACGGCCAGTCCGGCGGCCTCTACGACCACTACTTCAACACCTTCCTGATCCCGACCGACCTGCTGTGGTCGTTCCTGCAGGCCATCTCGATGGCGGTCGCGGTGATGCTGGTACACACCTACTACGGCTACAACGCATCCGGCGGTCCGGTCGGCGTGGGCATCGCCGTCGGCCGGGCAGTTCGCACCTCGCTGATCGTGGTCGTCATCATTACTTTGTTCATCTCGCTGGCCGTCTACGGCTCGTCCGGTAACTTCAACCTCTCCGGCTAGGGGGACGGAACAGACAATGGCGAGCACCGGCTCCAAGATGCGCGTGCGGATCGCAGCGGCGATCCTCGCGGGCGCCATGGTGGCGTTCGTCGTGGTCTCGTACCTGTCCTATACCGCCGCCTTCACCTCCACCGACACCGTGACGGTGACGGCACCGCGGGCCGGGCTGGTGATGGAGAGCCAGGCCAAGGTCAAGTACCGCGGCATCCAGATCGGCAAGGTCAAAGCCATTGAGTACGACGGGGACCAGGCCAAGCTCACGCTGGCGATCAACAGCAGCCAACTGAGCTACGTTCCGGGCAACGCGCTCGTCCGCATCGCCGGCAACACCATCTTCGGAGCGAAGTCGGTGGAGTTCGTCCAGCCCGCCGATGCCGTGTCCACCTCACTGCGACCAGGCGCGCACATTCAGGCCTCGGCGGTGCAACTCGAGCTCAACACGCTGTTCCAGACCTTGATGGACCTGCTGGACAAGATCGACCCGATCGAACTCAACGGGGCGATCACCGCCGTCGCCGAGGGTCTGCGGGGCAACGGCGACAACCTGGGTGCGGCCCTGGCCGGGGTCAATGAGCTTGCCGGGCGGCTGAATCCCAAGATGCCCACGTTCCAGTCGGTCTTTCAGCAGACGGCCGCGGTGGCCGACATCTACGCCGATGCCGCGCCGGACGTGGTTACCTTGCTCGACAACGTCCCCTCGCTGAGCAACACCATCGTCGACCAGCGGGACAACCTGAACGCGACGTTGCTGGCCGCCACCGGCCTGGCCGACACCGGCTACGCCGCGCTGGAACCCGGCGCGGAGGACTACATCGCCGCGGTGAAGCGATTCCGGGCACCGGTGAAGGTGCTCGCCGACTACTCGCCGATGTTCGGCTGTCTGTTCCAGGCCACCGTCATCGCCATCCGGGACTTCAGCCCGGCCATCGGAGGGACCAAGCCCGGCTTGTTCACATCGTCGAACTTCCCGCTCGGTTCGCCGGGCTATACCTACCCGGAGAGTCTGCCGGTGGTGAACGGGAGCGGCGGACCCAATTGCCGCGGTCTGCCCGACATGCCCGGCAAGCAGAAGAACGGCTCCTGGTACAAGGCACCGTTCCTGGTCACCGACAACGCCAACATTCCCTACGAGCCCAACACCGAGCTGCAGCTGGACGCCCCCTCGACGTTGCAGTTGCTGTTCAACGGTGCTTTCGCCGAACGGGACGACTTCTAGATGCAGCAGAAAGGGGTATTCGCAAAAGTCACCGCCTTCACGGTGTCGATGATCCTGGTCGCGGCGGGTCTCATCATCATCTTCGGCGAATTCAGGTTCGCCGCGGGCAAGACCTATCAGGCCGTATTCACCGACGCATCCCGGCTCGAATCCGGCAATGACGTGCGGATCGCCGGGGTGCCGGTCGGCAGCGTGAAAGGTGTCGAACTCAACGACGACAACAGCGTCAACGTGACGTTCGACGTCAACGAGCGCTACCAGTTGTACACCTCGACCCGCGCGCTCATCCGCTACGAGAACCTGGTGGGTGACCGCTACATGGAGATCACCTCCGGGCCGGGCGAACTGCGCAAGCTCCCCGACGGGGGCACCATCGGCCTGCAGAACACCGATCCGGCCCTCGACCTCGACTCGCTGCTCGGCGGGCTGCGTCCGGTGCTCAAGGGTCTCGACGGCGACAAGCTCAACGAGGTGACCAACGCGGTCATCCAGGCGTTGCAGGGCCAGGGCGGGGCACTCTCGCAGTTGCTGGCCAACACCGGATCCTTCACCCAGCGGGTCGCTGACCGCTATCAGGTGATTTCCGATGCCATCGTGCATCTGAACGCCGTGCTGGGCACTGTCGACGAGAAGAGCGCCGAGTTCGACGAGAGTGTCGATCAGCTCCAGCGGCTGATCACCGGTCTGGCCGAAGGACGGGACCCGATCGCCGAAGCGCTGCCCCCGCTGGCGGCGGCCGAGAACGACCTGACCGAGATGCTGCAGAACAGCCGACGTCCACTGCAGGGTGTCCTGGAGAACCTGCGACCGTTGGCGACCGAGTTGGACGATCGCAAGGAGGAGGTGAACCGGGTCATCGAACCGCTGGCCGAGAACTACCTGCGGCTGCAGTCGCTGGGTGCCTACGGTGCCTACTTCAACATCTTCTACTGCGCGATCCGGATGAAGATCAACGGCCCGGCGGGCAGCGACATCCTGATTCCGTTCGGCGCGCCGCCGGACCCGTCGAAGGGGAGGTGCTCCGACGATGGTTAAGGGTGGCAAGGGCCCGGAGCAGAGTAATCCGCTCCGCACCGGCGTGATCGGCATCGCTGTGGTGATGTGCGTGGTGCTGGTCTCGTTCGGCTACGCCGACCTGCCGTTTCTTCCGCAGGGCAAGGACTACGAGGCGTTCTTCGACGACGCCGGCGGGATCAGCCCGGGCAACGATGTCAACGTCTCCGGGATCACGGTCGGCAAGGTCACCGGGGTCAGCCTGGCCGGAGAAGCCGCACGGGTGACGTTCAGCGTCGATCGCGACGTGCGAGTAGGCGACCAGTCATTGGTGGCCATCAAGACCGACACCGTGCTGGGTGAGAAGTCGCTGGCCGTCACTCCTCGAGGTGCCGGGAGTTCGACGTCCATCCCGCTCGGCCGTACCACGACCCCGTACACGCTGAACTCGGCGCTACAGGACCTGGGCCGGAACGCCTCGGCTCTGGACCAGCCTCAGCTCACGAAGGCACTCGGCGTCCTGACCGAGGCGCTGCACGACGCCACCCCGCAGCTGCGTTCGGCGCTCAACGGTGTCGCGGCGCTGTCGGCCAGCATCAACTCCAACGACGAGGCACTCGGCCAGTTGCTGGCGCGGGCCCAATCGGTGACCAAGGTCGTCGCCGACCGGGCCGACCAGGTGAACCGGCTCATCCTCGACGGCAACCAGCTCTTCGCCGCGCTCGACGAACGACGTGCGGCACTGAGCGCGTTGATCGCCGGGATCGACGATGTGTCGGTGCAGATCTCTGGATTCGTCGCCGACAACCGGCGCGAGTTCGGCCCAGCACTGGAGAAGCTCAGCCTGGTGCTGGAGAACCTCCTGGAGCGGCGTGAGCACATCAGTGCCGCACTGAAGCGGCTGCCTGCCTACGCGACGACGCTTGGTGAGGTGGTCGGTTCCGGTCCGGGGTTCCACGTCAACCTGTACGGCCTGCCGCCGATCGAATTGGCCGAAGTGCTGCTGGACTCCTACTTCCAGCCGGGCAAACTGCCTGACTCGCTGGCCGACTACCTGCGCGGTTTCATCGACCAGCGCCTGATACTGCAGCCGAAGTCGCCATGAGTAACTACACCTTCGCCCGCAATCGCCGGGCCATTCGCCTCGGGGCCGTCGTGGCACTGGTGGTGGCTCTCGTCGGCGGCCTCTACGTGGTGTGGCCGTCCGCGACCGGCCACCGGATCATCGGTTACTTCTCCTCGGCGGTCGGGATCTACAAGGGCGATACGGTGCGGATCGTCGGTGTCCCGGTCGGCACCATCGAGTCGATCGAGCCGCAGCCCGAGGCCGTGAAGATCACCATGCACGTGCAGAACGGCGTGCGGGTGCCCGCCAATGCGAGCGCCATCATCATGGCGCCGAACCTGGTGTCGGCCCGCTTCATCCAGCTCACTCCGGCCTACACCGGCGGACCGGTGCTCGAGGACGGCGGCAGCATCGGGTTGGACCGAACCGCGGTCCCGGTGGAGTGGGACGAGGTCAAGGAGGAGCTGGCCAAGCTCAGCACCGAGCTTGGTCCGCAACAGGGAGGAGTGCAGGGACCACTCACCGCTTTCGTCGACCAGGCCGCTGACACCTTCGACGGCAACGGTGACACGTTCCGGCAGGCGATACGGGAACTGTCGCAGACCGCCGGACGATTGGGCGATTCGCGCACCGACATTTTCGGCACCGTCCGTAACCTGCAGATCCTGGTCAACGCACTGTCGAACAGCAACGAGCAGATCGTCGCGTTCTCCGGGCACCTCGCCTCGGTGTCACAGGTGCTCGCCGACAGCTCGGACAACCTGGGGCAGACCCTGGGCACGCTGAGTCAGGCGCTGAGTGATGTGCGGGGATTCCTGCAGGACAACAATTCGACGCTGATCACCAGCGTCAACAAGCTGACCGACCTGACGAACCTGTTGTCGAACCAGAGCGAAGATCTTGAACAGGTGCTGCACGTGGCGCCCAACGGCTTGTCCAATTTCTACAACATCTACATCCCGGCCCAGGGCTCGCTGACGGGCCTGCTGTCGCTGCCCAACTTCGCCAACCCGGTGCAGTTCATCTGCGGTGGCGCTATCGAAGATGGCGCAAACCCGGACGACTACAAGCGCGCCGAGATCTGCCGTGAGCGGATGGCGCCGGTGTTGCGCCGGATCATGATGAACTACCCGCCGTTCCTGTTCCATCCGATCAACAGCATCACCGCCTACAAGGGTCAGATCATCTACGACACCCCGGCGACCGAAGCCAAGACGCGCACGCCGCAACCCCAGTTGCAGTGGCAGCCCGCACCCGGCGTCAACCCGCCGACGATGGCCCCCGACGCGAGCATCACCGATCTGCTGCTGCCACCCCCGGCGCCGGCGTCACCGCTGGCCGCCGAATCCGGAGCCGGCGGATGAAGCAAACCGAGTCGAACAAGCTGACGAACACACTTCGCCGGGCGGGTCTGCGGGTACTCGCTGTCGGGTCGGGTGCGGCGCTGCTGGCAGGTTGCCAGTGGAACGGCCTGAACTCGCTGGACATGCCCGGCACCGCCGGACACGGACGGGGATCATTCTCGATCACCGCCGAGATCCCCGATGTGGCCACGCTGCCACAGAACTCACCGGTGATGATCGACGACGTCACGGTCGGCAGCATCTCCGGTGTCGACGCCGTGCAACGCTCGGACGGGACCTTCTACGCGGCGCTGAAGCTCTCGCTCGATCCCGACGTCAAGCTCCCGGCGAACGCGACCGCAACGGTGGGTCAGACCTCGCTGCTGGGATCGCAGCACGTCGCGCTGGCCGCGCCGACCGACGAGCCCAGCGTCGGTGAGCTGCGCGACGGCGACACGATTCCGCTGGACCGCTCCGGAAGCTATCCGACCACCGAGAAGGTGCTGGCCTCGCTGGGCATGGTGGTGAACAAGGGCAACCTGGGCGCGCTGGAGGACATCACCGACGAGGTGTATGCGGCCGTCGCCGGCCGCACTGCCGACTTCGTGGACCTGGTGCCGAGACTGGCCGAGCTGACCCGGGCGCTCGACGCGCAGACGGACGACATTCTCGCCGCGGCCGAGGGTGTCGACCGATTCGCGGCGATCCTGGCGAACGGCCGCGACAGCCTCGGCCGTGCGCTGGACACCCTGCCGGCCGCACTGCAGGTGCTCAACGACAATCGCACCAACATCGTGGACACCTTCGCCGCGCTGCAACGCTTCGCAGCGGTGGCGTCACACGTGCTCGCCGAGACCAAGACCGACTTCGCCGAGGACGTCAAGGGCCTGTTCCCGGTGGTGAAGGAGATCAACGACGATCGCGGCGACTTCATCAGCAACCTGGATCTGCTGCCGACATTTCCGTTCACGACCAAGTACCTGCGGCGGGCCGTGCGCGGTGACTACCTCAACGTCTTCGTCACCTTCGATCTGACCCTTCGCCGGATCGGCGAGACGATGCTGACCACGTCGGTGTTCGACCCGAACATGGACCACTTCAGCGAAGTGGTCAACCCGCCTGACTGGCTGCTCGGGCAGATGGCGAACCTGTCCGGCCAGGCTGCGGACCCGTTCGAGATTCCGCCCGGAACCGCTTCCGGACAGGAGGGGCCGAGCTGATGCTGGACCGCCTCGCCCGCACCCAACTGCTGATCTTCGCGATGGTCACCGTCGTGAGCCTCGGATTGATCGCGACGTTCTACCTACACCTGCCGGCCAAACTGGGTTTGGGCGCCTACAACATCAGCGCCGAGTTCGACGCCGCGGGAGGCCTTTACGAGAACGCCAACGTCGCCTATCGGGGTGTGACGGTCGGACGGGTCGAAGCGGTCAACCTGACCGACGACGGGGTGTCCGCGCAGATGCGGCTCAACAGTGACGTCAAGATTCCGGCGAACGTGACCGCCACGGTCAAGAGCGTCTCGGCGATCGGCGAACAGTATGTCGATCTGGTGCCGCCCGACGATCCGTCGACCACGGTGCTGGGCAACGGCGCCCGGATCGACCGGGATCGGACCGCGATAGGCCAGGACATCGCCGGCTTGCTTCAGGAGGCGGAGGGTCTGGTCAACAGCCTGTCCGACAGCAAGGTCAAGCAGCTGTTGAGCGAGGCCTTCAAGGCGTTCAACGGAAGCGGACCCGAACTGGCGCGGATGATCGAGTCGACGCGATTACTGGTGGACGAGGCCAACGCGAACTGGCCGCAGACATCGCTGCTGATCGATCAGGCGGGCCCGTTCCTGGACGCCCAGATTCGCAGCGGAGACGACATCAGGTCACTGGCCGACGGGCTGGCCCGGTTCTCCGAGCAGTTGCAGCAGGCAGACCCACAACTGCGGTCGGTGCTGGAAACTGCGCCGGGGGCGGCGGGCACGGCGTCGGAGACGTTCGAGGGCATCCGGCCGTCCTTCCCGATGCTGGCGGCCAGCCTGGCCAACCTGGGCCGGGTCGGCGTCATCTACCGAAAGTCCATCGAGCACGCGCTGGTGGTGTTCCCGGCGCTGATCCAGGCGTTGATCACGTCCGCCTATGGGGTGCCCAAGGAAGAGGGCGCCAAGCTGGACTTCAAGATCAATCTGGGCGACCCGCCGCCGTGCTCGGTCGGTTTTCTGCCGCCCACCCAGATCCGCTCGCCTGCCGACACCACGTTGCGCGACCTGCCCTACGACATGTACTGCAAGGTGCCGCAGAACGATCCGAGCGTGGTGCGCGGCGCGCGCAACTATCCGTGCCAGGAGTTCCCGGGGAAACGGGCGGCAACCGTCCAGCAGTGTCGGGATCCGAAGGGCTACGTACCGATCGGCAACAATCCGTGGCGTGGGCCGTCGGTGCCGGCCGGAACGCCGGTCACCGACGGCCGGAACATCTTCCCGCCCAACCACTATCCGTACATCCCGCCGGAGAACGACCCCGACCCCGGTACCCCGTACGCGCCGGGGTACTACCCGCCCGACGGTCCGCCGCCGGGCCCCGGCCCGGCCCCGCACCAGCCGTGGCAGCCACTGCCGCCGCCACCGGATGGACCACCTCCCTCGGTGACCCCGTACCTGCCGCCGGACCCGTTCCCGCCGCAGCCGCCGCAACTGCCGTACCCGGCGGAGATCCCGGCGCCGCCGCCCCCGGTGGGTGGCCCGCCGCCGCCACCGCCGCCGCCGCTGGGCGCTCCGCTGCCCCAGGCGAGTGGCCCTGCCTACGCCACCTACGATGACAACACCGGCGCGTTCGTCGACCCCGACGGCGGCGTCGGGGTGTATGCCCCGGGCGCCGCGGACCTGCGGCCCGCGGAGACTTGGGTGGACCTCATGCTTGATCCGAGACCTGCCTGACCGACTTCAGAGATGACGATGGACCCCGAGACGAACACGGAGACGACCGCGTTGGACGGACCGGCGCCGGACGTGCCCGCACCGGCGAGGGCGGTCCGTCGCCGTGCCCGCCGGGCGGCGGGACCGGCGACCGGAGACACCGCGGCCGGCCCGGCGACCGGTGCCGCCGTGCTGGCCACCGGCTCGGCGGCCAAGCCGGCGACTGCAAAGCCGTCACGCCCTGGACAACCGCTCGGGCCGCCACCGCGCCGGCCCGCCCACGGTCGGCTGGTTGCGTGGGCGGCGTTGGGATGTGGACTGGTCGCAACTGCGCTGATGGCAGCGCTGGTGTTCGTGCTGGTGGTGCAGCAGGACCGGGCGCGTGCCGATCTCGACCGCAAGCAGGAGTTCGTCGACACCGCTTCGCAGGTGGTCGTCAACATGTTCACCTTCACCCAGGACGACATCGACCTGAGCGTCAACCGGTTCGTCGACGGCACCAGCGGACCACTTCGCGACATGCTCAGCCAGGACAACAACACCGAGAACCTGAAGGCGATGTTCCGCGACACCAACGCCTCCTCGGAGGCGGTGGTCAACGGCGCAGCGCTGGAGAGCTTCGATGAGACCGGCCGCAAGGCATCGGTGCTGGTCTCGGTGCGGGTCACGGTGACCGACATCGACGGTGTCAACAAGCCGTCGCAGCCGTACCGGATGCGGGTCGTCGTGAAGGAGGACGACAACGGGCATTTGACCGGCTATGACCTGAAGTACCCCGACGGGGGCAACTGATGCGGCGGTGGTCGGCCCGGCTGGCCGGGTGCTTGGTGGTGCTGCTCGCGTTGGCCTTCGTCGCGCTCGCCGGTGCGGCCGGCGCGCTGTACTGGAACTCGGTCGAGATGCGGGGCGAGCAGGAGACTCGCGAGACCCTGAGCACACTTGCTTCTGAACAGATTCCGGCGGTGTTCGGCTACGACTATCAGACGGTCGAGCGGAGCCTGACTGACGCCTACGACATGCTGACTCCTGACTATCGCGCCGAGTTCGAGAGCCGCGCCGTCAAGGACATCATCCCGCAGGCCCGCGAGCGTGAAGTGATCAGCCAAGCGAACGTCGTGGGCGTGGGTGTACTTGCCGCGCAGCGCAACAGCGGTTCGGTGATGGTGTACATGAACCGCACGGTGACCGACCAATCCAAGCAGTCGGTCTATGACGGGAGCCGGTTGCGCGTCGATTATGAAAAGGTCGACGGCCGGTGGCTGATCGACTACATCACGCCGATGTAGCCCGAGCGCCCTTCTTGCGTTTTTCGGCCGGCTCCGGCGAGGCTGTCGCCGCCAGCGCATCGAGAAACGATCGTGCCCACAGGTCCACGTCGTGAGTCAGAACCTGCCTGCGCAGAGCGCGCATCCGCCGCCGGCCCTCTTCCGGTGACTGATTCAGCGCGGCGTCCATGGCGTCCTTGACGTTCTCCATGTGATGCGGGTTCACCAGGTATGCCTGACGCAGTTCGGATGCGGCACCGGTGAACTCGCTGAGTACCAGGGCGCCGCCGAGGTCGCTACGGCACGCGACGTACTCCTTGGCCACCAGGTTCATCCCGTCGCGAAGGGGTGTAACCAGCATGACGTCGGCGGCGACGAAGAAGGCGATCAACTCGTCGCGGGGGACCGGCCGGTGCAGGTAGTGCACGGTCGGGTGGCCGACTTCGGCGTACTCGCCGTTGATGTGGCCCACCTCGCGCTCGATGTCGGCGCGAAGCTGACGATAGGCGTCCACGCGTTCACGGCTGGGGGTGGCCAGCTGAACCAGCACGGTGTCCTCCCGCTTTGCCCGACCCTCGGCCAGCAGCTCGGAGAACGCCCGCAACCGAACGTCGATGCCCTTGGTGTAGTCCAGCCGGTCCACGCCGAGCAGTATCTTGCGTGGGCTGCCCAGTTCGGCACGGATCTCCTTGGCGCGCTGCCGAATCGAGCGTTGTCGGGCTTGCTGGTCCAGCTCGGTCGAGTCGATGGAGATCGGGAAGGCGCCCACCTTCACCGTGCGGAAACCCACCCGCACCTCACCGAAGCGGGATCGCACCCCGACCGTGGCGCGGGAGGTGTGAGCGCCGGCCAGCCGGCGGGACAGGATCAGGAAGTTCTGTGCGCCGCCGGGCAGGTGGAAGCCGACCAAGTCGGCACCGAGCAGGCCTTCGATGATCTCAGTGCGCCACGGCATCTGCATGAACAGCTCGACGGGCGGGAACGGGATGTGCAGGAAAAACCCGATCGTCAGGTCGGGCCGCAGCATCCGCAGCATCTTGGGCACCAGCTGCAGTTGATAGTCCTGAACCCACACCGTCGCGCCTTGCGCCGCCGCCCTCGAGGTGGCCTCGGCGAAGCGCCGGTTGACGTCGACATAGCGATCCCACCAAGCACGGTGGTAGCAGGGCTTGACGATCACGTCGTGGTACAGCGGCCACAGCGTCGCGTTGGAAAAGCCCTCGTAGTACTGGGCGACATCCTCGGTCGACAGCCTCACAGGGTGCAGCTGCATGCCTTCTGCGACGATCGGCTCTTCGTCGCTGTCGGGAACACCGGGCCATCCGATCCAGGCGCCGCGCCGGCGGCGCAGCAGTGGTTCGAGTGCGGTGACCAGGCCGCCCGGGCTGCGCTTCCACGTCGTGGTGCCGTCGGGCAGACGCTCCAAGTCGATCGGGAGCCGATTGGCGACAACCACGAAGTCGGAACTGCCCACGAAGTCGGAACTACTCACGAAGCCGGAATTATTGGAGCCGGCTGCCCGACCCCCGTCACCCATTTACGCGTCTTGCTTTGCCGGGCCTATGCCGAGCATCGAGAGAAAGATGCGGCACTCGTCGGCATCGGCCGCGTAGGCGGCGACGACGCGCCTGGCCTGGCGCGCGGTGTTGTCGGTCAGCGGTTCGACGTCGCCGAGTTCGGTGGACTCAGATTTCGCAGGCATGGGACAACTCTATGCGACGCTTCGGACGCCCGGCTCTCGCCCAGATGTCAGCCGCTGTGGCCGGTGACCGTGGGGCTGCTCTCCACGGTCGACTTCGGTGCGGGCGCGGGACCTTCGGCTGCCGATTCGAGCCCCACGCCGTAGCACTGGATGGCTTGCGCTCCGACACAGGGAATGTTGCCCATGAACGGATACTCATAGCCGGGGCGGTGGGTGGGCCGTGCCCCGGGTTCGGGTGCGGCGCCGGGATCCTGACCAGGTGCTACCCCGCCGGTGAAGGACTTCGACGGCACCGCGCCCGAGTTGGGCACCGTATGCGGCACGCACTTGCCGGTGTACTGGTCGGTCTCCTCACCCGACGGGCACTGGGCTACCGGCGGGCCGTCCGCGATCGGTGTGGCGAACACGGCGACAGGCGCGGCAGCCACGGCGACCGCGAACCCGCCGGCCAGGAGGAGTCGTCGGGCAGGGAGGTGAAAGGTCGCCATGTCACGCTTTCTCTGGTCGTCGGCACTCTGGTTGGGCGGAATCCATGCTAGTGGAACTCGCTGCATTGTGTTCCACCCGTTGCCTGACCGGCCGGCTGAACCCGGGTCAGCCGCGTCCGGACACCTTGGGCGGGGTATAACGAGAAGCTGTTCCAGATCCAAGGGGGCGACGGTGCTGCTGTCATTGACGGACCGAACCTATCTGGTCACCGGCGGTGGCAGCGGGATCGGCAGGGGTGTTGCCAGCGCCGTGGTGGCCGCCGGTGGCAACGCCATGCTGGTTGGCCGCAACCCCGATCGGCTAGCTGCTGCGGCCGACGAGATCAAGGCTGTGAGTGGCAGCGTCGCCGGTCGGGAGCCCGGGCAAGTGACCTTCGAACCCGCCGATGTGACCAGCGAGGATGAAGTGAGCCGGGTGGTGGCGGCGGTCACTGCCTGGCGCGGCCGGCTCGACGGAGTGGTGCACAGCGCGGGTGGCTCCGAGACGATCGGGCCGATCACCCAGATTGACTCGGAAGCCTGGCGCCGCACCGTCGACCTCAACGTCAACGGCACGATGTACCTGATCAAGCACGCCGCGCGGGAGTTGGTCCGCGGCGGAGGAGGCTCCTTCGTCGGTATCTCGTCGATCGCCTCGAGCAACATTCACCGGTGGTTCGGTGCGTACGGCCCGAGCAAGGCGGCGTTGGATCACTTGCTGATGCTGGCCGCCGATGAGCTGGGGGCGTCCTGGGTTCGGGTGAACGGCATCCGGCCGGGGCTGACGCGGACCGACCTGGTCGCGCCGATCCTGGACTCGCCCGCGGTCGCCGACGACTACCGCGCGTGTACTCCGCTGCCGCGGTTCGGTGAGGTCGAGGATGTCGCAAACCTGGCGGTGTTCCTCCTCAGCGACGCTGCGAGCTGGATCACCGGCCAGGTCATCAATGTCGACGGCGGCCATGGACTGCGGCGCGGACCGGACATGTCCGGGACGCTGGAACCCGCTTTCGGTGCCGACGCGCTGCGCGGTGTGGTCTGACCCCGCAAATGATCCGCAGCGCGGATCGGGTCGTTTTCGGTCTTGTGCGTGGCGGCAAAGCAACATCTATCAGCTGACGCTCAACCCCGGCGCTCTGCACCGCATCGCCCCGGCTGGCGCGGCAGAACTCGAAGCCGGAGCGGGATCTACTGAGCAAGCCCGATAGTTCCGGCTGCTGACATACGGCTGGGACTGGTCTACCCTTTGTTGACCTGCAACCTGTCACAGCGCGCACACCGGAGAGGACTGCCGGCCTTATGACCGATGGGCACCGCGCCGCTTCTTTCGGGAGCGCCGTCAGGTTCGCGTTCGCAGGCCTGGCTGTTGTCGGGGCTGCGCTGGCCGGTGCCGCTACGGCCGCGGCAGAGCCGGCCCCGCCGATCGATCCGGCGCTGCCTGGCCCCGCGCCGATGGCAGCGCCCCCCGCTCCGCCGTCGGTACCGGAGATCGCCAACCCGGGGTACGGCTCGGGCCAGGGCGGATCGGGTGTGATCGGCACCCTCACGGAACTGTGGCACCAGGTCCGCGACCCGTACTCGTCTCCCGCAGAAGCCATCGCGCCGGGTGGCGCCCCGCTCGCACCACCGCCTGGGGCCGGTCCGGCACCGCCTCTGCCCCCGGGCTACATCTCCCTCAACGCACCGGGGTCTGAGACGGCCGCGAGCCCGGCAGAGCCTGAGGCGGGAGGTCCGCCGCTGCCACCTGGGTACTATCCGCTCGACGGGCCTCCGCCACCTGGGTTTCAATACGCGTCGCCAGCCGAACCTGCGCCGCCGGTAAGCGCACCGGCCCCTGCCGGGCCGTAGAGGGCCGTACAGGCAGTAGAAGGTCGCCGAGATGGTTTTAGCCCGGCCATGCCGAATCGAGATTGTTAAGGTGCTGCCGTGACGAATTTGGATCGCCGTAGCGCAATGTTGATGGTGGGGTTCGGGGCGGCGGCTGCAGCGCTTCCCATCGCCAAGGCCGGGGCGGAACCGGTCATCGGCGATAATCCTCCTGGTCCGGGCCCGTTGCCGCCCGGTGCGCCGGCGCCTGCGGCAGCCGCACCGGCCATGCTGTTCCAAGACGAGTTCAACGGCCCGGCCGGAGCTCCTCCCGACCCGGCGTGGTGGTTCATCGTTCCGGAACGGGAAAGGATCAAGAACCCGGTCGTCTGGGATCGGCCCTACAACATGGGGCGCTACGTCACCGACCAGGACCATGTCTTCCAGGACGGCAGGGGCAACCTCGTCATTCGGGCCACGCGAGGCCCGGGCGCCAACATCCAGGAGAAGTACGCCAGCGGCAAGGTGGTCGGCCTGTGGCGCGGTGCCATCGGAACCACATGGGAGGCCCGGATCAAGCTGAACTGCCTGACCGACGGCGCCTGGCCGGCGTTCTGGCTGCTGAACGACAATCCGGTCCGCGGCGGTGAGATCGATCTTGTGGAGTGGTACGGCAACCGCGACTGGCCGTCGGGAACCACCGTGCACGCCCGGCTCGACGGCACGTCCTTTGCCACCCTCCCGCACCCCATCGACAACGCTTGGCACCGATGGCGGATGACCTGGCTCCCGTCCGGGATGTATTTCTGGAAGGACTATGAGCCCGGCATGCAGCCCTACTTCGAGGTTCCGGCCCATTCCATCGACGATTGGCCGTTCAACGACCCCGGCTACACGATGGTGCCGGTCTTCAACATCGCCGTCGGCGGTTCCGGTGGGCGGGAGCCCGCTGGAGGCACGTACCCGGCGGAAATGCTCATCGACTGGATTCGCGTCTTCTAGGCGCAGGTGCTCCGATGCCGGCCGACGTCAACCCCGGGTCAGGTATCCATCGCGCCAACGCATCCGCGCTGAGTCGGCGACGTGTGCTGACCGGCGCGGCCGCCGGGATCGGGCTCGCTGCCGCGTCGGGGACGTTGGCTGCGTGCGGATCACAAGACGGCCCCCGCTCGGCTGACGTCGTCGTGGTTGGTGCTGGCCTGTCGGGTCTGTGTTCGGCTCGCGAGCTCGTGCGGCAGGGGAAAGACGTACTCGTCTTGGAAGCCCGCGACCGCGTCGGTGGTCGTATGGCCCGCAGATCTGTCATCGAAGGGGGCTGGGTCGATCTTGGTGGTCAGTGGATCGGCCCCACCCAGACCGGCATCCTGTCGCTCGCCGACGAGCTCGGCATCGCGCATTTCGATTCCTACGCAACAGGAGACACCGTTGTCTTCTACGACGGTGTCCGGTCCACCACCCCCGGTGAGTTCCCCCCGCCCGAGCCCACGACGGTAATAACGTCAGCCGACCTGGCCGAAGCCAACCGGCTCTGGCAGCGATTCCACGACCTGGCCGCGACGGTGGACGTCGAGCGCCCGTGGCTGACGCCGGACGCCGTCGCCCTCGATTCCCAGACGGTCACCAGTTGGCTGAGCTCCGCGACTACCTCGCCGTTCGCCCGTTTCACCGTTGACCACTGGACACTCGCCCAAGAAGGCGGCGACCCGGGGGCATTGTCGATGCTGTTCACACTCGCCTCCTATGCTGCGGGGCCCGACGAGGAAGAGCCGGAAATGTGGCTGTTCGACGGGGCTGCCGGTCAGATTCCCGAGCGGCTGGCCGACGAACTCGGTGAGCGGGTACTTCTGGAGCAACCCGTGGTCCGGATCGAGCAGGACAGCGGCGGAGCGACGGTGACGACGAACGCGGGTCAGTACCGGGCGGGTTTCGTCGTCGTGGCGGTGCCGCCGTATCTGGCCGGGGCTATCGACTACAGTCCGTCGCTGCCGGCCCGTCGTATCCAACTCACCCAGCGTGCCCCGATGGGCTCGGTGATCAAGTACGCGGCCGTGTACCCGACGGCCTGGTGGCGCGAGAAAGGGCTCACCGGCGAAGCGCTGAGCGACCGTGCGGTCCTGAACACAGCCGACAGCTCGCCACCGTCCGGCAAGCCCGGAATCCTGAGCGGCTTCGTCAGCGGTCCCGCAGCCATCCGGTTGGCCGGCGAGCCCGAAGACGCCCGAAAGAAGCTGGTGCTCTCCGACATGGCCACGTACTTCGGCGATGAAGCGCACAACCCGGAACAGTTCATCGAAACGAATTGGCCCGGCGAGAAATGGACCGGCGGAGCCTATAACGCTGTGCTGGCACCCAACACGCTCACCACCTACGGGTCGGCAATGGTCGATCCCGTCGGGCGTATTCACTGGGCGGGCACCGAGACGTCCACCAGATGGCCCGGCTATTTCGAAGGAGCGGTGCAGGCCGGACATGCCGCGGCTCGTGCAATTCTGGAACACGCTTAGGCGGGCCCAGTTCGGCCGATTCAGTTGGCCGACGCGCAGTCGTCGTCGCGGGCTCTCGAGGCGCAGGACACCAGGAGCGAAAGGGCCCTATCTGCTGGACCTGCACATCGACAAGACGTACCCGACCCCGATCGCCCCCGGGCGCGATCGAAGGCGCGAATGGGAGGACAACGACTGATGGCCCGACTACCGGATCCGACCGATCGGCTCGAGGACGAGGGCAAGGCCATCTTCGACGCCATGGCGTCGGCCCGCGCCCACGCCGAGGGACGCGCTCGGCTCGCCGAGGTGTACGTGCGCATGTTCAACAACCCGGCTCTGGCCGGCAAAGTCGGTGCCCTTGGCGAGCAGTTGCGTTTTCACGGCACGCTTCCCGACGATGTCCGTGAGCTGGCGATCCTGCGCTACGCCACCCGGCAGCGGTCCGGCTACGAATGGAGCCACCACCAACGCCCTGCCGAATTGGCCGGCATCTCGGCGGACACGCTCGCCGAGCTGGCTGCAGGCGGCATCCCCGCGGCTCTTCCCGCTGCGTCCCGGGCCGCGCTGGAGGCGGTCGACGCGGTGTGTGCGTGCACGTCGATTCCCGGCGACGTTCAGGATCGGATCGTGTCCGCCTACGGCCACGCCGGGGTGGTTGAGCTCGTCGTGCTCTGTGGGCTGTACGCGACGATGAGCTACATGGTGTTCGCCTTCGACATCCCCGTCGAGGACGGCTTGCCCACACCGCCTGACTCGATGCGCTGAGCAACACCCTGTGTTGCTGAATTGCGTTAGATCTCCTGGAGAAATGGGTCGGGGTCAGGCTGGGATGCCTACGTACTGATCGGTGCAGGCTTGCCGAAGTGGTATCCCTGCGCCAGATCTGCACCCAACTCGGCAAGCCTGTCCAGCACCGGTTGTGACTCCACGCCTTCGGCGATCGTGGTCAGACCGTACGTTTTGGCGACGGAAATGATTGTGGTCACAACGCGGTCGTCGTCGCTGTCTTCGAGCATCTTCAGCACGAAGCTCCGGTCGATTTTCAACGCGTAGAGAGCAAGATGCCGAAGTTCGGTGAATGTCCCGTAGCCCGTGCCGAAGTCGTCCAGGGCGACTCGGCAACCGAGATCCCGCATGCTCGAAGAAAACGCCTTGGCCATCGCAGGCGAGGCCACTGCGGTGGTCTCGGTGATCTCGAAGTCGATCTTCTTGGTGACGTCCGGGCCCGCTGCGGAGAGTGCCCCGAGGATCGGTTCCATCGTCGTTGCGTCCGCGATGGTCTGGCCGGTGATGTTCACCGATACCCGCCTGCCGAGATGCGCCAACTCGATCGCGCGTTCGACCATGTACCGGTCGATAGTCGGCATCAGCGCGTACCGCTCGCACTGCGGGAGAAACGCGCTCGGAGGCAGGATCTCGTCCGTGTCGGCGCTGCGCATGCGAATCAGCAGTTCCTCGCCGACCGTCCGCCCGGACGCGATGTCGATGATCGGTTGCGAGTACACCAGGAGCCTGCCGGCGTCGATCGCTGAGCTGATCAGTTCCTGCCACTTGGCCCGTTCAGCCGCTGCTCTCTCGATCTTCTTGCGGTGGGTGATATCCGTTCGTATTGTCACCAACTCGGTTATCGCCCCAGTGGTATTGCGCAGCGGGAATTGCTGGGTGATGACCGAGATGGTGTCTGCCCCCACTTGGATCGACTCTTCCTCAAGATGATCCTCTCCGCCTAGGAGTTGAGCCACGGCACGTTGTGACCGGCGGAGAACATCGGTCGGCAGGATGTCGTCCTCGGTTCGGCCGATCACATCCCGGGCTGACTTCTGTCCGAACAGTTGGCAGAACGCGTCGTTGACGAGGGTGTAGCGGTGCTGGACATCACGTACGGAGATTGCCGACGGGGTGTTTCCCACGACCGATTCGAACCGTTCCTTTTCGGTGCTCAGTTTTTGCTTCGCTTCGATCAGATCTCGGCGTTGGCGTTTGAGCCGTTGTTCGGCCTGATCGGCTGACTCAGTGGCTGCGGCGATGGAGTAGACGGCTGCGACCGCCACAAAAAGCAGGGCCTGTTCCTCCGGGGCCGAAGCGAGTCCTTCCTGACGCGCTAGCCCGACGAGGGTCACGGTTGCTGTCAACACCGCCCCCGCCGGCGCCCCGACAGCACCGAAGGTCAGCGACAGGAGGACAGCCGCCGCAATCGCGATGAGTTGTGCTCCCCAGGTATGCCCGATCACTGCGAGGCCGGTCGACGCCGTCATCAAGACTGCTGCGCCGGCGCCGATGCCCAGAGCTTGCCGAGTCAGGTGACGGCGGGCAACGGATCGGACGGCGTCGCGAAGCAGTAGGCCGATGGGCACTCCGACCAGCAGTCCCACGGCGTCGCCGAACCACCAGGTCCGCCAGCCCGTGAAGTAGTCGGCGTCGAATGCCCAAACCGTTCCGATCGCGCCGACCGTTGCGGTCAAGGCCGGAACCGCGACTGACGCGAGGACCACAGCCGCGGTGCCGCGTACCGAAAGAAGCCCGATACCGCCCCGGCCGCCCGCGATCACCGCGGCCGCGAGGACGTACAGCGTGGCCTCGACAACGTTGACCAGACCAAAGTGGAGGGCATGACTCGGTACCATGTCGACCCGCAGGTCGACGACCACTTCGGCAAGCAGGCCCGCCGCATAGACGTAGGGCCAGTCGCGAGGCCGGAACTTGAGCAACGCGGTGATGAGGACAGCGTTGGGCAGCCATAGCAACGCGACGCCACTCGACTCGGTGTACGGATAGAGCAGGGCGACGCCGACGTAGGCGCTGAAAATTGCCGCGAACCCCATGACGCCGCGCCAGCGCGCGCCCGAAGGCCAGAAATGGGCGTTGCCCCACGTCAAGTCAGCATGAGTGCTTGCCGGGTTAGCCCCCATGCTTTCCTTCCTGGCCGACTCTGTCCACGCGTGAGTCAGCCGCTGGTGCTGAGCAGATCGATGGCCGGCGAGATCATGAGATCGGAGCCTCGGCAACGGTTTCGATCATCCCACCTAGGCACATCGATGTGCAGCCGATGCCGCTTCATTGTCTGTTGGCGACCCCGCCCGCGGTCTACGCCACGTCTGGCCGAGCCGGCGCAAACGACAGCGACGCGGCTCCAGTCGACTGTTCGTTCAATGCCCCCCGTTCGGGATTGAACCGACTACCGCTCGCTGACAAGGCTGTTGCGAACGGTTCGAGCGCTTTCGTGGACGTCCGAGGTGTGTTGTCCAGCTGGGGAAATTCATGCGGACTGATCCGCCTACGTCCATCGAAGTCCTGGGTAGTTAAGCCCGCCTGTCATGGCTCGGCAGAGCGATGGATGTCTGTTCTGATCGGTGTTGATGTGGATTCTGCGGCCGAGCCGAGGGTGTGCAGAATGCGTTTGAGCTCCTGCTGTTCGGCGACCTCGAGGTGGGCCATCATCTGTTCGTCGGCCAGCCGCACGACTGCCTCGGCCCTCTTGAGCGATGCCTTCCCTTTCGAGGTGAGTCGAGCTGGTCGGGACCGCCCAGAGGGCACTTCGTCAGGCCTGGTCACCATTTCTAGGTCCTGCAGTCCGCCTGCAGTCCGCGCAGCAGTTGGTCCATCGCTTGCGGTGACACGTTGGTCTGGCGGGCGAGTTCCGCGCTTGATTGTCCGGGGGACACCGACAAGATCCGCATGCACACGAACTGTGGCAGGCCCAAGCCGAGTTCGCGTAGTTCTGCGGCGATCTGGGGTCGCAACGCTGCGGCCACGCGGTAGAGCAGATAGCCGAGCGGCAGGTCTTGGTACTCGCTCACTGCCGGCGGCCCCGGCTTTGGGCCCGGTAGCCCTGGCTTTGGTTTCGGCGGCGCGGACTTCGGGTTCGGAGAGTTTGGCTCGCGCCCAGATGGTCCGGGCTTTGGGTTTGGCGGTCACGGCTCGGGCGGCCGGTGCGGACATGGGGGCGGTCATGGGTTCGGCAAGCGTCGTTTCCTCGAGCGGGCAGCGTTCGTCACACTGGCCTTGTTGCTCGACGGCCCGGCTAACGCGCCGCAGATCGTGCGACGCGTCAACGACGCGACTGATGGCGAGTTCAGCCCTCCCCGGGAAGTAGTCGAGCTGGCGATCGGGGTGCTTGCCGGCCGGGGTTTGGTCAGCGTCGACGGCGGTGTGGCAACGTTGACGGAGCTGGGCAAGAACCTCCTGACATGGCGAGGCATCGGCAGCGAGACGATCCACGCCTTCCTGGCCCGGGCTGGTCAGTTCGGCGACGTGATCAGAATCCGCCGAGAACTATCTGAAGTGGCTGGGCTGGCCCGCACGATCAGGTGGACTGGCACGGATGAGCAGAAGGTGGCGCTGGCCGATGCCACAGCCAAGATCTTGGCCGCGCTGACCGAGGCAAAGAAATCGCTGCACGGCGCGTTGGCCGAAAGCTGACAGCGATGCCGCTCCCGTATTGGCTTCGTGGGCTGCAGCACGGTTGGTGGCGTGACGTTCCTGGTCACCCTCGCAGCTGCTGATCTGCTAGCGGGGGTCGATCAGGGACTGCAGCAGTGGGGAGAGCAGCCGAAGGATGTCGTCGATGTCGGCTTCCGCAAGGTCGGGCATTCGCAGGATGTACCGCTGGCTGGCGATGCCCATCAGCATGGCTCCCATCAGTGCGGAACGCAGCCGGGCGTCCGGGGCATCGATGCTGGCTGCCACCGCGTCGACTGCCTGAGAGGTGATGTGCTTGCGCAGAACCTCGGCGGCGGTCTCGCTGGTCATACCGGAGCGCAGCAGTACCGCCATAGGGCTGTTGGGCTCTGCGGCCCACGCTGTCAGCATCGAGTGCGCGTAGTTGTGCGCGGTTTGCGATGCGTTGTCGGAGGTCAGTTCGGCTACGGGGATGTCCCAGTGCACAGCTTCATGGAACAGGGCAAGTTTGGTACCGAAGTATTTGATGATCGAGGATTTGTCCACTTCGGCGGCGGCGGCGATACCGCGAATGGTGGCGCGTTCGAAGCCGACTGCGGCGAAGACGGTGCGGGCGGCTTCGAGGATCCGGCGGCGGGTTCGCTGCCCTTTACGCTCGCCGTCCGGCTGGTGTTGCCCGCCAGCGGCGGGGGCTTGTTGTGTGGTGCTCACTCGTCGCTCCATCGTGTGATTAGTGCGGTACTGCTAGGCATAGCAGAAAAGTAGACAAGCGTTTCGAAATAGTGAACAGTGGCGGACAGTTGACACGGGACGGAAGGAGCCACGGGTGACAGGGCCGCGGATGGACTGGGACAGTGCCTATCAGCAAGATGTTCGGCCGCCATGGAGTATCGGTGCGCCGCAGCCGGAACTGGCCGCGTTGATCGAGCAGGGCAGAGTGCGCAGCGAGGTTCTCGACTCCGGCTGCGGGGAGGCGGCGCTCTCGCTTGCGCTTGCCGAACAGGGGTACTCGGTAGTGGGACTCGATGGCAGCTCCACGGCGGTGGCTGCGGCCGGCGCGGCGGCAGCCGAGCAGGGCTTGACGACGGCCAGTTTCGCTCAAGCCGACATCACCGACTTCGACGGGTATGACGGCCGGTTCAGCACAGTGATGGACAGCGGGCTGCTGCACGCGTTGCCGGTCGAGCGCCGCCAAGCCTACGTGCACGCCATCCACCGCGCGGCCGCTCCTGGTGCCGGACTGTTCATCCTGGCATTCGCCCAGCACGCATTCGGCGGTGACGGTCCCGGCCCCGCCGGGTTCACAGCCGAAGAACTGCGCAACACGGTAGCGACGCTGTGGACCGTCGACGAGGTACGCCCGGCCAAGCTCTATGCCAACGACGTGCAGACGCCGGATGCGCCTCCGTTGGGCGCTGAGGTGGAGCGCGACGACAAAGGACGGTTGATGTTTCCGGGCTTTCTTCTACTCGCGCACAAAGATTGACCCAAAGGCCGATGATGCCCAAACTTCCCGACACCTCGTTCAACCGGGAGGTGATCGCCGAGTTTCGTGCGAACGGCGGCAAGGTCGGGGGCCGATGGCGCAATTCCACGCTGTTACTGCTGCACACCACCGGAGCAAGAACCGGCGAGCCGCGGGTGAGCCCGGTGGGCTACTTCGATGTTGACGACGCGATGCTGATCGTCGGGTCGTACGCCGGCGCTGATGTCGATCCAGCGTGGGTGCACAATCTTCGGGCGTATCCGCAGGCGCGAATCGAGGTCGGCACCGACACAATCGCCGTGCAGGCACGCGAAATGCCCGCCGATGAACGCGACGCGGCCTGGTCGCGCATCGTTGAAATCGCGCCGGTGTTCGCCGATTACGCCCAGCGCACTCGACGTGTGATCCCCATCTTCGCGCTGCACCGGAACATGCCGTGAGGGTTGCCGTGTTCGGGGCCAACGGGCCGACCGGACGGCTGTTGGTGGGCCAACTCCTCGATGCGGGCCACACCGCGATCGCGATCACTCGCCAACCGGCGACCTTTCAGCTCATCGATGATCGAGTCGATGTTGTGCAGGCCGATGCCTTTCGACGGCAGTCAGTCGTGGACGCCATCGGTGGGGCCGATGTCGTCCTGTCGGTGTTGGGCGTGCCCTTTACCCGCCATCGGGTCGACACGTTCTCCACCGGTTCCGCCAACATCGTCGCAGCGATGGGAGACACTGATATTCGGCGTTTGGCTGTGGTGAGTTCCACCGGCGCGTATCACTACCGCAACCGCCGGGATGCCTCGCTGAGTTTGCGCATTTTTGAACCCATCATCAGCCGAACCATCGGTAAGACGGTCTATGAGGACATGCGCCGCATGGAGGACATCGTCACCGACAGCGGCTTGGATTGGACGATTGTGCGTCCCTCGACGTTGTTCGACGCCGAGCACGTCAGCGACTATGTGGCGGGCGAGGTTGCCCCGGTGGGCGCGTTCACCGCCCGCGTCGACCTTGCGCACTACCTCAGCACCCTGGTCAGCGACACCGCCAGTATCGGCGCCACCCCGATCGTGTCCACCACCGAGGGCACCCCGACCTTCTGGCAGAACATGAAACGCGAAGCATTCCAATCACGCTGACCGCGTGTCCAGTCCCATATCCTCGGACCACGGAAGCCGGAGTCCATGGCAACCAGTAATCCACCTGCTCCTGTCAGCGTGATCGACCGCTCTCGCCCCCGCCGGAGGCACGCGGCACCATCGAAACCGCGTCCGCTGTTGGCGCTGATCGTGATAGCCGCCGCCCAACTGATGGTGGTCCTCGATGGCACCATCACCAACATCGCGCTGCCCAGCATCCAAGAAGACCTGGGCATCTCGGCGTCCGCCCTGGCGTGGATCGTGAACTCGTACGCCCTGGCGTTCGGTGGACTGTTACTGGTGGGCGGAAGAACCGGCGACCTCTTCGGGCGCCGGCGCATGTTCCGCATCGGCATCATCGTCTTCACGATCGCCTCTGTCTTGGGAGGTTTGGCCACCAGCGACGCCATGCTGATCGGCGCGCGGGTGCTGCAGGGCGTCGGCGGGGCGATCGCCGCGCCCACCGCCCTGTCGCTCATCGCTGTCAACTTTCCTGAAGGCCCCCAACGCAACCGAGCCATGGGGGTCTATGCCGCAATGGCCGGTCTCGGATCCACGGTCGGCCTCCTGCTCGGCGGGGTATTGACCGACTACCTCGACTGGCGCTGGGTGTTCTTCGTCAACGTACCCATCGGGATCATGGTCTTGCTCGGCACGGTCGTGCTGAGTGAGGGCCAACGTGACGTCGGCCGTCTCGACGTTCCGGGGGCGATCGCCGCCACTGGTGGGCTGCTCGCCCTGGTGTACGGCATCACCCGGGGCGGCGAACACGGCTGGTCCGACTCTCTTACCCGGGGATGCTTCGGCGCCGCGGCCGTCCTGCTCACCGTGTTCATCCTGTGGCAACTGCGAACAGGTCACCCGATGATGCCCCTGCGGCTGTTCGCCTCGCGGTCGCGGTCGGGGTCCTACGCGACCATGTTGTTCATCGGCGCGGGGATGTTCGCCACGTTCTACTTCCTGACCCTCTACATGCAATTGATCCTCGGATACAGTCCGGTCCAAACAGGACTCGCCTACCTTCCGTTCAGCATCGGAATGGGACTGGCGGCAGCAATTAGTTCCCAGCTGGCCGAGATCCTGCCGGCGCGCTGGATCGCCGCGCCCGGACTGGTGATCGGCACCGCCGGCATGATCTGGTTCAGCACATTGGAACCGAACTCGGCCTATGCGACGCATTTGATGCCGGCGATGTTCACCATCGCTGTCGGTCTCGGTCTCAGCTTCGTGCCCATGACCCTCGGAGCGGTCAGTCGGGTCCGCGACGAGGACAGCGGTATCGCCTCGGCGCTGCTCAACACTTCCCAACAGGTCGGCGGTGCGCTAGGGCTGGCGGTGCTGACCACGGTCGCCACGACGGCGTCCAACCGCCAACTTCCCGACGCGGCCACGGCCTTCTTCCGCGGCTTGGCAATGCGTGATTTCAACCTCACCCAGACCGCGGCTGCCGCGCTGACCCACGGCTACACAACCGCATTCACCATTGCCGCCGCGTTCTTCGTTACCGGATTGATCATCACCGTTGTTGCGATCAACTCACGTCCCGTGAGTAGGCGAGAAGGTGGCCCGCATGCGGGAATGTAAGGGGAACTTCACCGAGGCGCGGCCGGCATCTGTGTCTATCGGTGTCCGTGGGGATTCCAACTGCGCATCGCGGCGTCATGTTGATCGGCGCTGAGGGCCGAGACGGGTAGGAGTGTCTGATCGCCATCTGCGCGCATCCCGTCGAGGAAGATCGTCACGTAGCGCCGCCACAAATCGGGCTGGATGTCGCCCGCGAACTCGTTTACTGCGCCGGCGATGATCGACACCAACGGCAGGTCGCTGTCGCTGATGTCCGCGCGCAGATAGCCGTCGGCCCGTGCTCTCTCGACCACCTTGGCGACCATGGGGTCCAGCCGCACACGCGCCGCCTCGACCCGATCCCCGCCGTATGCGCGACTGAGCACGGCTTCGCGAAGTCCTTGATCCCGAGCGGTGAGCCGGCACATCTCTTCGACGAAGTACACCAATCCCTGCCATGAGTCGGGCTGGTTCAAGGCGCTATGACCAAGCGCGGTGATCTCGTCGATCCCGTCTTCGAAGATGGCGTCTACCAGGGATTCCTTGGTGGGAAAGCGCCGGTAGACGGTGCCCACACCGACACCGGCGTGATGGGCCACTTCATTGTGACTGGCCTCGAGGCCCCGTGCGGCGAACAATTCGCGCGCCGAATCGACGATGCGCTGCCGGTTGTGCGCGGCGTCCTTGCGCAGCGGCCGTGCCGCGGCTTCCGCAGAATCCACATCCGCAGTGTAGTGAGTCCATTAAGTGGATTGACCCTATCCACTTAATGTCTTAGGTTGGCTCTGCATCTGGTCCGACGATTCGGTCCCCGGGTCTCCGGGTGAAAGGACTCACCACATTGGACGCCGACCACAGAGCCGGTAGCGGCGATCGAACGGCACTGCTCACCGCAGACCTCGTCGCGCGGTTCAGCGGGGGCAGCTGGCGATGAACGTGCTTAGGCGTCTATGGATCCCACTGGTCATCGTCGCTCTGGTCGCTGTTGCAGGGGTGACCGTCGCGCGGATCCGGGGGTTCTTCGGCTCGGAGGGCATCGCGGTCACACCGGTGAACTTCGCCGATGATCCCGAGCCGTTCGAGCCCAAGGTGATCACCTACGAAGTCTTCGGCACCGGCACGTACGCCGACATCAACTATCTGAGCCTGGAGGCCGTTCCGCAGCGGGTCGATGGGGCGGCGCTGCCGTGGTCGTTGACGTTGGAGACCACCGATCCAGCGGTCTTTCCCAACATCGTGGCCCAGGGCGACGGCGAGCGAATCACCTGCCGCGTCACCGTCGATGACGAGATCAAGGACGAGAGAACCTCGACCGGCGTGACCGCCCAGACCTTCTGCTTGGTGAAATCGGCATGAGCACAGCGATGCACGCGCCGCGACCGTCTGGCCCCCCGGCTACCCCCTCCGGGCTGCGCGACAAGATTGCGCTGTGGATCCGCCGGCTGTCGGTGCCCATCATCTTGGCCTGGGTGGCGCTCATCGCCGTGCTGAACGTCACCGTGCCGCAGCTGGAGGTCGTCGGGGAGGCGCGCTCGGTCTCGATGAGCGCCGACGATGCGCCGTCGATGATCTCGATGAAACGCATCGGTGCGGTGTTCGACGAATTCAGCTCGGACAGTTCGGCGATGATCGTGCTCGAGGGCGATCAACCGCTCGGCGAGCAGGCCCGCCGCTACTACGACGAGATCGTCGACAAGCTCGAGGCCGACCCCGACCACGTCGAGCATGTTCAGGACTTCTGGGGTGACCCGCTGACCGCAACCGGTGCCCAGAGTCCCGACGGAAAGGCCGCATATGTGCAGGTGTACACATTCGGCAACCAGGGCGAGTCCGAAGCCAACGAGTCGGTCAAGGCGGTGCAGGACATCGTCGCCAGCGTCCAGGCGCCGGACGGGGTCAGAGCCTATGTGACCGGACCGGTGGCACTGATGGCCGATCAGCAGATCGCTGCCGACCGAAGTCTGCGGCTGATCGAAGCGGTCACCTTCACGGTCATCATCGTGATGCTGCTGCTGGTCTTCCGCTCGATCGTCACAACGCTGCTGGTGCTTGTGATGGTGGTGCTGTCGTTGTTCGCCGCCCGCGGTGTGGTGGCGTTCCTGGGTTTCCACGAGATCATCGGGCTGTCCGTTTTCGCGACGAACCTGCTTGTGACCCTGGGTATTGCGGCTGCAACGGACTACGCCATCTTCCTGATCGGACGTTATCAGGAGGCGCGCGGCAACGGGCAGAACCGCGAAACGGCGTACTACACCATGTTCCACGGCACCGCCCACGTCGTGCTGGGTTCGGGTCTTACGATCGCCGGCGCAACGTTCTGTCTGCAGTTCACCCGCCTGCCGTACTTCCAGACTCTCGCCGTCCCGCTGTCGATCGGCATGGTGGTGATCGTCGTGTCGGGCCTCACGCTGGGTTCGGCGATGGTGGTGGTGGCCAGTCGCTTTGGCTTGCTCGAGCCGAAACGACAAATGCGGGTGCGGGGCTGGCGCAAGGTCGGTGCAGCGGTGGCCCGCTGGCCAGGACCCATACTGGTCGCCACAGTCGCCCTAGCGCTGGTCGGCCTACTGACCCTGCCCGGCTACCGAACCAACTACAACGACCGTAACTACCTGCCGAGCGACATCCCGGCTGCCGAAGGGTACGCAGCCGCGGAACGGCACTTCGATCCGGCCAGGCTGAACCCGGAACTGTTGATGGTCGAAAGCGACCACGATCTGCGCAACCCGGCCGACTTCCTGGTCATCGAGAAGATCGCCAAAGCCATATTCAACGTGGAAGGCATCTCACGGGTGCAGGCAATCACCCGACCTCAGGGAACGCCGATCGAGAACACCTCGATTCCCTTCCAGATGGGCATGCAGGGCGTGACGACCCAGATGAACGCGAAGTATCAGGAGGACCTGCTCGCCAATACGCTCAAGCAGGCCGAAGACATGGAGGGACAGATCGCCGACATGGAACGGATGTCGGAAATCACCGCCGAAATGGCCGAGATCACCCAGAGCATGGTCACCAAGATGGACACCATGGTCGGCGACATCGAAGAACTGCGCGACAGCATCGCCAACTTCGACGACTTCTTCCGTCCTATTCGCAACTACTTCTACTGGGAACCACACTGCTACAACATCCCGATCTGCTTCGCGCTGCGATCGGTGTTCGACAGCCTCGACGGCATCGACACGATGACCGCCGATTTCAAGGAGCTGGTGCCGATCATGCATCGCCTGGCCGCGTTGATGCCCGAAATGGTCGCGTTGATGCCGTCGATGATCAAGACCTTGAAGTCCCAGCGGACAATGCTGCTGAGCCAGTACGCCACGCAGAAAGGCCTGCAGGATCAGCAGAATGCGATGCAGGACAACCAGAACGCGATGGGCGAGGCGTTCAACCAGGCACGCAACGACGACTCGTTCTATCTACCTCCGGAGGCTTTCGAGAACGAAGAGTTCAAGCGCGGCATGGAGATGTTCTTGTCGCCCAACGGTCATGCGGTGCGGTTCATGATCAGCCATGAGGGCGATCCCATGTCACCCGAAGGAATTTCACGAATCGAACCGATCGAAACCGCAGTCAAAGAGGCGATCAAGGGCACACCGCTGGAAGGTTCCCGCATCTACATGGCCGGCACCGCATCGATGTTCAAAGACATGTCCGACGGCAATCGCTACGACCTGTTGATTGCCGCGATCGCCGCACTCAGCCTGATATTCATCATCATGCTCATCATCACACGAGCATTCGTCGCCGCGGTGGTCATCGTGGGTACTGTGGCGATCTCCTTGGGCAGCGCCGTCGGGCTCTCGGTTCTGATCTGGCAACACCTGCTGGGAATCGAGCTGCACTGGATGGTGTCGGCGATGTCGGTCATCATCTTGTTGGCCGTCGGCGCCGACTACAATCTGCTGCTCGTCTCCCGGCTCAAAGAAGAGATTCACGCCGGTCTGAAGACCGGACTCATCCGCGCGATGGGCGGCAGCGGTTCCGTGGTGACTGCCGCGGGCTTGGTGTTCGCCTTCACCATGATGGGCATGGCGGTCAGCGAACTAACAGTGCTCAGCCAGGTCGGCACCACCATCGGCCTGGGCCTGCTGTTCGACACACTCGTGGTGCGTGCATTCATGGTGCCTTCCATCGCAGCGCTACTCGGAAAATGGTTCTGGTGGCCACAATTCGTGCGCCCACGACCAGCACCGCAGCCGTGGCCGGATCCTCACCGGTTGGCATCGGTGTGAACGCACAGGAGTGAGAACCATGAAACACGCAGCTATGGGAATGGTTGTCCTGGTAGCCGGACTGAGTCTCGCCGCACCGGCCCTCGCGGATCCTGACACCGACTTCGCCAACGAACTGCACACTTATGGCATCTACGGCCAGAAGGACAAGAACGCATGGATCGGCAAGATCGCCTGTAAGCGGCTGCACAGGGGCGTCGACACAGGCGCCGCTGACTCGGCGCAGTTCATCTTCACCAACCTGAAAACAGTCTCCACGACCGAGCAAGCATGGCAGTTCCTCGGGGCTGCGCTGCGCACCTACTGCCCCGACCAGCTGCCGGTGGTGGAAAACGTTGCAGTGCACTAACGACGTCCAGTAGCAGGGAGTAACAATGCGGTACTACGCGAGCATCGTGGCCGTACTCGGTTGCTTGGCCATGGCATTCGCCGGCGTCGTATCCGCTGATGCCACCGACGACTACCCCATTCCCAGCCGGATGATCAGAACAAAGTGCAGCGCCGAGCAGATCATGGCGGCTGCGCGGGATGTCCGGCCCATCTACTTCGAGCGCTACATGATCGACTACCACAACAAGTCGCCGGAGGTTCAGCAGCGGACACGGGACCGAATCCACTGGTTCTACGCACAGACCCCTGAACAACGGCGGGCCTACTCAGAGGAAATGGCCACCAACATCTACGTCGAGAACCTGACGTTCGCCTGGCCCAACTGGGCGAAGCTGTTCTGGAACAACAAAGGTGTCGCAGCCGCCACCACCGACGTCTGCGCCAACTACCCCCGCGATGACATGTCGGTATGGCTGTGGTGACGCCGATTCTCCCGGCACGCGCTGACGTACTGCGAGTGTTGTGACAGTTGCCAGCACTTGCTCCCCGGGTGTCCGTGTTCCCACCGATACTGACGGCCACGCCACCATTGGGCATCACCGATCCGGCGGTTGACCGACTTCCGGCGGGCGCCGTGCAACCCTTTGGTGACACCCAGCGTTGCTTCGAAACTCTTGCTAAGGAACCGTCGCGCGAAATGCGCAGCGCAGAGCCGCCATCTGCTGGAGCCCCCTGTCGGGATTGAACCGACGACCGCTCGCTTACAAGGCGAGTGCTCTACCACTGAGCTAAGGAGGCCTTCGAACCGTTCCTAGCGTATCGGGTCGTTCGTCAGCGCCGTGTTGGGCGGCGGCCCGGCAGCGGGATTCGGTCGGCGATGTTGCTCAGCGGGTTGACCACCTGACTCAGTGTGGTGACGGCCTCGCGCAGGGTCTCGATCGTGGGCGCCAGTGCTTCGAGGCCAGGGGTGAGCCGGTTGAGCGTTTCGGTCACTTCGGCGAGCTGCTCAAGCGGTCCGTGGCGAGCGGTGAGCTTGTCGATCAGGCCGCCCTCGGCGAGCAGCCGGTCGGCTATCCCGTCCTCGGACAGCAGGCGCTCGACCAGCCCGTCGTCGTCGAGCAGCTGATCCACCAGACCGCCGGGCGCCAGCGCACGCGCCACTCCGCCGTCGTCTTCGGTCAACCGGTCCAGCACCCCGCCGGGTGCGGTGAGCCGGTCCACCAATCCATCAGGCCGCATCAGGCGGTCGAGCGGTCCGCCGGGTGCAACCGCACGGCCCAACGGTGCATCGTCGTCGAGCAGGCGGGCGACCCGATTCGCCCGCTCGATGGTGTCGTCCAAGCCCAGCATGTGGGTTACGGAGGGGGACTCGATATTCGTTTCGGCGAGGGTGCGGTGCGCAATACCGAGCGCCCCGCTGGCGACCTCGAGGCCGGCGTCGGCGGCTGCCAGCCCGATGCGCACCGGTGCGGTGGCGAGCTCCATGAGACTTCTGCCCAGGTCCATCTCGTCAGTCTATGGTCGCTTCGCGGGCACCGCCGGTGCGGCCCGGCGCCACACCGGCGGTGGCGGCGTAGCTTCGCGCAACTCCGGGCGCAACGCCGCCCACGGGTATGGCGGCCCCGCCAGGTCGGTTGATTCTCAGGTCAAATCGGCGAGGGCGGCCTTGATCCTTTCCTGGGCCTCGTCCAGCGATCCGGGCGACGGGTTCCTGTCCACATGGGCGAACCCGAAGTCGGTGAGGTTGTACGCCGGGAACACGTGGACATGTAGATGCGGAACCTCCAGTCCGGCGATGATCATCCCTGCCCGCTGGGCGCCGAAGGCCACGCACACCGCCTTACCCACCAGCTGTGCAACCGCCATCACCCGACCGAATGTCGCGGATTCAATATCCTGCCACTGGTCGATCTCCGCGCGGGGCACCACGAGCGTGTGACCCTGCGTCATCGGTTCGATGGTCAGGAACGCCACGACAGCCTCGTCCTCGTAGACGAATCGGCCCGGCAGTTCTCCGTTGATGATCTTGGTGAAGACGGTAGCCATTTCTCGAGCTTAGAACGGCCGTTGCGGTCGTTGGATACGGTGCTGGAGATGGAAGATCGTCTGATGAAGACAGTCCTGACGCTGGAGCCGTGGTGGCCGGGCCGTGGGGTGACGAAGAAGCTGTTCGGGCGGAAGGTCTGCGCGGGCGCGAACGTCATCGAAGTGACCAAGGGGTCGGACTCGATCGAAGGGGGCTTGCAGAAGCTGGTCGCCGCCCTGGCCGCCAACCCGGACGGTGAGACCATCGTCTTCGGCTACAGCCGGGGCGCCCAGATCGTCGGTCGGTGGCTGGCCCGCTACGCCGATGCCCCGGATGCCCCAGATCCAGGCAGGTTGAGTTTTCTCCTGTGCGGCAATCCGGAACGCCGGTACGGGGGAGTGCCGTGGATGGTCAAGGACCGGACACGCAATGACTCCCGGTACCGGGTCACCGACATCAAGCTGCAGTACGACAGCTGGTGCGACTGGCCGGCGCACTCGTCGGGAACGGCAGGGGCGATGGCGCGATCGACCCTGCTCGGGTTCACGGTGCACATGCTCGGATACCTGGTCGCCGACCTCGACGATGCTGGCCGCACGTCCTACGCCGAGAACACAACGACCTACGTGATGGTCCCGCACGACGTCCCGCGGCCCTGGCGTTGGGCACGCACGGCGATCGAGCGTTCCTATGACCGGCCGGAACGGTGAACCGCTGCGCTAGTCTGCATCGTCCTCGTGCCCGAACACCATCGCGTCCATGTTCCAGTAGCCGCGCAGGTTGGTAATGAGCCCGGCATCATTCACCCGATAGGTGAACACACCCCGTACGGTGGCCACGAACCCGTTCGGGAACCTGGTGCGCAGCACCAGGATGTATGCGATCTCTTGCGGTGAACTCGAGGGAAACGTCGCTTCACAGGTGATCGTCAACTGGTTCGGCCCGATGTTGGCGTCGTAGAACGCCGCGACCGCGTCCTTGCCGCACACACCGTTTCCGTCCGGGTTGGTGACGGCGGTGCCGATCGGGTCCTCGAGGACGACGTCGTCGTCCATGAGTGCCAGCCAGCCCGCTTTGTCCCCGGACTGCACGCACCGCCACGAGGATTGCGACGCAGTGACGACGGGCGTTTGGTCTGTTGCTGTCTTGTTCTCGGGCATCGGGTTTCGCTCCTTGGGATCGGATGGACAACGTCGAGTCAATGCGCGAACCGGCCGGCGAAGGCGCGCAACGGCAAGTCCGCGCTGGTGATGATGCCCGGCGGGGCATCCACCACGGCGCGGATGGCATTCAACGCCGGCATTCCGGTCACGGTCATCCCGAGCGAGGCGAACGCCTCCGGCGCGGAGAAATCGGTGCCCGCCTTGGGCAAGATCAGGTGCTTGCTGTAGATACAGGGATCCCCTTGGATCTTGGTGATGTAGCAGCCCTGGATGTCCCAGTGCGGGTCGGTGTGCGGGGTCATCTGCCATTCGAGGTGCAGTTCGACGCGTGGTGTTCCGGCCACCCGCCCGACGTACTGAAATGCGCTGCCGCCCACCGAGCCCTTGGGCAGCCGATACCATCCAAGATCTAGATCCTTTGTGCAAGCGCCCAATTCGCAGGCGAAAGTCACCTCATCGAGGGCGATATCCAGGCAGTCGGCCAGTAGCCGCACGCCGTCCTCGAACACCCGGGTGCCGGCTTCGAGCAGCCGGGGGACGTCGGGATCGTCGGCCGGACGGCCGAACCCGCAGTTGGCCCAGGTGTCTGCGGAATGGTGGCATGACACATCGACCGACTCGATACAGGTGACATTCTCGATGTCGGCCACATCGGCGGTATGCACGATCGTCAGAATCTGGGCCAGACCGGGGTTCATGCCGGTGCCGTAGAACGTGGACCGGCCCCGGCGGCATGCGGCCTGCAGGATCTGGGACTCCGTGGGTATGTTCTGCTTTCCGGGTCCATTGCGGCGGTGGTTGTTGTCGCGGTGGTGACCGGTCACCCAGTCGGCGGTGGTGACCACGTTGATGCCGGCTTCGAGCACCCTTTCGTACAGTTCGAGATCAGGCCAGACGCCGTGAAAGGTCACACAATCCGGCCGAGCGGCCAGAATGTCGTCGATGCTTCCCGTCGCGTTGATACCGATCGGACCGATCCCGACGACGTCGCCGACGTCGCGGCCGATCTTCTGGGGGGTGTAGCAGTGCATCCCGACCAGCTTCAGGTCCGGGTGGTTGCGCAGCCGCTTGACCATCTCGGTGCCGACGTTCCCCGACGCCACCTGGAACACGCGCAACCGGCCGCCCACTGTCGGCCTACCGGTCGGCGTCGGAGTAGCGAATGACTCCGCGGATGTTCTTCCCGTCCAGCATGTCCTGGTATCCCTCGTTGATCTGCTCCAGCTTGTACTGCCGGGTGACCATGTCGTCGAGGTTGAGCCTTCCGGCCTGGTACATCGACAGCAGCTGCGGAATGTCGAAGTGCGGGTTGCCGCCCCCGAAGATGGTGCCCTGCAGGTTCTTCTGCAGCAGGGTCAGCATCGACAGGTTCAGATTGACCTGGGTGTCGAGCATGCTGCCGATCGCCGTGATCACGCATGTGCCGCCCTTGGCGGTCAGGGTCACATAGCTGTCGACGTCTGAACCCTTGAGCTCGCCCACGGTGACGATGACCTTTCCGGCCATCAGGCCCGCGGTGACCTCGCCGACACCGAGCAGCGCGGATTCGATGTCCGGGTAGACGTGGGTGGCGCCGAACTTCAAGGCCTGGTCGCGCTTCCACTCGACCGGATCGATCGCGAAGACATAGCGTGCGCCCGCATTGACCGCACCTTGTAGCGCGCCCATCCCGACACCGCCGATGCCCACGACCGCGACGTCGTCGCCGGGGCGCACACCCGCAGAGCGCGTGGCGGAGCCGTAGCCGGTGGTCACACCGCAACCCACCAGGCAGGCCACTTCGAACGGGATTGACGGGTCGATCTTCACCACCGAGCTCTTGTGCACCACCATGTACGGCGAGAAGGTTCCCAGCAGCGTCATCGGGAACACGTTCTGGCCCCTGGCCTGGACGCGGAACGTCCCGTCGCTGACCGCGACACCGCCGAGCAGCCCGGCGCCGAGATCGCACAGATTGCGCAGCCCGGCCTGACAGGAGGGGCAGTTGCCGCACGAGGGGATGAAGGACAGCACGACGTGATCGCCGGGCTCGATTCCCTCCACCCCGGGCCCCACTTCAGCGACGATGCCTGCTCCCTCGTGCCCGCCTAGCACCGGGAAGCCGCCCATCGGAATTCCACCGGTCACCAGATGATGATCGGAGTGGCACATTCCCGCCGCTTCCATCTGGATCTTGACCTCGTCCTTGCGCGGGTCGCCGATCTCGATCTCTTCTATCGACCACGGCTGATTGAACTCCCAGATGAGAGCGCCCTTGGTCTTCATGTTGAAACCTCCATTTGTCCCACGGCGTGCCGCCCGGTCGACGTCCTTATCAGCGATGCTACGGGTCGCGCTCTGGCGCCGGTCACCAGATCGGGACTGGTGTCCTGCCGAGCGGGTAGTAGCCCGGCAGCTTCTCGCCGGCCAGGCTGCGCTCGATGCGCTTCTGCATGCCCGCAGAGAGTTTCCCGGCCTGCATCAGGTCCAGGTAGAGCTTCTGCACGTGACCGAAGTCGAAGAAGTCGCGCTGCCAGACGATCTTGGCTTCGCCATTGAGGCGGAACCAGCTGCCGCCGATGCCGTAGATCTCGTGTTCTTCGGGGGCTTCTGCGGGCTCGGCGGCCGCATCCACCCTGACCACCTGCTTCCAGAAGCCGACCACCTCACCGATCTTGTCGTCGATGATCACCCGCTGGTACGGGTAGCGCCAGTTCTCCAGGCCCTCCATCTCCAGGCCGAGCGCAATCTCGCGGATCTCGTCGAGGCCCACACACATCACGTCCTCCTTGGGACCGATGTTCCAGCCGTACGTGGCATCGTCACTGTAGAACTCAGCCAGCGGCCGCCAGTCGGCCGCGAGCTCGGCCTCGCGGTTGGCCGTCAGCCACCGCTGGACGAAATCCTCCAGGTCTTCGCGTGACAGGTCAGCCATCGGTTCCGTCCTCCCCCTCGATGATGGACAGCGCTTGGGTCGGACAGGACCACACGGCTTGCTCGACCTGCGCCCGATCCTCTTCCGGGGGTGAGGGATTGAGGATCTCCACCACGCCACGCTTGGGAACCCGAAAGTAGTCAGGAGCCTCCATCTCGCACATCGCGTGGCCCTGGCACAGGTCGTTGTCGACCTCGATCCTGAATGCCATGATCTCCCTCTCAACCCCTTCTGCGGTAGCGAACCCTGGCTGGCCTGGCCAGCTGAACCACCATCTTGGAGTGGTCGTTGTGGTAGCTGTCGGCCGGTTGCGCCATCTCGAACTCGTATTGGCGCAACAGCACTGAGAAGATCGCCTTGATCTGCATGGTGGCGAACGCCGCGCCGACGCACCGATGCCGGCCGGCGCCGAACGGAATCCAGGTCCAGCGGTTGAGCAGGTCTTCCTGGCGAGGTTTCTGATAACGGTCGGGATCGAACGAATCCGGATCGGGGAAGTCTTCGGCGATCCGGTTCGAGATGGCCGGCGAGGCGGCGACGAAATCGCCCTTGTGGATCGGGTGGCCCTCGACCTCGAACTCGCCCTGAGCCACCCGCATCAGGATGATCAGCGGTGGATGCAGCCGCAACGTCTCCTTGAGGACGTTCTCCAACTTCGGGATCTGGCGCAGTGCGTGGAAGCTCACCTCCTGACCGTCCGAGTAGAGCTCGTCGAGCTCGTTGATCACCTCGGCGTACACGACCGGATGTCGAAGCATCTCGATGAGGGTCCACGAAGACGTTCCGGAACTGGTGTGGTGCCCGGCGAACATCAACGAGATGAACATCCCGGTGATCTCGTCGGCCGAGAACCGAGGCTCGCCCTGCTCATCGGTGATCGACACCAACACGTCGAGCATGTCGCGGTCGCTCTTCGCGGCAGGCGGGTTCGCGATTCGCTGATCCATGATCTGCTGTACCAGCGCTACCAGCCCGGCTCGCGCCTCGTCGCGAACCCGGAAGCTTTCGATAGGCAGGTACGGATCCACGTAGCACAGCGGATCAGTGCCGCGTTCGAGCTGGTGGTAGTAGTGGGCGAACCGAGAGTCGAGCTGATCGCGGAACTTCGTGCCGATCAGGCACGCGGTCGAGGTGTAGATGGTCAGTTCGGCGAAGAAGTCCAGCAGATCGATTTCCCCAGTGTCGCCCCAGTCCGCGATCATTCGGTGGACTTCGCGTTCGATGGTGACGGCGTGGCCCTTCATGTGCTCCCCCCGCAGCGCGGAGTTGTGCAACATTTCCTTGCGACGCTCTGGGCTGGCATCGAAGACCACGCCTTTGCCGAAGATCGGCGTCATGAACGGGTAGGCCTCGGCCTGGTCGAGATCCTCGTCGGAGGACCGGAAGAAGAACTCATTGGCCCGCGCGCCGGAGAGCAGGACGACGTGCTTGCCGGCAAGCTGGAACCAGCCGACGTCACCGCATTCCGAGCGCAGGCGTTTCATCAGTCCGATCGGATCGGTGCGGAACTCTTCCAGATGCCCATGCTCGTCGTCACCGCCGGAGAGGCGCGGAATCTCTTTGAGTCCTTGGCTGGTCACGACGAGTTCTCCTGCGGTTCCATGCTGAGCTTCTGGCGGTCCTTGGTGGTCGCGAGCGGTGCTTCCGGCTGCAGCTCCATCGACGAAACGAAGCCACCGCGGGGGGTCTCGGCGACGAAGGTGATTGCGCGGGCCAGGTCGGACGCGCGCAGAAAGTAGTCGTGACGCGCCTGGCCCCACTTGGCCCAGTCCTCGAGGGCCGGGCCGATCGACTCGGCGGGCAGGCTCCACCCCATGCCGGTCTTGGTCGGCCCCGGGTGAACGATCGAAGCCCGCACGCCGGTGCCTTCGAGCTCCATCTGCAGGTTGGTCACCATCGCGACCAGCGCGGCTTTGGCCGCGCCGTAGGCACCCATGTGCGGACGCTGCCGCAGGGCGACATCGGATCCGACGAAGATGAGATCACCGCGCTGCCGCTGCAGCATGCCCGGCAGGACCGCGGTGGCCAGTCGGTTGGCGCCGATCAGGTGAATTCGGATCTGCGACTCAAAGTCTTCGGTGCTGATCTCGTGCAGCCGGCCGAAGAACGTGTCGCCGGCACCGGCCACCAGCACCTCGATGTCCCCCAGTTCCGCAGTTGCCCGATGTACGAAGTTCCCGACTGAGTCGGGGTCGGTGACATCGAGGTGGAAGCCGATGGCTTCGCCACCCGCGGAACGGATCTCGGAGACCAATGCGTCGATCTTGTCCACCCTCCGAGCGCCCAACGCGACGGGGAACCCGCGATCGGCGAGGGCGGCTGCGGTGGCCGCGCCGATCCCCGATGAGGCCCCCGCCACGATGGCGGGCCGGCGTTGGGGGTGGGGCTCGAAGCGGGGCATCAGCTGACCTGCACGGTGATCGGCAGGTGTGCGAACCCGCGGACATTGCTGGAGTGCACTCGGACCGACGCGGCCTCATCGACCTCGAAGCTGCGGGATCGCGTGACCAGCTCGGTCAGCGCCACCCGCGCCTCCATGCGGGCCAGGTGCGCACCCAGGCAGAAGTGCGCGCCGCTACCGAAACTGACTAGTTTCGAACCGATTTCGCGACCGATGCGGTACTGGTCGGCATCGGAAAAAACTCGTTCGTCGCGATTGGCCGAACCGGGCAGGAGGAGCAGCACATCGCCGACCGGAACGGCCGTGTCGTACAAGGTGAGTTCCTGCACCACGCTGCGGGCCAGGATCTGGCTGGAGGTGTCGAATCGCAGCGTCTCCTCGACCCACTGCGGAACGAGGGAAGGGTCGGCGTACACCCGGGCCAACTGGTCGGGATTGCGGAAACCCCAGAATGCCGCATTGGCGAGCAGCTTCGTGGTCGTCTCGTTGCCGGCGACGACCATCAGGAACAGAAACGCCATGATCTCCTCGTCGGTGAGGCGATCACCTTCGATATCGGCTTCCAGTAGCGCCGAGGTCAGGTCGTCACTGGGCTTCCTGCGCCGCTGCGCAACCATGTCCGCGTAGTAGACCATCAGATCTGCCGACGCCTGGATCGCCGACGGGGGCACATCGGCCATGCCGTCCTCGCGGTGCATCACGCCGTCGGCCAGAGCACGGATTCGATCTCGATCGTCTCCGGGAACGCCGATGAGTTCGGATATGACATCCATGGGCAGTTTGCCGGCGAAATCGGATACGAAGTCGAAACGACCTGAGCTGCTTTCGCGCAACGCTGTGTCGAGGTGTTCTACGGCGATGTCGGTGACCCGCGGCTCGAGCTCCCGGATTCGGCGCGGCGTGAAACCTTTGGACACCAGGGTGCGCAGCCGCAGGTGCGCCGGGTCGTCGAGGGCGAGGAAGGACATCACCCGGTGAGCGTCGGGACTTCGCGAGATCGGGTCGAGCGACACGCCGTACTTGTTCGACAGGGCGGTGCTGTTCCGGAAACCCTGCAGGACGTCGGTGTGTCGTGAGAGGGCCCAGAACTGCAGTGCGTCATTGCGATACAACGGAGCCTCGTCGCGCAACCGCCGGTAGTAGGGGTACGGATCCTCGTGGAAGTCGTAGTCGTATGGGTCGAGGACCACATCGCCCGGCAGCTGCCGCACGCCGGCGGTCATCGGGGCTCGCCGAGGATCAGGCCGGCTACATAGCCGAGTCGATCGGCGATCTGGTGGTAGGTAAGGGCGCCGCTGCCCGCATGTACCAGCGCGCCGAAGAAAGTCATTTCCAGTGCCGACACCGTCAGCGGATCGGCATCGGGGCCAAGAGCCGACCTGAGACGCCGGTGAATCTCGGCGCCGATACGGTCACGGACCTTGCGGACCGCCGCATCGCTTCCGCTCAGCAATGCTGTGGTGCATGCCGCGGCCACCTCGGGCTCGTCGGCGACCATGAGCACCAGACTTCGCATCGTCTGCCCGACCCGGACGCTTCGACTGTCGTTGACGTCGGTGAAGTACGGCACTTGGCGCACCAGATCCAGATAGACCTCGGCGATGAGATGGTTCTTCGACGAGAAATAGGTGTAGGCGGTCGCGGGTGCGACACCCGCACGTGCGGCCACGGCCCGCACCGTCAGATCTGCGTACGACGATTCCCGCAACATCTCGATACCTGCGGTCAGGACCTTGCGGAAGGTCTCCTCCTGACGACGGTTTCTGGGCGCCTCAACCGCCGCATAACTGGACACATGTCCAAAGTTATCTGACGGTGCGGTAGCGAGCAAGCGCTTCAGTCAAATATGAAGGTGTGCTTGGTCAGTAGGCTGTATCCGGGAGGGCTCACCTTGCCTGCGCCGGTCTACTCGCGCTATCGTTCAGCTAAGCTAAGTCGGACAGTTGTCCAGAATCTTCGACGGAGGTGCGGATGGCCATCTTGGCCGATCGCCGGAGTCAGCTGCTCATCGACGGCAAGCTGATCGACGGCAGCTCGGGAGTCTTCCCCACGGTCAACCCGGCCACCGAGGAGCAGATCGGTGTGGCCGCCGACGCCGACGTGGCGGACATGGGCGCTGCGATCGAGGCCGCGCGTCGCGCCTTCGACGAGACCGACTGGTCGACCAATACCGCGTTGCGGGTGCGCTGCATACGGCAGCTGCGCGACGCGCTGCGCGACCACGTCGAAGACCTCAGGTCGATGACCATCGCCGAAGCGGGAGCGCCGGCAATGCTCACCGCCGGGGCGCAGCTCGAGGGTCCGGTCGAGGATCTGTCCTTCTGTGTGGACACCGCCGAAACGTACGAGTGGACCGCCGATCTCGGTTGCGCTACGCCGCAGGGCATTCCGACGCGCCGCACGCTGGTGCGTGAAGCCATCGGGGTGGTCGGCGCCATCACCCCGTGGAACTTCCCGCATCAGATCAACCTCGCCAAGGTGGGACCGGCGCTGGCAGCGGGCAACACCCTGGTGCTCAAACCGGCACCGGACACTCCCTGGTGCGCGGCCGCGGTGGGAGAGATCATCGCGGAGCGAACGGATTTCCCGTCGGGCGTTGTCAACATCGTGACCTCGGCCGACCACGGCGTGGGTGCAGTCCTGGCCAGCGACCCTCGGGTGGACATGGTCTCGTTCACCGGTTCGACGTCGACCGGGCGGGCGGTGATGGCCGATGCCGCCGCGACGATCAAGAAGGTGTTCCTCGAACTCGGTGGCAAGTCGGCGTTCCTGGTTCTCGACGACGCCGACCTGCCCGGTGCCTGCTCGATCGCGGCGTTCACCGCGGCGGTGCACGCCGGACAGGGTTGTGCGCTCACCACTCGTCTGGTGGTGCCGCGTGCGCGCTACGACGAAGCCGTCGAGGTCGCCGCGACCACCATGGGTTCGATCAAGCCTGCAGACCCGACCGACAAGCGTACGGTCTGTGGGCCGCTGATCTCGGAGCGGCAGCGCGACCGGGTCGAGTCGTATCTCGACTTGGCGATCAGGGAGGGCGGCCGGTTCGCTTGCGGCGGCGGCCGGCCGGCCGGCCGTGATGTCGGGTTCTTCATCGAGCCGACGGTCATCGCCGGCCTCGACAACGACGCCCGGGTGTCGCGCGAGGAAATCTTCGGGCCGGTGCTCACGGTGATCGCCCACGACGGCGACGGTGATGCGGTGCGGATCGCCAACGACTCGCCGTACGGGCTTTCGGGCACCGTGTTCGGCGCCGATCCCGAGCGCGCCGCGGCGGTGGCCGCTCGCTTGCGGGTCGGTACGGTCAACGTCAACGGTGGGGTTTGGTACTCGGCGGACGCGCCCTTCGGAGGATGCAAGCAGTCCGGGGTCGGCCGGGAGATGGGGCTGCCCGGATTCGAGGAGTACACCGAGATCAAACTCATTGCCACACTGGATAATTGACTCCGCTGATTAAGGAGGGATGGATGAGCAGGTTGGACGCCCGATTCACCGACAAGGTGGCGATCGTGACCGGTTCCGGTGGCGGAATCGGCCAGGCCTATGCGGAAGCACTGGCGCGCGAAGGCGCGGCCGTGGTGGTGGCAGACATCAACGCCGAGGGCGCTGAGCGAGTCGCCAAGCAGATCGTCGCCGACGGCGGCACGGCGATCAGCGTGCCGGTGGACGTGTCCGACCCGGTGTCGGCCAAAGCAATGGCCGATCGGACGTTGGCCGAGTTCGGTGGCATCGACTACCTGGTGAACAACGCAGCCATCTTCGGTGGCATGAAGCTCGACTTCCTGCTCACGGTCGACTGGGACTATTACAAGAGATTCATGGGCGTGAACCTCGACGGCGCACTGGTGTGCACCCGCGCGGTGTACAGGAAGATGGCCAAGCGCGGTGGCGGGGCGATCGTCAACCAATCCTCCACCGCGGCCTGGCTCTACGCGAACTTCTATGGGCTGGCCAAGGTAGGTGTCAACGGTCTGACCCAGCAGCTCTCGAGAGAACTGGGCGGGCAGAACATTCGCATCAACGCGATCGCCCCCGGGCCCATCGACACCGAAGCCAACCGGACCACGACCCCGCAGGAGATCGTCGCCGACATCGTCAAGAACATCCCGCTGTCCCGGATGGGGACCCCCGACGACCTTGTCGGCATGTGCCTGTTCCTGCTGTCGGATGAGGCGAAGTGGATCACCGGTCAGATCTTCAACGTCGATGGCGGCCAAGTCATCCGGTCGTGAGGTTGACGATGAGGGAGAGTGAGCGGACGATACGTGACGTGAGGCTCGGCTACATCGGTCTCGGCAACATGGGTGCGCCGATGGCCAAGCGCCTCGTCGATTGGCCTGGCGGCCTGACGGTTTTCGACGTACGGGCTGAGGCGATGGACGCGCTGGCGGAACTAGGTGCCGGCACCGCCGACGGCATCTCCGACGTGGCGGCCGCCGACATCATCAGCGTTACGGTGCTCAACGACGAACAGGTCCGCGCCGTCGTGCGCGAGATCGCGGCCCAGGCCGCTCCGGGCACCGTTGTAGCCGTGCACTCCACCATCGGCGACGCTACTGCCGTCGAGCTGGCCGACCAGTGCGCGCCGCAAGGCATTCATGTCATCGACGCCCCGGTCAGCGGCGGTGCCGGCGCCGCCGCGACGGGTCAGTTGGCGGTCATGGTCGGCGCCGACCGTGAGGTCTACGAACGCATCAAGCCGGTATTCAAGCGGTGGTCGTCATTGGTCATCCATGCCGGCGCCCCTGGGGCCGGTACGCGGATGAAGTTGGCGCGCAACATGTTGACGTTCACGTGCTATGCCGCCGCCGGTGAAGCCATCGCGCTGGCCCGAGCCGCCGGGCTGGACCTGCAGGCCCTCGGCCGGGTGGTACGCCATACCGACGCGCTCACCGGTGGGCCCGGTGCAGTCATGGTTCGCGACGATCTGGCCGCCCTGACGCCCGGACATTTCCTGTACGACGCGTTCACCCATACTCGTGAGCTTGGCGAGAAGGACCTGACGCTGGCCCTGGAACTGGGCGAAGCGGTGTCGGTGGATCTTCCATTGGCACGGTCGGCGCTGAAGGACCTTGCGCGGGCGCTCGGTGTGCCACATGACGGTTCGATCACCACGGAGTAGGCGAAGGAGGGGGCATGGACGAACCAGACAGGGACGCACACGGTTTGAATGAAACCGGTATGGATGAGTTGCGCCGCAAGGGCCTGGCCAAGATGAACGAGGTCTATGCCTGGGAGATGCCGGACATGCCGGGGGACTATTTCGCGCTCACGGTGGACCATCTCTTCGGCCGGATCTGGTCTCGGCCCGGCCTGTCCGCCCGGGACAAACGGATCATGACGCTGACGGTGGTGACCGCGCTCGGCCTGCCGGACCTGTCGGAGGTGCAAGTCAACGCGGCTCTGCAGAACGAAGAGCTCACCGAGGAGGAGCTGCGCGAGATGGCTATCTTCCTCACCCACTACGTCGGGTTTCCGCTCGGCTCGGGATTCAACGGCGTCATCGAACGGGTCAGCGCCCGGCGCAGGAAGGCCGCTGCCCGCGGTGCCGGCGATGACCGGACGGCAAACGTCAACGAGGCCGTCAAGATGCACACCGGCAGGACCCTCGATGACGCTCCAGACCAGTAGATACGCCTCGCTGACCCGTCAACAGCTGGCGACCCTGGTGCCCGAGCTGCTGCTGTTGGGTCAGATGATCGACCGATCCGGCATGGCCTGGTGCATCAGCAGTTTCGGACGTGAAGAGATGCTGCAGATAGCGATCGAGGAGTGGATGGGCGCCAGCCCGATCTACACCAGGCGCATGCAGCGGGCACTGGCCTACGAGGGTGATGACGTCGTCACGATCTTCAAGGGTCTGCAATTGGACATCGGTGCACCGCCTCAGTACATGGACTTCCGATACACCGTGCACGACCGATGGCACGGTGAGTTTCACCTCGACCACTGCGGCGCACTCCTTGACGTCGAACCCCTCGGCGAGGAGTACGTACGCGGCATGTGCCACAACATCGAAGAGCCGACTTTCGACGCCACAGCGGTCGCGACCAACCGAAGGGCCCAGATACGTCCGATTCACCGGCCGCCCCGGGTTCCGCCGGATCGGCAGCCGCACTGCGCATGGACAGTGATCATCGACGAGTCCTATCCAGAGGTGGACGACCACCCGGCGCTCGAGATCGTCGGGCGCTCTCAGGCCGCGCGAATCGAACTTGCACCGATCGACATCGGCGACGAAGGCCAGTCCGACTACTCGGGTCCACTGATGTCGGATGTCGACTTCGCCGGGTTCTCCCATTCTGCGCTGGTGCGGATAGCCGATGAGGTGTGCCTGCAGATGCACCTGCTCAACCTGTCATTTGTGCTGGCGGTTCGGAAACGCTGCGCTGAGAACCCGCACACAGCCGAACTGGCGGAGTCGATCTGCACCCGGCAGTTGATCGGCTTCGCAGGCCTGGCCGGTGAACGGATCCACCGTGCACTGGCGCTGCCCGGCGGTGTCGCGGGAGCGCTGCGGGTTCTCGAACTTCATCCGTTGTTCAACCCCGCCGCCTACGTCACAGCGCAGTTCGGGCTCGACTCGGTTCGCGTGCACCCGTCGCCGGCTCACCAAGACGAGGCCTGGATCTCGCTGGTCGGGCCGGAACGGGCGACGCCGCTGCGGGCGATCGTGGCTGCGGTCGACCGGCATCTCTCGGTGGATGTCAGCGGCAGCGAGAGAGATTGGACAGCAAGGGTATTCGAGGACGACCTGCAGCAGGGAGAAGGCGTCGCGGAGCTGCCCGAGGTCGCGGTTGTCAAGGTCAGCGGGGGAGCAGCGTTCCGGTTCCAGCAGCGGCGCTCCCTGCCGCTGACGGTTGTGTGAGGACGGCCGCTCCAACCCAGCGCCGCAGATAGCCGCGCAGCTGTGCGCCAGTGCGCGGCGGGCGCCCCGGATCGACAACGAACGACTGGATGATCCGCAGCAGGTGCTCGGCGAGTTCGGCGAGCTCGGCGTCGCTGAAACCGTGGCCGGCCCAGTCGACGTCGAATCGTCGCAACATGGAATTCGCGAACCCGATGGCCACGTCGGATGTCACCGCCTCGGTGTGGGCGTTCGCGGCTCCCGGCGCCAGCAACAAGCCCAGATGCCGGTCCTTGGGCAGCCATTCCAGCACCGTGGCGAGCCCCTCGGCGACAGCCTCCACCGGATCGCTGATGCCGCGCAGATGCTGCGCCAGCCGGTCGAGGAAATCGTCTGCCGCATGAACCGCCGCCGCCACCAGCAATGCGTCGGTGCTTGCAAAGTACCGGTAGACCGTCTGGCGAGTGACACCAAGTGTGCGGGCGACGTCGGCGATGCTGAAGTTCGCCCCTTGGATGTCGATGGCGCGTCCCGCTGCTTCCAGGATGCGCGCGATGGCCTCCTCGTCGGTAGCCGGCGCTGAACCAGACCATCCGTGGGTACGCATCCGGATCAGACTCGGTAGCAGACGGTGAGGTCTTTCACCCCGTTGATCCAGCCGGATCGAAGGCGCTGAGGCTCGGACACTTTGGTGATGTCCGGTATCTGGTCGGCGATCTCGTCGAAGATCAGCCTGATCTCCATGCGGGCCAGGTTGGCCCCGATGCAGTAGTGAGCGCCGTTGCCACCGAAGCCCAGGTGCGGATTGGGGTTGCGCAGGATGTCGAACTCGAACGGCCGGTCGAACACCGCTTCGTCGTAGTTGGCTGAACTGTAGAACAGCCCGGCGCGCTGCCCCTTGCGAATGGTCACGCCGCCGATCTCGACGTCGGTCAGGGCGGTGCGCTGAAAACAGTGCACCGGGGTGGCCCAGCGGACGATTTCGTCAGCCGCCGTGGCAGGCCGGTCGCGTTTGAACAGCTCCCACTGTTCGGGGTTCTCGAAGAACGCGTTCATCCCGTGGGTCATCGCGTTGCGGGTTGTCTCGTTACCGGCCACCGCCAGCAAGATGACGAAGAACGCGAACTCGACATCGCTGATCGAGTCGCCGTCGATGTCGGCCTGGATCAGCTTGGTGACGATGTCGTCGGCCGGGCAGCGGCGGCGTTCCTCCGCCATCGCGTACGCGTAGCCCATCAGTTCGGCGTTCGCGGTGGTCGGATCGGAGTCGAAGTCCGGGTCGTCGGTGTTCATGATCGAGTTGGTCCAGGCATACAACTTCTCCCGATCGGCCTCCGGTACTCCGATGAGGTTGGCGATCGCCAGCAGCGGCAACTTCATCGCGATGTCATCGACGAAGTTCCCGCTGCCCTTTTCTTTTGCCGCTGAGACGATATCGCGTGCGGAGACGGCCAGTTGCCGCTCCATCGATGCAACCGCGCGAGGTGTGAAAAGTCTCGAGATGACTTTGCGCAACCGGGTGTGCTCCGGGGCGTCGTGATTGATCAGCAGCGCCTTGGTCAGCTCCAGCTGCTCTTCGGTGACCCCGTCGGGAAGGCGCATCACCGCGCCTTTTCGGTTGGTCGACCACTGCTCGCTGTTGCGTGAAATCGTCTTGATGTCGTCGTGGCGGCTGATCACCCAGTAGCCGCCGTCGCCGAAGATCGAGATGGGTTGCTCGTTCCACCAGACCGGCGCGGTCCTGCGCAGTTCTGCGAACTCGGTGACCGGTATGCCCTGCAGCAGCACGTCCGGATCGGTGAAGTCGAACTCGGAGCCGAATGGGCAGCCTCGCTGTGTTGTCGTCACGACACGTTCCCTTCTTGCGCTCGTCGTGGTCCACCGATCTCGACCATACACTCAATCATCAGATGTATGGTCTGAATGGACTTGGCGCAACCGTGGCCCGCGGGTTCGGCGCGCACTAGATTGGCGGGGGTGCGCGTCCTCGTGATCGGATCCGGTGCCCGTGAACACGCCCTGTTGTTGGCCTTGCGCCGGGACCCCGAGGTCGAGGCACTCTCCATCGCGCCCGGTAACGCGGGTACGGCGGCGATCGCCGACCAGCACGAGGTCGACATCACCTCGGGCGCGGAAGTGGTCGCGCTCGCCCGCCGGATCGGTGCCGACCTGGTGGTGATCGGACCGGAGGTGCCGCTGGTGCTGGGGGTGGCCGACGCGGTGCGGGCCGCCGGCATCGCCTGCTTCGGACCGTCCCGGGCGGCCGCCCGTATCGAGGGATCCAAGTCATTCGCCAAGGAAGTGATGGCCGCGGTCGGGGTACGGACCGCGACCAGCGAGATCGTCGACAACCCCGCGCGTCTGGACGCGGCGCTCGACAGGTTCGGGCCGGCCGCCGACGATCAGGCGTGGGTTGTCAAGGACGATGGCCTGGCCGCCGGCAAGGGCGTGGTGGTGACCCCGGACCGTGCTGCGGCACGGGCACACGCTGCGGCGTTGCTGGATGCCGGCCACCCGGTACTACTCGAGTCGTTCCTGGACGGCCCGGAGGTGTCGCTGCTGTGCATCGTTGACGGGGAGACGGTGGTCCCCCTGCTGCCCGCTCAAGACTTCAAACGCGTTGGTGACGGCGATGCCGGACTGAACACCGGGGGTATGGGAGCCTACGCGCCTCTGCCCTGGCTGTCCGACAGCGTAACCGCGCAGATAGTCAGAACCATCGTGGAACCCGTTGCCGCCGAACTGGTCCGGCGTGGCTGTGCGTTCACCGGAGTGCTCTACACCGGTCTGGCCATCACATCTCGCGGACCTGCTGTCATCGAATTCAACTGTCGATTCGGCGATCCGGAGACGCAGGCGGTGCTTGCCCTGTTGGAGACACCGCTGGGGCAGTTGTTGCGTGCGGCAGCCACCGGCAAGCTCGCCGAACAACCGCCTCTGCGCTGGCACGACGGCGCAGCCGTCACCGTGGTGCTGGCCGCCGAGAACTACCCGGGGCGGCCCCGAGTCGGTGATGTGGTCTCCGGCGCAGAGGCCGACGGGGTACTGCATGCGGGGACTGCGCGGCGCGACGACGGTGCGATCGTTTCCTCCGGAGGCCGGGTGCTGTCCATCGTGGGCACCGGCACCGACCTGATCGCAGCGCGTGCCGACGCTTACCGGAAGATCGAGGCGATTCGTTTGCCGGGCAGCCATTTTCGTAGCGACATCGCTCTGGCGGCCGCCGAGGGCAGAGTCGCGATCTGACGGTCCTCAGGCCACCAGGCGAGGAGCGATCCAGGCCAGCTCGGCCGGCAGCTGCGAACTCCAGTACGCACCGTCGTGCCCGCCCGGGGAGAACCCGCCCGCGGGCGGGTTTCGCAGCGCCGCCACAAACTCCTTGGTGGCACCGTAGAACGGATCGCCGGTGCCGCAATCGATCCGGATCGGGATGAAAGCCAGGTCCGGCAGATCCCAGACACTGTTTGCGGCATAGTCCGCGGCGCTGTCAAACGCACCGGGTGCGGCCGCACCGGGCGACGTCCACAACGCCGGGCTGACCGCGCAGATAGCAGCCGTACGAGCCGGGCCCAAGCGCGCGCCCAGCAGCAGCGCGCCGTAGCCGCCCATCGACCAGCCCAGGAACGCCACCCGAGAGGTATCAAGACCCTTCGATGCCAGCATCGGGATCAGCTCGTCGAGCACCATCGCGCCGGAGTCCTCACCGGAGGCCCGCTTGTGCCAGTAACTTCCGCCGCCATCGACGGCCACGACGGCAAATGGCGGTAGCCCGGCGTCGAGCGCCTCGGCCAGCCCGCGCTCCACGCCACCCGCCATCACCTGCGCGACGTTGCCACCCTTGCCGTGCAGGGCGATCACCGGTCGCAGCGGGGCGGTCTGGCCCGGCGGGCGGGCGATTGCCCATTCGGTGTCAACCCCACCGCGGGCTGCCGACAGGAACGAACCGCTGATGAACGTCGGCGCCGCCGCGGCTGGCGGCTGCAGCGGAGCGAACGGCGGCGCCATCGGCACACTGGTGTTCATCATCGACACGGCTGGGTCCGACGCGCGAAGCGCGGTGCCCAGCGCGCAGGTGCCGGCGACCCCGGCCGACGCCGCCGCACCGAGGCGCAGCAGGTCGCGCCGGCTCAGCAGCCTCGTCCGCTCCTCGGGCATGCGGGCCATCATGCCACCAGGGGACGGCGGCCGAGTGCGACCCGATGATTGGCCGAAAGCGCAGTACCGCGACCCGGCGACTGGCAGCATGCTAGGCGTGACGGCAGCGGTCACCCCCAAGGGAGAGCGTCGGCGGTACGCACTGGTCAGCGCAGCTGCCGACTTGCTCTGCGAAGGTGGCTTCGACGCGGTACGGCACCGGGCGGTCGCACGGCGCGCCGGCCTCCCACTGGCATCGACGACCTACTACTTCTCCTCACTCGACGACCTGATCGCCAACGCCGTCGAACAGATCGGCGCACGAGAGGTCGAACAACTACGGCAGCGGGTGGCCCTGTTGTCGCGTCGTCGGCGCGGTGCCGAGTCGACCGCCGAGGTGCTGGTGGATCTGCTGGTTGGCGGGTCGACGGGAACGAAGGTGGCCGAGGGGCTGATCGGGCGTTACGAGCGCTACATCGCCTGCGCCCGCCAGCCCGGCCTCCGGGACGTGCAGCGCGGGCTTCTGCGACAACGCGCCGAGGCCGTGGCCAGAGCCGTCGAGCGGTCCGGCCGGTCGGTCCGTACCGAACTGGTCGCCGCGCTGGTGTGCGCCGTCGACGGCGCGGTGGTCGCGGCTCTGGTGCAAGACGATGACGGGCCGCGGGAAACTGCCCGCGCCAGCCTGATTGACGTCATCGACGTCCTTGCGCCCTACGACAGATCCATGGACTGAACCGCATGTCCTCGGGGCCGTAAGCTGTGTGCTTGTGACCATCCCGAATGTCTTGGCCGGCCGCTACGCCAGCGACGAGATGGTGGCGATCTGGTCGCCGGAAGCCAAGGTGGTCGCCGAACGGCGGTTGTGGGTGGCGGTGCTCCGTGCGCAGGCCGATCTGGGGGCGCCGGTACCCGACAATGTCATCGCCGATTACGAGAGGGTGGCCGAGGACGTCGATCTGGCCTCCATCGGCGCCCGCGAGCGGGTGACGCGTCACGACGTGAAGGCCCGCATCGAGGAGTTCAACGCGCTCGCGGGGCACGAGCACGTGCACAAGGGCATGACGAGCCGGGATCTCACCGAGAATGTGGAGCAGTTGCAGATCCGCCGGTCGATGGAGTTGGTGCACGCGCACGGCGTCGCGGTGGTGGCGCGGTTGGCCGAACGTGCGATCAGCTACCGCGATCTGGTGATGGCCGGCCGCAGCCACAATGTGGCCGCGCAGGCAACCACGCTGGGCAAGCGGTTCGCCTCGGCCGCCGAGGAGATGCTGATCGCCCTGACCCGGCTGCGCGAACTGATCGCCCGCTACCCGCTGCGCGGCGTCAAGGGTCCGATGGGTACCGGCCAGGACATGCTCGACCTGTTCGAGGGAGACGCCGAGCGGCTGGCCGACCTCGAGCGGCGAGTAGCCGTGTTCCTCGGGTTCAAGGAGGTCTTGACCAGCGTCGGGCAGGTCTACCCCCGGTCGCTGGACCACGAGGTGGTCTCCGCCCTGGTGCAGGTTGGAGCCGGGCCATCGTCGTTGGCCCACACCATCCGGTTGATGGCCGGCCACGAACTGGTCACCGAGGGCTTCGCGCCGGGGCAGGTCGGATCGTCGGCGATGCCGCACAAGATGAACACCCGCAGCTGTGAGCGGGTCAACGGGCTACAGATCGTGCTCCGCGGCTATGCCACGATGGCCGCCGAACTTGCCGGAGCACAGTGGAACGAGGGCGACGTGTCCTGCTCGGTGGTGCGCCGGGTGGCGCTCCCCGATGCCTTCTTCGCCATCGACGGGCAGACGGAGACGTTCCTCACCGTGCTCGACGAGTTCGGTGCCTACCCCGCGGTGATCCAGCGTGAGCTGGACCGCTACCTTCCTTTTCTGGCCACCACCCGAATCCTGATCGCCGCGGTGCGTGTCGGCATGGGCCGCGAAGCCGCCCATGAGGTGATCAAGGAGCATGCGGTGGCCGTGGCGCTGGCGATGCGGGAACACGGCGCCGAACCGGACCTCTTGGACCGCCTGGCCGCCGATCCGCGGATGCCGCTTGACCGCGTTGCGTTGCACGACGCGCTGGCCGACAAACAGGCCTTCACCGGAGCATCTGGCGCCCAGGTCGACTCGGTCGTCGCCGCGGTGGACGAGCTGGTGAGCCACTATCCCGAGGCGGCCAAGTACACATCGGGCGCGATCTTGTGACCTACGCCGGACCCCGGCTGGGGGCCGACCTGACCGATCTCGACAACTTCGCCGACGGTTTCCCGCATGCTCTGTTCGCGACGCATCGCCGCGACGCGCCGGTGTTTTGGCATGACCCCACGGAGAACACCCCGGACGGTGAGGGCTTCTGGTCGGTCGCGACTTACGCTGAAACCCTTGCGGTGCTTCGCGATCCGGTGACCTACTCGTCGGTGACTGGCGGCCGGCGGCCCTACGGCGGCACCCTGCTGCAGGATCTGCCCATCGCCGGCCAGGTACTCAACATGATGGACGACCCCCGACATGCACAGATCCGCCGGCTGGTGAGCTCGGGCCTGACACCGCGGATGATCGTGCGCGTCGAGGACGACCTGCGGGCGCGGACGCGGCGGCTGCTCGACGCGGTGGTTCCAGGCGCTCCGTTCGATTTCCTCGTCGACGTCGCCGCCGAACTCCCCATGCAGATGATCTGCATCCTGCTCGGCGTGCCGGAGTCCGAACGCCATTGGCTGTTCCAGGCGATCGAGCCGCAGTTCGACTTCGGCGGTTCGCGTAAGGCATCCATATCGCGGATGTCGGTTGAAGACGCGGGCTCGCGGATGTACTCCTACGGGCAGGAGCTGATAGCGGCCAAGCGGGCCGAACCGACCGACGACATGCTGTCAGTGGTCGCCAACGCTGCCGTCGGCGACGCAGATGCGCCGTCGCTGTCCGACCTCGAGCTCTACTTGTTCTTCAGCCTGCTGTTCAGCGCCGGTGCGGAGACCACCCGCAACGCCATCGCAGGCGGGCTGCTCGCGTTGATCGAGAACCCCGATCAGATGCGGCGACTGGGTGGCGACTTGGCGCTGCTGCCCACTGCGGTCGAAGAGATGGTGCGCTGGACGTCGCCGTCTCCGTCGAAGCGTCGCACCGCGACGAGCCCGGTGGAGTTGGGCGGCTGCCGGATCGAGGCGGGACAGAAGGTGCAGATATGGGAAGGGTCGGCCAATCGCGATGCAGCGGTCTTCGACGAGCCGGACGACTTCGACATCACCCGCAAACCCAACCCGCACCTGGGCTTCGGCCAGGGTGTGCACTACTGCCTCGGAGCGAATCTGGCCCGTTTGGAACTCAGGGTGCTTCTCGAGGAACTGCTGGTGAGGTTCTCGTCGGCGCAGTTGGCTGGGCCCGTGGAATGGACGCGCAGTAACCGGCACACCGGCATCCGGCATTTGGTGGTCGAGCTGCGTACATGAAAGACCACACCCGCACCGTCGCCACCGCCCGCTCGAGAGTGCGCGGTTCAGCGGATTCCGGCAGATCGCAGCTCGAGGTCGGCCAGGCCGTGTATCACGCCAACGTCCTGCATACGCCAGGCGCCGACCGGGTCGGGGCAGACCGAGACCAGCCTGGCTAGCGGGCGGTTGGCGAGTGCGCGCAGCGCCAGCAACTGGCGTCCGGCAGGGGTCGCCGACAATTCGATGGCAACCCATTTGCGACGGAAGAAGCGGATGCGCAGGAACAGCCACGGCATGGCGACTGCGAGGATCGGCGGGGATGCCACCGCAAGCGCCAGCACCCATGCCAGCCAGCTTGCCGTGGTGTCGAGGCTGTGACCAGCATCGGCGATGCCCAGGGCTGCTTCGCTGGCTGAACGCAACGGCGTGCTCAGGGCGTCGCCGATGAGTGGGACCCGATCAGCGCTCGTCCCCGCCGAGTCGAGATTGTCCGCGACTCCGGTGGCGCCGGTCTGCACCTGGTGGCCAACCTCGGCGATGGTGGAGACCGCGGCGTGCACAGCCATTCCGACCATCACCCAGACCACGATCCACAGGACTACGACGATGTCACTGATCAACTGGGCGAGTAGCCGCATGGGCATGGTGGCATAGGGAACGTACCGCGATTTCATGGTCTCGATCCCAGCACAGTGCGGACCAAGCTGCGCCAACTAAGCTGGCCCGATGCGTCCTGGTCTGTCCGATTATCAGCATTTGGCCAGTGGCAAGGTTCGTGAGCTCTACCGGATCGACGACGCGAACCTGCTGTTCGTGGCCACTGATCGCATCTCGGCGTACGACTTCGTTCTGGATAGCGAGATTCCCGACAAGGGCCGCATCCTCACCGCGATGAGTGACTTCTTCTTCGGCCTCATCGCGGCGCCCAACCACCTCGCCGGACCTCCCGACGACGAGCGGATCCCGGATGAGGTGCTGGGGCGTGCCCTGGTGGTCAGGGAACTCGACATGGTCCCGGTCGAGTGCGTCGCGCGGGGTTTCCTGACCGGTTCCGGCCTGATCGACTATCGCAACACCGGCACGGTGTGTGGCATCACGCTGCCTCCGGGACTGACCGAGGCCAGCGAGTTCGACCAGCCGCTGTTCACCCCGGCCACCAAGGCCGAACAGGGCAGCCACGACGTGAATATCAATCATTCCGACGTGATCGAGTTGGTCGGTGCCGAGCTCGCGGAACAACTACGCGAACTCACGTTACGGATCTACCTCCAGGGTGCCTCGCACGCGCTCAAGAAGGGAATCATCATCGCCGACACCAAGTTCGAGTTCGGCCTGGACGAGCAGGGCAACCTACGGCTGGCCGACGAGGTCTTCACACCGGACTCGTCTCGATACTGGCCTGTTGACGGCTACCGAGTGGGTGCGGTGCAGGCGAGTTTCGACAAGCAGTTCGTCCGCAATTGGCTGACCGGGCCGGAATCCGGTTGGGACCGGTACGGCGGCCTACCGCCGCCGCCGTTGCCGGTGGATATCGTTGCTGCCACTCGAGATCGCTATCTCGAAGCCTACGAACGGATATCGGGCCGAAGGTTCGCCGACTGGATCGGACCCTCCGCATGAGTGAAGCCGAGCTCGCGCGATTGGCTGCGCCGATCGCCAAGAGGGTCGAACATCGCCGCGAGCACCACGGCGACGTCTTCACCGACTCGTACGAATGGTTACGCGACAAGGCCAGCCCCGAGGTGATCGCTCATCTCACCGCGGAGAACAACTACACCGACCGCATGACCGCGCACCTAGCCCCGTTGCGGCGGCGGATCTTCGACGAGATAAAGGCCCGCACCAAAGAGACCGACATGTCGGTCCCCGCCCGGCGTGGCGAATGGTGGTACTACGGACGCAGTTTCGAAGGCAAGCAGTACGGACTGCAGTGCCGATGCCCCGTCATCGATCCTGGCGATTGGACACCGCCGGTGCTCGATGAGCACACCGCCATACCGGGCGAGCAGATCCTGCTCGACGAGAATGCCGAAGCCGAAGGGCATGACTACTTCGCCCTCGGCGCGGCAACCGTCAGTGTGGACGGCCACACGTTGGCCTACTCGGTCGATGTGGTCGGCGACGAGCGCTACACCCTGCGGTTCAAGGATCTGCGAACCGGGGAACTCTACGACGACACCATTGTCGGGATTGGTGCAGGCGCCACCTGGGCGGCCGACAACCGCACCGTCTACTACTGCACGCTCGACGGCGCGTGGCGGCCCGACACCATCTGGCGTCACCGCATCGGGTCGGGACTGCCTGCGGAGAAGGTCATCCACGAACCCGACGAGCGTTTCTGGCTGGCGATCGGACGCACGCGCAGCGACAAGTACCTGATGATCGCGGCCGCCAGTGCAGTGACGTCAGAGGTGCGATACGCCGATGCGCTGGACCCGCACGCCGAGTTCACCGTGGTCTGGCCGCGCCGCGACCTCGTCGAATACGCGGTGGAACACGCAGTGGTCGGTGGTGAGGACCGGTTCCTGATCCTGCACAACGACGGCGCGGTGAACTTCACCCTGGTCGAGGCGCCGGTGAGCGAACCCGCATCGGTGCGCACCCTGATCGAACACCGCGACGATGTCCGCCTTGACCACGTGGACGCCTTTGCCGGACACCTGGTGGTGGGCTACCGGCGCGAGGCGCTGCCCCGAATCCAGTTGTGGCCGATAGTTTCCGACGGATACGGCCAGCCGGAAGAGATCGGGTTCGACAGCGAACTCACATCGGCCGGTCTGAGCGTCAACCCGCACTGGGCATCGCCGAAGCTGCGGGTGGGTGCGGTGTCCTTTGTGACACCGGTGCGCATTTTCGACCTCGATCTCGCTTCGGGGGAGCGAACGCTGCTGCGTGAGCAACCGGTTCTGGGCAACTACCGCCCCGAGGAATACGTAGAGCGGCGGGATTGGGCCGTGGCACCCGACGGAGCGCGGGTCCCGGTGTCGCTGGTCCACCGGGCCGGACTGCAGTTCCCGGCGCCGACGTTGCTCTACGGTTACGGCGCCTACGAGTCGTGCGAGGATCCGAGGTTCTCGATCGCCCGGCTGTCGCTGCTGGATCGGGGCATGGTGTTCGCCGTTGCGCACGTGCGCGGCGGCGGCGAACTGGGCCGGCCCTGGTACGAACAAGGAAAGTTGCTGGAGAAGCGGAACACCTTCACCGACTTCCTCGCCGTCGGTTCACATCTGGTCAACGCCGGAGTAACCCGCCCGGAGAACCTGGTGGCGCTTGGTGGCAGCGCAGGAGGTCTGCTGATGGGGGCGGTGGCGAACATGGCGCCACAGCTGTTCGCGGGGATTCTCGCCCAGGTACCGTTCGTCGACGCCTTGACGACCATTCTGGATCCGTCGTTGCCGTTGACCGTCACCGAATGGGATGAGTGGGGAAACCCGCTGGCGGACAAGAACGTCTACGACTATATGAAGTCGTACTCGCCCTATGAGAACGTCACGGCGCAGGACTATCCGGCCATTCTGGCCATGACGTCCCTCAACGACACCCGGGTCTGCTTCGTGGAGCCGGCGAAATGGGTCGCGGCACTTCGTCATACCAAGACGGACGGCAATGCCGTACTGCTCAAGACGGAGATGAGCGCCGGACACGGCGGCATAAGCGGTCGTTACGAGCGCTGGAAGGAGGCGGCATTTCAGTACGCTTGGGTGCTGTCCACCGCCGACCGCGACAGCTATGGAAGTGGTCAGGTGGACAGCCTGTTTCGTGGTCCCGCCGGGTAGCGTGGGCCGGCCACCACCCGATTGCCACCCGGCGCTTGCGTGTCGGCAACCATCACGTCACCTGACGTTGTCAGTATGGGCTTGTGACAGGACAACTGATCGTCTCGATCTCCGGTGTCAGCGACCGAACGCTGTCTGACGTCGCGTCCTTCCGTGACGAGCTGCACGTACGCGGGGTACCGGTGTCGCATCTGGTGGTTCCGCGCCTCAAGGGCGGGTACCGGCTGGACCGTGATGCGCAGACCGTCGGATGGCTGGCTGCGCGCCGCGTCGACGGGGACGAGATCTTGCTGCACGGTTTCGATCAGGCTGCAACGAAGGCTCGGCGCAGTGAGTTCGCACGGTTGCAGGCGCACGAGGCGAACCTGCGGTTGATGGGCGCCGACCGGATGCTCGAACACCTTGGGCTGCGCACCAGGCTTTTCGCCGCACCGGGTTGGACGGTGTCCCCGGGCGCTGTGGAAGCGTTGCCGCGTAACGGGTTCCGGCTGTTGATCGGAATGGCGGGGATCACAGACTTGGTGCGCGGCACGACGATGCGATCGCGGCTGCTGGGTATCGGAGCGGGATTCCTCACCGAGACATGGTGGTGTCGCACCCTTGTGCTTTCGGCCGAGCGAAGCGCCCGCCGCGGCGGGCTGGTCCGGGTGACCGTGTCATCGAGCCAGCTGCGCAAGTCCGGACCGCGCCAGGCGGTACTCGATGCAGTCGACCTGGCGCTGCTGCATCGTTGCACGCCGGCCATCTACCGGTGGACGCCGCATTCCGCACTCCCCGATGTCGCCTGAGCATTAGCCTGGGGGCATGGCCGACACTGGAGCCGCGCCGCCGGCGAAGTTCGATGCTGACGTGATCATCGTGGGAGCGGGGCTGGCCGGACTGGTCGCCGCCTGTGAGGTGATCGACCGCGGAAAGCGGGTACTGATCGTCGACCAGGAGAACGCGGCGAATCTGGGTGGGCAGGCCTTCTGGTCCTTCGGTGGACTGTTCTTCGTCGACAGCCCCGAGCAGCGTCGGCTGGGAATCCGCGACAGCCACGAACTCGCGCTGCAGGACTGGATGGGTACCGCCGGCTTCGACCGGCCGGAAGATCATTGGCCGCGGCAGTGGGCCGAGGCCTACGTGGACTTTGCCACTCACGAGAAACGGACTTGGCTGCGGGCTCGCGGGCTGAAGTCCTTCCCATTGGTCGCCTGGGCCGAGCGGGGCGGCTACGACGCTCGCGGACATGGCAATTCGGTGCCACGTTTCCACATCACCTGGGGGACAGGTCCGGAGATCGTCGACATCTTCGCGCGCCGGCTGCGTGCCGGCGCCGACAGGTCGCTGGTTCGTTTCGCGCACCGCCATCAGGTGGACGAACTGTTGGTCGACGGCGGTGAGGTTACCGGCGTGCGGGGATCGGTGCTCGAGCCGTCATCCGCGGCCCGCGGGGTGGCATCATCACGGAACATCAGCGGGGAGTTCGAGTTCCGGTCTCAGGCCGTGATCGTGTCCAGTGGCGGGATCGGTGGCAACCACGATCTGGTCCGAAAGAACTGGCCGACCCGGATGGGGCGTGTTCCCGAACAGCTCCTCAGCGGAGTGCCCGCCCATGTCGATGGCCGGATGATCGGGATCACCGAGACAGCGGGCGCTCGGGTCATCAACAGCGACCGGATGTGGCACTACACCGAGGGCATCACCAACTACGATCCGATCTGGCCCGATCACGGCATCCGCATACTGCCCGGACCGTCATCCTTGTGGCTGGACGCCCACGGAAATCGTCTTCCTGCACCGCTGTATCCCGGCTTCGACACACTCGGTACGCTGGAGCACATCACGCAGACGGGGCAGGACTACACCTGGTTCCTGCTCAACGCGCGGATCATCGCCAAGGAGTTCGGCCTGTCGGGCCAGGAGCAAAACCCGGACCTCACCGGCCGTAGCGTGCGCGAGGTGCTGAGCCGGGGGCGTTCGGGGGCCCCGGCGCCGGTGCAGGCGTTCGTCGACCGCGGGGTCGATTTCGTCAGCGCCGACTCGTTACGCGACCTGGTGGCCGCGATGAACCGGGTACCCGACGTTCTACCGTTGGACTTTGACATCGTGGAGGCCGAGGTAACGGCCCGCGACCGCGAGGTAGTCAACAAGGTCACCAAAGACACCCAGGTGACCGCCATCCGCGCGGCACGCGGTTACCTTGGCGAGCGATACACGCGTGTCGTGGCACCACACCGGCTGACCGACCCCAAAGCCGGGCCGCTGATCGCCGTCAAGCTGCACATCCTCACCCGGAAATCATTGGGCGGTATAGAAACCGACCTAGATGCACGCGTGCTGCAACCCGGTGGGGAGCCGATCGACGGGCTGTACGCGGCCGGAGAGGCGGCCGGATTCGGCGGCGGGGGACTGCACGGCTACCGTGCGCTGGAAGGCACCTTCCTCGGCGGCTGCATCTTCTCCGGACGGGCGGCGGGACGGGCGGCGGCGCGGGACAGCTGACCGCCGCGCGGGTTCAGAAGTCGGTTCCGTGTTCGGGTTCGAGGACCCGGAAATCGGTGTCGGTCATCTCCGCCAGACGGCCGTGGAAAATGCCCCGCGCGGCGGGCTCGATGATCGCCTGATGTATCGGCACTGCGTGCGTGGGCGCTACCGCGCGCAGGTAGTCCACCGCCTCGGAAATCTTCATCCAGGGCGCGGCCGCCGGCGTGGCCAGTACGTGGACCGGCTCGCCCGGGGTGAACAGCGCGTCACCCGGGTGCATGAGTTGTGCCGGGTGATCGCCGTCGCCCAGCAGATACGAGATGTTGTCGATCACCGGGATCTCCGGGTGGATCACCGCATGCAGCCCGCCGAGTCCGCGCACGTTCAGGTGACCCACCGTGAACTCGTCGCCGGCGTGCACGGGCCGCCATGGATCGCCGAGTTGTGCGGCGGTCTGCGGATCGGCGTACAGGACGGCCTGCGGGTTGGCATCGACGAGCGCAGGCAAGCGTTCGGCGTCCAGGTGATCGGGATGCTGGTGGGTGATCAGGACGGCCGAAAGGCCGGTGATGCCCTCGAATCCGTGGGAGAACACACCGGGGTCGAACAGGACTGTGGTGTCAGCGCCGGAACGATCAGAGAAGCTCGCCAGTAGGCAGGAATGGCCGAAGTGAGTCAGTTGCATACCGGTAGAGTTGCGCTCGAAACGCCCGATGTAAATACCTCAGTCGATCCGGTAGTGCGTAACCCGTAATGATTAAGGAGTCGCGTGGCCCGAGTGGTAGTGCACGTGATGCCCAAGGCCGAGATTCTCGACCCGCAGGGGCAGGCGATCCTCGGCGCGTTAGGCCGCCTGGGGGTGGCTGGGATCTCGGATGTCAGGCAAGGCAAGCGGTTCGAACTCGAGGTCGACGGCAGCGTGGACGACGCGACCGTCGCTGAGATCGCCGAGACGCTGTTGGCCAACACCGTCATCGAGGACTGGTACCTGAGCAGGGAGCCGGAGCGCGGGGAGCGGCAGTGACCGCCCGGGTGGGTGTGATCACCTTCCCCGGCAGCCTCGACGACGTCGACGCGACCCGCGCCGCCCGGCTGGCCGGAGCCGAGCCGGTGCGCCTGTGGCATGCCGACGCCGACCTCAAGGCGGTGGACGCGGTGGTGGTGCCGGGCGGCTTCTCCTACGGCGACTACCTGCGTGCCGGCGCCATCGCCAAGTTCGCCCCGGTGATGGGGGAGGTCGTCGATGCAGCGCGGCGGGGTCTGCCGGTGTTGGGCATCTGCAACGGCTTCCAGGTTCTCTGCGAGGCCGGTCTGCTGCCCGGTGCGCTGACCCGGAATATCGGCCTGCACTTCGTCTGCCGCGATGTATGGCTGCAGGTCGTCTCCGCGGCGACGGTGTGGACCACCCGCTACGAGGCCGGTGCCGACCTGCTGGTGCCGTTGAAGTCGGGGGAGGGCCGCTACGTCGCTTCCACGCAGGTCCTCGACGAGCTCGAGGGTGAGGGCCGAGTGGTGTTCCGCTACCGCGACAACCCCAACGGCTCGCAGCGCGACATCGCCGGCATCAGTTCGGCGAACGGCCGCGTCGTGGGTCTGATGCCGCACCCGGAACACGCCACCGAGGCGCTGACCGGGCCGTCCGACGACGGGCTCGGCCTGTTCTACTCGATGCTGGATGCGGTGATCTCGGCCACCTCTACAGGGTGAGCGCGACGGACGCTTCGGCGGTGTGGCACAAGAAGGTGAGCGTCTCCTGTAGGTAGAGCTGCACCGTCTCAGAGTCGTGGCCGGAGTAGCCAATGCACACATCGGTGCCCAGCTGCAGATCGAAATCTCCTCCGCGAGTGGATAATACAAACGCACCGTCGATTGCCGGCGCCCAGATGATGTCACCGACCACAAGCCGGTTGAGGTGCTCGCGTATCGGATAGCCGTGCGCGGTCGTCTCGCTGACGTTGGTGTAGGCATCGGCGGACAACAGCACCGAGTACGGCCCGTCGACACCGGCGAGGCGCAGCTCCGAGAGCGCCTGGGCGATGACGTCGGGTATCTCGCGGGCATCTTCGGGCAGCGCCAGCGCCGGATTGGAACTGCAAGCCCGGATGCCTTGGATCTCCGCGGCGGCATAGCCCTCGAAGATCGCCCTGTCTTCGACGAACGCCAACTTCTTCGCGGCGTCCTTGACCGGATCCCAGTCGGAGTCCTGCGATCCGCGCTCGACGTCGTCGATGGCGGTGCGGGTCACCGTGAAGGGCACCCGCAGCCGGACCAGGGGCTGACTCTCCCGCAGATGGGCCAACACGCCGTCACCCGGCGACGACACATCCCGCAGGTGACCGGTGCTCACCGCGGCCGTGACCGGGCCGCCCGGTTCACTGACGTCCACCACGCGCCGGCCGGCGATATGGCGTTTGAATGTCCGGCTGGCCTCGTTCTCGATCTCCGCCCAAGCCGCTTCGGTGATCGGGGCCAGCTCCCGGTAGAGGTTGTTCATCAGTGGTTTCCTTTCAAGCTGCCGATCGACAGAGAGCCCGGATAAGCCACCGGATCGGCAGCTGCGATCTCGTGGTCGTTGATGTCGCCGGTGCCCTCGTCGCCGGGCAGGGGTGGCGGGTCGTCGAGGAAGTCGATGGTGGGGGCGAAGAACATTCCGCCGGTGACGGCGGTCGAGAAGTCGAGGATGCGGTCGGTGGTGCCCGGCGGGTCGCCCAAGAACATGTTGCGCATCATGCGTTCGGTGACCGTCGGGGTGCGAGAGTAGCCGATGAAGTAGGTGCCGTATTCCCCCTTACCGACCTCGCCGAATGGCATGTTGTGCCGCAGGATCTTCAGTTCGGCGCCATCGCTGCCTTCGATCACATTGAGTGCAACGTGTGAGTTGGGCGGTTTCACCTCGTCATCGAGTTCGACATCGTCGAGTTTGGTCCGTCCGACGATGCGTTCCTGTTCGGTGACCGACAGCGCCTCCCACCCCGACACGTCGTGCACGTAGCGCTGCACGTGCACATAGCTGCCGCCGGTGAATGCCGGATCCTCATCGCCGATCTGGGTGGCGCGGGCGGCTACCGAGCCGCCCGGGTTCTCGGTTCCGTCGACGAACCCGAGCAGGTCGCGGTTGTCGAAGAACCGGAACCCGTGTACCTCGTCGACGACCGTGATCGCCCCCGCCATCGCCTTGGCCAACCTGCCGGCCAATTCGAAACAGACGTCCATGGTCTCGGCGCGGATGTGAAACAGCAGGTCACCCGGTGTTGCCGGAGCCCGGTGGCGCGGACCGTCAAGCGCGACGAACGGATGCAGCTCGGCCGGGCGCGGACCGGAGAACAACCGGTCCCAAGCGTCGGAGCCGACCGAGGCGATCAGCGACAGTTTCTTGGACGGATCGCGAAACCCGATGGCCCGCACCATTCCTGAGATGTCGGGCAGCGCGTCATGGACGGTCTGCTCGCCGCCCTTGTCGATTACGGCCACCATGAAGATCGCGGCCGGCGTGAGCGGCGTCAGCACCGGCTGCGGCAGGGGATCGGGCACGGTCTGACCCTAACGTCAACATCGGTCGCGGGTGCGGCGAAAATGGTCACATGTCAGCCAGCGCTCAGGGTTTGTGCGAGTTCATCGACGCGTCGCCGTCACCGTTCCACGTCTGCCGCACCGTGGCCGAGCGGCTGCGGGGCGCGGGATTCGCCGAACTCACCGAAGGTGGAGCCTGGCCCGGCGACTCCGCCGGCACCGGGTGCCCGGGCAGTTTTGTCGTGCGGGCCGGGTCGGTGGTGGCTTGGAAGAGCCTGGGTGCCGGGATGCCCCGACGAGGAGCGAACACGCTCCCCTTCCGCATCGTCGGCGGGCACACCGACAGCCCGAACCTGCGGGTCAAACAGCATCCGGACATCTTCGCGGCGGGTTGGCAGGTGGTCGCCCTGCAACCCTACGGCGGCGCATGGCTGAACTCGTGGCTGGACCGCGACCTGGGCGTGAGCGGGCGGCTGTCGGTGCGGGACGCAGGTGGCCTGGCGCATCCGCTGCTACGGGTGGATGAACCGATTCTGAGGGTGCCGCAGCTGGCCATCCACCTCGCCGAGGATCGCAAGTCGCTCACGCTGGATCCGCAGCGCCACCTCAACGCAGTCTGGGGGGTGGGCAGCGGAGCGCGGTCGTTCCTGGCCTATGTCGCAGAGCGGGCGGGGGTGGACCGCACCGATGTGCTGGGCGCCGACCTGATGGTCCACGATCTGGCCCCGTCGACCCTGGCCGGGGCCAATGGCGAACTGCTCAGCGCGCCGCGGCTGGACAACCAGGGCACCTGTTACGCCGGGCTGGAGGCTTTCCTGGCTGCCGAGCCGGACGGCCACCTGCCGGTACTGGCGCTCTTCGATCACGAAGAGGTCGGTTCGACCTCCGACCACGGCGCCCAATCCGAGCTGCTGTTGACGGTGCTGGAGCGCATCACCCTGGCTGCCGGCGGCGGCCGGGAGGACTTTCTGCGCCGATTGTCCGGCTCAGTGATGGCATCCGGCGACATGGCCCACGCCACCCACCCGAACTACCCGGAGCGTCACGAACCGGCCCATCTGATCGAGGTAAACGCAGGTCCGGTGCTCAAAGTGCAGCCGAACCTGCGCTATGCGACCGACGGGCGCACCGCAGCCGCGTTCGCGCTGGCATGTGATCAGGCGGGCGTTGCGATGCAGCGCTATGAGCACCGGGCCGACTTGCCTTGCGGATCGACGATCGGCCCGTTGAGCTCTGCGCGTACCGGAATCCCCACCGTCGACGTGGGCGCGGCGCAGCTGGCCATGCACTCAGCACGTGAGGTGATGGGTGCCCACGATGTCGCGGCCTACGCCGCGGCGCTGGAAGCCTTCCTGGCGCCGCGCTGACCTACCGTGCCGTCTCGGGCCGCGACGAGTTCGACACCTTAAGCTATCTGCGTGACGTCCGGGCTCACCAACGAGGTCGACACGGTCGACCATGCCGCTGCCACCCCCGACCGGCCGCAGCCGTTCGGTGAACTCGGGCTCAAAGATGACGAGTACCAGCGTATCCGCGAGATACTCGGCCGCCGTCCCACCGATGCCGAACTCGCAATGTACTCGGTGATGTGGAGCGAGCACTGCTCCTACAAGTCCTCGAAAGTGCATCTGCGCTACTTCGGTGAGACCACCACCGACCAGATGCGCGCCTCGATGCTGGCCGGCATCGGGGAGAACGCCGGGGTGGTGGACATCGGCGGCGGTTGGGCGGTGACCTTCAAGGTGGAGTCGCACAACCATCCGTCCTATGTGGAGCCCTACCAGGGCGCCGCGACCGGCGTCGGCGGAATCGTCCGCGACATCATGGCGATGGGTGCCCGCCCAGTGGCCGTGATGGACCAGTTGAGGTTCGGCGCGGCCGATGCCCCCGACACCCGACGGGTGCTCGACGGAGTGGTCCGCGGAATCGGCGGGTACGGCAATTCCCTGGGGCTGCCCAACATCGGTGGTGAGACGGTGTTCGACTCGTCCTATGCCGGTAACCCGCTGGTCAACGCGCTCTGCGTCGGCGTGCTCCGCAAGGAGGACCTGCACCTGGCGTTCGCCTCCGGGACCGGAAACAAGATCGTCCTGTTCGGTGCCCGAACCGGGCTCGACGGCATCGGTGGCGTGTCGGTGCTGGCCAGCGAGACCTTCGGTGACGCGACGGGACGCAAGAAGCTGCCATCGGTCCAGGTGGGCGACCCGTTCATGGAGAAGGTGCTCATCGAGTGCTGCTTGGAGCTGTATGCGGCTGGCCTGGTGGTTGGCATCCAGGACCTTGGTGGAGCCGGATTATCCTGTGCCACATCTGAGCTCGCGTCCGCCGGAGACGGCGGGATGCGGGTTGAACTGGATCGGGTGCCGTTGCGTGCGGCCAAGATGACGCCGGCCGAGGTCTTGTCCAGCGAATCGCAGGAACGTATGTGCGCGGTTGTCGCGCCGGGCGACGTCGAGGCCTTCCTGGCGGTGTGCGGTAAGTGGGAAGTGCCGGCCACCGTCATCGGTGAGGTGACCGACGGTGACAGGCTGGAAATCACCTGGCACGGTGAGACAGTCGTCGACGTCCCGCCGCGCACAGTGGCCCACGAGGGCCCGGTCTATCAACGTCCGGTCGCGCGGCCGGATGGTCAGGACGCGCTCAACGCCGACACTTCGGCGAGGCTCCCGCGCCCGTCCGGCGGTGATGAATTGCGTGCGACTCTGCTTGCGCTGCTTGGTAGTCCGCACCTGTGCAGTCGCGCGTTCATCACCGAACAGTACGACCGCTACGTGCGCGGCAACACCGTGTTGGCCGAACACGCCGACGGCGGAGTGCTTCGGGTGGACGAGACCACCGGCCGCGGTATCGCGATCGCCACCGATGCCTCCGGACGTTATACGGCGCTGGATCCCTATACCGGTGCTCAGCTTGCACTCGCCGAGGCATACCGCAACGTCGCCGTCACTGGTGCCGGCCCGGTTGCCGTCACCAACTGCCTGAACTTCGGCTCGCCCGAGGACCCCGGCGTGATGTGGCAGTTCTCCCAGGCGGTCCGCGGACTCGCCGACGGATGCGCGGCGCTGGGAATTCCGGTCACCGGCGGCAACGTCAGCTTCTACAACCAGACCGGAAGCACCGCGATCCTGCCTACCCCGGTGGTCGGAGTCCTGGGCGTCATCGACGACGTGCACCGCCGCATCCCCACCGGCCTGGGCGCGGAACCCGGCGAGACGCTGATCCTGCTCGGTGACACCCGTGATGAGTTCGACGGTTCGATTTGGGCGCAGGTTACCGCCGACCACCTCGGCGGGCTACCGCCCATGGTCGACCTGGCCCGTGAGAAGCTGCTGGCCGACGTGATGACTGCCGCGTCGCGAGATGGGTTGGTATCGGCCGCGCATGATCTGAGCGAAGGCGGTCTGATACAGGCCGTGGTCGAAGCCGCGCTGGCCGGTGAAAGTGGTTGCCGGATAGTAGTTCCCGAACATTTTTCGACAGGAGATGGCCCTTTCGTCTTCCTGTTCTCCGAATCGGCGGGCCGGGTGCTGGTGGCGGTGCCGCGCACCGAGGAGAGCCGCTTCCGGTCGATGTGTGAGGCGCGCGGCCTGCCTGCTACCAGAATCGGCGTGGTGGACGGTTCGGCGGCCGTTGAGGTTCAGGGCTTCTTCAAGGTCTCCCTCGATGAGCTGCGCAGCACATCCGACGGTGTGCTGCCCGGGTTGTTCGGGTGACCGTACCCACCGCCAATCGTGCCGGTGGAGCCACCGCAGAAGCGGCGGAGCCACTGCTGAAGTGGGCCTGGGGACTTGTTCGCCTCGACTTCGTCGGCGTCGCCTTCGGCGCGTTCTTCTTCTGCCTGTCGCTTACCCCGTCGCTATTGCCACGTGATTGGTTGTTTCAAGGTGTGATTGGCGGCATCAACGCCGTCATCGGGTACGGCCTCGGTGTGATCATCGGAAAAGTGCTGCGGTGGTCGCTGTTACGGAACCGCAGTTGGTGGCCACCCCCCAATTGGGTGCTCAATGCGGCAAAGGCTGCCACCGTGGCACTATCGGTTGCAGCCAGCGTCTTGATGCTGATACCGGCAGCCGCATGGCAACGGCAGGTCTCAGCGCTGATGGGTATCGAGGGTCCGGCGAACCGGGGTTACCTGCGGACACTGATCATCGCCGTCTTGGTCGCTGCCGCACTCATCGCGGTGTCGAGGGTGCTTCTGCAGATCATCAGAACTCTTGCACGCTGGCAGATTCGGCGCTGGAAGGTCAACGACGAGGTGGCGCTGTTCATCGGCACCGCCGTGGTCGCAGTGCTGGTCATCACCCTGGTCAACGGCGTGCTGATGCGGGGCTTCCTGGCGGGGGCAAGTCAGATCTTCCAGCCGCGGGACGCCAGCACGCGAGTCGGAGTCGAGCAACCTGCCGAAGCCGAAAGATCTGGCAGTCCAGAGTCTTTCGCGGCCTGGGACACACTCGGATACCAAGGCCGCAACTTCGTCGCCACCGGTCCCGACGCAGACGAACTGACTGAACTCAACGGAGAACCGGCCAGGGAGCCGATCCGGATCTATGCCGGCCTCGCCACCGCTGACACCATGGAGGGGCGGCTGGCGGTGCTGCTCAGCGAACTCGAGCGCACCCGTGCCTTCGAGCGTCAGTTGCTGGTCATCATCCCAACCACGGGCACAGGTTGGGTCGACCCGGTCGCGGCTCGATCCATCGAGTCGATGTACAACGGGGACACCGCGCTGGTCGCCATGCAGTACTCGTACCTGCCGAGCTGGATTTCCTTCATGGCTGATCAACGCAAGTCTCTGGACGCCGGAAAGGCGATGGTCGAGACCATCCACGAACGCTGGAAGCAGTGGCCGGAGAACGATCGGCCCCGGCTCGCGTTGTACGGCGAAAGCCTCGGCGCGATGGCCGGTCAGGGCGCGTTCGGCTACCTTCCCGACATCGTCGAGATGGATTTCTCTGCGGTCCTGTGGGTCGGACCGCCGAACGCCAGCCCGTTGTGGAGTGCGCTGACCATCCGGCGCGATCCCGGCTCTCCGGAGGTGGAGCCACGCTACGACAACGGGCGGACCGTAAGGTTCTCCGAAGCCTCCAGCCCTCGAGAGGTCGCGGCCACCGCCGCCGCACCGTGGACCGGAACTCGGGTGCTGTTTCTTCAGCATCCGTCTGACCCGGTGGTCTGGTGGTCGCCCGACCTGCTGTTCGAGCGGCCGGACTGGCTCGTCGAACCGCCGGGCTGGGACCGTACCGCCTCGATGCGCTGGTATCCGATAGTGACCTTCTGGCAGGTCGGCTTCGACATGAACAATGCCGGGGGAATGCCGGCCGGGCATGGGCACAACTACAACGACACGCAGCTCGACGGCTGGATCGCGGTCGCCGCACCGCCGGGGTGGACCACTGCTGACACCGAGCGGGTCCGGCGCTCGTTGGAGAAAGCGGTGGCTGCTGCCGGACCGGAGTTCGGTGACTGACAACCCGCAGCGGGGAGTCGCGCCGGCGGTGGCGCTGGCGGTCGCGCTGGTCGGCTGGAGTCTCACCGCCGGCACCAGAAAGCCCTGGCGCAACCATCCGATGACGCAAGCTGCGATGGGGTCTGCCGTTGCGATGGTGGCTCGCGCACCGCTGGGGCTGCGGCCGCCCGCACTCGTGGCGGGACTGCGGGTAGGTCTCGGGGCAGCCGTGCCGGTGGTGATCGCGGTCAGCGTTGCGACAGCGATGCCGACCGTCCGCGCGGCGCTTGCCGAACGCGAGCCCAATGCGCCCGGCTCGGCCCATCCTCCGTGGCGCTGGCTGACCGTTGAGATACCGCTGGGCACCGTGTGGTCCGAGGAGATGGCGTTCCGCGGCGGGCTCGCCAGACTCGGGGCAGGCGCGTTCGGTCCTACCGGTGGCAGGCTGCTGCAGTCGGCGACCTTCGGCTTGTCCCACGTCGCCGACGCCCGCGCCACCGGCCAATCCGTACTGGGGACCGTCCTGGTTACCGGGGTGGCGGGTTGGGCTTTCGACTGGTTGCGGGAACGTTCGGGCAGCCTGGTTGCGCCGATGCTGGCGCACCTGGCAATCAACGAGGCGGGCGCCGCCGCGGTCGTGCTGCTGCGGCGGCGCACCTGATGATTCCGGCCACCGCTGACGCCGCGGTCATCGGGCTGAACACCGCCGCCACCACCAAGCCGGAACATTCTGAGACCCTGAGGTATGGCTGCCCACGGTGGTACCGATCCGGAGCGGACTCGCGCCGCTGTCGCGGCAATCGCCGACTGGCTGGGTGACGGGGACCTGCCGGCTCCGGCGCGCGCGGCGGTCGGTGAGGCTGTGCGGTTGACTGCGCGCACGCTCGCCGCGACGGCGCCCGGTACGAGCGTCGAGGTCCGGGTGCCGCCATTCGTTGCCGTGCAATGCATTTCGGGGGCCAGGCACACGCGAGGAAATCCGCCCAACGTGGTGGAGGTCGATGCCCGGAGCTGGCTGCTGCTTGTCACCGGCCGGTTGCGGATCGCGGACGCGGTGGCCAGTGGGGCGCTGCTGATGTCGGGCGCCCGCGCGCCCGAGGTCGCCAACTGGCTGCCGCTGGCCGGGCTGGCTGAATAGGGTGGCCCAATAGTGCGGCCGAATAGTGTGACAAGAATGCGCAGACGCGTGGGAGCAACGGTGGCGGCGGTCGTCGTGCCGATTGCCTGCGTCGTTGCCTGTACAACTCCCGACGATGGTGGGCCGACGCGCCTTCCCATCGACACCGGAACCGTGCCGCAGGCCGCCCAGAAGATCATGGGCCAGCCGGCCTATTCCACAGCCCGCTGGACATACCACGTGGAAGATCCGAAATCGGGCTTGGTGTTGCTCAGCAACCGCGCCGGGGAGATGGTGTTCACCGGTCCGACGGCCATGCTGCTGACCGTCGGCACCGCGTACGACACCATCGGCCCGGACACCCGCCTGACCACGCCGGTCTACGCTGCCGCGCCGGTCGCCGACGGGGTGGTGGAGGGTGACCTCGTCCTGGTGGCCGCCGGTGATCTCGCGCTGGGCGGCCGCGGTGCCATGCACGGCCGAGCCGACACGGTTTCAGGCGCCGACGGCAACGACCACATCGGCGGAATCTACGGCGGTGCAGATGGTGGTGTGGGAGCCGATGTCCGCAAGCCACCAGGGAATCCGCTGGCCGGACTCGACGACCTGGCTCGGCAGATCGCTGCGAAGGGAGTGCGCACCGTCACCGGTGACGTCGTCGTCGACACCCGGCTATGGACGTCGTCGAAGGGACGCCAGGGCCTGGTCACGCCGATCTTCGTCAACGACAACATTCTCGACATCGAGGTTTCGCCCGGGCCGGTCGGCAGGCCGGCAACGCTGACCACAACACCACGCACCGCGGCGTTCACGGTGGTGTCGAGGGTCGACACCGTCGATGCTGACGGGCCGACCGACCTCGAGGTGGACGTCGATCCCCGGGATCCGCGAAACCTGGTGGTCAGCGGGACGATCGCGGGCGGCGCCCCTCAACTCGTGATCTACCGGATTCCGGATCCGGCGTCCTGGGCCAGGACGTTGTTCGTCGAGGCGCTCGCACGCGCGGGCATCACCGTGACCGCCCCTATCGTCGGGCCCAACGACACGTCTCGCCTACCCGGTGACGACTATCGCCCCGACCTCGAGCTGGCGTCTCTGCGGTCCCCGCCGCTTCGAGAAATGGGCACCATGATCCTGCAGACCAGCTACAACACCGGGGCCGACGCGTTGTTGTGTCTGCTTGCCGTCCAGGCCGACTCGACGGACTGCGTGGACGGTCTCAAGGTCATCCGGGAGGCCACCGAGAAGGCCGGAATGGTGTCGGACCGCGTCGTGCTCACCGACGGCGAGGGGGCCTATCCCGCGTCAGTGACCGCCAAGCAGATGGCGGGCTGGATGAGGTGGGCCGCGACGCAGCCCTGGGAGCGCGATTTCGTTGCGAGTCAGCCGGTTCTGGGTGAGAGCGGGTCCTTGGCGGCTTTCGGCACCGACGGCCCGGCTAGGGGGAAGGTCGCCGCCAAGTCTGGCACCGTCGCCGCTGTCGGCGACGCCGGCGCCGGGCGACTGCTGGTCAACGTGCAGCGCCTGGCCGGCTTCCTGACCACTGACGACGGCAGACAGTTGGTGTTCGACCTGTCGATGAGCGGTGCCACCTTTCCCGACGTGACCACCGGCATCAACGATGCCAGCGCCGATGTGGCCGGGGTGGCAGCCGCATTCCAGCAGCATCTGTCCGGCAAATAGCTGCCTGGAAATGTCTGGCGACCCGCGTCAGGATTCCGCGATCAGCCGGCGATGACCGTAGACTGAACGCGCCCGCCCGCCTTGCCTTGTGGAGCCGCCTTATCGTTACCGCCGAGCACCCCGACGCCGAGCCCGAGCCCAGAGAAGAATGTGGTGTGTTCGGGGTATGGGCTCCGGGCGAAGACGTCGCGAAACTGGCCTACTACGGCCTCTACGCATTGCAGCACCGCGGCCAGGAAGCCGCTGGAATCGCGGTGGCCGACGGGTCGCAGGTGCTGGTGTTCAAGGATCTCGGGCTCGTCAGCCAGGTGTTCGACGAGCAGACACTGGCGGCGATGCACGGTCACGTCGCGATCGGGCACTGCCGCTACTCCACGACAGGGTCCACCACCTGGGAAAACGCCCAACCGGTGTTCCGCAACACCGCCGCGGGCACCGGTGTCGCGCTCGGCCACAACGGCAACCTCGTCAACACCACCGTGCTGGCCGCCCGTGCCCGCGACGCCGGGCTGATCAACACCAAGGGAGCTGCTCCGGCTACCACGGACTCCGACATTCTGGGCGCGTTGCTGGCTCACGGCGCGGCCGATGCGACGCTTGAGCAGTCCGCACTGGAACTGCTGCCCACCGTGCGCGGCGCGTTCTGTGTGACGTTCATGGACGAGAACACGCTGTACGCGGCGCGGGATCCGTATGGAGTGCGACCGTTGTCGTTGGGCCGGCTGGATCGCGGCTGGGTAGTGGCTTCGGAGACGGCGGCGCTCGACATCGTCGGCGCATCCTTCGTTCGTGATATCGAACCTGGTGAGCTGCTGGCCATCGACGCCGACGGCGTCCGATCCGCCCGGTTCGCCAACCCGGAGCCGAAGGGCTGCGTCTTCGAGTACGTCTACCTGGCACGCCCGGACAGCATGCTGGCGGGGCGCTCGGTGCATGCTGCCCGGGTGGCGATCGGCCGGCGGCTGGCCCGGGAGCATCCGATCGACGCCGACCTGGTGATCGGCGTACCGGAGTCGGGCACCCCCGCAGCTGTCGGCTACGCGCAGGAGTCGGGCATTCCGTACGGCCAGGGCCTGATGAAGAACGCCTACGTGGGCCGCACCTTCATTCAGCCGTCACAAACGATTCGGCAGCTGGGTATTCGACTCAAGCTCAATCCGCTCAAAGAGGTGATTCGCGGCAAACGGCTCGTGGTCGTCGACGATTCGATCGTGCGGGGCAACACCCAGCGCGCGCTGATCCGCATGCTGCGCGAAGCCGGCGCCGTAGAGGTTCACGTGCGGATTGCCTCTCCGCCGGTGAAATGGCCGTGCTTTTACGGCATCGACTTCGCCACTCCGGCCGAGCTGATCGCCAACGCCGCCAATACCCAGGCCTCCGAGGACGAGATGCTCGGAGCGGTACGGCAGGCCATCGGCGCCGACACCCTCGGTTACATCTCGCGCGGCGGAATGATTGCGGCCACCGAACAACCCGCGTCGCGGTTGTGCAGCGCGTGCTTCGACGGTGACTACCCGATTGAACTGCCCGGCGAAACCGCTCTGGGCAAGAACGTCATCGAGCACATGCTGGCAAGCGCTGCCCGGAGCGGCCTTCCGCTCCAGCCGGAGAGTCCCGCCGTGAACGATCCGGCGCGCAACCCCTGATTCACGACTGTCCCTGATTCAGGACTGCGTGGCCGCCAGAACCGACTCGAACACCTGCCGGAATATCCGTCGGTGTCGCAGCACCCCGAAGTACCAATAGACCTCGCCGGCCAGCCCGCGTGGTTCGAACACCGCCCGCTGGTGATAGCGGGTGCCGTCGCGGGACATCGGTCCCACCCGCATCTCCAGTGTCCACCGGCCGGTGTGGGTCGGGTCGCTGAGACGTAGCAGCTGGCCGGGATCACGCGTCTCGACGTTCCACGGTTGCCCGGCGGCGACGTTCTCCACGGCGCTCCACAGGGCCTGCTCGTCCATCGGCACCCAGGCCTCCCGCTCCATGGGGTGAACCGTCTGCCCGGCCCACCGCGGGTCGGTCGGCAGCGGGCCGCAACGTAGCGCCGCCACGACAGCGTCGCGGTACCCGGTCAGCCCGCCGTCGGGCGCGGGAATGACGCCGTCGATGTCGTGTTCGTGCACGACCGCATCGCATTCCAATGATTGGATCAACGGCCGCGCCAGACCCGGAGGTATCGGCGTCACCAGGCCGATCCACAGGCTCGCGATGGTCGGGGTCAGCCAGGGCAGCACTACGATCGACCGCCGTCGCAGCCCAGCGGCATCGGCGTAGACCTGCATGGCTTCCCCGTACTCGAGTACATCCGGTCCACCCACGTCCCAGGTTCGCGACCGTGGCACCGGCGCGGTGGCCGCCTCGGTCAGGTAGTGCAGGACGTCGCCGATAGCGATCGGCTGGATTTTGTTGTGCACCCACTTCGGTGTCGTCATCACCGGCAGGCGATTGGTGAGATGGCGGATCAACTCGAACGACGCCGAGCCCGACCCGACGACGATCCCCGCCTGCAGCACGACGGTTTCGATGTCCGAACCGATCAGTATCTCGCCGACCGCGGTGCGGGACTTCAGGTGTGCGGAGAGCGCGGCACCCGGTGGGTGCAGGCCTCCGAGGTAGACCAGTCGGCGTACCCCGGCGCGACCGGCGGCGGCGACGACGTTGCGCGCCGACCGCTCTTCATCGGCGACGAAATCGGCCGACGACCCCATCGAGTGGACCAGGTAGTAGACGACATCGACCCCGTCGAACGCCGCCGTCAGTGAGTCCGGGTCGGTGAGGTCTCCCTTCGTGACCTCCACCTCGGTGACCCAGGTTGCGCTGTCGAGCCTGTCCGGGTGGCGGGCCATCGCCCGTACCCGGTGGCCGCGTTGTAGCAGCCGGGTGACCAACCGGCCACCGATGTAACCGGTCGCGCCGGTAACCAGGCAGCGGATCGGGTCGGGCGACACCATGGCCAACTTGCTGTTGTCGCCGTCAGGAAAATCCGCAACCCGGGTCGGGTGCGTCGAGCGCCAACGGCGCTCCGGCCGGGTTGATGTAGAGGATTTGTAGCACCAGCGGCGTCGGCCCGGCATTGCGGCCGATGTGGACGTAGCCCGGACCGCCTTTCTCCGCCACGCTCTGCCCGGCGAAATACACACCGTCGACCATGCAGTCCGCACGGTTGTGGATCAGCGTGCCCTCCTTCACGGTGCCGAACAGCTCACCCGGGTGCGAGTGCCACCCGGTGCTGCCGCCGGGTGCGATCGTGATCTCCCGGAAAATGTAGTCGGTACCGTCGTCGGTCATCTGCCAGACGGTGGTGCCGGTGACGTCTCGCGGTGGAGTCGCCGACGCCACCGACGGCGACATGAGGGGCGTCGAAACTGGTGTCGTGATTGGAAGCGCCATCACCAATGCGACGGTTGCAATTGCAGCCAGCGTGCCCCGCCGCTTCACCGTCATGTGGACCCACGTTTCCACACGGTGCCCGATCGCGCGCTGTTCCCGACCAATCGGACGGTAGCCTTTGATGCGATGACGGATCGCGCCGAACAACACGGCATCTCCTACGCATCGGCCGGTGTGGACATCGCGGCCGGCGACCGAGCCGTCGAACTGTTCAAGCCCCTCGCCAAGAAGGCCACCCGCCCTGAGGTGCTCGGGGGGCTGGGCGGGTTCGCCGGTCTGTTCGCGCTGCGCGGCGGCTACCGCGAGCCGATCCTGGCGTCCTCGACCGACGGGGTCGGCACCAAGCTCGCGATCGCGCAGGCCATGGACAAACACGACACGGTGGGCCTGGACCTGGTTGCCATGGTCGTCGACGATCTGGTGGTCTGCGGCGCCGAACCACTGTTCCTGCAGGACTACATCGCCGTCGGCCGCACCGTTCCCGAGCGGGTCAGCGAACTGGTCTCGGGCATCGCCAACGGCTGCGTGCTGGCCGGTTGTGCGCTGCTGGGCGGTGAGACAGCAGAACACCCCGGTCTGATGGCACCCGACCATTACGACATCTCCGCCACCGGCGTGGGTGTCGTCGAGGCGGACGCGGTTCTCGGCCCTGAGCGGGTGCGGCCTGGCGACGCGATCATCGCCATGGCATCCACCGGACTGCACTCGAACGGCTACTCGCTGGCCCGCAAGGTGCTGCTGGAGATCGACCGGATGAATCTTGCCGGTCATGTCGAGGAGTTCGGGCGCACCCTCGGCGAGGAGCTGCTCGAACCTACCCGGATCTACGCCAAGGACTGCCTGGCGCTGGCTGCCGAGACGCGGGTTCGCACCTTCTGCCACATCACCGGTGGCGGACTGGCGGGCAATCTGGAACGCGTCGTGCCCCACGGCCTTGTCGCCGAGATCGACCGGGGCACCTGGAGCCCGGCGCCGGTATTCGGGATGATCGCCCAGCGCGGTCGCATCGGGCGTGTCGAGATGGAGAAGACGTTCAACATGGGCGTCGGAATGGTCGCCGTCGTCGCGCCCGAGGACACCGATCGCGTGCGGGCGATCCTGACCGCACGGCACCTGAACTGCTGGACGGTCGGCGCCGTCGTCAAAGGCGGCAAGGATGGACCGCGTGCCCAACTCGTGGGGCGACATCCGCGATTCTGAGCGGACTCAAGGCTCAACGGCGCCAGTCGCCGTCAGCCCAGTCGTCGTCGGCGCCGCCGAGGTCGTCCGACTCGGGAGCGCCGGACAGCTCACGCTGAAGCCGCTCGAAGTCAGTCTCCGGTGAGCTGTACTTGAGCTCACGAGCAACCTTGGTCTGCTTTGCCTTAGCCCGGCCGCGGCCCATGGGGGAACCCCCTCGCGCAATAACGGAGCGGCCCGATGTTCAGGCGGCTCCGATCTGTGTGTCATCTATCGTCCTGAATACACTTTACCGCGCCCGGCGGTGCCGCGCCGGTAGGCCCATACGGACCGCGCCGGTAGGCCCATACGGACCGCGCCGGTAGGCCCATACGGACTCAGCGTGTCGTGCCCCGCAGCCGCTCGACCGCCAGCCGTCCGGCTCCGGTCGCATCGGCGGGGGGCATGGAGTCCGCGTCGATCACCGCGGAAACCGCGACCTCACCGCCGGTGGTCAGATTGGTGTCGGCGGGCAGCCCCCGCTTGAGCAGGGCCAGCGCGATCGGCCCGAGGTCGACATGATCGACAACGGTGCCCAGCCTGCCGACGACCCGTTCGCCGGCCAGCACCGGATCGCCCGGGCGGGGCCGGTCGACGGATCCGTCCAGGTGCAGTAACACCAGCATGCGCGGTGGCCGCCCCAGGTTGTGCACCCGGGCGACGGTCTCCTGGCCCCGGTAGCAGCCCTTGTCGAGATGTACCGCGGTGGGAATCCAACCCACCTCGTGCGGAATGGTGCGCTCGTCGGTATCTACGCCCAACCGAGGGCGCCGGGCAGCAACTCGCCGGGCTTCGTAGGCCCAGATACCGGCGGGCCGCACGCCCGCTCCGGCCAGCACGCTCAGAATGTCGGCGACGCCGGACCGCGGCACCGCCAAGTCCAGTTCGAGCTCGGTCCCGGGCATGCGGCGCAGGAAGCCGGCCGGCCCCCCGGCCAGTGGGACGGCGGTGCCCTCGTCGGGCAGCGCGTCCACGCCCAACGCCGCCAGGACCGCGGGATCGCCCAGGTGCGGGCCAAGCAGCGTCAGCAGCGCAAGGTCGGCGGGCTCGACGGTGACGTCGGACCAGAAGACCATCCTGCGCAGATAGGCCAGTAGCGGTTCGCCGCGCCAGCCCTCGGTGTCGAGGTAGGTGACACCGCCGAGTTCGGTCTGAATCCAGTGATCTTCGACACGCCCCTGGCCGTCCAGGCTCAGATTCTGGGTGACCGAGCCGTCGGGCTGCTCGCTGACGTGTTGGCTGGAGATGCTGTGCAACCAGGACAGCCGGTCTGCGCCGGTCAAGGCGATGACGGACCGTTGGGAGCGGTCGACCACCACGGCGGAATCGGCGGCGGCCCGCTGTTCTCCGAACGGGTCCCCGTAGTGCCACACGGCGCCGGCGTCGGGCCCGGTCTCGGGGGCGGAAACGGCAGACATACACCAAACTCTACGGTCACCCGGGCGTTAGGCTTCTGGCTCATGGTCGGTGCAGCCGGGAACCAGAAGGCGGTCGTGGTGACGCTGGATGGACAGGTGCGCGACCCTCGGAGCCCGCTGCTGTACGCGGACGACCTGGCGGCTGTGCGTGGCGACGGCGTCTTCGAGACGCTACTGGTCCGTGACGGCCGAGCGTGCCTGCTCGAGTCCCATCTGGCCCGGCTCGCGCGGTCCGCGCAGATGATGGACCTGCCTGCGCCGGACCTGCCGCGTTGGCGATCGGCGGTGACCGGCGCGGTGCAGCACTGGGTCGCAGGCGGCGACGAGGAGGGCGTGCTGCGGCTGGTGTACAGCCGGGGCCGGGAAACAGGCGGCGCCGCGACGTCCTACGCGACCATCGGCCCGCTGCCCGCACGGGTGGCCGCGGTGCGCCGTTTCGGGGTGGCGGCGATCAGCCTGGACCGTGGGCTGCCTTCGCGCGGCACGGTTGAGATGCCGTGGCTGCTGGCGGGGGCCAAGACCCTCTCGTACGCGGTGAACATGGCGGCGTTGCGTCACGCCGAACGCCTCGGCGCCGGAGACGTCGTCTTCGTCAGCTCCGACGGCCACATCCTGGAGGGTCCGCGGTCGACGGTGGTGATCGCCACCGGACCCGCCTTGCTCACTCCGCCGCCCTGGCATCCGATCCTGCGGGGCACCACCCAGCAGGCATTGTTCGAGGTCGCGCAGGACAAGGGCTACGATTGTGACTACCGGCCCCTTCGAATGGCTGATCTTCTTGCCGCCCAAGGGGTTTGGCTGGTTTCGAGTATCACGCTGGCCGCCCGGGTGCACACTCTGGACGGCGTGCCGTTGCGGCCGGCGCCGCTGGCCGCGGAGTTCGCCGGCCTGATCGACGCGGCGATCGCTGACGGCGCACGGTAATTCCCTTGTCCGCGCGCCGGTGCGCGAGTACGGTCGCTGCTACACGGGGAAGGAGGTGGTCCGGAAATTGAATGACTTATGGACACGTGAGGTGGCTGCGCGCTAGCTGCAGCGCAGGGGAGTCTACTTGCGCGCGCCGGCGAATTCCCCGCAGTCACCCGGCCCCCGAGCCCCCGGTCGGTCCGAACCGGAAACCCGCGGCTCGGGGGCCGTCCCACATCAACCGGCGAATCTGGACAGCCGCGCTGACAGATGGGGAACCAGCCCGCCGTCGGCGTCCACGCGTTCCTCCACGTAGGCCAGGTCGCCGCCCTCGACGATTCCGTAGAGCCGTTTGGCTCCGCCGACCAGCACCCCTGACCGGCTGCGGGCCAGGGCATCGGTCGCCAGTTCCCACGACGACTGACTGCGTGGGCTGCCGTAGAACAGTTCGACGTAGCCGGCCGAATGGGCCAGCAGTAACTCGATGGCCTGGGATTCCGACGGGTCGGTCGGATCGTCGACGAAGCGCCAGTACCCGGTCTCGCGCAGGGCGTGCCCCTCGTACTCACCGGACTCAGTGAGGCGCCATGACCGCGACTCCCAGTTCAGGTAGTCATTGCCGTCGTGCGAGACCACGATCTGCTGGCCGAACCGGTAGTCGCCGTTGGCGCCGCGGCCCTCGCCTTCGCCGCGCCAGACACCGACCAGCGGCAACAGCGCCAGCAGCGCATCGTTGAGGTTCACGCCCTCGCGCAGGTTGGCGGTGTCGTTGGGCAGTGGCAGGTCTTGGAACGACGGGACGTTGCGGGCGGCCGTCACCTTCGCCCGGTCGGCGGCTTCTGCAACCGCTCGGTCGGCGGAACCCGGGACCGGACCCTCCGCGGCATCCTCGGAGGTCACGACTCGTCGTTGATCAGCCGATACAGCGCGTACAGCGCGAACCAGGTGATGACGACGGTGCACGCCACCAGCATGATCTCGAAGAACAACACCACGACAGCGAGTCTAACCGCTGCCCAACGATTCCGGCTGGAGGATTCCGGCCCGGGTGATTCCGGCGGGTAAGCCTCAGGCGACCTTGATGTCGACCTCGTGGATGCCCGCACCTTCAGGTGCCACACTCGCGTCACCGTTCCCCACCGGCGACAAAGCGCGCAGCGTCCAGGAGCCCGGCGCGGCGAAGAACCGGAAGTCCCCGGTGGCCGATGCGACGACCTCTGCGGTGAACTCGTTCGAGGCATCCAGCAGGCGCACGAACGCGCCTCCGACCGCCTGACCGGAACCGTCGACCACGCGGCCGGTGATCACCGTCTCCTTCTCGAGGTCAACGCCGGCCGGCAACTTCTGGCCCTGTTTCGGGGGAGCGCACATGTTTCAGTTTCCCAACTCGATCGGGGCCCCCACCAGGGAGCCGTACTCCGTCCAACTTCCGTCATAGTTCTTGACGTTCTGGTGTCCAAGAAGCTCGCGCAGAACGAACCAGGTATGCGAGGAGCGCTCACCGATCCGGCAGTAGGCGATGGTCTCCTTGGTGCCGTCGAGGCCGGCCTCGGCGTACAGCTTGGCCAGGGCATCGTCGGATTTGAAGGTGCCGTCCTCGTTGGCGGCCTTGCTCCACGGCACGTTGATGGCAGTCGGGATGTGCCCGGGGCGCTGGCTCTGCTCCTGGGGAAGGTGCGCCGGAGCCAGGATCTTGCCGGAGAACTCGTCGGGTGAGCGTACGTCCACCAGGTTCTTCTCGCCGATCGCGGCGATGACCTCGTCGCGGAATGCCCTGATGCTGGTATCCGGTTGCTTGGCGGTGTAGCTGGTGGCTGAGCGTTGCACCGGCGCGCCGGAGAGCGGACGGCCATCCAGTTCCCACTTCTTGCGGCCGCCGTCGAGGAGTTTGACGTCTTCGTGTCCGTAGAGCTTGAAGTACCAGTAGGCGTAGGCGGCGAACCAGTTGTTGTTGCCGCCGTAGAGGATCACCGTGTCGTCGTTGGCGATGCCGCGCTCGCTGAGCAGTTTGGAGAACTGCTGGGCGTCGACGAAGTCGCGGCGGACCGGATCCTGCAGGTCGGTCTTCCAGTCCAGCTTGACGGCGCCTTCGATGTGCCCGCCGTCGTAGGCGGAGGCGTCCTCGTCGACCTCGACGAAGACGGCGCCGGGCGCGTGCAGATTGCTCTCGGCCCAGTCGACCGTGACCAGGACATCGGGGCGAGCCATGGATGAAATCCTCTCGGTTGCTTGGTATTTGAAGTTGCTTGGTATTTTCAAGTTTGTTGGTATCTGAACCAGTCCGGCCGCAGGCTTATCCGGCACGGCGGCTTGGGCGCTGCTCTTGGTGCGGCGCGCTGATCGGGCGCGGCTACTCAGCAGCTAGAACAACAGCAACAACCCGCGATGCGGCACAGATCGACTGCGCGGCGCTTGGTGAGCGAGAGCTCGAGGCGGGCGAACACGTGCGACAGCCTACACCCTTGACGTACACCCCTCGGAGCCGTGCTCATCGCTGCCGGAAGCCGTCGAGGGTGATGGTCACCCCCTCGGTGATGCCTTCGATGATGACGTCCGAGCCCCGGGCGCCTTCGCTGGTCGGTGATACGCCGAACGGCAGTCTCTGGTCGGGGATGCTGGTGCTGAACGCGGCAAGCGCCGCGCCGAGTTTCTCGTCGGGGATCTCCCGGTCCGCGGTGCCCGGACCGGTCAGTACCCCGGTGGCGGTGAGCACCAGCGTCGTCTGGTCGGGCCCCGCGATGGACAGGTCGACGGCCACGCTGACCCGCTCGTGATAGTCGGCGGCCGTCGGGGTCCCGGTGAACACCAGCCCACGGTTCGACGAGATCCCCGATTCCGTGGTGCCGCCGGTGGCGTCGTTGGTCTCCGGCGAGGGCGCCTCGACCAGGAGATCCTTTATGCCCATGAACCGCCCGAGATGGGTCGAGTCGATGATGATGCGGCTCTCCAGCTTGCCCACCGGGAGCTTGGCGTGTGGCCGCACCAGCCAGGTCGCGTCCTGCAGGCCGATCGAATGCATGGTCGCTTCGAGTGAGGCCTTGCCCACCGCGGGGTGATCCACGCCACTGGCGCGTAGTTCCACCTCGTCGTAGTGCCGTTCGACGGCCTGAGTGATGAACGGGAAGCCCAGGATGGCCACTGACGGATCCCAGTTCAGGTCCGCAGCGCTGCGCAGGGTCCTGGCCAGGCGATATTCGGCGTATATGGCCGCGCCGAAGTCTGCGCCGACGGCACCCACGACCACCGCGGTAGCTGTCGCGGCCAGCCCGATCAGCAACTTTCGCACCCGCACATTCTGGCTTACCGGAGGGGCTGGGACTGCTCGGCGAGGCCAATCAGCAGGTGTCGCGCTATCGTTAGAGGACTTCCAGGGCCGGTAACGGCCACGTGTCGGCCACGAATCTGGGAGATGACCAGGACATCGCTGTCCTTCTGGAGGTCAGACCCACCTCCCAGGGCATGTTGGAGGGCCTGTTGGATCTGCTGCTACTGACCGTCGACCCGCATCCGGAGTCGGTCCTGCCTTCGTTGTCGCTGCTGGCCCACAATGTGCGCGCGGCACCGAGCGAAGTGTCGTCGTTGTTGGAGGCCGGCACCGCCGATGTGGCCATCGTCGATGCGCGCACCGATCTGGCTGCTGCGCGGGGTCTGTGTCGGCTGCTGGGCACGACCGGCACCCTGATTCCGGTGGTGGCCGTGGTGAACGAGGGCGGCCTGGTGGCGGTGAACCTGGAGTGGGGACTGGACGAGATCTTGCTGCCGAGCACCGGCCCCGCCGAGATCGATGCCCGGCTGCGCCTGTTGGTCGGGCGTCGCGGGCCGATGGCGAACCAGGAGAACGCCGGAAAGATCACCCTGGGGGAGCTCGCCATAGACGAGGGCACCTACACCGCACGGTTGCGTGGGCGCCCGCTGGATCTCACCTACAAGGAGTTCGAGCTGCTGAAGTACCTCGCCCAGCATGCCGGGCGGGTGTTCACTCGCGCGCAGCTGCTGCAGGAGGTCTGGGGGTACGACTTCTTCGGCGGTACCCGAACGGTTGACGTACACGTGCGGCGGCTGCGCGCCAAACTCGGGCCCGAGTACGAGGCGTTGATCGGCACCGTGCGCAATGTCGGCTACAAGGCGGTGCGACCGGCACGCGGCCGGGTACCCGACGGCGAGAATGACCTGGGCGGCGACCTGTCCGAGGACCGCATCGACGGGGATACCGACGGGGACGTCGACGGGGCGGACGTGTACGAACCGGGACCCGATGCCACACCCCAACCGCTGGCCGACCCGTTGCGAGCTCAGTGACGGGTGCAGATGTCGCCGACCCGCCTGGCCCGCTGATCGATTGGCGCGAAGAACTCACCGCGCGCGACCGTGGCCAGATTCACGGGTTGATCGCCGCGGCGACCACTGCTGACGGTGTCGCGCCGGTGGGCGATCAGGTGCTTCGCGAGCTCGAGGGCGACTGCACAGGTCACCTGCTGGCGATACAGGGCGGACCGGGCACCGATGGCGGCGGCATCGTTGGATACCTCAACCTGGCGCCGGCCTCCGAGAGCGTCGCCGCGATGGCCGAGGTGACCGTGCATCCCGAGCATCGCCGCCGCGGCATCGGCTCGACGTTGATCCGCACCGGCCTGGCCGCGGGCGGGACCGGGGCTCGGGTCTGGGCGCACGGAAACCTTGCCGCCGCCCGCGCCACCGCAGCCTCGCTGGGTCTCGTGGTGCGACGTGAACTGCTCCAGATGCGCCGAGCGCTGAGCGACCTGCCGGCGGTGAATGTGCCGGACGGAGTCCGGATATCCACTTACTCCGGAGCCGGCGACGACGCCGAACTGCTGCGCGTCAACAATGCCGCGTTCGCCTGGCATCCCGAACAGGGCGGCTGGACCGCCGCCGACATCGCCGGTCGCCGTGGCGAGGGGTGGTTCGATCCGGCCGGGCTGTTCCTGGCCACCGATGAGGCATCTGGGCGACTGCTCGGATTCCACTGGACCAAGGTGCACGGCGCCGATCTCGGCGAGGTCTACGTGGTGGGCGTCGACCCCGCCGCGCGGGGCCGTGCGCTGGGGTTCACGTTGACACTGATCGGACTGCATCACCTTGCGCAGCGACTGTCGGCGAGTTCACGACCGACGGTCATGCTCTATGTCGAAGCGGACAACTCGGTCGCGGTGAGCACCTACCGCAGAATGGGTTTCGACGTTGTCGGCGTCGACGTCGCCTACGCTGCGGACAGCTGAGCCGGCGTTACTGCCCGCCGGCGGGCACACCGAGCTCGGCGAGGAGATGGCGGACCTTGCGCTCGATCTCGTCGCGGATGGGCCGGACGGTCTCGAGATCCTGGCCGGCCGGGTCGTCGAGGTCCCACTGCTCGTATCGGTGGCCGGGGAACACCGGGCAGGCGTCACCGCAACCCATGGTGACCACTACGTCGGCCGCCTGCACGATCTCGTCGGTCCACGGCTTGGGGTATTCGTGGGCGATGTCGATGCCACGCTCGGCCATCGCCGCGACGGCGGTTCGGTTGATCTCGTGTGCAGGTTCGGATCCGCCCGACCATGCCACCGCGGAGTCGCCGGCCAGCGCGGTGAAGAACCCCATCGCCATCTGCGAACGACCTGAGTTGTGGGTGCACAGGAACAGCACCGCCGGCTTGCCGTCGCGGTGCTTGCCCTCCACTATCGCCAGAGCCCGAAGGCGTTGCCGGGCAAAACGCTCGGCCAGCAGTGGCAGGAAGTTGGGGACTCGCGCGTGATCGGCGAACTGCTCGTAGGAAGAGTGCAGGAACCCCTCGATGGTGTCGACGCCGAACATGCCGGCGAACTCGGTGTCCAGGTTCGCCGCCGCGGTCTTCAGCGCGTGCTGCTGGTCGATGGACAGGTCGTGTCGGCGGGGGTGGGCTTGGGTGGTGTTGTCGGACACAGGGTGCATTCTGCCCGACCCGGGGGGCCGGCGGAGGTCGTCGCCTCAGCCCCGTGTCCGGTTCACCTTCCGTTTACCGGCTGTAGGTCGTTGATTCACGACCAGCCCCTAGGTTCCTGATGACCACCACACGACCTATCGGGGGAGCTTTGTGAAGGCCAATCGATCCGGTGCTGCACTGAGCCTGCTCGCCGCAGGCGCCCTGTTGCTGTCCGCATGCGGAAGTGACGACAACACCACGGCGGGATCAGCGGGCTCCGGCTCGGAATACGCCGGTGATTGCGGCGGAAAGGAATCGCTCAAGGCCAGCGGATCTTCGGCGCAGGCCAACGCGATGACCCGGTTCATCAACGCTTACGAGAAGGACTGCCCCGGATACAGCCTGGACTACACCTCCAGTGGTTCGGGCGCGGGTGTGTCGGAGTTCCTCGGCGGGCAGACCGACTTCGGCGGCTCGGACTCGCCGCTGAGCGCGGAGAAGGGCGAGGTCGACAAGGCCAAGGCACGCTGCGGCGGCAGCGACGCCTGGAACCTGCCCGCGGTGTTCGGCCCGATCGCCATCACCTACAACGTCGACGGAGTCGACACACTGGTGCTGGACGGCCCCACGCTGGCCAAGATCTTCAACGGCACGGTTACCACCTGGGATGCGCCCGAGGTCGCGGCTCTCAACGAGGGTGCCTCGTTGCCGGCCGAACCCATCAACGTGATCTTCCGCAGTGACGAGTCGGGGACTACGGACAACTTCCAGCAGTACCTGGACGCCGCTTCGGATGGTGCATGGGGCAAGGGCGCGGGTAAGTCGTTCGCCGGCGGCGTCGGCGAGGGTGCGAAGGGCAATGAAGGCACGTCCGCGGCCATCAAGAACACCCCGGGCGCGATCACGTACAACGAGTGGTCGTTCGCCAAGGCGCAGAATCTGTCCATCGCCGAGATCGTCACCTCGGCGGGTCCGGAGCCGGTTCAGTTGAACGTGGAGTCGGCGGGTAAAGCCATCGACGGCGCCAGGTTCAAGGGCCAGGGCAACGATCTGGTGCTGGACACGACGTCGTTCAGCCGGCCGACCGAGCCGGGTGCGTACCCGATCGTGCTCGCGGCTTACGAGATCGTGTGCTCGGAGTACCCCGATGCGGCGGTGGGCACCGCGGTGAAGGCCTTCATGCATTCGGCGCTCGGTAACGGGCAGGCAGGCCTGGAGGAGAACGGTTACATTCCGATGCCGGAGGCGTTCAAGGCTCGGCTGACTGACGCTGTCGACGCCATCAACGCACCGAAATAGCAGCCCGACCAATGGCCATCACACCGGACTCGACCGCCATGGGCTCCTCGGCAAGACCGACGGGCCAACGGCAGATCGGCGATACTCCCGAAATGCCCACCAAACCCGCCAAGCGGCCGGCGCTGAGGCCGTCCGCGGGGCGTTGGGGCGACACGGTCTTCAGGTCCCTGGCGGTTGCCGCCGGTGCGGTCATCATCGGCGCCATCGCATTGATGGGGCTCTTCCTGCTGATCAAGGCGATCCCCTCGTTGCAGGCCAATCAGGCCAACTTCATCACCAGCAGCGAGTTCGTCACCAATGACCCGGGCAACCTTCGGTTCGGCATCCGCGACCTCTTCCAGGTGACGGTGCTGAGTTCGATCTTCGCCCTGGTGATCGCGGTTCCGATCGCGGTCGGGATCGCGGCTTTCCTGACCAACTACGCACCTGGCCGGCTGGCACGTCCGTTCGCCATGCTGGTTGACCTGCTCGCCGCCGTTCCGTCCATCGTGTTCGGCCTGTGGGGCATCTTCGTGCTGGCACCGTGGCTGACGCCGATAGCCACCTTCCTGAACGAGAACCTCGGGTGGTTCTTCCTGTTCGCCGACGGCAACGTGTCCCTGGCCGGCGGCGGAACGATCTTCACCGCCGGAATTGTGCTCGCGGTGATGATCCTGCCGATCATCACCTCGGTCACCCGGGAGGTGTTCGCGCTCACCCCGCGCGGCCACGTCGAGGCGGCCCAAGCCCTCGGCGCCACCAAGTGGGAGGTGGTGCGGATGACCGTCTTCCCGTACGGGCGCAGCGGAATGATCGCCGCGTCGATGCTCGGCCTGGGCCGTGCTCTTGGTGAGACGATCGCGATCCTGATCATCCTGCGCACCGCTGCGCAGGCCGGAGGCTGGTCGCTGTTCGATGGTGGCTACACCTTCGCGTCCAAGATCGCTTCGGCAGCGGCGGAATTCAGCGCGCCGCTACCGACCGGTGCCTACATCGCGGCCGGTTTCGTGTTGTTCCTGCTGACATTCGTGGTAAACGCGCTGGCCCGGGCGGCTGCCGGCGGGAGGGTGAGCGGAGGATGACAGAGGCAACGCTCGATGCGGTGGTCAAGGGTCCGACCTTCCACCCGATCAGCACCAGCCGCAAGATCAAGAACAATGTGGCGACGGCGCTGTTCACCACCTCGTTCATCGTCGCGATGGTTCCGTTGATCTGGCTGCTCTACACCGTCGCGGCCAAGGGCATCAAGGCGATCACGTCGTCGACCTGGTGGACCCATTCGCTGTCCGGAGTCCTGCCCGAGGAGTTCGCCGGCGGCGTCTACCACGCGATCTACGGGACCTTGATCCAGGCGGGAATCGCCGCCCTGATCTCTGTCCCACTCGGCATCATGGCCGCGGTCTATCTGGTGGAGTACGGGCGCGGCAAGTTCGCCAAGGTGACCACCTTCATGGTGGACATCCTGGCCGGGGTGCCCTCGATCGTGGCTGCGCTGTTCATTTTCGCCCTGTGGATCAGCACCTTCGGCATGCCGCAGAGCGCGCTGGCGGTATCGCTGGCACTGGTGCTGCTGATGCTGCCGGTGGTGGTGCGCAACACCGAGGAGATGCTCAAACTGGTGCCGGACGAGCTGCGTGAAGCGTCCTACGCGCTGGGCGTGCCGAAATGGAAGACCATCCTGCGGGTCGTGGTGCCGACCGCGTTGCCGGGCATGATCAGCGGCATTCTGCTGGCGCTGGCCCGAGTCATGGGAGAGACGGCGCCGGTGCTGGTGCTGGTCGGCTACAGCCGGTCGATCAACTTCGATGCGTTCGACGGCAACATGGCCTCACTGCCGCTGTTGATCTACACCGAACTGGTCAATCCGGAGCCGGCCGGTGTGCTGCGCGTGTGGGGTGCGGCGCTCACACTGATCTTGCTAGTAGCGGCGCTGTACCTGGCGGCCGCATTCGTCAACCGGTACCTGACGCGGAACAGGGTTTAGGAGCGCGCATGGCCAAGCGACTTGATCTCAAAGATCTCAACATTTACTACGGCTCGTTCCACGCGGTGGCCGACGTGGGGCTGGCGGTGTTGCCCCGCAGCGTCACCGCCTTCATCGGGCCGTCCGGCTGCGGCAAGTCCACCGTGCTGCGAACCCTGAACCGGATGCACGAGGTGACGCCGGGAGCCCGGGTCGAAGGCTCGGTGCTGCTCGACGGGGAGGACATCTACGGGTCGGGTGTCGACCCGGTGAGCGTCCGTAAGACGATCGGCATGGTGTTTCAGCGGCCGAACCCGTTCCCCACCATGTCGATTCGTGACAACGTGGTCGCCGGCCTGAAGTTGCAGGGTGTGCGGAATCGCCAGGCCCTCGAGGAGACCGCCGAGCGGTCGCTGAAGGGCGCCAACCTGTGGAACGAGGTGAAGGATCGCCTGGACAAGCCCGGTGGCGGTCTGTCCGGCGGTCAGCAGCAGCGGCTCTGCATCGCCCGCGCTATCGCCGTGCAGCCCGATGTGCTGCTGATGGACGAGCCGTGTTCGGCGCTGGACCCGATTTCGACGTTGGCGATCGAGGACCTGATCGCCGAGCTCAAGCAGGACTACACGATCGTGATCGTGACGCACAACATGCAACAGGCCGCACGCGTGAGCGACCAAACAGCGTTCTTCAACCTGGAGGCCACTGGCAAGCCCGGGCGGCTGGTCGAAGTGGACGACACCGAGAAGATCTTCTCCAACCCGAACCAGAGGGCCACCGAGGACTACATCTCAGGGCGCTTCGGCTGACCCCGTTCCCCGTTCGGCTGGCCCTCGCCGTTCTGGCCAGAGCCCAGTAGCCGCTCAGCCGGCGTGCATCTCCTCGGCTTCGGGGAACCGGCCCGTCACCTGGAAGATGACCCGCCGGGCGACTTCGACGGCGTGGTCGGCAAAGCGTTCGTAGAAGCGGCTCAGCAGCGTTACGTCGACGGCCGCGGTCACGCCGTGCTTCCAGTCGCGATCCATCAGCACGATGAACAGGTGCTTGTGTAGGTCGTCCATCGCGTCGTCTTCCTCGCGGATCGTCGCCGCCTGCTCAGGGTTCCGTATCACCAGGGCCTCCTGAGCGGCGTTGCCCAGTTCCACAGCAACCCTGCCCATCTCGGCGAAGTAGCCGTTGACCTCCTCGGGCAGCGCATGCTGCGGGTGGCGGCGTCTGGCGATCTTGGCCACATGCAGCGCCAAAGCCCCCATCCGGTCGATGTCGGCGACGATCTGCAGCGAGCTGACGATGTTGCGCAGGTCCCCGGCGACCGGCGCCTGCAGCGCCAGCATCACGAACGCCGTTTCCTCGGCCCGTGCGCTCATTTCGGTGATCTTCTCGTGGTCGGAGATCACCTGCTCGGCGACGACGAGATCCGCTTGCAACAGCGCCTGGGTTGCGCGCTCCATGGCACCGCCGGCCAGCCCGCACATCTCACCGAGTTGTTCGTTGAGGGCAGCGAGTTGATCGTGGAAGGCAGTGCGCATGAAGACAGCCTACGGCGTCCGCCGGAGCGTAGCTACGATGACGTCAGTGAACGAAAGGTTAACGCCACCTGCATAAACATCAATCACAGCTGGTGTCGGCGGCGTTGGTGACGGTCAGATCCTCGGGTAGTTCGGGGCCGGCGTCCGTTCCGGGCAGCACCTTGATTCGCACCGAGGAGCCATCCGGGGACGGTGCCCTGACCGAGGAGAAGTCGCTGCCGAGCACCACCTGAACCGTGTCGCTCATCCCGCTGACCCGTTTGATGGCCGGGTTCGCGAACGCCGACGCCACGGTGGCAGCGGCCTGCTCGTTGCCGGGCGAGAACAACACCGTCGTCTCCGACATCCACTTCGGGTAGTCGTCGGGGGTGGTCACGGTGAAACCGTACTGCTGAAGTTTGCTGGCCGCGGCGGTGGCCTGGCCGTCCTCGGCGGTGGAATTCGAGACTTGAACCGTGACGTCCTCTGGATCGGTGGCCACGATGTTCACCAGCTCGGTGGTCTCCGGGGCCGCCGCCTCGTCGCCTGATGATTCGGGGCCGTCCACCTCCCCGGGCAGTGGATCGTCATTGATGATCGCGTCGAAGAGAGCCCGCATGTCGTCGGTGCGCGGAGGCTCGTCGCCGTTCTCGTCTGTCACACCGGTAGGCACGGTCAGGAAGGTAATCCTGCCGGCCGCGACGCCCTGGATCGACTGGCCGAGGGTGACCAGGTCACGGGTGTCGATGTTGTCCACATAGCTGTCGTCGATAAACAGGTTGACGACATTGTTGAGCTTGCTCAGTGAGAAGAACACTTCCTTGGAGATCAGCGAGCGCATCAATGAGGACAGAAACATCTGCTGGCGTTTGATCCGGCCGTAATCGCCGTTGATCTCGGAGGTGACCGAGCGGGCCCGCACGTAGTTCAGCGCGGTGTGGCCGTCGACCCGCTGCCATCCTGCCGTGGGCAGCACGGTGCCCAACTCGTAGTCCTGCAGCGGGGTGGTACTGCACACCTCGACGCCGCCCATTGCGTCGACCATCTTCGAGAAACCGGCGAAGTCGACGGCCATGAAGCGGTTCACCGACAGCCCGGAGAGCTTCTGGATCGCCCTGACCAGGCACCTCGGGCCGCCATAGGCATAGGCGGAGTTCAGCTTGGTCTCGGTGTACCACTCCTCAGGTCCGTAGCTCTGTGTCACTTCATCCCAGACCGGTTCGTACTCGCCGGTCTTCGGGTCCCACGCCTTGCACTTCATCGGTGTGATGGCCAGGTCACGGGGGAACGACACGGCGACCACGCGCTCGCGGTTGGCGGGAATGTTGACCAGCATGATGGTGTCCGAGCGGGCGCCGTCCACTTCATCGGTGCTGCCCGCCCCGATGTCAATGTTCTCGCCGATGCGGCTGTCCACGCCAACGATGAGGAAGTTCTCGTCACCGAACTGGGCATTGGGATCGAGGATGTCCCGCGAGTCCAGGTCGAGCGCGGACACCTGGTTCAAGCTCCTGTTCTTCGCCGCCTGCCACTGCCATGCGGCACCGGTCAGCACCAGCGCCGACGCGGCAATCAGGGCTGCGGCCGCCCTTCCGGCCCACATGGCCGTGCGGCGGTCGCGGCGGGGGAGCGCGGTCCGCTGGGAGCGATCGGAGGCCAGCAGTCTGCCGAGATCCGGGATGTCCTCGGCAGACCTCGGGGCCGGGAAGACGTCGGTGTCGGGGTCCCGATGTGCCGGGCCGGATCGGGCGCGGCGCTGTCTCGGCTCACTGATCGCCCCGTCGGGCCGGTCGCGCGAGACTTTCGCGATGAGATCAGCGACGGTGACGCCGTTGGTGTGGTTGCCGGCGCGTCGGGTCGGGTTTCTGGGCTCACCAAAGCCAGGAGTGGCACTTTCGCCGTCACCCATGGCTCATGTCCTTACCGGCCAGTCCTTACCGGCCCCGACTGTCGTGTAGCAGCGGTTGGCTCCGCGACTCGGGCCGGCTGCGATGAGACTCACATCGTACTGAGACAACCCGGGTGAAGTCATGTCGAGTCCGTCTCGATTCAGCCGCCCGAGTGCATGACCTCCGCCCCGGCGGGTACCGCGGGGTCGTCCGGATCCTGCAACCACCCCTCCGGCAGGGCCACCGGGGCGGGTGAGCCCTGACGTCCACGCGGGCCCGAACCAACCGCCGGAAACGGCGCGGCGCCGTCGAGTTGGTCCAGGAGACGGTCGAGTTCCGCGCGCGTCTTCACCAGAGCCAGCGCCCGCCGCAGATCGGCGCCGGCCGGGAAGCCGCGCAGGTACCAGGCGATGTGCTTGCGGATCTCACGCATCGCCTTGTCCTCGCCGACGTGGGCCGCCAGCAGTTTGCCGTGGCGGCGGATGATCGTGGCGACTTCGCCGAGGACGGGCGGCACTGGGAGCTCTCGCCCGGCGAACGCCGCCGACAATTCGGCGAACAACCACGGCCGGCCCAGACATCCGCGTCCGATGACGACGCCGTCACAGCCGGTGGTCGCCATCATCGCCAGCGCGTCGTCGGCGGTGAAAATATCGCCGTTGCCGAGCACCGGGACGGTGCTGACGTGCTGCTTGAGCTGCGCGATCTGCTCCCAGTCCGCCGTGCCGGAATAGCGTTGCGCGGCGGTGCGGGCGTGCAGCGCAACGGCGGCAGCACCCTCCTCGGCCGCGATGCGGCCGGCGTCCAGATGCGTGCGGTGTGTGTCGTCGATACCGATGCGGAACTTCACCGTCACCGGGATGTCGGTGCCTGCGGTCGCGCGCACCGCGGCGGCCACGATCCGTCCGAACAGTTGCCGCTTGTAGGGCAGCGCGGCTCCGCCGCCACGACGGGTCACCTTGGGCACCGGGCAGCCGAAGTTCATGTCGATGTGGTCGGCGAGGTCCTCGTCGACGATCATCCGTGCCGCCCGGTAGGTGGTTTCCGGGTCGACTGTGTAGAGCTGCAACGACCGCGGCGACTCGTCCGGCGCGAACGCCGTCATGTGCATGGTGACCGGATGGCGTTCGACGAGCGCGCGCGCGGTCACCATCTCGCACACGTACAGGCCGCTGACAGTGCCGGCGCGAGCGATCTCGAGTTCCCGGCACAGAGTGCGGAATGCGATGTTGGTCACACCCGCCATCGGGGCCAGGACGACCGGGCTCGCCAGCGTGATCGAGCCGATCCGCAGCCGCCGGGCGGCGGCTCGGGCAGGTGTCAAGACGCCGACGACGACACCAGCAGGTTCTTCATCGCCTTCTTCTCGGCGACCTTGCGCTCGCGTTCCAGGCGTCGCTCCTTGGCGACCTCGAACTTGTCGCAGGTCTCTTCGAGTTCCTTGACCAGTTCGCCGAGGTCGTCGCGCATCCGGGCGGCTTCGCCGGTGAAGTCGTCACGTTCGAAGATCCGCCACTTCTTGAGCACCGGCATGACCACGTCGTCGAGGTGGATCCGCGGGTCGTAGACACCGCCGACGGCGATGATGACGGCCTTGCGGCGAAACTCGGGGACGGTGAAGCCGGGCATCTTGAAGTTGCGCAGCACCCGGTGCAGCGACTTCATCGCTTGGTTCGGCGCAATCTCTAGGCCCGCTTCGCTGATGTCACGGTAGAAGATCATGTGCAGGTTCTCGTCGGCGGAGACGCGGGCCAGTAGCTGGTCGGCGATTGTTTCGTTGCAGGCCTTGCCGGTGTTGCGGTGCGACACCCGGGTTGCGAGTTCCTGGAACGTCACATAGATGACGGAGTCGAACAGGCTCTCGGCGAACAGGTCGCCCTGCTGGTTCTGGCCCGGGCTGAAACCGCGGGTCATCTGTTCGGTCCGCAGTTCTTCGAGTTCGACGGGGTCGACTGCGCGGGTGACGACGAGATAGTCGCGCAGGGAGATGCCGTGCCGATTCTCCTCGGCGGTCCACCGGTTGACCCACTGCCCCCAGGCGCCGTCCAGGCTGAAGTTCATCGCGATCTCGCGGTGGTAGGCGGGCAGATTGTCCTCGGTGAGCAGGTTCTGCACCATCGCGACCTGGGCGACCTCGGACAGTTTCGACTCGCCGGGCTCCCAGTCCTGACCGCCGAGGGCGTAGTAGTTCTTGCCGTCCGACCACGGGATGTAGTCGTGCGGGTTCCAGTCCTTCGACATCTTCAGGTGCCGATTGAGCAGCTTCTCGGCTGTCGGCTCGAGCTCGCGCAGCAGCTGCACTTCGGTCATGTCTTCCGACACGGGACCTCCCAGTTATCTGTACCTGTTGGTTGCAGTCAATATATCTGTGTATTCCGGTGACATTCAAGTTCCGTTGTGCGGGTGTTGCAGGAGTGACTGTGCCCACCCTGGATGGCAAGGTAGTATTCGTCACATACCGTTAATTTTGCTGCGGGGCGGCGGCACCACGCGATAGTAGGGGGAAATCCCGTGAGGAAGCAGGCAGGTCTCGTTGGGCTGGTCGGGGCGGCCGCAATGTCGATGACGATGGTGCTCGGCGGCGGTTTCGCTGCGGCCGACGACGATCCCTTCGCGGGTAGGACCTACGGCGATGCCGCCGAAAGGGTGTCCGGGTGGGGCGCCACGCCTGTGGTCGCAAGCGCCACCGGAAGCCAGCTGGGCGATGGCGACCTGGATGACTGTGTAGTGATCTCGTCGAAACGGTCCCACTACGCCGATGGCATGCCTCGCGACAACAGGCGGCAATGGCTGTTCTACCTCAACTGCAACGCGGCGTTGGCCAATGGAAAGCCGGGCAACTCGGTGACGTCGCCCGCTGGCCAGAAGATGAAGAAGGACCAGGATCTCGCACAGCGGTTGCAGAAGGTCCTCGACAAGAACCCCGAGTACTGCGAAGGCAAGACCTGGTGCGTTCCGCTATGTGAGCGCACCGGAATGTGCGAGGTACCTTCCTAGCCTGCCTAGCTAGCGGCATCGCTGTTAACCAGGGCGGCACAATCTCGTAATCGTTGCAGGTAGTCGCATTTCTCGCGCTGCAGCCTGCGTTGCGCAGCGCTACGCTCCCTCCGGAATATCCCAGCGAATCGGAGGTCGGGGCGGCGATGAGAAAACTGTGCATGGTGAGTGGCTTGAGTGGCCTTGCGGCGGTGGCGGTATCGCTGTCCAGCGCTGCGGTCGCGACCGCCTCACCGGACGTGGTCGGCGACACTTATTCGGATGCGTCGGCTGAGATCGCGGCGGGTGGCGGTTCCGTTGTCGTGGCGTCTCGAACTGGGAGCCAGCTGGCGCAGGACGACTGCATCGTGACCAACGCGTGGGACGCGTCCTTCCTGCGGGATGGATCGGCCGCCGACGGGGAGGTGATGGTGGCCCTGAACTGTGCCGGCGGATATGCAACTGCGACCAACCCGGGCAGTTCGGTCCTGAGTCCCGCGGGGCGCGATGCTCTGGCCGAGGCGGACGCAGCGGAGGAGACGCCGGCCGGGGAGGGCTGAGCGACCCTGCCGAGGAAAATTAACTGCCCTGTTCATCGGCCCTTTCCGGTAGAATCTGGGTGGAACCCGCGCAAGGGTTTACCGATTGCCCTATGCCGGGTTGCATCACCGGGTAGGGAAGGGCGTGCCAATGAAGTCAGCAACGAGGGCCGGGCTGATCGGCGTGAGTGTTCTCGGCGCTCTGACACTCCTGAGCGCATCATTCGGAATCGGTGCCGCCACCGCCGACGATTACGAGGGCATGACTTATGCCGACGCATCCGCGGAGGCAAGTGCAGCGGGTATGACCCCGACAGTCGGAACGATCGTGGGTGCGTCGGTGGCGACTGGAGATTGCATCGTCACCAGTTCGCAGTCGGTGTCGTTGCTTCGGCCGGCGGCCATCGACGAGTCCTACCCGCAGTATTACAACGCCAGTGATCTGGCTGCAGCGGGCATCCCAGGCGTCGGCGACCTGGCTCTTCATCTGGATTGCACACACGCGGCGCAACCCGACGAGGCATTGTGAGCGCGTCTACTGGCTGGGCACCCGGCTGAGGAGCATCTGGACGCAGTAGTCGATGAACTGCTCCCGGGTGGCGGCCAGTTGGCCGTTGAGGTACGCGGTGAACAGCGCTGTCAGCGCTCCGATCGAACCGATCGCGACCATAGCCTGCACCGCGGGATCGCTGATCCGAGTCAGCTTCTTCTGCAACAGCTCGATGAAGCTGGGCATCCACTTGCCGCCGGATCGGATCAGGACCGGTTCCACAGCCGGAGCCAGCAGCAGGACTCGGCCCTGGGTCGGGTCGTCGACCATCAGAGCGACGAAATGTTCGACGGCGTCTCGGGGGGTGTCGGCCGCCATCAGGGTCTCCATTGCGCGGGCGCAGACGTCGTCGTAGACCGCGCGGACGAAATCGTCTCGGTCGGCGAAGCTCTCGTAGAAGTAACGTTCGGTCAGCCCGGCCGTCCGGCAGACCGCGCGTACGGTGAGAGCGGGTCCACTCGCACCGCCCAGCAGCGTGACTCCGGCGGCGATCAGCTCGTCGCGTCGCAGTGCTCGCCGGTCCCGCAGGGGCACTCCCGACCATCGGCCCCGTCGTTGACCGGAAGACACATCAACTCCTAGGCTCATTTGTGACAACGCATGTAGTCACTGATCGTGAAAGGTCGGCGATGACTCAACATACGTCCGAGGCATCGGCTCTGACCAGCCAATCCGCGACGGCGCCCGGCCCGCTGGGACCCGACTCGCTGACATGGCGCCTTTTCGGTGACTGGCGCGGCCTGCTGCAGGGTCCGTGGGCGGGTTCCATGCAGAACATGCACCCGCAATTGGGTGCCGCGGTCAAAGACCATTCGATCTTCTTCCGGGAACGCATGCCGCGGCTGCTTCGATCGCTATATCCGATCGGCGGGGTGGTCTTCGACGGCGAACGCGCACCGCAGACCGGTGCCGAGGTGCGGAACTACCACATCCCCATCAAGGGTGTCGACGAGCAGGGCCGCCCCTACAGCGCGCTGAACCCGGAGGTCTTCTACTGGGCGCATGCAACGTTCTTCATGGGCACCATTCTGACCGCCGAACACTTCGGCGGCGGTCTCACCGAGAGCCAGAAACGCCAGCTATTCGACGAGCACATCACCTGGTACCGCATGTACGGCATGAGCATGCGACCGGTTCCCAAGAGCTGGGAGGAGTTTCAGGAGTACTGGGACCACATGTGCCGCAACGTCTTGGAGAACAACTGGGCGGCCCGCTCGGTGCTCGACCTCTCAACGATGCCCAAGCATCCTTCTTTGGACTGGGTACCGGATTGGGCATGGAGGCTGCACTTGAAGGCGCTCGGCCCGTTGGTGGTCTGGGTGACCGTCGGGCTCTACGACCCTGCGGTGCGCGAACTGATGGGCTACACCTGGTCGGAGCGCGACGAGCGGCTGCACTGGCTCTTCGGCCGGATCGTCAACCTTGCGTTCGCGGTGCTGCCGGAGCGTCGGCGCATGCATCCGCGAGCGCGGGCCGGATGGGACCGCGCCCGGGGGCGCATTCCCGCGGACGCGCCGCTGGTACACACCCCGGCCCGCAACCTGCCGCCCCTGGACGCCCGAGGCAAGCCGATCCACTACTGCCCGAAGGTCTGACGGGCGGGTGCGCTCACCGGGGACGAAATCCTCTAACGAACCACGCTGACCGGCGTATTCTCTACATCGAACCCGATTCCACGGAGGCGCCCATGACCACCGAACTCATCCCCTCCGCACCGGTCGCTGTCACCGAGTTCAGCAACGATGACTATCTGCGGGGCATGGAGCGTCTGTTGAGGGCCGTTCAGGAACTGTCGCTGGCGCGCAGCCTGCCCGACGTTCAGCGGATCGTGCGGGTCGCAGCCCGTGAGCTCACTGGATGTGACGGGGCCACCTTCGTGCTCCGCGACAACGGCAAGTGTTTCTACGCCGATGAGGACGCGATCGCTCCGTTGTGGAAGGGCAGCCGCTTCCCGTTGGAGGCTTGCATCAGCGGGTGGGCGATGATCAACCGCAAGTCGGTCGTGATCCCGGACATCTACCAAGACTCCCGCATACCGGTGGACGCCTACCGGCCCACCTTCGTCAAGAGCCTGGTGATGGTTCCGATTCGCAAACTCGACCCGATCGGGGCGATTGGCAACTACTGGGCGTACCAGCGTCAGCCCTCCGAGCGCCAGGTCTCCTTGCTGCAGGGGCTGGCGGACTCGACGTCGATCGCCATGGAGAACGTGCAGGTCTACTCGGAACTGGAACAGCGGGTGCACGACCGAACCATCGCACTAGAGAAGGCCAACGAGGAGATTCGTGAGCTCTCGATCACCGATGAACTGACCGGGCTGCACAATCGCCGCGGTTTCTACCCGTTGGCCGAGGCCGCACTGCATTCCGCGCGACGCCATGACCGCCGCTGCGTGCTCGCCTTCCTCGACGTCGACGGACTCAAGCGGGTCAACGACGAGCAAGGCCACGACGTGGGTGATGCCCTGCTGGCCGATGTCGCCGGCATCCTGCGCGACACGCTGCGGGCGTCCGACATCGTCGCCCGCATGGGCGGCGATGAGTTCTGTGTACTGGTTGCCGAACCGGAAGGGGATCAAGCGCGACTGAGAGAGCGACTTCTCGACGCGTTCCGGAAGTTCAACGAGACCCAGAACCGCCCCTACCACCTTTCTGCCAGCGTCGGACTCGTCGAGGCGTGGCCCGCGGACTGCGGCACCGTGGATCAACTGTTGGCCAGCGCCGATGAGCTGATGTACGAGGAGAAGAAGACCAAGGCGGGTTCGCGGATCGCGAAGTGATCGGCAGCTCCAAGAAGCACGCACATGTTGTAGACGCGGCTTCGCTGTGACCCTCGACGCGGTGGATGCCGCGGTGCGGGGTGTTGGCTTGACTCCGATGTTTCAGCCGGTCGTGTCGTTGCCCGACGGCGCGTTGGTGGGGTTCGAGGCGTTGGCCCGGTGGCCGTCGCTGGGCGATCCCAATCCTGTGACTGTTTTTGCCCGCGCCAAGGACACCGGCCTGGTGGATCAGCTCGATCAGTTGTGCACCGACACCTCGATCAGCACAGCGTTGGATGCCGGGCTGGATCGAAACATCATGCTGTTCGTCAACTCTGAGCCCACCGCACGAGCCGTCCGGCGTTCGGAGAACGGGGTGCTCGCGCGTGGGCACGCCCACTTGCAGCTGACGTTCGAACTCACCGAGCGCAGCCTCCTCGAGCACCCCCGCGCGCTACTGCGGAAAGTGGCCGCGCTGCGAGCCGACGGGTTCGCCATCGCCCTCGACGATGTTGGGGCCCATCCAGACTCGTTGGCCCTTCTCGACGTGATCAACCCCGATGTCGTCAAACTCGACCTTGCCCTGGTGCAGTTTCAGCCCGGCAATGAGCAGGCTCGCACGTTGTCCGCAGTTCTGGCTCACCACGAGCGCACCGGAGCGGTCGTGGTGGCCGAGGGCATCGAAACAGACCGCCACCTCGAGCAAGCGCTGGCCTGGGGGGCGAGCCTGGGTCAAGGACACCGGTTCGGACATGCCGAACCGTTGAATCGCACCCAGCCTGCGGCGGCGTGGTCGCTTCCGGATAGGAAGTACGCCTGCGAGACGGGCTCGGTGTCGCCCTTCGAGCTGGCCAGAGTTTCGTCGCCGGTACGCACCGCCCGATTGCAAGTTCTGATCGAGTTCTGTCGCCACATCGAGAACCAGGCCCACCGATCCGCCGACCCGCCCATGCTGCTGACGGCGCTGCGTCAGCCGGAGTACTTCACCGGAGAGATCCGACGGCAATACCGCGATTTGGCAGCCAAGTCGCCATTGGTCGCGATCTTCGGGCAACACCTGCCCGCCGACCTGGGGGAGGAAATCCGCGGTATCGAGCTGGAGGCGGCGGATCCTCTGCGTAGCGAGTGGTTGGTGCTGACCCTCGGGCCGCATACTGCCGCTGCGCTGGTGGCCCGCGAACACGAGGACAATACCGGCAGGCCCGACGGTGACCGACGCTTCGACTTCGTCATCACTTACGACCGGACGCTGGTCACAGCGGCCGCCCGCAGCCTCCTACACCGAATGCCGTGAGGCCTTGGTGTGCCGGGGCTTTGGCTGTGCTATTCGGCGCGATGGAGCACGGCCGCCACCGTCAAAGCCAGAATCTTCATGTCCAGGCCCAATGACCAGTTCTCGATGTAGTAGTTGTCCCACTCCGCACGGTCTGCGATCGACGTCTGGCCGCGAAACCCGTGGACCTGTGCCCATCCGGTGATCCCGGCCTTCACCCGGTGCCGTTCGCCGTAGCGCTGGATCTGCATCTCGAACAGGTCCACGAACTCCGGCCGCTCGGGGCGTGGGCCGACCAAACTCATCTCGCCTCGCAAGACGTTGATCAGCTGAGGTAGTTCGTCCATCGAGGTTGCCCGCATGATCTTGCCGATCTTGGTTCGCCGGTCAACGCCCTCGACCCCGCCTGGTGCCGATCCGGTCTTCAGTTCGAACTCGGCATCGGCCTCGGTTTGTGCGCGCATCGTGCGGAATTTCAGACAACCGAAGACCCTCCCGTCGCGGCCGATGCGCGGCTGGCTGAAGAAGATCGGTCCCGGCGAGCTCAGTCTGACCAACAACGCCAGCGTCAGCAGCAGAGGCGAGATGACGAGCAAGCCGAGGGCGGCCGCGATCCGGTCGCCGATGTGCTTGAGTGCGAACTGCCAGCCTTCGGGATTGGTGTGCGGCAGAGCCAGCAGCGGGAGTCCCCCGATGTGTTCGACCCACGCGCGTTCGCCGACCACGTCGAACATGCGGGGTACGACCCACACCCGCAGGCCGTGCCGGTGGGCTATCCGCACCACCTGGGTGAGCAGAGCATCGGGGGTCAGTGAGAAGGCGATGATGACGCCCTCGGCCTCGGTTTGAGCGATCGTCTGTTCCAGCGAGTCCGGTGTTCCGACGTAGGGAAGGTCGATTTCGGAGGTGCCGTCGGGCCCGGCCCACGGGGATTCGGCATCGATGAGGCCGACTGGGTCCAACCCGTACTCCGGCGAGTCCTTGAGGCGCTCGACGATGCGCCCAGCGATCCGACCATTACCCACGACCAGAACCGGAGCAGCCAAGTGGCGACGCCGCCTCAGCGAGCGTTGGATGCTCGCGCGGACCAGCCAACCGGTCGGTATCAGGACCGCCGCGCATGCCCAGACCCGGAGTGTTGTCGCTCCGAGATTTCCGGGCGGCTGGCTCACAACGATTGTTGTGAGCAGCAACATGGATGCGAACGCAACCGTGCTTTCGATCGGTCCGATCTCGTCGAGAAACGTTCGGTTCAGCGTGCGGCGGTACATGGACCGCGCGGCGAACAACGTGACAACGATGGGGACGAAAAGCAAAATCAGCCACAACGGGGGGGGTGTGGTCCGAGGTCGTCCGCGCCCACCACACCGCCAACAGGACCGCGCCGGTGGCCGCGAGCACATCGATGCAGATCGCAACAGCCGCGCTGCCGGGGCCCGTCCTGATGAGATCAACGATCGTCTTCCGGGGCGACCCCGGGTCAGGGACAGGAGCCTGCCCCACAGGTTCGTTGATATGGACCCTGGTCATTGCTGCTCAGCACGCGCGCTGATGCTTGTATTCCCCCAGTGAACTCACGACTCGCAGATTACCCCAATCCAGTTGCGCACATGTCCGATTGCGGGCGCACAGCCCGGGTGCCGATACTTGCTACGACCTGCGGCGAAGCATGCTGAAACGGGACTTGGACGGACGATCTCGTGACTCGACCGGGAGATCCGGGAAGATCTTCGAGCGCACCATCGCGGCCAGGTCATGGAGGATCTGGATCTGTCCACTCGTCCACCGACGAGGACGGTCGTCCCAGGTGCACAAGGTGGCTACCGCGTGGTTCTTGGCATCGACGAGCAGAACGCCGGCATAAGCGCGAACGGTGCCGTCCCGCACCTTCGGGTGATTGGTCAGGAGTGGGTGTGTAGTCGCGTCGTCGACGACCAACGATTCACCGCCGGCAACGGCGAACTTACAAATTGACTCGGCAAGCGGGCCGGTCCGCTGGAGGTCTTCGTCGATGACGGCGCATCCCACGAGGTTCTGGCGGTCGCCGTCGACTACCGAAACGGCCGCGTTCGGTGTTCCCAGCGCCTCGGTGACCAGTCTGGCGATGCGGTCGAAGACCTCGTTGGGCGTGCCGGCCAACAGGCCGGAGTCTCGCAACGCCGCGAGGCGGGCAGGGTCGGTCAACACGGTGCGGAGAACCTGATCGAGGGTCTTCTTCTGGTCTGAAAGTTGCTCGATCAACTTGCCGACCGCCGTTTCATCGCTGCCCGCGGCGGTCGTCAGCAGACGCCGGACAAAGCTGCGATCGACATCGCTTCCCTCGCCGGGTTCGTTCTGCCCAGAGTGGGTGCCCGACTGAGACATGTCGTCTCGCATTGACCCACTCTAGCGCGCAACGCCGGAAGTGCCCCCACTAGGACTCGAACCTAGGACCTGCGGATTAAAAGTCCGTAGCTCTACCAACTGAGCTATAGGGGCGTGATCGAACAGGATACTGGGTCGCCGGAGCGGACGGCTTTTGAGGATTCTGGTGCCGGTGCCCTAAGCTGTTGAAGCTCCCAACGTCCGACGCGTTGCGAGTGCCCCGGAGAGATTCGGCTCAGGCCCCCTTCGTCTAGCGGCCTAGGACGCCGCCCTTTCAAGGCGGTAGCGCGGGT
>CAZEMS010000008.1:71704-127867 GCA_964513475.1 uncultured Mycobacterium sp. | reverse complement strand
ACCGTTGACCTTTTCCTTACCATGGAAACGCTCTGCCGACTGAGCTAAGGGGGCCAGCCTGCTCTAGGCCCTAAAGAGGGTACAGCCTGCCTCAGAGCGTAGCCAAACAGCAGGCCCACCCCAGACAGGCGGGAAAACCATGACCGAGCCCGGCACACCTCGCGTCGCTGTCTATCTGGACTTCGACAACATCGTGCTTTCGCGGTACGACCAGATCCACGGACGCAACTCCTGGCAGCGCGACAAGACCGGGGGGTTCGAGAAGGACGACGACCGGCTGGCCAAGGCCACCGTCGACGTGAGCGCCATCATCGACTTCGCCTCGTCGTTCGGCACCCTGGTGTTGACCAGGGCCTACGCCGACTGGTCGGCGGATGTCAACGCGGGATACCGGGGCCAGCTGGTGGGCCGGGCGGTGGATCTGGTGCAACTCTTCCCGGCGGCCGCCTACGGCAAGAACGGCGCCGACATCCGGCTGGCCGTCGACGCGGTCGAGGACATGTTCCGGCTGCCCGACCTGACCCACGTCGTCATCGTCGCCGGGGACTCCGACTACATCGCGCTGGCCCAGCGGTGCAAGCGGCTCGGCCGCTACGTCGTCGGCATCGGGGTGGCCGGCTCGACCAGCCGCTCGCTGACCGCCGCGTGCGACGACTTCGTCACCTACGACGGTCTGCCCGGTGTGCCGGCCGTCGCGTCCAAACCGGCCCCTAAGAAGCGGACCCGGCGGGCCAAGAACACCGACGCCACAGAAGACGCCGACGAAGCCGACGATCAGCCGTCCGATCCACAGGCGGCGGCCACCGGGCTGCTGGAGCGGGCACTGCGCATCGGACACGAGAAGGACGATGCGGACTGGCTGCACAACTCGGCGGTCAAGGCGCAGATGAAGCGGATGGACCCCTCGTTCAGCGAGAAGTCGCTCGGGTTCCGGTCGTTCAGCGACTTCCTGCGCTCTCGCACCGACCTGGTCGAACTCGACGAGAGCAGCACGACGCGACTGGTGCGGCTGCGCAGCCACGGTGACGGCAACGGGTGACCACCCTGATGGGTCTGAGGTCGATGTTTGTGAACCGGCGTCGGCGCATCGCCGACGCGTGGCGGGCCCGGCTGTGGCCGGTGCCGACGGTGGGCATCGTCGCGGCGCTGGTGGCCGGTTTCGGCCTGACCGAGGTCGACGCCGCCCTCGACGACACGCTCCCGGAAGCGGTGTCGGACCTGATGTTCGGCGGAGCACCCGGAGCGGCGCGCGAGATCCTGGGCACGATCGCCGGATCGTTGATCACGGTGACGTCGCTGACGTTCTCGCTGACGCTGGTGACGCTGCAATTGGCCAGCAGCCAGTTCTCCCCCCGGCTACTGAGAACGTTCGCCCAGGACCGATTCGTGCAGCGCACGCTGGCGCTGTTCCTGGCCACCTTCGTGTATGCCGTGACGGTGCTGCGGCGGGTGCGCGACGCGACTCCGAGCACCGCGGCCTTCGTACCGGAGATCTCGGTGACGGTTGCGTACCTGCTCACCGTCGTCAGCGTGATCGCCCTGGTGCTGTTCCTGGCCCATCTGGTCCGCGAGATCCGCGTCGAGACGATGCTGGACAACGTGCACGCCGACGGCGTCGCGGTCGCGTGCGACCTGCTCCCCGCGCAAGGCGCACCGGCCCACGCCATGCGACAGCCGCCGCCGCGTCCGCCGAGCGCGTCGGTCATCACCGCGACCAGTGCGGGTTTCCTGGTTCAGGTCGACGAGGATGCGCTGCTGGCCACTGCCCGTGAGGAGTCGGCGGTCATCGTGGTGGACTGCTCGCCGGGGACCTGGCTGGTCGACGGCACACCGGTCGCAGCGGCATGGCCGGACGAGGCGGGCGTGGCTTTCGAGGCCGAGCGGGCCGAGTCGGTGTGTCACCGGGTACGCGCCGCCATCCACACCGGCAACGAACGCACCCCGGTACAGGACTGCGGCTACGCGCTGCAGCAGTTGAGCGATGTCGCGGTCAAGGCGCTCTCGCCCGGGATCAACGACCCGACGACCGCCATCCACGCGTTGGGGCACTCTTCGGCGCTGCTGTGCAACCTGGCCGGGCGACGTCTCGGTCCGGTCGTGCTGTGTGATGACGCTGACGCCGTGCGGGTGGTGGTGGCGCGACCCCGGTTGGACACGCTGCTGGAGGTCGCCCTGGCCCAGCCGCGTCGGTACGGCGCGGCCGACGCCGTCGTGCTCATGCGGATGATGGCACTGCTGCGCGAAGTCGCCAGGCATGTGCCGGCGGGGCAGCGTGCCGCCATTCGCGATCAACTCGACCGGCTGAATTGGTCTGTGGCACAGCAGCGCTTCGATCCCGGCGAACGTTCCGAGTTGGATCGTGCCGCCCGCGACGTCGAGGCCCAGCTGGCCACCACCGAGTTGACCAACCCATAGTCTTGAGGCATGGCCAGCCAAGACCGCCTCTATTTCCGCCAGTTGCTCTCCGGTCGCGATTTCGCCGCCGGCGACATGATCGCCCAGCAGATGCGAAATTTCGCCTACCTCATCGGCGATCGCGAGACGGGTGACTGCGTGGTCGTCGACCCCGCCTACGCCGCCGGTGATCTCGTCGACGCGCTGGAGGCCGACGGCATGCACCTGTCGGGCGTACTCGTGACCCACCACCACCCGGACCATGTCGGCGGGTCGATGATGGGTTTCGAGCTCAAGGGTCTGGCCGAACTGCTGGAGCGGGTCAGCGTGCCGGTTCACGTCAACACCCACGAGGCCGATTGGGTGTCGCGGGTCACCGGAATTCCGTTGTCCGATCTGACCCGCCACGAGCACGGCGACAAAGTCGGCGTGGGCGACATCGACATCGAGTTGCTGCACACTCCCGGACACACCCCGGGCAGCCAGTGCTTCCTGCTGGACGGCAGGCTGGTCGCCGGGGACACGCTGTTCCTGGACGGATGCGGACGCACCGACTTCCCCGGCGGCGACGTCGACGCGATGTTCCGCAGCCTGCAGCAGCTGGCCGGGCTCCAGGGCGATCCGACAGTCTTCCCGGGTCACTGGTACTCGGCGGATCCGAGCGCACCGCTGGAGACCGTCAAGCGCTCCAACTACGTCTACCGGGCGAGCAACCTCGATCAGTGGCGCATGCTCATGGGCGGCTGAACCGATAGCGCGATATGCCGGACACGACGGCGCCGACTTGGCAAGCTGGTCCTACGTCAACTGTTCGGGACTGGGGGGTCGCCGTGGCGAACATTGTGCTGTGCTTCGACCGCATGGCGGGGCTCCGCACGTCGAATACACAGGCACTCTGGGGACTACTCGACAACGGCGAAGACCAGATCGCTTGGCGTCCAGCCGATCCCAATTCTGCTCTCGGGCGGCTGGCGGTTACCCACCGTGAGGCAACCATCGAGCTGGCACGGAAAACCGTCATCGAGGCCTATCGGTTCATCGTGGATCACTGGCGGCCCGGCGACCGTATCTTCATGTTCGGCGCCGGCCACGACGCCTACTGCGCCCGCACGCTGACCCGGCTGCTGGGGGTGGTCGGCGCGCCGCCAGCTGGCTCCAACGATCTGGTCGACTACCTGCTCGCCACCTATGCCCTGCCCCGGCGGCTACGCACTGCACGGGAGTGGCGCCGCGTCAACCGGATCGTCGCCAACCTGGTCGGCCTGGATGAAATCGCCGTTCCTGTAGCGTATCTCGGCTTGTGGGACACTCTTCGGCCGCCGGGGCTACCGTCGCTGGAGAAGGCCGAGCCGCCGACGAACGTCGTCGCTGCGCGCCACGCTGCCGCCATCGACGGCGGACCTTTCGCCGACCTCCTGCCCGTCGAACCGGTTGACGGACAACATGATCGAGAAGGCGCGGGAGACCAGCGAGCAGACCAGACAGAAGAGGTATGGTTCCGCGGCACCCACCGCGATGTCGCGGGTGGCCGGCGCGCGTGCCGTCCGCTGGCCGACATCGCGCTGGACTGGGTGCTCGACGGTGCCATCAGGGCCGGACTCGCCGTGCGGCCGCAGAACGGCTGCCTGGGGCCCACTCCCAGCGAGTCCGACGCGCTGGCCAGGAAGCCGCACGCCATCTCGCTGCGCAAGCTCCCTCCCGGGCCGCGGGTGCACGCCAGCGTCCAAGTATTCCTGCGGGAGCACGCCGGGTACTGGCGCCGGCTACCGGCCCGAATTCTGTGGGCCGACCCCGACTGGGGCGCTCGCGGCGAGCGCCTGGCACCCACCGCGAGCAGCACACCTGCTGCCCTGCTGGCCGCTGCGTCGTGAGCCGGGGCAGACCGAGTCGCGGACCGACTGAACGCCGACCGCACCGACGCACGTAACATCCGTGCGATGACCTCCGCGAACTACGAACTCAAGGATTCCGTCGCCACCATCGTCATGGACGACGGCAAGGTGAATGCGCTGTCGCTGTCGATGCAGCAGACCATCAACGACGTGCTCGACCGCGCCGAACAGGACGCCAAACAGGGCGACGTCAAGGCCGTCGTGCTGGCCGGCAACTCGCGGGTCTTCAGCGCAGGATTCGATCTGAGCGTCTTCTCCTCCGGCGACCCCGCGGCGCCGCTCGCCATGCTGACCTCGGGCTTCGAGCTTGCTATCCGGATCTTGACCTTCCCACGGCCGGTCATCATGGCCGCCACCGGTCCGGCCATCGCGATGGGCGGCTTCCTGCTGCTCTCCGGTGATCATCGGGTTGGCTCACCGAAGACCCGCTGCCAAGCCAACGAGGTCGCGATCGGGATGACAATTCCGATTTCGATCATCGAGATCATGCGGATGCGTCTCACCCCTCCGGCATTCCAGCGGGCGGTCTCGATGGCGGCCGCTTTCGCCGGTGACGAGGCGGTGACGGCCGGCTGGCTCGACGAGATCGTCGAGCCCGATCAGGTGCTGGCCCGCGCACAGCAAGTCGCCGCCGAAGCAGCGTCGACACTGCACGCTCATGCGCACCTGCGCAGCAAGCTCAAGGCGCGCGAACACGCGGTCAGGGCGATTCAGGCCGGAATCGACGGGCTGCCAACCGAATTCACCGGCTGATCGTCCAGTGACCCAGGTACGCGGCCGGTTGTGGCGGGCCGGCCGTCCCCAGGACGACTTCGAGTTCGCGAAGATCTCGGAGTATCTGGCCGACGACAGTGCCCTGGTCTGGGCCGACATCTGTGGGATAAGCCATGAGGTGCTCAGCGAGTTGGCCGAGGAGATCGGGCTGAACACCTGGGCGGTCGAGGACGCGATCGCTGCGTCCGAGCGCACCAAGGCGACCGTCTACCGCGACCACATCTTCTTCACCGTCTACAGCGTCACCACCAGCGAGCCCCCACCCGACACCGAGCCCGAGTTCTACACCGAGTCGATGCTTGCGGTGCATCCCATCTCCGCGTTCGTACTGCCGCGCGGGCTGATCACCGTGCGGCGGACGCCTGACTTCGCCATCGACATGGTGTCGAATCGCTTCGACGAACTCGGCGGGCAGAAGTACGGGGTCGGATCCCTGGTCCACGGTCTGCTCGACGTCGTGGTCGACGGCCACTTCGACGCGGTGCAGGTACTCGACGACGGCATCGAGGCACTGGAGGACGATCTGTTCTCCGACGGCGGCCCACGCGGCGGGCTGCAGCGGCGGACCTTCCGGCTGCGCAAGGACCTGGTCACGCTGCGCCGGGTGGTGCTGCCGATGCGCGAGGTCGTCAACGCCATCGAGCACCGGAACTCCGGGGTCAAGAGGGCGCCGGAACTCGACCCGCTGTACATGGACCTCTACGACCACGTGCTGCGGGCCTCGGAGTGGACCGAGTCGTTGCGGGACATGGTCACCACGGTGTTCGAGACCAACCTGTCACTGCAGGATGCGCGGTTGAACACGGTGATGAAGAAGCTGACCGGCTGGGCGGCGATCATCGCCGTACCGACCGCGGTGACCGGCTTCTACGGCCAGAACATACTGTTCCCGGGCTTCAACACGGTCGCCGGGTTCACCGCCTCCAGCGTGGTGATCGTGGTGGCGGTGGTGATCCTGTACGTCTCGTTCAAGCGCCGAGACTGGTTGTAGGCCCTGCTCGGCCCGCTTCAGGCCGCGTGGCTGGAGTGCGTGTCGCGGTCGCGGCGGTGTGCGGCTTCCCAGATCCGCTCGACCCGCAGAACCCTGCGGTGTTCGAGCGCGATCAGCCCCGCGCCGGCCGTCACCACCGCCCCGCTCACCAACGCCACCGGCAGAACCAGGTCCGGACGCCCGTAGGCGGCCGCAGCCACGATCGCGGCCAGGCCGACGATGCCCACCCCGATCAGGATCAGGCCCGGAAACCACAGCGTGTCGATCATGGACTCACCGGAGTGCGGCAAGTGGGTGCGGGAGTGGTCTATCGGATCTCGATGAGCGCCTTTCATCGCTTCTCCCCTTCAACTAGAAGATGTGATCCAGGTTACGCCTCTGGCGGGCTCAGCACACGCCCCCGGCGGAGACAGCACGCGCAATAACAGGAGGTCAGATCACTTCGAGGGGAAACAGATGTATGTGCTATACATATTTAGTGCCGCGTGTGGAGAACCAGCCTCGCTACGACCTTCTCGACGAGTTGCTGACCCGTATCCACGTGGTCCGGCAGCGCCCGGAGTGGCGGCGGCGTCTCCTCGGCGGGGTCGACCAGGTCGCGGCGGTATCGACGCTGCGCGTGCTGCGGGCCGTCGAGCAGTGCGAGCGCGCCGGGCGGGCGGCATCGGTCGGCGACGTCGCCCAATACATGGCCGTCGAGCACTCCACCGCCAGCCGCACCGTCGGCTCCGTCGTCGCCTCCGGACTGCTGGGGAAATCTGTCTCCGCAGAGGACCAGCGGCGATGCCGGCTCACCCTGACCGACACCGGCCGCAAAGCGCTCGCCAAAGTGGCCCGGCGACGCCAGGAGGTGATCGCCAGCGTCATCGCCGACTGGCCGGACGCCGACGTGGACACCCTGGTAACGCTGCTGGACCGGTTCGCGGCCGACCTGGAACACGGTCCGGGCTCATGACCGCGGCCCCGACTGCACCCGAGCGCACCCGCGGTGCGCTGGGCCTGATCTTCGATCCGGTCTTCGGTGCGCTGTTCTGGGGGAAGATGTTCGCCGTCGTCGCGGTCTGGACGCACGGCATCGTGGCGGCGATCGTGGTCTACGACGCGACGCGCTCGGCCCTGATGGTCGGCCTGGTCGGGGTCGTGCAGTTCGCACCCCAGCTGATCTTCAGCCCGACCAGTGGCAAGTGGGCCGATGCCGGCAGCCCGTTGCGGCAGATCGTGCTGGGGCGGGTGCTGTGCGTGGCCGGTTCCGGCTCGACGGCCCTGTGGCTGGCGCTGTCTCCGACACTGACCGGAAACCGGGCCGCGATTCCCGTACTGGCCGGGACGACCCTGGTCGGCATCGGATTCGTCGTCGGCGGGCCGGCCCTGCAGTCGATAGTGCCGAGCCTCATCCGCGAAGGCGAACTGTCCACCGCGATGGCCCTGAACAGCATCCCGATGACCATCGGCCGCATGGCCGGCCCGGCCATCGGCGCCTACTTGGCGGTGAAGCTGGACCCGGCGACGGGCTTCGCCGTGAGCGCCGGCCTCCAGATGGTCTTCGTCATGTTCCTTGTGCTGGTGCGCTTTCCGCCAAAGCTGGGAGCAGTCTCGGGAACCGACTACCGGGTGCGCACGGCCGTGAAGTACGTCTGGCACGACCGGCCGCTGCTGCTGGCGCTGCTGGCCGTGACCACGGTCGGTTTCGCCGCGGATCCGTCCATCACGCTGACACCGTCGCTGGCGGAGGATCTGGGCCGCGGCACCGCCCTGGTGGGCTGGCTGTCGGCGGCGTTCGGCGTCGGCGCGGCGGTCGGCATGATTGTGCTGGCCGCGCTGCGCGGGCGGCACCCCTCGCCCCGGGTGTCCTCGATCGGGCTGTGGCTGCTGGTCGCCGGGTCGCTACTGCTCGCCGGCAGCGACGTGGCGTGGGAGGCGCTGGCCGGATTCGCCGTGTCCGGCCTGGGATTCGGCTGGGCGATGACCGGGCTGAGCACTTTGATCCAGGAACGGGCACCCGATGTGCTGAGGGGCCGAATCATGGCGCTCTGGCTGGTGGGTTTCCTCGGATCCCGGCCGATCGCCGCCGTCCTGCTCGGCGGTGCGGCCGACCTGATCTCGGTGCGGGTCGCTTTCCTGGTGGCCGCGGCTGCGGTGTTCGCCGTCGCGGTCGTGTGCCGGCCGGCGAGGCTGGCCGGCGCAGGGTAGCCGTGTCGTACCCGCGTCATAGGGTGAGCTCCGATGGCGCTACACCTGCACCGTGCCGAGCGGACCGACCTGTTGGCCGACGGCCTCGGCGCGCTGCTCGCGGCCCCGCCGGATGACCCGTTCACCGAGGAACTCGTGCTGGTCCCGGCGCGCGGAGTGGAGCGGTGGCTGAGCCAGCGACTGGCTCACATCCTCGGCCGGGATCGGGGCGCCGACGGCATCTGTGCCGGCATCGCATTCCGCAGCCCGCACTCGTTGATCGCCGAACTGATCGGGCCCCGGGGCGATGCCTGGGCGCCCGATGCGATGGTGTGGCCGCTGCTCGAGGTCATCGACTCGGCGCTGGACGAACCGTGGTGCCGGACGCTGGCCACCCACCTGGGCCATTTCGAGTCCGGGGAAGAGAGGGAGCTGCGACAGGGCCGCCGGTATGCGGTGGCACGGCGGCTGGCCGGGCTGTTCTCCAGCTACGCCCGGCAGCGGCCGCAACTGCTCATCGACTGGGAGAGCGGAGCATCCGGCGACCCCGGAGTCGTGACCGATGTCGACATCGACGCCGACCTGCAGTGGCAGCCGAATCTGTGGCGCGCCCTGGTCCAGCACGTCGACGCCGAGCCTCCCCATGTCCGGCACGCGAAACTGCTTGCCCGGCTTGCTGAAGCGCCGTCGGAGCTGCCGCCTCGACTGTCGCTGTTCGGGCATACCCGGCTGCCCCGCACCGAGATCGAGCTGCTGACGGCGCTGGCCGCCCACCACGACCTGCACCTGTGGCTCCCGCACCCCAGCGACCACCTGTGGAACTCCCTGTCCGAACTCGATGACGGCCCCGTCATGCGCCGTACGGACACCTCGCACCGCGAGGTCCACCACTCGCTGCTGGCCACTCTCGGGCGCGACCTGCGCGAGCTGCAACTCAGCCTGCCCAGCGACCCTGCGACCGACGAGCATCTGGCCGGCGGCTCCCGGCCGGACACCCTGTTGGGCTGGCTGCAGTCCGACATCGCCGCCAACGCGGTCCGGCCCGACGGCCGAGTCCGCAGCGCCGATGACCGCTCGGTTCAGGTGCACAGCTGCCACGGGCCGGCTCGCCAGATCGACGTGCTGCGGGAGGTGCTGCTGGGCCTGCTCACCGACGACGCGACGTTGGAGCCGCGCGACATCCTCGTCATGTGCCCGGACATCGAGACCTATGCGCCGCTGATCGTCGCCGACTTCGGTCTGGGCGACGTGGTGCACGGCGCCCATCCGGCGCATCGGCTGCGGGTCAAACTCGCCGACCGGGCACTGACCCAGACCAACGCACTGCTGGGCCTGGCGTCTCAACTACTCGCGCTGGCCGGTGGGCGCGCCACCGCCGGGGAGGTACTCGACCTCGCCGGAAGCGCACCCGTGCGGGCCCGGTTCGGATTCACCGACGACGATCTGGACGCGATCACCGACTGGGTGCGCGAAGCGAACATCCGATGGGGTTTCGACCGCACGCACCGCCACCCGTACGGAGTCGACTTCATCCAGAACACGTGGCAATTCGGCCTCGATCGGGTGCTGACCGGGGTCGCGATGTCCGAGGACTCGCATGCCTGGCTCGGTACCACGCTGCCCCTCGACGATGTCGGTAGCAACCGTGTGGAACTCGCCGGACGGCTGGCCGAATTCGTCGATCGGCTGCGCAAGGTCGTCGAATCCCTCACCGGCGCCAAACCGCTCGCGGACTGGCTGGAATCGCTGACCGCCGGGGTCGAGACCCTCGCCGGGGTCTCCGATGCCGACGCCTGGCAGCGCAGCCAGCTGGAGCGCGAGTTCGGCGACGTGCTGGGGCAGTCCGGGCCGCGCGCCGGCACCGTCCTGCGGCTGTCCGATATCCGGGCGCTGTTGGCCCGCCACCTGGCCGGTCGCCCCACCCGCGCCAACTTCCGCACCGGCACGCTGACGGTGTGCACAATGGTGCCGATGCGCTCGGTTCCGCACCGGGTGGTGTGCCTGGTCGGGCTGGACGACGGAGTGTTCCCCCGGCTCGGTGTCGTCGACGGAGACGACGCGCTGGCCCGCGACCCGATGACCGGTGAACGCGACATCCGCTCGGAGGACCGGCAGCTTCTGCTCGATGCGATCGGGGCGGCCACCGAGAAACTGGTGATCACCTACACCGGAGCCGACGAATACTCCGGTCAGCGCAAGCCGCCCGCGGTGCCGCTCGCCGAGCTGCTGGACGCCCTCGACCGCACCGCGAGCGCTGGACCTGACGCACAGCCCGGGGCGAAGGTGCGCGATGTCATCCTGACCGAGCATCCGTTGCAGCCCTTCGATATTCGCAACGTCATCCCCGGGGCGCTCGGAACACCCCCGGATCAACCGTTCAGCTTCGACAAGATCGCACTCGCCGCAGCACGGACCGTGTCCGGGGGGCGCACGCAGAAGCCACCGCTGATCGGTACCCCGTTGCCGCCACCGCCGCAGGACGACGTCGGTCTCGACGAGTTGCTCGGGTTCTTCCGGGATCCGGTCCGGGGTTTCTTCCGCGCCCTGGACTACACGCTGCCGTGGGATGTGGCGGCGGTCCAGGACGCGATGCCGGTCGAGATCGACGCCCTGCAGCAGTGGAAGGTCGGCGACCGCATGCTCGAAGACATGCTGCGCGGTATGGACCCCGCCGAGGCGCAGCAGGCCGAGTGGCGGCGCGGCATGCTGCCGCCGGGGCGCCTGGGCTGGCGCAAGGCACAAGAGCTTCGGGATCAGGCGGCCGCGCTGGCCACCGCGACACGGGTGCACCGTACCCATCCGCCAGACGCCTACGACATCGACGTGGAAGTCGCCCCGGGTCGCCGAGTTACCGGCACCGTGACCAAGGTCTACGACGAACGTCTGGTCTCGGTCACCTATTCCAAGCTCGACGGACGCCATCTGCTCCAATCGTGGATCCGGTTGGTGGCGTTGGCCGCCGGCTACCCGGACCGCGGCTGGACAGCGGTGTGCATCGGGCGGCCGAGCCGCGGTGACACCCCCAAGCAGCGCTTGCTCGGGCCGCCGCGGCAGTCGGCGCTCGACGTGCTGCGTGATCTGGTAGCCATGTACGACGCTGGTCGGCGGGAACCGATCCCGTTGCCGCTCAAAACGTCCTATGCGTGGGCTGCGGCACGCTACAACCGCGACGACCCGGTGCAGCGGGCGCACTGGCAGTGGAAGTCCGGTAAGTACCCGGGAGACAACGAACTACCCGCCCACGCCCGGGTGTGGGGCAGGGGTGCTCCGCTGGATGTTCTGCTCGAACGGGTGCGCGCCGGCGAGGAGTGCGAGGGCGAGACCACCCGTCTCGGCGCATACGCGTCGCGGCTGTGGATGCCGATGCTGCTGGCCGAGCAGGATCCGGTCTGATGAAGGATTTTGATCTGCTGGGCCCGCTGCCCGAGCCGAGGTCCACCATCGTGCTGGAGGCCAGTGCCGGTACCGGCAAGACTTTCGCCCTGGCGGGGCTGGTGACGCGCTACATCGCCGAGGGCATGGCGACGCTGGATCAGATGCTGCTCATCACGTTCAACCGCACCGCCACCTACGAGCTGCGCGAGCGGGTGCGCGGCCAGATCGTCGAGGCACTGGAGGCATACCAGAATCCGTCCGCCGTCAGCGACAACCTGCTGGTGGCGCGGCTGCTCGAGGGCACCCCTGAGCAGCTGCGCGACCGCAGGCAGCGGCTTCGTGACGCGCTGGCCGGTTTCGATGCCGCCACCATCGCCACCACCCATCAGTTCTGCCATCTGGTGCTCAAATCGCTTGGGGTGGCCGGTGATACCGACTCCGGCGCCACACTGGTGGAAAACCTCGACGACCTGGTCACCGAGATCGTCGACGATCTGTACCTCGCGCACTTCGGGCGCCAGCCCGCCGATCCGGCGCTGAGCCGCGGCAAGGCCCTGGAGCTGGCCCGCGAAGTGGTGGCGAACCCGAGCGCCGAACTGCGGCCGTTGGACCCGGCGCCCGGATCGGAGCCGGCGGCGCGGGTGGACTTCGCCCGCGCCGTGACCGAGGAGCTGGAGCGGCGCAAGCGCAGTCAGGGCGTCTTCGGCTACGACGACCTGCTGAGCCGGCTCGCCACGGCGCTGCAGGCCTCCCCGGACGCACCCGGCGTGCCCGACGCACCCGCCCGTGCCCGGATGCGCCGACGGTGGTCGATCGTCATGGTCGACGAGTTCCAGGACACCGACCCGGTGCAGTGGCAGGTGATCGACCGGGCGTTCAGCGGCCATTCCACCCTGATCCTGATCGGCGATCCCAAGCAAGCGATCTATGCGTTTCGCGGTGGCGACGTCGTCACCTATCTGGATGCCGCATCGACCGCCGGCACCCGACAGACCCTGGGAATCAACTGGCGCAGTGACGGAGCGCTCGTTGAACGCCTGCAGGCGGTCATGCGCGACGCGCAGCTCGGTGACCCCGAGATCGTGGTGCACCAGGTGCGGGCCCACCATCGGGGGCATCGCTTGGCCGGGGCGCCGCACAACGAGCCGTTCCGGCTGCGGGTGGTGGCGCGCGACTCGTTTGCGACCAGCCAGAAAAGCACCATCGCGATCGCTGAGTTGCGCGAGCACATCGGCGCTGACCTAGCCGCCGACATCGGCAACCTGCTGGCCGCCGACGCGACGTTCGACGGGGACCCGTTGCAGGCCCGCGATATCGCGGTGATCGTGGAGAACCACAAGGATGGCCACGCTTGCTTCGACGCGCTCACGGCCGCCGGCATCCCCGCTGTCTACACCGGCGACCAGGACGTGTTCGCCTCACCGGCCGCCGATGACTGGTTGTGCCTGCTGGAAGCCTTCGACCAGCCGCACCGCTCAGGCATCGTCCGCGCCGCAGCAACCACAATGTTCTTCGGTGAAACAGCGGAAACTCTTGCTGTGCAGGGGGATACGCTCACCGAGCGGATCACCGAGCGGGTTCGCTCCTGGGCGGATCACGCCCGCGAACGCGGGGTCGCCGCGGTCTTCGAGGAAGCCCAGCTGACCGGGATGAGCGACCGGGTGCTGTCCTGGTACGGCGGGGAGCGCCACCTCACCGACCTGGCCCACCTGGCCCAGATCCTGCAGGACACCGGCCACCGCGAACACTACGGGCTGCCCGCGCTGCGCGACTGGTTGCGCACTCAGCGGGAGGAGCGAACCGCAACCGAACGCAACCGTCGTCTGGACAGCGATGCCGCCGCGGTGCAGATCATGACGGTGTGGATGAGCAAGGGACTGCAGTTCCCGGTCGTCTACCTGCCGTTTGCGTTCAACCGCAACTATCAGACTCGCGACGCCGTGCTGTTCCACGACGACGGTGTCCGTTGCCTGCACATCGGGGGCGCCGCCAGCGCAGACCATGCGACCGTGACGCAGCTCGGCCGCCGCGAATCAGCCGGTGACGACGTGCGCCTGACCTATGTCGCCCTGACTCGGGCGCAGTCGCAGGTGGTGGCGTGGTGGGCCCCGTCCTTCGACGAGCCGAACGGCGGGTTGTCCAGGCTGTTGCGGGGACGCGAACCCGGCGATCCGGTGATCAAGGTCCGCTGCGAACCGGCCAAGATCAGTGACGCCGACGCCATCGACGCACTGCAGGCATGGGCGGATGCCGGTGGTCCGGTGCTGGAGAACTCCGTCATCGCGGCGGCCGCCGATCTCGAACCGCGTACGGCGCCTTCCGATCTGGCTGCGCGGCACTTTCATCGTCACATCGACGCCTCGTGGCGTAGGACGTCGTACTCGGGTCTGATCCGTGCCGCCGAAACCGCGGGGGTGTCCAGCGAGCCGGAGGCCACCGACCTCTCAGATGAGGGCGGAGACAACGAGGGCGGCGAAGCAGGCGGCGCGATCCCTCTACCGGGCGCAGCCGATACCGACGCAGTCGCGGTGCTCTCCCCGATGTCTGACCTTCCGGCGGGCGCGAAGTTCGGCTCACTGGTGCACGCAGTTCTGGAGACCGCCGACCCGTTCGCCGCCGATCTGGCCGCCGAATTCGAGAAGCAGATCCGTGAGCATTCGGTGTGGTGGCCGGTCGAGGTCGATGCAGACGTGCTGGCGGCAGCGCTGGTGCCGATGCACGACACCCCATTGGGCCCGCTGGCCTCCGGCCGCACCCTGCGGCAGATCGGCCTCCGAGACCGGCTGCGGGAGATGGAGTTCGAGATGCCTCTGGCCGGCGGCGACCGGCGGGAGGCGGCACCGGCGGTCACGCTCGCCGATGTCGGGCGCCTGCTCGCCGAACATCTTTCGTCCGACCACGACCTGGCTAGGTACCCGGCGCGCCTGTGTAGCCCCGAACTTGGCGAGCAGTCCCTACGTGGCTACCTGACAGGGTCGGTGGATGCCGTGCTGCGCATCGACGACCGTTTCCTGGTGGTCGACTACAAGACGAACTGGCTGGGCGAGCCGGAACGGCCGCTGACCGCGGCTGACTACGGCCGCCCACAACTGGCCGAGGCGATGCTGCATTCGGACTACCCGTTGCAGGCTCTGCTGTACTGCGTTGCCCTGCACCGGTTCTTGCGTTGGCGGGTGCCGAACTACTCCCCCGGCGATCAGCTCGGCGGCGTGCTGTACCTGTTCGTCCGCGGAATGTGCGGGTCGTCCACCCCGGTAGTCGACGAACACCCCGCCGGGGTGTTCAGCTGGCTGCCCCCGGCGGAGCTGATCGTGGCGCTCTCGGATCTCCTCGACGCGGGGGCGACGCCATGAGCAACGTGATCGCCGGCCTGCTAGCCGAATTCGACGAGGCGGGCGTGTTCGAGCCGGCGGACATGCACGTGGCGCACCGGCTGACCACACTGGCCGGTGAATCCGACGAGGCGGTGGCCGTGGCGGTGGCGTTCGCGGTGCGGGCGTTGCGAAACGGGTCGGTCTGCGTGGATCTGCACTCGATCGCGGTGCAGCTAGGTATGCCGGGACTGCCCTGGCCGGAACCGGCGGAGTGGCTCGCGGCGGTGCGGGCCAGCCCGCTGTCGGGTTCACCCGCCGTGCTACGCATCCTGCCGTCGGACAATCGCGAGGCAGAGCTGCTCTATCTCGACAGGTACTGGCGTGAGGAGGAGCAGGTGTGTGCCGACGTGCTGGCGCTGCTGTCCGCCCCGGCGTCAGCGCCAAACCCGGGGCCGGATCTGGATCGCCTGTTTCCCGACGGCTGGGACGAGCAGCGCGCTGCGGCGGAAGTTGCGCTCGCACAGTCACTGACAGTGCTCACCGGTGGCCCCGGTACCGGCAAGACCACCACCGTGGCCCGGCTGCTGGCACTCTTCGCCGAGCAGGCGTCATTGGCCGGCAGACCGCCGCTGCGTATCGCGCTGGCCGCGCCGACGGGAAAGGCCGCCGCCCGGCTGCGGGAGGCGGTGGCCGGTGAAGTCGACCGGCTCGACGCCGTCGATCGTGAACGGCTACCCGAGCTTTCGGCATCGACCCTGCACCGGTTACTCGGGCCGAGGCCCGACACCTCTTCCCGGTTCCGGCACCATCGGGACAACCGGCTGCCACACGACGTGATCGTGGTCGACGAGACGTCGATGGTGTCGCTGACCATGATGGCCCGGCTGCTCGAAGCGGTTCGCCCGGATAGCCGGCTGTTGCTGGTCGGCGATCCCGACCAGTTGGCGTCGGTGGAGGCCGGCGCGGTGCTGGCCGACCTGGTCGACGGACTGGGTGCCCGCCAGGTCGAACCTCGCGCGCGGATCGCTGCACTGCGCACCTCGCACCGCTTCGGCGAGTCGATCGGCGCGTTGGCGGCGGCGATCCGCGACGGGGACGCCGACCTGGTCGTGGAGCTGCTGACCGCCGGCGGCGAGCACGTCGAATGGGTCACCGCCGAACCGACCGAACGTCTGCGGGAAGTGCTGGTGCCGCACGCCATTCAGATGCGCGAAGCCGCACTTCTCGGCGCCGAATCGGCAGCGTTGGCCACCCTCGACGAGCATCGACTCCTCTGCGCGCACCGGCGCGGGCCCTACGGGGTCGCGCACTGGAACCGCCAGGTCGAACGCTGGCTGACCGATGCCACCGGCGAGCCGATCTGGTCGGCCTGGTACGCCGGTCGTCCGGTCATCGTGACCGCCAACGACTACGGGCTGCGGCTCTACAACGGCGACACCGGCGTGACCGTGCGCGACGGCCCCTCGCTGCGGGCGGTGATCGCCGGAGTGCACGAGCCCGTCCGGCTGGCCACCAGCCGGCTGGCCAACGTGGAGACCGTGCATGCCATGACCATCCACAAGAGCCAGGGCAGTCAGGCCGACGAGGTCACGGTGTTGGTGCCGCCGCAGGATTCCCGGCTGCTGACCCGGGAGTTGCTCTACACCGCGGTGACCCGCGCACGGGCCAAGGTTCGCCTGATCGGATCGGAGGCCGAGATACGCGCCGCGGTCGACCGCCGGGCGGTGCGGGCGTCGGGTCTGCGCCAGCGCCTGCTGATGCAGTCCGACTGAGTTCACCTGGCGCCGCGCCCACCGGCTCGATAGTGCCGCGTTCGTTGAGCGGCCCCGACGCGGTGTGGGAGCATCGGCGAATGGATCCGCAGGCCAACTCCGTCGAGCAAGGCTGACCGGGGAAGCCGTCGGGAGTTCTGTCAGCGATGCGCGTCGACGGCCGAGAGATCACCGTTTCGGGCAGCCTGCTGCAGCCGATAACCCGTCGGACCAATGACATACTGCGCCTCGTGCTGGCGGCGGCCTTTCTCGCCGCCGTCATCACAAGCTCCCTGGTGACCCGCGGCGAGTGGATCGCGCTGGAGCAGTCCATCTCGGGGATCGTCGGATTCCTCACGCCGACTCAGTCGAATCTGGTCTACCTGGCCTACAGCGTGGCCATCCTGGCGCTGCCGTTCGTGATCCTGGTCAGCCTGATCGCCGGTCGCCAGTGGAAGCTGCTCGGCGCCTATGCGGCGGCCGGGATCATCGCCGTGCTCGCGCTGTCGGTCAGGCCGGACGGCATCGCCCCACCGCAATGGCACCTCGACCTGGCGCACCGGCTGGACACCGTTTTCTCGCAGTTCCTCGACGACCCGCGCTGGATCGCGATGCTCGCCGCGGTCCTCACCGTGTCCGGGCCGTGGCTGCCCGCGCGCTGGCGGCGGTGGTGGTGGGCGCTGCTGCTGGCGTTCGTGCCGATCCATTTGGTGGTGAGCGCGGTGATCCCGGCGCGGTCACTGTTGGGTCTGGCGGTCGGCTGGTTCGTCGGAGCGCTGGTGGTTCTCGTCGTCGGCACCCCGGCGTTGGAAGTGCCGCTCGACGATGCCGTGCGGGCCCTGGCCCGGCGCGGATTGGTGGTGACCGGCCTGACCGTGGTGCGCCCGGCCGGGCGAGGTCCCCTGGTGCTGTCGGCGCTCACCCAGCGTCAGGACCAGGACCAGGACCAGGCCACAGTGGTCGAACTGTACGGACCCAATCAGCGCAGCGGCGGTGCGCTGCGCCAGATCTGGCGAATGCTGCGGCTGCGTACCAGCGAGACGGCGCCGTTGCAGGCGTCCATGCGCCGGGCCGTCGAGCATCGCGCACTGATGGCGATCGCCGTCGGCGACCTCGGCGTCGCCAACACCTCCACGATCGCCGTCGCGGTGTTGGACCGGGGGTGGACACTGTATGCGCACAGTCCCGTGCGCGGCGCTCCGATCACCGACGCAGCCGGTACCACACCGGTTGTCCGATCCTGGGAGTCGCTGCGGGTCCTGCACGACAACCTGGTCTCGCACGGTGATCTGCGCAGCAAGATGATCAGCGTCGACGACGGTACGGTGCTCTTCGGCGGATTCGGCAGCGCCGAGTACGGCGCCACCGACGTCCAACTGCAGTCGGACATTGCGCAACTGCTGGTGACCACTGCCGCGGTGTACGACCCGCGGTCGGCGGTGGCCGCGGCCATCGAGGTGTTCGACAAGGACGTCGTCCTGACAGCCTCGCGAAGACTGACCAAATCCGCTGTCCCCGGACCTATCCGTAAGTCCATCGCCGACGACGGCGCGGTCATCACGGCCGTCCGCGACGAGGTCATGCACCAGACCGGAGCCGATGAGATCCAGGCCGCGACGATCACCCGGTTCACCCGCAACCAGATCATCCAGCTGGTGCTGCTGGTGGCCCTGGTCTATGTGACCCTCCCGTTCATCGGCTCGGTGCCGAGGTTCTTCACCGAGCTGCGGAACGCGAACTGGTGGTGGGCCCTGCTGGGTCTTGCCGTGTCGGCGTTGACGTATGTCGGCGCGGCGGCGGCGCTGTGGGCGTGCGCGGGCGGGCTGGTGAGCTTCCGGAGCCTGGCGATCATGCAGGTGGCCAACACCTTCGCCGCGACCACCACGCCCGCTGGCGTGGGCGGCCTCGCGCTGAGCACGCGGTTTCTTCAGAAGGGCGGCCTCGGCGCGCTGCGCGCCACCGCGGCGGTGGCCTTGCAGCAGACGGTGCAGGTGATCGTCCACGTATCGCTGCTGATCTTCTTCAGCGTGGTCGCCGGCGCCTCGGCCGACCTGTCGCACTTCGTCCCGTCCGGCACCTTGCTGCTGCTGATCGGCGGGGTGGCACTCGGGCTGGTCGGCACCTTTCTGTTCGTGCCCAAGCTGCGGCGCTGGCTGGCCACCGCGGTACGGCCCCGGCTCCAGGAGGTGCTGACCGACCTCGCCGAACTCGCCCGCGAACCCAGACGACTCGGTTTGATCGTTCTCGGCTGCGCTGCAACCACTCTCGGCGCCGCGCTGGCATTATGGGCCAGCATCGAGGCTTTCGGCGGGCACACCTCGTTCGTGACTGTGACAGTGGTGACGATGGTCGGCGGCACCCTGGCCTCGGCGGCCCCCACCCCCGGCGGTGTCGGTGCAGTGGAGGCAGCGCTGATCGGTGGCCTCGTGGCCTTCGGCGTTCCCGCCGGCATGGCTGTGCCGGCCGTGCTGCTCTACCGGGTACTCACCTGCTGGTTACCGGTGTTCGCCGGCTGGCCGGTGATGCGATGGTTGACGCGCAACGACATGATCTGACACTGCCCCGGCCCGACCGCCCAGGCACTCCCAACCATCCAGATTGAGGATTCGCAGGCCTCCTCTCGCACTTTCTCTGCTGATTTTCAATCTCGATGCTCCGGGGCCGCCGGGCCCGTCAGGCAGGATGGCGCAGCATGAGTGCTAGCGACGGTTCGGCCGGCCCCGGTAGGCGCCGCCACTGGCTGCGCCTCGCGCTGTTCGCCGGATTCCTGCTGGGCCTGTTCTACCTGGTGGCGGTGGCGCGGGTACTCGACGTCGACGGTGTGCGCGCCGCCGTCGCGGCCACGGGGCCGGCCGCGCCGCTGACCTACGTCGTGGTGTCTGCCGTACTCGGCGCTGTTTTCATCCCGGGCCCGATCCTGGCCGCGGGCAGCGGCGTGTTGTTCGGTCCCGTCCTGGGCACCTTCGTGACACTCGGTGCGACGGTGGGCACCGCGATCATCACCAGCATGCTGGGAAGACGGGCCGGACGGGACAGTGCCCGGGCGCTGCTCGGTCCCGCGCGCGCCGACCGGCTCGACGCGCAGATCGACCGGCACGGCCTATGGGCTGTCGTCGGTCAGCGCTTCGTCCCAGGAGTTTCGGATGCGCTGGCTTCCTACGCCTTCGGGGCGTTCGGAGTTCCGGTGTGGCAGATGGCGCTCGGGGCGTTCATCGGGTCGGCGCCGCGGGCGTTCGTCTACACGGCGCTGGGTGCGTCGATCGGCGACCTGTCGTCGCCACTGATCTATGCGGCGATCGCGGTCTGGTGCGCGATGGCGATCATCGGGGTGTTCGCAGCCCGACGCGGCTACCGGAGCTGGCGCGGCAGGACTCGTCCCGGCCGAGTTCGGTAACGCCGGCACCGGTTCAGGCGATGACACCGGAGGTGACACAACCCCGATACCCCGTTGTCGCCGGGAGGATGCGTGCGCAGCCGATGGAAGACGGCTTCACTTGCCGTCGCGCTGGCGTTTGCCGCCGCCCTGGCGGATATGTCTCCCCCGGTTTCGCAGGCTCAGCCCTTGGTCGCGGCGAAGGACTTCTCCCGACCGGCCATCGTGATCCTCGGATACGGGCTCAAACCTGACGGAACCATGCGCACGATTCTGCGCCGTCGGGTGCTCATGGGACTGACCGTCGCCCAGTTCTTCCCTCAATCGCCGATCATCGTGACCGGCGGCAACCCGCGCAACGGCAACACCGAAGCCGGCCAGATGCGCAAGATGCTGCGCCCCTTCGGTGTGCCGGACTACCGAATCATCGTGGAGGACAAGGCCAACAGCACGGTGCAGAACGCGCGGTTCTCGGTGCCGTTGGCTGAGGAGGCCGATACCTCGGGCATCATCCTGGTGACATCGTCGACGCACCAGGAGCGCGCCGACGACAACTTCATCGACGAGGGCGCGCACCTGTTGTCGACGGTGAGCTACCCGGACGGCAGCCCGACCATGAACGCCGTCCAGTTCACCCGGGATGTGATCAGTCCGTTCGTCGACCTCGGGTAGCTCGGCATCGCACCGACCTCGCCACCAGCATCACACCTGGAAAACCGATGTGGTGTCGCCACCGGAGTTCGTGACGTACAAGGTTGTTCCGTCCGGGCTGACCGCCACGCCCTGCGGCGTTCCCGCGGCGATGCTGCCGATGACGGTGTTGGTCGCGGTGTCGATCACCGAGACGGTGTTGTCGCCGGTGTTCGTCACGTAGGCAGTGGCGCCGTCGGGGCTGAACACCACCCCCCACGGCGCGACACCCACGGAGATGGTGCCGGTCATGGTGTTGGTGCCCGCGTCGATCACCGACACCGTGGTGCCGCCGAAATCGGTGATATACACCGTCGTCCCATCCGGACTGACCGCCACGCCCACCGGTGCGAGGGCGCCGGTCAAAGCGACGGTGTCGATGACCGTGTTGGTGGCGGTGTCGATCACCGACACGGTCCTGGCCTCGCGGTTGGCCGTGTAGGCCCGGTCGGTGACCAGGCTTACCGCCACTCCCCACGGGTCGTCACCGACCGGGATGACGTCGGTGACGGTGTTGGTGCCGGTGTCGATCGCTGACACCGTGTTGTTGTTGCCGTTGGCCGTGTAAACGGTGCCACCGCCGGGACTGATCGCGATCGCCAGCGGAATGGCGCCGATGGGAATGGTGTCGGTCACCGTGTTGGTGCCGGTGTCGATCACCGAGACCGACTTGCCTGCGCCGTTGGCGGCGTACGCAACTGTCCCGTCGGGACTGACCGCCAGTCCGCGCGGCTCGGCACCTATCGCGATGGTGTCCACGACGGTGTTGGTGCCGGTGTCGATCACCGACACGGAGCCGCTGGACGAGTTGACCACGTAGGCGGTGGAGCCGTCGGGGTTAACCGTGACTGTCCACGGCGTGTCTTCGACGGCGATGCTGACCACCGCGTTCGCGCTCCCGTTATCTCCCGCCTGGCCTGCGGTGCCACCGGTGCCGGCGCTGCCACCTGCGCCGCCTGCACCGCCGGTGGCGTCAGCCAAGTCGGTGGCGGTGGCCGCTCCGCCGTTGCCGCCATCGCCACCATCGGTGCCGTCGGCGATGCCGTCCCCGCCGACACCACCGGCACCCCCGTCAGCGGTACCGGTCGACGTGTTGATGGCGCTACCACCGGCGCCACCGGTTCCGCCGGATCCGCTTGCCGCGGTGCCGTTTCCACCGGCACCACCAGCACCGCCGGTGGCCGAGCCGGCGCTGGCCGAGGTCGCGCTACCACCGCTACCTCCGGCGCCGCCGACGTCACCGCCGGCGCCGGCGTCGCCACCGTCACCGCCGACCGCCTCTCCGTCAGCGCCCTGGGACGCAGCCGGGCCGCCTGCCCCGCCGTCACCGCCGGCACCATCGACACCGTCGCCACCCGCGCCACCGGCACCGCCACGAGCCGGTCCGGATGTGGTGGTTTCCGCGTCACCGCCCTGCCCGCCGGTCCCGCCGCTGCCGCCGCTCGGTGACGAGACACCGCCACCGTCGCCGCCGACACCCCCGGTCGACTCGCCGATGGCGGTTTGAGCACCGCCACCATCGCCTCCGTCGCCGCCCGAGCCGAATGCGGTTCCTCCGCCGGCACCACCGCTGCCGCCGAGTGCTTCACCGGAGCCCGTCGAGATGCCGTCCCCCCCGGAGCCGCCCTGGCCACCGGAGCCAAAGGAGCTGGACCCGCCGTCGCCGCCGTCACCACCGACGACGTCACCGTCATGGGATACCGCCTCACCACCGGACCCGCCTTCACCCGCGTCCAGGATGTCGGCGGCTCCGCCGTCGCCGCCCTGACCACCGAAGGCAGATCCCGACGTGGCCACCGCGAGTCCGCCTCCTCCGCCGTGACCACCGATTCCGAGCTCGCCGCCGGCGCCGCCGGCGCCACCTCTGCCACCCACGGCTGGTCCGCTCACGGTGGAGAACGCGTTGCCTCCGGTACCGCCGTCACCGCCGTCGCCCTCAGCCTGTGCGTCCCCGCCCCGGCCGCCGACGCCGCCTTCGGCCTGCGCTCCGACACCGTTGACGGTTGCCTCACCCCCGCCGCCGCCATCGCCGCCGTCACCACTGGTGCTACCGCCGGCACCACCGGCACCGCCGATGCCACCAAAGCCATCGGCGCTGCCACCGGACGTCGCAGAACCACCCTGACCGCCGGCACCACCGCTTCCGGTCACAGCCGCGTTGCCGCCGTCACCGCCATGCCCGGCGAACACCACGGTGGTCCCCGACTCCGAGGTCGCGTCACCCCCGTCACCGCCGTCACCGGCGTCACCGTCGCCAAGCGCGGCACCACCGCCGCCACCATTGCCGCTGAGGGCGTCGCCGGCCCCCGCGCCGGCGTCGCCGCCCCTACCGCCGTCGCCACCGTCGCCGGTGGATGTTCCGCCTGCGCCACCGTGCCCGCCGCTACCAGCCAGTGCCCCGGTCATAGTGATCGACGCCGACGTCAGCGTCGCATCTCCGCCATCGCCGCCGTCACCACCGTCACCGTCGACTCCCGCGGATCCGCCCAGTCCGCCATGACCGCCCTGTGCGCTGATGACGAAGGGCTCGAGTTCGATACCGATTGCGGTCGCCGAACCCCCATCGCCTCCGGAACCTCCGTCGCCCGTGCCCACCGCGCCGCCACCGGACCCACCCGCACCGCCCCTGACACTGATATCCACGTCTACGGTCTGCGCCGCTCCGCCGGCGCCACCGTCTCCGCCGTTGCCCGAGAGCTCGCCACCGCTGCCACCGTGACCGCCATGTCCTGCCTCGCCAACCGAATGAGGGGGCAGCACTCCAACAGGCACGTCCAGTACGCCGCCGTCACCACCGTTGCCGCCATTGCCGATGGCACCGCCATTGCCGCCGTTTCCGCCGTTGCCACCGTGGGCACCGTCGGCGGTGCTGTCCCAGCCGTCGCCGCCGTCGCCGCCGTTGCCGCCTGTGCCGAATGATCCTTCGACACCGTCCGGGCCGGCAACACCACCGGTACCGCCGACGCCTGCTGCTCCGCCGGTGCCGAATCCGAATGTGCCACCGATGTTTCCGCCGTCGCCGCCGTCGCCGCCGTGAGGCGTCTTGGCGTCGCCGGGTGCGCCATCGCCGCCGTTTCCGGCGTTGCCGCCGTTTCCGGCGTTCCCGCCAGCTCCACCGTTGCCGTTGGCGCCATCGGCGCCTGCGCCCACGGCCAGGCCGGCGTCGCCGCCGGCACCACCGTTGCCGCCCAGGCCGCCGGCACCGCCGTCGCCGCCGGCGGCACCGGCCTCACCGGGCGACAAGCCGTCTTCGCCGTCGGCGCCGCTGCCACCGTTGCTTCCGTTTCCACCGGCCCCGCCGGCGCCACCGTTACCACCGTTGCCGGAGATCGACCCGCCCGCACCGCCGGCGCCACCAGCGCCGCCAGCGCTGCCGTCGCTGCCCTGCGTGCCGTCGCCACCGGGCTCGGTCGCGTCGGAGCCGGCCGGTCCGACCGAGCCTGCTCCGCCAGCGCCGCCGTTGCCACCGTTACCGATCCCGCCTCCGTCGCCGCCGGCTCCTCCGTTGCCCCCGGCCCCCGGGAGACTTAGGACCACCGCGGTCGACGGTCCGCCGGCCCCGCCTGCTCCGCCGTTGCCGCCATTGCCGGCCGCGGCGCCGCCGGTACCGCCAGCACCGCCGTTGCCACCGGCGCCACCTGGGCCTCCGGGACTGCTGTCGCCGGCTCTGCCGGCAGCACCGACTCCCCCGTCACCGCCGTTGCCGAGCGTCCCGCCGTCACCGCCATCACCGCCGTTGCCGCCGGCGCTACCAGCCACCGCGGGGCTGAACCCGGCACCACCGTTACCGCCATTGCCGGCCGGGCCGACCACCGCGGCGCCGGCGACACCCGCCGTGCCGGCAGTGCCGCCGAACCCGCCGGTGCCCGCCGCTCCGCCGGCCGCACCGGGACCGGCCGTTCCCGGATCGCCACCGTCACCGCCACGACCGCCGTCCGGGGTGTCGGCATCTCCGGCCGCGCCATTGCCGCCGTTCCCGGGAGCGCCCGCGGCGCCGCCGTCGCCACCGTCGCCGCCGTCACCGTCGTCGCCATTGGTGTTGAACAGGAACGCATACCGGGCTACACCGGCATCGCCGCCGACACCACCAGCACCGCCGGCGGCGCCGTTGCCACCGGAACCGCCGTCACCACCGGCTGCTCCCGCCTCGGCTCCCTCGGCGCCATCGGCGCCGGCGCCACCGGAACCCCCGGTGCCGCCCGCACCGCCGGCCCCGCCAAAGCCGCCGGAGCCCCACACGAAGCTGCCGTTGCCCCCGGCCCCGCCATTCCCGCCGGCACCCCCGGCGCCGCCGTCCGCGCCGTCGTCGCCGGGCAAGACGATGCGGTCGACATCGCTGCCGCCGACAACACCGTCCGCGCCGTCGCCACCGATGCCACCGTTTCCGCCGCTGCCCAGTACCGACAGCAACCCGGTGTCGCCGCCGTTGCCGCCGTTGCCGCCGGCACCGCCCGGCAGAACCGCAGCCCCACCGGCGCCACCGTTGCCACCATTGCCCATGAACAAGCCGCCCCGGCCGCCATGACCGCCGTTGCCGCCCGGGATGCCGTCGCCGCCGTCACCACCGGAGCCGAACCACCCCGCCGAGCCGCCGCTGCCACCGTTCCACCCGTTGCCGCCGCTGCCCAGAAGCAGGCCGGCGTTGCCACCGTCGCAGGCGGTGATGCCCGGGCAGGTCTCGGCGTCCCAGCTGAAACCGTTGCCGATCAAGATCCCGCCATGCGGGTTCTCGGCGGTGCCGTCACCGAAGAGGAAACGGAAAACGCCGCCCAGCCCGTCACCGATCCCGGTCAACCCGGCCGGCTCACCGGTGCCGGCTTCGGTGGCAGTGCTCGCCACGGTTTGGGCTGCGCCGATGTCGCGACGCGCGAACGCCGCCGCCGTCCATGCCAGTGTCTGCGCCCCGGGAATCGCCGGGGTCTCGCCGGTTGACAATCCCAGCCACGACAGCAGCTCGGCACCCTGCCGTTCGGGTGCAGAGACCTGCGGCGCCGTGGCCGGCACCGGCAGCACCGCATCGACATCGGTGGTTTCCGAAGCTGTTGGCTCCACAGACGCAGACGACTCCTGCTCGGTTTGCTCCGCGTCAACCGAAGAAATCACCACCGGCGTCGCGCCGGCCTCATCTACCTCCGGATCGACGTCGAGCACCGCCACCGGAGTGGGCAGATCAACCGCGTCGGACGCCGACGAACCGGCAGACCTTGTCGAACCCGACGACCTCTCGGCGGTGTCCTCATCGGCGCCGAGGACGCCGGAATCATCCGCGGGTTGATCGACACCCAAGTCGGCATCGAAAGCCTCATCGATGCTTGACGATTCATCGGCCCCCTCGTCAGGAATGTCGTCGACGGGCTCATCGGTCGGCTCATCTGTGGGCTCATCAGAAACCTCGGCCGGGCCGGTATCGGAGTCTGTGTTGCCCGGGCCATCCTGTGCAGAACCGGTATCCCCGGACTCCGCCGCCGATGCATCAGCATCCGATGCCGAACTCGACCCGGTGGAGCCCGCCGAACCGGTGGTGTCCGCGAACGCCACCGCGGGCATCGACGCGAGGGCGGCGCCGACGCCGAGCGCGATCGCCAATGCACCCACGCGACCGACATGCCTGCCCGGGCCCGAAACCTCAGGCCGCGATCCGATGAACTCCATGGCTATCCTTTCGATCCTCCCGAAATGGGCGGGTTCAAACGGAACCGAATGGTTCTGGCGCGGTACGCGCCCTCCGATGTGAAAACCCAGTAGAGACAATTCCGACCTACGCTAAGTGAGCACTTGAATAAGGTCAACAGGCACGGGTTGCTTACTCGTGAAGTGGATGCGGCACGAGCTCTAGTCCTTTCTCCTGCACCCATGCGTGATGCTGTCGACCCATCTCGGTGATCGGCTCAGCCGCGCCGTCGAGGTCGTCGACGATCGCCCGCACCGGCAGGGTCGCCTGCAAAGCCGCACAAATGGTGACCAAGTTGAGTTGGATCCGCGCGGTGAAGGCGACGACCCCCGGCAGACTGACTCGGGCGATCGGGTGGTCGCTGTCGCGCACGCCGAAGGCGTTGCGGATCACGCGATCGCGGGTTTCGGGGGTATAGGTCACCGGCTGGGATTCCAGAATGATGTCATGGAGCACCTCGGCCGCCCAGTCATAGAGGTCCTCGGCGCTCAACGTCGGATCCGCGTCGAGGAAGCCCACTCGCGCTGCAAGATCACGCAGATCAGCCTTGCGTCCTTCCACCGCGGCCCGGATCATCGCGAACCAGCCGCGCCGCTCCCTCTCGGTGAGGACCTGTACGCACCCGTAGTCGAGGAACCCGACCGTCCCGTCGGTGCAGAAGCGGTAGTTGCCTGGATGGGGATCAGCGTGCAGCAGATTGGCCAGCCGCCGATTGCTGTACGCAAACCGCATGATCGCCTCGGCCCACGTGTTCTTCAGGTCCTGACCGGCACGCTGGGCCGCCGCGAAGTCCATGCCCTCCAGATAGGTCATCGTCAGGACCCGATCGCCAGATGCCTCGGGAACAACCTGCGGGATCCGGATGAAAGGGTGTCCCGCGTAGAGATCACCGAATGCCGTGATCATGGCCGCCTCGTGCCGGTAGTCGACCTCCTCGCGGATTCGCGCCGCGGCCTCCCGCGCGACCGCGCGAATATCGGACCTGATCACTGTTGAGGCGCCCGCCACCTTTAGAAAGGTGGCGAGCAACTCGGCATTGGCCAGGTCGTCGTTGATCGCCCGCGCCACGCCAGGGTATTGCACCTTGACCGCGACCTGGCGGCCGTCCCGCAGGACCGCTCGGTGGACCTGCCCGATCGAGGCAGCAGCGATCGGCTCCCATTCGAAATCGACGAAATGCTCTGCCGCCGCGCCGAGTTCAGTTTTCAGCAGCTCGGCGACGAGCTCAGGGGGCATCGGCGGTACATCGGTTTGCAGGCTGCGTAGTGCTTCCAGGTACGGACCGAACCCGCCTCCACCCCATTCCCGAACATCGGCCATCGACAAGATCTGGCCGGCCTTCATCAACACACCACGCGAACGGCCCAGCAACTCGGTGTACCGCGCGGCCATGTGCTGGTCGAACCGCTCGACTGCCCCGTCGGCACCAGCCTTCTCGCGCAGCCCAGCGACGAATCGGCCGCACACCACACGAGCCGTCAGACCGGCGATGGGTGCCGAACGCCGAACCCGCCCGCACGGCACCGAATGGTTTCGACGCGGCATCGCCACCCAACCTGAGAAAGGGAGTACAGTTACCCCCGACTGACGGTAAGTGATCACTTCGGAGAGGTCAATGTCAGCTACCACGATGCCGACACGTGAACGCTTGGTCAACGAGGCAATGCGGCTCTTCAGCGACCAGGGCTACGAAGCGACCAGTGTCTCTCAGATCGAAGCCGCCGCCGGATTGGCTGCCGGCTCGGGCGCCCTCTATCACCATTTCAAGTCCAAGGAGGCGCTGCTCGAAGCCGGGATCACTCGCCAGCTCGACCGCCGAGAGGCGATGCAAGACATCCGCGCGATCTTCGCCGGTCTGGGTGACTTGCGGTCCGAGCTCACCGCCCTTGGCCGCTACCTGAGCACTGTCATCGACCAGGAGACCGAGATACTGCAGATCGCCGCTCGCACACCGACCGGCCGGTCCGCACGGCTCGACGCCGCCTATGCGGCGCTCATCGATGGGCTCAACGCCGAACTCACCGACTGGATCGCCACCTGGGCCCCAACGCTGACCCGGCCGCAGTGTGCTGTTCTGGCTGCGCTCGGACTGAACAGCATCTTAGGGGCGCGAATGTCGACCAGACTCTTCCACCAGTCGACGCCACCGCAGTCCGACGACTACATCGCCGAGTGGACAAACCTGCTAGCCACTCGCATTGAAACGCTCGACCAGTGAATTGATCGATCCTCGCGTCGGTCGTTCCGACTCGTCAGCTCCTCAGCTTCGGTAGCGAGCCGCCCGCGATCTCCGGGAACTTGAACTCTTGCCGCTGGGAGTCGATGTTGATCCCGGAGCCGTTGCGTCCGCGGACCTTGACGGGGTACTTCGCATCCCACGTGGGTGCTTTTCCAGATTTGATGCGGACCCGCAGGGTCCAGTTGATCCCGTGCGGTTTCTCGGCAACCGACGGATGGATGCCCTCTGGAATGACGATCTGCACGTTGTGCACCGCCGACCCCTCCGGTATCGACGCCGCGCACAGCCGGCTGCGGTGCACCAGGCGCGTCTTCTCCTTCCATCCCCCAGTGACATTGGGGGTACTCGCGACGAGCTTGCGGGTGTACTCGTGGCCCTCGAGATAGGAGTCGACCGCCATCGGTTTGGTTGCATCGGCCCCGGTCTGCACGCTGAGCCGGGCAGCGTCCCCGATCGTCAGATGCGAGCGGTCCAGGCTCGTCGTGACATGCCGGAGGGCGCGGTACTGGAGCAGCGATTCCACACTGACGTAGATCATCACGAGCAGACCCGCACCCATTACCGCCACCAGCGCGGGATAGATCCACAGCGGCTGCCAGCCGCTTTGGTGGCCCTGCCATGCGGCCCACGTGGTGAGCGCGCCCCAGCCAACGGTGACCAGCGGCATCGCCCTCGCGGTGGACAGCGGGTTGTCGGGCTCCAGGGGTGTGGAATCCATCCGACTCGCTTTCGGCGTCGATCAAGTGACAATGCCGAGAGTACGTCGAGCTGCCGGGTGAGATGGGATATGACAGTGGCATGCCCGACCCGAGCCCGGCCGCGCCGAGCACCTTCCGCTACCCGAACCCGACGGGCGGTCGGGCCCGGCTGCGCAACGGCTTACTTCGGCTGACCGGCTTCGACCTCCTGCCCTCCGCGGCCACCGCCCAGGCGTTCATCGCCGGGCTCAACGAAGGCGACCCGGTGGCCGAAAGGTTCGTCGCCGAGACCTACCACGGCGACCTCGGCGCCCGAAAAGCCCGCGATCTGGTCGAAAGGGCCCAGCGGCTGGGCATCGACGCGGTGCCTGAAGCGCCCGAGTCGATGCGGGCCCTGTTCGACGAGTTCGAGCAGGTCCCCGCCTGGGTCGACCCGGAGCTGGTCGAAGAGGGAGCAGCGGTCTGGCGACGCTGGGCGTATGCCCTCGGCGCGCTCGGCAACGCCGGAACCAACGACACCTACACCGAAGGCTGGCTTGCGGTTCCGCTGTCACTCTCCGGCGGCTATGCGGGACAGCGGGCACTGCACCGCTACCTGGAGACATCGCGGTGGTGGATCGAGGTGTGCCGGCCCGGGGCGGTACTGACCCCAGGCTCGTTGGGGCGCAACATCTCCCTTCACGTTCGCATCATGCATGTCAGCGTCCGCGCCCGGGTCGAGCAGCATCCGGAGTGGGACGCCGTGCGCTGGGGTCTGCCGATCAGCCAGTCGGCGATGCTGCTGACACTGCTGGGCGGAAGCGTCGCACCGGCTTTCGGGCTTCTCGCACTCGGCCACCTCACCTCGCCGCACGAGATGCGGGCGGTGCTGCATTTCAACCGGTACTGCGGCCACCTGGTGGGCGTGCGCTGCGAGGGCTACTTCCCCGAGACCGTTGCCGATGCGTGGCGAATCCTGTTCATGGCCGACAGCGCCCGAAGCTACGACAGCGCCGAGAGCGGAACCGAACTCGTCGAATCGTTCGTCCCCGCGTTCGCGCCCAACCCCAGCCACCGCGGCCTCGCGCGGCTGCGCGCTGAGTACCACTACCGGGTACAGGCCGGCTACCTCGGTCTCTACATGCTGCCGTGGAACCGCCGCCGCTACCGGCTGCCGTCCGCGCTGCCGGGAATCATGTTGCTACTGTTGCGATTTCCGATGATATTTGCCCTGGAGATCGTCCGACGCCTCGCGCCTGGGGTGGACCGGCGTTGGCAGCGCGCGAACCTGCGCCGGTGGGAGCGCTGGCTGGAGTGGCAGTCCGCCGGCAAGGCCGCGACGTTCGAAGCGGCGGCACCGCTGCGTCGGTAGTGGCGGCCTTGCCTCGGCCCGCTTTTCTCAAGTGATGTGTCTGCTGTCTCACCCGCCTCTCAGGCACCAGGCTGATTGGCCGTTGGCTATCTGCCCACCTACGAGCGACTTTGATTGTCGCTGCTAGTCGGGCACTTCGGATGTCGGTCGGATCCGGTAGGCCGCGAGGCAGATGGGTACCGTGGGGCACATGTCAGAACAGACACCCGCTGTGACGATCTCGCATCCACCGACCGCGCTGTTGCGCGCGGTGAACCCGGTGTTGGGGTTCTTGCTGCGCACTCCGCTCGCCGGTGGCCAGCGTGAGCAGATGATGGTTCTTCACGTCACCGGACGAAAGTCCGGCCGCCGGTACTCGATTCCGTTGACCGCGCACCAGCTCGACGGCACGCTGTACGCGCTGACCAGCGCGGCGTGGAAGAACAACTTCCGCGACGGGGCAGACGCCGAGGTGCAGCATGCCGGGAAGCTGACGACCATGCACGGCGAACTGATCCGCGACCCGGCCGCTGTCGCCGACGTCGCCCGGCGAGCGGCCGCCTCCTACGGTGTCAAACGAGCACAACGCATGATGGGGTTGAAGTTTCGCGATGACCGCATCCCCACCGTCGAGGAGTTCGCCGAGGCGGCCCGGCGAGACCACATCGTCGCGATCCGGCTCAGGAGTGGTAGCGGGCCGTCAGGATCTTGACCTCGGTGTCGTCGGCCGGCGCACGGTCGATGCGCGTCGTCGATCCGCCGGGATCAGTACCCGGACAATTCTCCGGGGGACGGATTGGTTCGCTACCGCATGGCCCCGTTGATCTGGGGTTTGTCGATCATCCCCTGCTCGACGCCCCACATGGTGGCGATGGTCCGGTACTCCCCGGTGGCCATCAGATGCTCGAGCGCCTGCAGCAGCGACTCGGCCAACTTGGAATTCTTGGCCACCGGCCAGCCGTACGGTGCCGTGTCGAAGACATCCCCGGCCGCGGCGAGCGCGGCGCCGCTGGTCTTGATCGCGAACCCGGTCACCGGCGAGTCGGCTGACATCGCGTCGACCTCCCCGGCGATCAGCGCCGCGGTCAGTTCATCCTGGCTGACGAAGACCACCTTGTCGATCGGCGCCTGGCCCGCGGCGACGCACGCATCGGATTTGGCCGGCAACTCCTCGGTCTCCTGAATGGAGCCGTAGGAGACACCGACCCGCAGCCCGCAGGCGTTGTTGGGATCGACCGACGAGCCGGCCTGCTGCGCCCACAGCGTCCCGGCCTGGAAGTAGGTGACGAAGTCCGCCTCGGACTCCCGCTCGGCGGTGTCGGTGAACGACGACGCCCCGACACTGAAGTCCCCGGCGCGCACCGAGGGGATGATCGCCTCGAATGCGGTCTCGCGGTAGTCCGGGACCAGCCCCAAAGTGCGTGCGACCGCGTTCATCAGGTCGATGTCGAAACCGACGATCTCGCCCTCGGAGTTCTTGAACTCGTTGGGCTTGTAGGGCAGGTTGACCCCGACCACCAGCCGACCGGTTCCCTTGATGTCCTCGGGCACCGTCGCCGCGATCGACGGGACGGCGCCCACCGGGGGGTCGGCCGAACCCGACTTCGATGACGAGTCGGCCACCCCAGGCGACCGTGACCCGGCCCGGTCGGACCCGCCCCACCAGTGCAGCACCCCGAACGTGGCCAGCACCGCCAGCAGCACCGCGACCCCGACCATGACCAGCGCCCGCCGGGGCAGCCGACTGACCCAGGAATCCCGGTGGGCCGAATGGCGCCCGGCCCCTCTCGACCGCACCGGTGCGTTCAGAGCGCGCCGGGCGGCGGCGGCCAGATCGCCGGCTGTCTGGTAGCGCGCCGACTGCTTCTTGGCCATTCCCTTGGCGATGACGGCGTCGAAGGGCGCCAGCCGCGGATCGATGGTCGACAGCAGCGGCAACGGCGAGGTCATGTGCCCGGCGATCTGCTGCTCGAGGCTGTCCGCCGGATACGGTTGGTTGCCGGTGAGGCACTCATAGAGCACGCAGGTCAGCGCGTAGATGTCGGCGCGGCCGTCGATCCCCACACCCTCGAAACGCTCCGGCGCCATGTAGGCCAACGTGCCCAGTGTGCTGCCTGCGGTGGTCAGACCGGACTCACCGGCGGTGCGAGCCAGACCGAAGTCGATCAGATACGCGAAGTCGCGCTCGGTGATCAGGACGTTCGACGGTTTGATGTCACGGTGGATCAACCCCGCCCGGTGCGCGGCGTCCAGCGCGGAGGCCACCTGCTCGACCACCGACACGGCGAACTCGGGATCGAGCGGCCCGTCGGAGTCGGCGAGCATCGTGCCGAGGTTGCGGCCCTCGATCAGGCGCATGTCCAGGTACAGGCGACCGTCGATCTCGCCGAAGCCGTGGATCGGCACCACATGGGGGTCGTTGACCCCGGCGGCGGCCTGCGACTCACGGCGGAACCGCTGCTGAAATACCGCGTCGGCTGCCAGGTGGGGCGGCAGCAACTTGAGGGCGACGACGCGGTCGGTCTGGGTGTCGTAGGCCTGATAGACCTCGCCCATCCCACCCCGACCGATCAGCTTTTGCAGCTGGTAGTGCCCGAATGGTGTCGAATCCACCGTTGAACTCCTCGGCAGCGGCCGGTCGGTGTGTCGTCTGAAACTACCCGGTCAGGGTTGGAACTGCAGAATCCGGTCGTCGCCGTCGCGCGGGCTGCCCCGGCCGTCGCGGTTGCTGGTGGTGAACCACAGCGTGCCGTCCGGCGCCGCCACCACAGTTCGCAGCCGCCCGTACCGGCCGGTGAACAGTGCCACGGGTTCGCCCGCCGCGCCGTCGGGGCCCACCGGAATCTGGTAGAGCCGCTGACCACGCAGCGCCGCCATCCACAACGACTCGCCCCAGTACGCCAGCCCGGACGGCGACGCTTCGGCCGTCGACCATTGCAGCACCGGGTTGATCAGTCCGGGGATGTCGCCACGACCTTCGGCCAGCGGCCAGCCGTAGTTGCCGCCGGCCTCGATCAGGTTCAGCTCGTCCCATGCGTTCGCGCCGAACTCGGTGGCCCAGAGCCGGTCGCCGGCATCCCATGCCAGCCCCTGGATGTTGCGATGACCGTAGGACCACACCGGCGAGGACGGGTCAGGGTTGTCCGGCGGGATCGAACCGTCGGGGCGGATGCGCAAAATCTTGCCGCCCAACGAGGACAGGTCCTGGGCCAGTCCGACATCGCCGCTGTCCCCGGTGGCGATATAGAGGTTGCCATCCGGACCGAACGCGATGCGCCCACCGTCGTGGATGGAGCCCGCCGGGATTCCGGTCAGCACCGGCTCCTGCCCGGTGAGGGCTACACCGTCGAAGTTCATCCGGACGACACGGTTGTCGTCCTCGGCGGTGAAGTAGGCGAAGACCGTCTGGCCCGAGGTGGCCAGACCGAGCAGGCCGCCCTCGCCGCGTGGTGCGACGCCGGCCACCTCGCCGACGTTTCGTACCACGCCGGACGGCGACAGGTGTTTGACGGCGGCGCTGTCCCGCTCGGCGATCAGCGCGCTGCCGTCGGGCAGGAACGCTATTCCCCAAGGCACCTCCAGGTTGGTGACGACGTCATCGACCTCGACGGCGTCGTCGACGTCCCCGGGGGCGCCGCCGTTGTCGTCACCGACCCCGGTGGCATCCGGCTGGGCGCGCGATTGGCCGTCGTCGCCGCACCCGGCGACCAACGCGGCGGTCGCCGCGAGCGCCACAACAGCGCGTGTCACACCGATGCGCACAACGCTTCTCCTCTCCCGCACCGTCGAGGTTAGCCGGGGCGGCCCAGCGAAACTGTCTACCGCCCCTGTCTCTTGGATGGCACAGTCTGTGGAATGGCACATCGCGGCCGCACGTCACCGAACGCGCTGTTGCGGCGGCTGGTCGCGCCGGCGGCTGTGGCCGCTGCCGTCGCGGTGCTGGTGCAATGCGCCGCCACCGCGCCGCCGAGAGCCATCTCGTCACCGTCATCACCTTCGACGACGACGCTGTCACCACCGGCCCCGCCACCAACCCCGACGGCCCCGGCCGGGCCGGTGGTGCGCCCGGTCACCGCCGCCGAACTCGGGACGAGTTGGCGTCCGGGCTGCCCGCTGGAACCGGAACGACTGCGACGCGTCGAGATCGACTACATCGGGTTCGACGGACTGATCCACCGCGGTGCGCTGATCGTCCACGAAGACCTGGTCACCGAGGTGATCGAGATCTTCGAGCAGCTGCGGTTACTGCGCTACCCGATCGAGCGGATGCGTACCGTCGAGCACTACCCCGGCGCCGACGATCAGCTGTCGATGGCCGACAACAACACCTCGGCGTTCAATTGCCGCGACATTCCCGGGACCGGCCGCTGGTCAGAGCACGCCTATGGCCGGGCCGTCGACGTCAACCCGCTGGTCAACCCGTACATCAGCAGCAGCGGCAGCTACGAGCCGCACAACGCCGGGCCGTACCTGGATCGCGACCGCATCGACCCGGCGATGCTGCACGCCGGGGATCCGGCCGTCCTCGCCTTCACCGGCCACGGTTGGACCTGGGGCGGCTATTGGCAGAGCCCGGTGGACTACCAGCATTTCGAGCGCAGCTGAACTGAGCGGGGTTGGCGGGGAGCCGCGCGGGGACTAAGAACTGCTCAGGGCGCGAAGAAGCCTTCGGAGTACCCGGTGCCCCCGTAGGGAAAACCCCCTATGGTTCCCTGCCCCCACTGCGCGCCTGCCCCCGGCGTCGCCTTGATCGACACATTGCCGTCGGTTTGGCAGGTGGTCTCGGTCGACGGCGCGGAACTTGGTTGCCCCACATCCTGGGCCCCGTCCTGGCAGGTCGGGCGAGCGCCGGCGACCGGGGCCGAAATGAACGCCACGACCGCCAAACCGGCGATCAGCAGGGCTGACTTGCCTCGAGTTGTCATACGTCTGTCACCTTTCGGGCCAATACCGAGGCTACTAGGGGCACGCCCAGATGACCACGGTGGCGTTCGGAGGCAGCGGGGTATTGTTGGCCGCCGCCCGCGCCATCGCATCAGCGCGGGCCGCCTCGACGGTCGCCCCGGCACCACCGGCGACGATGTCGGCGCCGACGTCCGAGACGGCCGCGATGCAGAGATCGTCGTTGGTCACCACGTCGACGGTGCAATCTTGCCCACCAGCGCCCTGGCATGCGGCGACCATGCTCGCCGAGGCCTCATCGTTGGTTTCGCCGGTGGCACGGAAACCCACCAGAGCGCCTTGCACCACACCGGTACCGACTGCTTCGGAGATGTGATACGGGTTCTCGACGGTGCCGCTCGGCCCACCGGCCCAGGCGGTACCCGCCGAAATCCCCGCCAGGATGACACCCGCAGCCACGATCGCCGACACCGAACTGGTACTGGGCATGCGGGTCCTCTCGCCAAATGAATTCGCCAACTGAATTACCGGCACAAAATTATCACCGCTCTCGGGTGTTCGCGGAGTATGGCTGCATGTCCGCTCGCCCGGGCCGCACCGGTGAGTGGGTGACGCCGTAGGTTTGAGTTCGACGGCGACACGCGGCCGACGGCGGACGGCGGACGGAGCAGCGATGAAGATAGCGATCAGCGGCGCCGGGGTGGCCGGACCCGCCCTGGCGTATTGGTTGCACCGAACCGGGCACACCCCGACGCTGATCGAGCGGGCGCCGCAGTTCCGCACCGGCGGCTACGTCATCGACTTCTGGGGGCTCGGCTACCGGGTGGCCGAGAAGATGGGCCTGGAGGCGGCGATCCGGGACGCCGGCTACCAGGTGCAGTCGCTTCGCTCGGTCGGCGCCGACGGACGCACGCTGGCCGGCGTCGGCGTGGACGTGTTCCGCACCGCCACCGGCGGCAAGTACACCACCGTGGCGCGCGGTGACCTGGCGGCGACCGTGTACGCCGCAATCGAGAGCGACGTCGAAGCGGTCTTCGGCGACAGCATCACCGCCATCGACGAGCACGCCGACGGCGTCCGGCTCACCTTCGAGCGGGCCGCCGAACGTGACTTCGACCTGGTCATCGGCGCCGACGGCCTGCACTCCACGGTGCGCAGCCTGGTGTTCGGACCGGAGTCGGACTTCGAGCGATACCTCGGCTGCGTGGTGGCGGCATGCGTGGTGCCGGGCTACCGGCCCCGCGAAGAACTCGTGTACGTCACCCACAACAGCCCGGGACGTCAGATCGCGCGGTTCTCGCTGCGCGACGACCGGACCTTGTTCCTTTTCGTATTTCGCTCAGCGGAGCCGCCCGGCCTGCTCGACGAACAGGAGTGCAAGGCACGTTTGCGTCAAGAGTTCGCCCACACGGGCTGGGAATCCGAGCAGATCCTGGCAGCGCTCGACGACGTCGACGACCTGTACTTCGACGTGGTCAGCCAGATTCGGATGGATCGCTGGTCGCGGGGACGGGTGGCGTTGGTCGGTGACGCCGCGGCCTGCGCCTCGCTGCTCGCGGGCGAGGGCACCGGCCTGGCGCTGACCGAGGCCTACGTTCTGGCAGGTGAGCTGCACGCCGCCGGCGGCGACCATCGCCGTGCCTTCCCGGCATACGAGCAACGGCTGCGCGAGTTCATCGCGGGCAAGCAGACCGGCGCCGAGAAATTCGTCTCCTTCTTCGCCGCCCGCACCCGGCTGGGCCTGCTGGCCCGAAACCTGATGCTGCGGGCCATGAACGTCGCCCCGCTGGGCAAGCTGGTGACGGCCCGCAGCTTCCGCGACGACCTCGAACTACCCGAGTATCCGATGTGATGCGGTGCGGAGGATTCACTCGGCGAGCTGGTTGACCAGGGCGGCGAACACCCTGGGCAGTGCCGTCGCGGCCGGCACGATCCGCGAGCGCACCGGCGCGTAGCTGCTCGCATCGACCAGCGCCGCGGTCAGGGCCCGGTACCGCCGCGACATCCGTCGCCACTGGCGGTCGTAGTCCTCCGGTCGACCCGCGACCACGCAGCCGACCAGTAGATCGGCCGCGCCGAACGCGATGCCCAGGCCTTCGCCGGTCAGCGCATCGACGTAGCCGGCGGAGTCTCCGACCAGCATCACCCGCCCCGCGGTGCGACCGCGCACCCGCTGCCGCAGCGGGCCGGCGGCCATGTCGGATCCGCGCGGATGACCAAGCACCCGCTCGGCGAGGGCCGGGAACTGGTCGAGATGACCGTCGAAGCGGGCCCGGTTCGACGTCAGGATCGCGATGCCCACGCAGTCCTCGGCCACCGGCGTCACGTACGCCTCGGCACCGGCGGCCCAGTACACCTGAACGTGGTCGTCCCAGGGCGCGATCTGTATGTGCCGGCGGATTCCCCACCGGCGCGGCCCGCGGGATGGCGCGGACAAGCCCAGCGACTGCCGGATGGGTGAGTGCAGCCCATCGGCCGCGGCCAGATACCGCGCCCGAAAACCGCCCGCGGCAACGGAATCGGCGTCCTGGGTAACCGTGCCGATGTTGCCCTGCACCACCTTCACGCCCGCCGCGGTCGCCGCGTCGAACAGCCCGGTGTGCAGGGCGACCCGGGCCACCCCGCGACCGGCACCGGACCGGAACTCTGCGGTGACGCAACGTTCCTTGCCCGGACGGCTGTCCAGATAGCTGATGCCGTGGATCGGCTGCCCCGGGGGGGACACACCGAGCCGGGTCAGCTGTCGCATGGTGTGCGGCATCAACCCTTCCCCGCAGGCCTTGTCGATGGGCGGCCGGCGCCGTTCGACGACAACGACTTCCAGGCCTGCCCGGGCACCGTAGAGCGCGGTGGCCAGTCCGGCCGGGCCGCCGCCGGCGACGAGCAGGTCGATCACGCCAGGCTCTCCAGGGCCTTGTTCTCGACCCTGAGCCTGGTGCGCAGCAGAGCCGCGTTGAGCACCGTGAACACCAGCGCGGTGATCCACGCGCTGTGGACCAGTGGCAATGCCGCTCCTTCGATGACAACCGCCACGTAGTTCGGGTGCGGAATCACCCGATACGGCCCGCCGGTGACCCGCGTCGCGTTGGGCACCACGATCACCCGGGTGTTCCACTGATGGCCCAGCGTGGCGATACACCACCAGCGCAGCCCCTGCGCCAGCAGCACCAGGGCCAGCATCGACCAGCCCAGTGCGGGGATGAACGGGCGCTGCAGGACCACGACCTCCAGTACGCACCCGGCCAGCAGGCCGGTGTGCAGCACCACCATCACCGGGTAGTGGCCCGCCCCGAACTCACGTCCGCCGCGGGCCATGCTCCACGCACGATTGCGTTGGGCGACAACCAGTTCAGCGATCCGCTCCGCCCCCACAGCGGCGATCAGCAACAGGTACCAGATCATCGGAACATCACTGCCAGCGCAGCAGGACCAGCTCGGAGCAGAGTCCGGGTCCGACCGCGATCATCATGCCCAGCGTTCCGCTGGCGGGGCCCTTGGCCATGGTGTCGCGCAGCACGTGCAACACCGAGGCGGACGAGAGGTTGCCGACCTCGTTGAGGGATCGCCAGGTCAGTTCCTGGGCGCCGTCGGGCAGGTCGAGCGCCGTGGCGATGGCGTCGATGATCTTGGGTCCGCCCGGGTGGGTGACCCACGCGCCCACGTCGTCGACGGTCAGACTGTGCGCCGCGAGGAAGTCGGTGACGCCGTCACCCAGCGTCCGCTCGATGACCATTGGTACGTCCGGCGCCAACACCAGTTGGAAGCCGGCCGACCCGATGTCCCAGCCCAGCGCGCGCAGCGAGTCGGGGTAGAGGTGGCTGCGCGAGTCGAGTACCTGCGGCCCCGTCGCGTCGACCCGTTCGGCTCGATTCTCGCCGACGGCGACCACCGCGGCCGCGCCGTCGCCGAACAGCGCGCTGCCGACGATGGTGGCCCGGGACGGGTTCGTCTTCTGCGACAGTGAGCAGATCTCGACCGCCAGCAGCACCCCGACATCGTCGGGCGCGCCACGTAGGTAGTCGTGCAGACGCGCCATCCCCGCCGCCCCGGCCACGCAACCCAGCCCGAACAGCGGTACCCGGCGCACATCCGGGCGCAGGCCCAGCCGTCCGGCGATGCGGGCGTCCAGCGACGGCACCGCCACCCCGGTCACCGTCGTCGACACAATGAAGTCGACGTCGGCAGGCGCCAGTCCTGCCTCGTCGAGCGCACCGGACAGCGCCGCGGCGCCGAGTTCGACCGCGTGCTCGATGTAGGCGTCATTGGCGGCGGTGAAGTCGGTCAGCGCCGGGTACTCCTCCAGCGGCAGGATCAGATGGCGGCTGCCGACCCTCGAACTCTCGTGCACACTGCGCACCACTTCTTCGTAGAGGTCGTAGCCGCCCAGGTCGATGAGCGCCTGGGCGATCTCGCTCTGGGAATATCGGTGCGGCGGCAGTTCGCCCCGCACCGCCGCGATCACACTGACCGGACTGTCGGTTCGGGCAGACATTCGAATGCCTCCTCGTTGGTCATGTCGTCCTAGGGCACGGCAATCACATACCCATTGTCCTCGACATCGAAGACCGGCGCCGGGTTCCCGGAGATCGTCACTGAACTCTCAGCAAACGATCTAGTGGGAGATACCGATCCGTTCGTGCAGCTTGACCAGGGGCGTCGGCGCCCACCAGTTCCACCGGCCCATCACTTGCATGAAGGCCGGAACCAGCACCATCCTGACCAGGGTAGCGTCCACCGCGATGGCCAGCATCAGGCCGAGGCCGAACAGCTTCATCAACTGCACCTCGGCGGCGATCAGCGCCCCGAACGAAATCGACATGATCAGGGCAGCGGCGGTGATGACCCGACCGGTGCGGGCCAACCCCAGAGCAACGCTCTCGCTGTTGTCCCCGCGACCCTGCGCGGACGCGATCCAATACTCGCGAATCCGGGCGATCAGGAAAACCTCGTAGTCCATGGACAGGCCGAACGCGATGCAGAACAGCAACACCGGCATGTTGGCCACCAGCGTCCCGGTCGGCGTGGTACCGAGCCCGCCCAGGTGCCCTTCTTGGAAGATCCACACCAACGCGCCGAATGCGGCCGTCAGCGACAGCACGTTGAGCACCAGTGCTTTCAATGGCAGCACCACGCTGCCGGTCAACACGAACAGCAGGATGAAGGTGATCGCCGCGATCAATCCGAGCACCAGCGGCAGCCGTGAGGTGATGGCCTGGACACTGTCGCGATTGGTCTGGGCGGTGCCGGTCATCTGCACCGCCCGGCCGTCCGGACCGGGAACGTCGTGCAGCTGGTCCAGTTGGGCCTCGGAGCGGTCGGAGAACAACGGCGCAGCGCTGTCCACGGTCAGGAACGCACTGCCCTGCGCCACCCCGGTGGCCGCCGACGGCGGACCCACCAGCAGGCCGTCGACGAAGGTGCCGGGCGGTGCGGACACCGCCGACACGTCCGAGACCCGCGACAGGTCCCGGGCGTAGCGCTCCAGCTCGGTGGGCGCCAGGCCGTCGGCGTCGGGGACGACGACGGTCACCGCGGTGGCCGAGTTGTGCGCGAAGCCGTCGCGCAGCTGATCGCCCACCTGATGCGCCGACATCGACGTCGGCAGCACCCGGTCGTCCGGGAAGCCCCACCGCACGCCGAGGAAGGGTGCGCCCAGCACCAGCAGCAGGACGATCACGCTCATCCCGATCGGAAGCGGGCGGCGCATCACGAACTTGGTCCACCGGTACCAGAACTGCTCTTCGACGGGCTTGCGTACCGGTTCGGGACGGTTCAGCACCCGACGGGCCAGCCGGTGCATGTCCAGCGCGTCCAGCCGGTCGCCCAGCAGCACGATCAGTGCCGGGGCCACCAGGATCGCGGCCGCACAGGCGAATGCGACAGTCGCGACCCCGGCGTAGGCGAAGGACTTCAGGAAATGCATCGGGAACAGCACCAGCGCCGACATCGACAGCGCCACCGTCACCGCGGAGAACAGGACGGTGCGCCCGGCGGTCACCATGGTCCGGATCAGGGCCGTGTCCCGGCTCGCCCCGTCGGCGAGTTCGTCGCGATAACGGCTGAGGATCAGCAATGTGTAGTCGATCGCCAGCGCCAGCCCCATCGCGATGGTCAGGTTCAGCGCGAAGATCGATACCTCGGTGCCGAACGTGATCAGCCGCAGCACCGCCATCGACCCGACGATCGCCATCCCGCCGACGGCCACCGGCACTGCGGCGGCCAGCAGCCCGCCGAACACCCAGACCAGCACCAGGAAGCTGAACGGAATCGCGATCGCCTCCATGGTCAGCAGGTCGCGCTGCGACTGCTCGGTGATCTGCACGTTCACCATGGCCGTCCCGCCGGCCCGAACGGTGACCCCCTCGCGGTCGTAGATCAGCTCATCGGCCAGCTTCTTGGTGTGGTTCTGTGACTCGTGCTCTCCCCCGGTGATGCCCGCGACGATCAGGCCGGTCCTGCCGTCCTCGCTGACCAGATCCCGGGCCGCCTCCGGCGGTGCGGTCCACGCCGAGGTCAGGTCCGCGACATGTGGCGACTGTCGCAGCCGATCGACGATGTCGAGCCCCACCGTCCGGGCCGCGCCGGTGCGCGCCTGGTCCGGCCCGGTGACGGTGATCAGCAGCTGCACACTGCCGCGGCCGAACTTCTCGGTCAGTAACTCGGCCGCCTGCGACGACTCGGCGGTCGGATCCTGGAATCCGCTCGCGGACAGGCTGTTGGCCACCGGGATGCCGAACACCGCAGCCGCCACGGTGACCAGCACCGCCGCAGTCGCGATCTGCCACGGTGCGCGGATGGCCAGCAGAGCGATTCGCTGTAGCAACTTCCCGTCCTTCGGCCGATACCCGCGCAGGGATGATGTCCGTAGCTCACTACGGTAGGCCAGCTAACCGTCGATGGTGGCCACTACCCGCGTGAAGTCCGAGTCGCGCCTTTCGACCAACTCCGCGCGCCCAGGCGCGGAACTCGGCTGTGCCACGATGACTAACTCCACAGGCGCCGCCGAGTCATCGGTCCGGCGTCGCCAGGATCTTGAACAGCATGTTGTTCACATCGGTCAACACCTGAACGTCGACTCGACGCTGCAGACGGCCGAGCGCCGACTTCCGCAGACTGGTCACCAAACCTGGAGCTGCCCATTCAGCTTTGTCCAGTGCGACGCCGAACCCGGCATCGGGGTCGCGGTCGAATATCGGCACCGCAATGATGGTGGGCTCGCTGGAAATCTCGTTATAGACCGTCGAAGAGATGACGAGCACGTTGATTCCCGCGTCCGTTGTCCAAATCTCCCCCCGGCGTGGCGATCTCAATGCTTGGCAAGCTCAATGCTTCGCAAGCTCGATAAGATTCGAGTCGGCCCACGCCGCGCTGCGGCCGACGGCATCGCGATGCTCTTGCATCCATCGGTCATGCGCTTCGCAGCGCCGACGCATGTCTTCGCCATCGAGTAGTCCCTCGATGAAAGCGTTCATGGACAGTCCGTCGGCCTGCGCATGCCGCTTCACCGCCGCGTAGGCACTGTCGGATAGCCGGAGCGTCACCGTCTTCGCCATCGTGAAATGATAGCAGTCAATGCTGTCACGAAGTGGCTGCGAGCGGCCTGCGCAAAGACCTGGTCAGCCGGCCCGCTCGTCGCGGTCGGCCGCGGCCAACAGGTCCTCGCGGGCCCGCGCCACCCGTGAGCGGATGGTCCCGACCGGGCAGCCGCACACCTCGGCAGCTTCTGCGTAGGACAGGCCCAGCACCTGGGTCAGCAACAACGCCTGGCGACGGTCCTCCTCGAGCCCGTCGAGCAGGATGCGCAGTTCGACGACGTTCTCGAAACCCCCGGCGCGATGGTGGCTGTCCAGCATCTTCTCCACGTCCACCCCGTACTGAGCGCGAGGGCGGACCTGGCTGTGCCGGATCTGGTCGACGACGACCCTGCGGGCAATCGACAACAGCCAGGTGCGGGCGGAGGACCGACCGCTGAACCGCGGCAGCGCCGAGATGGCCCGCAGGAACGTCTCCTGGGTGAGGTCATCAGCGGTGCCCGGGTCGCCGAGATACGCCACAGACCGCCACACGTCGCGCTGGGTGGCTTTGATGAAGCCCTCCAGCGCTACCGGATCACCCCGGCCGGCGGCCAACGCCAGTTGGGTAACTTGGTCGTAGTCGCCGGATGCCACGGCTGAACCTTATTTGATGACGGCGGGGAACTCATTCGGGGGCATGCACGACTAATCAAAATGGGAGAAGGATGGGGCCGTCTGCGGGATTCCCGGACGAGTCCCGGAAGAGTAAGGACTGACGGTGGCGGCGGAGATGACAGCCCCGGTGGCCGAGGCGGCGGCTGACGGGGCGGCGAGCAGCCAGCCGGCTGTCCGGCGCGTCCGGCTAGACGTCACCGGCATGTCATGCGGGTCGTGTGCGGCCCGGGTGGAGAGCAAGCTCAACAAGGTTGACGGGGTCCGCGCGTCGGTGAACTTCGCGACCCGGGTGGCCACCATCGACGCCGACGAGAACATCTCGGTCGCGGACCTGTGCGAGCTGGTCACCGATGCGGGTTACCCGGCCCAACCGCGGACCGAGCTGACATCGTCGGACGACGACCCGGACGCGCGCCACGCCCGCAGCCTGCTGCTGCGCCTGACGGTGGCGGCGGTGTTGTTCATCCCGTTGGCAGACCTGTCGGTGATGTTCGCCGTGGTGCCCGATACCCGATTCCCCGGATGGCAGTGGGTGCTGACGGCGCTGGCCGCCCCGGTGGTGACGTGGGCGGCATGGCCGTTCCACAAGGCGGCGCTGCTCAACCTCCGACGCGGCACGGCGAGCATGGAAACGTTGATCTCCATCGGGATCACCGCGGCAACGGTGTGGTCGGTTTACACCGTGTTCTTCGGCGCCGACGAGCACCGCGGCGAGGGAATACTGCAAGCGCTGCTCGGCAGCGACTCGATCTACCTCGAGGTGGCCGCCGGGGTGACGGTGTTCGTCCTGGCCGGTCGCTATTTCGAGGCGCGAGCCAAATCCAAGGCCGGCGGCGCGTTGCGCGCGCTGGCGGCGCTGAGCGCGAAATCGGTGTCGGTGCTGCTGGCCGACGGCTCGGAGATGGAGATCCCGGCGGCGGAACTCAAGGAAGGGCAGCGCTTCGTGGTGCGGCCCGGACAGTCGATCGCCGCGGACGGTCTGGTGGTCAGCGGCGCGGCCGCCGTCGACATGAGCGCGATGACCGGCGAGTCCAAACCCGTCGAGGTCGCCGACGGCGGCAGCGTGGTGGGCGGCACCGTGGTGCTCGACGGACGGTTGATCGTCGAAGCGGCGGCAGTCGGCTCCGACACCCAGTTCGCGGGGATGGTCCGTCTGGTCGAGGAGGCACAGGCGCAGAAGGCGGCCGCGCAGCGGTTCGCCGACCGGATCTCGGCCGTCTTCGTGCCCTGCGTGTTGGCGCTGGCGGTGCTGACCGCGGTCGGGTGGCTGATCGTCGACGGCAACGTGGACCGTGCGGTGGCCGCGGCGCTGGCGGTGGTGGTGATCGCCTGCCCGTGCGCGCTGGGGTTGGCGACACCGACCGCGATGATGGTGGCCTCCGGGCGGGGCGCGCAACTGGGAATCTTCCTCAAGGGCTATCAGGCACTGGAGACGATCCGCAATGTCGACACCGTGGTGTTCGACAAGACCGGAACGCTGACGATCGGGAGCGCGACGGTCACCGGCGTGGTGCCCGCCGCCGGCTGGGAACGCGCCGAGGTGCTCGCCCTGGCCGCGGCCGTCGAGGCGGGCTCGGACCACGTGCTCGCCCGCGCTGTTTCGGCGGCCCTCGTCGACGCCGAGCCCAGGGCTGTCGACGATTTCGTCGCGACGTCGGGCAGCGGCGTGACCGGAGTCGTTGACGGGGTGCAGGTCGCGGTGGGCAGACCCGCCTGGGTGTCCCGTGGCCGGGTGGTGCCGGCAGATCTGGCGGCTGCCCGCAAGGACAGCGAAAATCGCCGGGAGACAGTGGTATTCGTGTCAGCCGGTGAGTCGGTATGCGGGGTGATCAGCATTTCCGACGCCGTGAAGCCCTCGGCCGCGGGGGCGGTCGCCGCCCTGCACGACGCCGGCTTGCGCACCATGTTGATCACCGGCGACAACGCGGCGACGGCGAATTCGATTGCGGAACAAGTCGGCATCGACGATGTGGTGTCGGAGGTGCTTCCGGAGGGCAAGGTCGAGGTCATCGACAACCTGCGGGATCAGGGCCGGGTCGTGGCGATGGTGGGCGACGGCATCAACGACGGGCCGGCGCTGGCGCGTGCGGACCTCGGGCTGGCCATCGGCCGCGGAACCGATGTGGCGATCGGCGCTGCCGACATCATCCTGGTTCGCAACAACCTCGACGCCGTGCCGCTGGCTCTGGGTCTGGCCCGGGCCACCATTCGCACCATTCGCACGAACATGGTGTGGGCGTTCGGCTACAACCTCGCTGCGATACCCATCGCGATGGCGGGGTTGCTCAACCCGCTCATCGCCGGTGCCGCGATGGCCTTCTCGTCGTTCTTCGTGGTGTCGAACAGTCTGCGGCTGAGGAAGTTCGGTTCGTAGCGCCTACTCGCGGGTCCGGGACAGCTCCCGCAGCATGGCGTTGTAGGCGTCGAAGTCGTCGTCGTAGCCGCTGTCGATGTGCCGGTCGTGACGTGCACCCGCGGAGCGATCCTGACGGGCCCACTGCGAGACCAGCGCCACCACCACGATGACGACGGGCAGTTCGCTCGACCCCCAGGCGATCGCGCCGCCGAGATGCTGGTCGTCGGAGAGGTTGGCCACCCACGGCACGGCGAGATGCCCGTAGAAGGTGCCGCCGAGAACCGACGTCATCGTCATCGTCGCGATGCCGAAGAACGCATGGAACGGCATCACCGCGAACAGCAGTCCCAACCTGCCCAGGAACGGCAGCCGGCGGGGCCCGGGATCCACCCCGATGATGCCCCAATAGAACAGGTAGCCGACGAGCAGGAAGTGCAGGGTCATCAACTCGTGGCCCCAGTGATACCGGACGAAGGTGTCGAAGAGGGGCGTGAAGTACACCAGGTACAGCGAGCCGACGAAGAGGATGAACGCGACGAACGGGCTCGCCAGGAATCGGGTCACCCGGGAGTGCACCAGCCACAGCACCCATTCGCGGGGCCCCGGCGGCTGGCCGGCTTTGGCGGCGGGCAACGCGCGCAGCGCCAACGTCACCGGCGCGCCGAGCACCAGCAGCACCGGGACGAACATGTTCAGCGCCATGTGTTCGGCCATATGGACGCTGAACATCGCCGACCCGTATGCGCGCACTCCGGAACTCGTCGCGATGAGCAGCGCCAGGCAGCCGGTCACCCAGCCGATGGTGCGCAGCATCGGCCAGGCATCGCCGCGGCGGCGCAGCCGGATCACCCCGGCGAGGTAGGCCAGCGCCAGCACCAGCGCCGCGACACCGAATAGCGGGTCGAACCGCCAGTAGGTCAACAGGTTGATCGCGTTGGCCGGACCAGGTAGCTGGTATCCGAGGAAGACGTCCCAGATGGTGAACTCCGTGACCAGGAACCGCGGTGCCGGCTGGACAGCCATCGCCGAGATGGCGCCCACGACCGCGATCATCACCACCGCACCGGTCACGTTCACCAGATGCGACGTGGCACGCGACCTCGCGAGCAGGAACACGTCGACCAGCCACACGGTTGTCAGGGCCACACCGGCTGCCAGTGCCAGCCGCCCGTAACCAGTTGCCAGCAGCGCGGTGCCCTGCACCATCAGATTCGTCAGCATCGCCCCGTACACCACCGCGACCGTCCCGGCGACGGCCGCGAGGATCTGCTGCCGGCGCTGGGCGGCCGGCGGCGACGCCGGGCTGACCGCGCCGGCCACCTTGATGCCCAGCAACACCGCCACGGCGATCGCCAACACGATGGCTGCGCTGGTGGCCAGATCATGATCGGGACCCTCGCCGGGATTGCCGGTCACCGGGACCGCGATCACGCCGATGCCGGCGGGGATCAGCAGCAGGAAGTTGCCGACCCATCGCACCGTGAGATAGACGCCGAGCGTGACCGCCGCCGCGGCCACGGTCGCCGCGCACCACCCCCGGGCTGACTCCGACGCACCGATCGCATCGCCGATGGCGCCGCTGGTCACCAACCGCGACACCGGAACCCCCGCCGCGTTGGCGGCATCGATGAGCACCATCGCCGCCGATGCCAGCAGCCAGCAGATCGCGATCCGCCCGACCCACAGGTGCAACCGGAAGGCGTCCGAGTCGATGCGGCCGTCTTCGTCCGGCGTCGTGGTGGTGACGATGACCGTCAGCAGACCGAGACACAATGCCCCGGTCAGGGCGCCGGCGAAGTGGCCGGCGAACTCGACGACACTGGTCGCGGCGCCGGGATAGGGGACCCCGGCGGCGGCGAATCGCATCGCCCCGGACGCGATCGCATAGGCACTGACGGCGGCGAGCGTGGCGATCGCACCGGCGATCAACACCGATACCGTCCAGCGGTCGGTTCGCCTCGCCGGCCGTGTGCTCATACCGACCTTCCGCCCCGGACGCCGGTGTCGGCGTCACGCTCCAATTTAGTTGCCGGCCATGCGCCGGGAACTTTCCGCCCCCAGGACCGACCATTTCTGTCGAGGGTCCAACCCTCGCCCGGCAGCCCTGTCCAGCCACCCTGGCCAGCCACCCCGTCCAGCATGTCGAAAGTCGATCCACTGTGAGTCAGACGCCTCTCGAAGAGACCGCGCCGCCGGCCCCGTCGGCGCCATCGGAGAACGCCTGGGCACGGTGGCGGCCGCTGGTGCTGCGGCTGCACTTCTACGCGGGCCTGTTCGTGGGCCCGTTCATCCTGGTCGCCGCGATCACCGGGTTGATGTACGCGCTGATTCCGCAGATCGACTCGCTGTCCACCCGACACGAGCGAACAGTCGCCGCCATCGGCGACCATCAGGTGCCGTTGTCTGAGCAGCTGGCCGCCGCGCGGGCGGCCCATCCCGAGGGCGCCGTCGTGAGCATCAGGCCGCCGGCGCAGCCCGATGAGACCACGCGGATCAGACTCGCCGTCGACGATGTGCCGCCCGACTACGCGCGCACCGTCTTCGTGGACCCCTACTCTGCCGAGGTACGGGGCGCCCTGACCACCTACGGCGAGTGGATGCCGCTGCGGGCCTGGTTCGACGAGCTGCACCGCAATCTGCATCTCGGCGTCGTCGGCCGCTACTACAGCGAACTCGCGGCGAGTTGGCTGTGGGTGGTCGCTCTGGCCGGTGCCGTTCTCTGGATCGGTCATCGCCGGAGCACCGGCAAGCTGCGCCGGTTGTTCGTTCCGGATCGCGGTACCACCGGTCGGCGGCGATTGTTGTCTTGGCATGGCGCGCTTGGCGTCTGGATCATCGTCGGCCTGCTCGGGCTGTCGGTCACCGGAATGACCTGGTCGCGTTTCGCCGGAGAATCCATCAACGGGTTGCAGGAACAGTTGCGGTCCACCCCGCCGTCGGTGGACACCTCGCTTGCCATCGCGGCAGCCAGCGGTGAACCCGGGTCGGGTGGGCACGGACATCACGGCGGCACCGAGGCGCCGTCGGAGTTCGACGAACGCGTCGCACTCGCCGGCGCGGACACCGCGTTGCGCACTGCCAGGGACGCCGGGCTGCGTGGACCGATGTGGATGTATCCGCCGGCCGCCGCCGACGAGGGATGGCTGGTAGCCGAGAGCAAGCGCGACTGGCCGACCCGATACGACGCAATCTCGGTACACCCGGAAACCGGCGAGATCACCCATCGGGTCGACCAGTCCGAATGGCCTTTCTTCGCCAAACTCACCTACTGGGCCATCGACGCGCACATGGGCATCCTGTTCGGGGTTGTCAATCAGATCCTGCTGATCGCCACGGCCGGCGGGTTGATCGCCGGGGTGCTGATCGGCTACCGGATGTGGTGGCGGCGCAGGCCGACCCGGGGCGGTATGCCTCCTCGCCCGGGTCGCGGCGCGCTGGCCGGGCTCACACCTTGGGAGGGTGTTGTCCTGGTCGCCGTGCTGGCGTCGATCGGCTGGTTCGCCCCGCTGTTCGGGGTGACGCTCGCCGCGTTCGTCGCCGTCGACGTCGCCCTGGGCTGGTACAAGAACCACCGGCAACCAGCCGACCCGACCCCCGCCGACCCGTCCACGCGACCGGCCGCCGGATGATCGCTGACCTCGCCCTGCGTTGGGTGGTGACGATCCTGTTCGGGCTCTGCGCCGTGGAGTGTCTGCTCGCGCTGGGTGCAGGTAGCCATTCGCCCCTCGCCAGGGTCAACCACAGTGTGCACCTGGTGATGGCGGTCGCGATGGGCGCGATGGCCTGGCCGCGCGGTGCAGATATACCCACCACCGGCCCGATGGTGTTCTTCTTGATCGCCAGCGCGTGGTTCGCCGTCGTCACCGTCAGTGTTCCCGGTCAGCCCGGAGCGCGGGCGGCCAACGGATACCACTCGCTGATGATGATGGCGATGGCATGGATGTACGCGGTGATGAACGGTGGACTGCTGCCCGGGCAGGCCGCGGGCGACCCCGCCCACGCTCACACCCATCAGGGCATGCACCACGCCCCGGACATCGCGTCGGGGCACGGGGAGCCATTGTGGATCTCGGCGATCAACTGGGCCTGGACACTGTGGCTGACCTCGGCGGCCGTGGTCTGGCTCTACCGCTACTTCGCGATCCGGCGCACCGATGGTGGACCAATCACCTTGACACATTTGGGAATATTGCGGCAGACGATGATGGCGGCCGGCATGGCAATCATGTTCGCGGTGATGCTGTAGCCGTCACGCCGCCGAACCATCGCCGGCCCTGGGCTGTCCGCGTCTTCGGTCACTGAGCGAAGGTGGTTCGTTCGCACTCTGATTCGTTCGCGCGCCGCGTCCCTCACGTTCGCCGGGTCGGCCGGCTTCCCAGATCACCAACGCCAACAATGCGCCCAGCAGCACCGGAAGGTGGCTGACCACGCGGGCGGCGGTGACCTGACCCGACAGCGTGTCAACGACGACGTAGTAGATCAGCACGCCCGCGTACACCCCCGCCACACAGGCGACTCCGGACGCCAGCAGCGGTCGGATCGCAGTGGCGAGGAATGCGATCCCCAACGCTGCGGACCAGGCCGTCGATTCGTTGAGCAGATGGGCGCCGCTGGCCGCCCCGTGATGGCTTGCGATCAGGCCGAAGTCGACTCCCAACACCTGCGCGACCGCCACCGCGAGCTGGATCACCCCCATCGCGGCCAAGGTGCAGCGCGCACCGAGCAGAATGGTCCGTCGACCACTGGGCGCCGCTACGGCCTCAATGCGCCCGGAATGCCGGTCCAGCGCGCTTCCGGAGACCAATCCCCTGAGCAGACCCGACTGTTCGCGTGCATTGCGATACCACGCCGTGCAGAGATCGCAGCCATCAAGATGTTCGTCCACGCGGCTGGACGGCACCTGCTCGCGCTCGCCATCAATCCGGGCCGATAACGCCTCCCTGGCCACATCGCAGTCCACGGGCTCCATTTTCGCGCACATGTGGGATGCCGCAAAAGATTCGTCTCGATTGGGGAACTATTCGGCTACGCGCACGACTAATTCATCGGACGGCACATCAGTGCGATGGCGCCACCACAGTCAAGCACCAACAGAAGGGCATGCGCGTGGGGACACAACCGGCATCTACTACTACACAGCGTAGTACTTTGGGCCTACGTTCGTTAGGGACGAGCCTCGCCCTTCTGGCCGGAGGCGCCCTCCTGGCAGGTGCGCTCGTCGTCTCCGCGCCAGTCGGTATCAGCACGGCCCATCCTGGCCATGACCACGGCGACAGCGGTTCTGACTCCGGTTCCGGCGGTTCAGGTTCCGGGGGTTCAGGTTCCAGCGATACGGGTTCAAGCGGTTCGGAATCGAGCGACTCGGGTTCCAGCGGCGGGTCCGGCGCCGGTTCGAGCGGGTCGGGTTCCGGCGGGTCGGGTAGCAGCCGCTCCGGCGGCTCCAACAGCAGTGACTCGAGTCCCAACAGCCGGCAGAGCAATGCTGGCAGCCTGCAGGACACCCAAAACGATTCGGGTGAAGCCGATTTCACCGGATGCGACGAGGACATCGCGAATCCGCTGGCGGACTGTAGCTCCTAGCCCGCCACCAACACCAGCCCGTCAATTTCCCGAATCTCGACAGTTCCACGATTCGTCCCAACAGGAAGGTTCCCCATGTCCGGAAACACTGCCGCCCCATCTCATTGGGCTCGACCTACCATCGTGCTGGGCGGCCTGGTCGCCGGCGCGGCACTGCTGCTGTCGGCGCCGGGGGTGGGCACAGCAAGCGCCCACGAGGGAACACGCACCGAAAGCGGGCAGGCTGTCGGCCGAGACGGTTTCGACAATCCGGCGCCGGGCGTTCGCCTGACCCAGGCGGTGGGCGACAACATATTCAACGACAAGACGCCGTTCAACAAGGCTCTCAACGAATCGAAGATGGGCCAGAACTACCATCGGCTCTACGGAACGCCGAACTATGACGACTACATCCACGGCTCCAACGGAACGCAGGTCGGGCTGCTGAACAAGCCCGGATTCCGAGACCTCTACGACGGACTACAAGAGGCCGGTGTGGGGCTGCCCAGCGAAGCCGACCTGCCCGGAACGGCGGTCAGGCGAATCAGCGGCGTCAAGCCCGGAACCGGTAACGGCCACGGCCACGGCGAGGAGGGCGAAGAGGCTGATGGCGACGCCGACCTGCACGCCATCCATGCCTTGGCCAGCGAAGACGCCTCAACATCCATTTCCGGAGACTGTGTCAGGTTCAGCACCGGAAAAGTCCTCTCGGTGAAGTCGGGGTGCTGAGAGGCGCGTTCAGCTTGCTAGGTCGGGGTACAGCACCGCGCGTGAAACTGTCCCGACGACCGCCGGTCAGGTCTGAGAGGCCGGCGGCGCCGTGGTGCCCGTATAGGGCCATTGGTCGATCAGTTCACCGTTGATGAATCGACCGATAGCGGCTTTCTGGTCGGCGTACTGGTTCGCGGGTGTGGCCCAGAACCAGTCGCTCAGCGTCGCATACGTTGAGAAGTTCGAGTGGACACCGAACCACGGGAGGGGGCTGTCCACGGGCGTCCCGGAGCGTTGCGAGTACACCTGGCCGCGAAGATCTGCCGCGGCCTTGATGCCCTGCAGAATCACTTTCAAGAATGGCGGCAGCGGCAGAGCGGCGGTGACCGTGTCTTCCAGACCGACGATCCCGTCGAGGGTGTCTTGAATGTGGATCGTCTTTGAATCGAAATCAGCGGTGATGATCGGGGATCCGAAAGTGACCACCGTCGTGACAGGAGCCGAGAAGAGGTTCCAGAACGCAAGATTCTGCGCGTCCATGCCGCCTTGGCTGTATCCGACGACCATGATCTCGCCGATGGAGCCGCACGCCGTGTGGGCACTGCACTTGTCCAGCGCGTCGTTCACCGCGTCGATCTGATCGGACTTCGGGACACCTAGCCGTGAGATGGCGTTCTCGACGATGCCTTGATTGTCCCCGGGGTCGAGGCCGAACTCATCGGTGGTGCCTCCGATGTAGACGATCAGTCGGTTGGTGCCGTCCTGGTCGCGGACGGTCTGGGTGGACACCCCGTCGGTGAGTTCCCCGATGTTGAAGACATTGTCCCACAGCGACTTCACGGACGTCGGGCCGCTGCCGAGCGGAACATACGTGGTGTCGATGTGCACTGGGGTCGTCGGTGTGGACGCAGTTTTCGGTGCGATCACCGTGACCGTGTCGTTGGGATCCCCTTCGCTGGTGTAGCCGTAGGTTGCGACGAAGACGTGCCCATCCGCAGTCGTGACAACTCTGGTTGGATAATCAATGCCGTCGATGTTGCCCATCGAATAAGTGTGCCGCGTCCGGTATTCGGTGGGGTCGATCACGGTAAGCCCGACGTCCCAGTCAGCGACATAGACGAAACCGTTGCTGCCGACCGCAATGTCTTGCGGGTTACCGCCGACGCCGGGGATCGTCACGTACCCCCCTACCCCATTCCATACCCGCTTGGTGGGTATGTTGTCGGCGAAGTCGGGCCAACTACCCATGTCGTACACTGCAGAATTTGTCCACAATCGTCCGGAGTCGTCCCGTGCAGCGGCATAAAAGTAGCCATAACCCGACTCCTGGAATGTGTTGTCCGGATTGATCTTGGATCCCTGATTCAGGTAGATGCGTCCGTCTGGGCCGAGTGCGCCTTTGGTGCCGCCGACCGGCAGTGTCGCTTCCACGGAGTTGTCGGCGGCGAGGATGGTCGTTGTGCCGAGGGAAATGACGTAGATGCGTCCGTCGTCGCCGATCAGCATGTCGCGCCTGTAGTCATCTTGGTTCTCGATGTCGATCAGCGTGATGGAGCGATCGGTGGGATCGAACACGCCGACTTGGCCGATGTTCGAGTTGTAGTCACCGCCGAGATAGACACCGCCGTCATGCCCGACCGCGAGGTCATACCAACCGTAGGTGTCCAGTACCGTCCTGGTGATCTGCTCAGGTTGGTTGGGATCGAACTCAGTCAGCATGTCGTAGCGGTGGCCGTTGCCGTCGGAGTCTCTGTAGTAGTCCTCGCTGAGAATCCACACCGTGCTTGCACCCGGTGCGACCGCCATGTCGTTGACGCGTCCCAGGCCGCCAAGGGTGACGGTGGCGGCGAGCTGGTCGACAATATCGACGGGATCGGGGTGCAAGACGGTAACCGTGCGGTGCTCGCCGTCGGCCAAGTAGACGCGCCCATCCGAACCTTTCGCCGCAACCCCATCCCAGTATTCTCCGGGAATAGTGCTGACCACTTTGCCTGTGAGAGTGTCGAATTCAAGCGCACCGAAATAGACGGAAGCGTTGCCCGGGGCCACAGCCGTCGCATAGCTATCAAAGTCAACGACGTTGGTGATAGCGCCGGTGTCGTCGTCGATGACCGCCACCCAACGGTAAGCGGGGAACGGGTCGGCAGAGGTGACCAGCCGTAGTCGTTCCCCGGCCGCATCGACCACGACCTCCGCGCCGAGGCTGAGCGGTGTTTTCGTCGCGGAGTAGTTCGTGGTGTCGACCACGGTCACGAAGCTGCCCTCGTCGCCGTAGAACCCGCCGTTGTAACCGGAGTATTCGACGAAGTACAACCGGCTGCCGTCCTGGCTCGGGAAGAAAACGTCCAGTCCTGCAATGTCGGCACCGGACACTTCGGCGGTGGTGACCTCGTCGGTGGCCGAATCGATGATCAGCAGCCTGCCTGCGTCCTCGCCGCCACCGTATCGAACGCCGTAGATCTTGTCCCCGCCCGGAACAACTACCAAGCGGTTTGCGTACAGTTCGCCCTCGACGGTCGCCACGATGGTGCTGGTGGACGTGTCGACGATGGAAACCGCTGAGGAGGTTTGGATGTAGGCGCGGCTGGAGTCGGCGCTGAACACCGCGGCTCGTGCATAACCACCTTCGGGGTTCAGTTGGGCCACCACGCTACTGGTGGCGGTGTCGAGAACGGACACCCTGCTGTACAAGCCGCTGTCGATGATGTACGCGTGGCTGCCGTCCGGGCTCACGGTGAGATACGGGTTGTCGAATCCTGGCAGCGTGGCGATTTCGGTGTTCGCGTCGGTGTCAATGATGGAGATGGAATCTCCATTGGCGACGTAGGCGCGGTTTCCGTCCGGGGACAACGCTATCGAGTAAGGCGACCCGCTGACTGTAATCACACGTCCGACGGTGGTCGGGCTGATGTCCACACCGACGGTGACGACGGTCGGCTGTCCGTGTCCGTCGTCGACGGTGATGGTGAACGAATCGACTTGATTCGCCTGCGAACCGGCAACTCCTGCCGCCGCGCGCGCGTCCGCGAACGGCGTGTAGGTGAAGTTGCCGTGGGTGTCGAGCACCACGCGCCCTGCTGTCGGGGTGGACACGGTGTAGGTCAAATCATCAAAGTCGGCATCGGTGGCGGTGATCGTTCCTTCGACTATGCCGTTGTAGCGGTCCGCTTCACCTACTTGTGTGTTGACGACCGGTGCTGCGTTGGCCGTGACCGTGACGCTGACGGTGGCGACGTTGGCGCTGGTGGTTCCGGCGGCATCCTTGACCCGGTACACAAAGCTTGCAGGGCCGGTGTAGTTGGCCGCCGGGGTGTAGGTGACCGTCCTGGCCGAAGCATTGTTGATCACCGACGCACCAGCGGGTGCCCACACCGAATTGACCGCCAGCACATCCCCGTCGGGGTCGGTGTCGTTGCCCACCAGCTGGGCGTAGGTCAACGTCAAAGATTCACCTTGGCGGACGGTGAACGGGCCGTCATTGACCGCGGTCGGCGCACTGTTGACCGCCGGGGTGACCGTGACGCTGACAGTGGCGACGTTGGCGCTGGTAGTTCCGGCGGCGTCCTTGACCCGGTATACAAACGACGCGGGCCCGAGGTGGTCGGGTGCTGGGGTGTAGGTGACGGTCTTGGAGGCGGCGTTGTTGACCACCGTCGCGCCGGCGGGTGCCCACACCGAATTGACCGCCAGCACATCGCCGTCGGCCAGGTCGGGGTCGGTGTCGTTGCCCACCAGCTGGGCGTAGGTCAACGTCAACGACCCACCCTGAGCGACGGTGAACGGCC
>CAZEMS010000008.1:12367-71604 GCA_964513475.1 uncultured Mycobacterium sp. | reverse complement strand
CCACCGTCGCGCCCGCCGGTGCCCACACCGAATTGACTTGCAGGGCATCCCCGTCGGGGTCGGTGTCATTGCCCACCAGCTGGGCGTAAGTCAACGTCAACGACCCACCCTGAGCGACGGTGAACGGCCCGTCATTGACCGCGGTCGGAGCCCGGTTGACCGCCGGGGTGACCGTCACACTCACGGTGGCCACGGTGGGACTGGTGGTTCCGGCGGCGTCTTTGACCCGGTAGACAAACGACGCGGGCCCGAGGTGATCGGCTGCGGGAGTGTAGGTGACGGTCTTGGCCGCGGCGTTGTTGACCACCGTCGCGCCCGCCGGTGCCCACACCGAATTGACTTGCAGGGCATCCCCGTCGGGGTCGGTGTCATTGCCCACCAGCTGGGCGTAAGTCAACGTCAATGACCCACCCTGAGCGACGGTGAACGGCCCATCATTGACCGCGGTGGGAGCTCGATTGACCGCCGGGCTCACGTCGAACACCGTGACCGTGCCGGGGCCGTAGCTCACGGCATACAGCGTGCGACCGTCGGGGCTGAGCGCAACATCCCACAGACTCTCATCGACGTTTGCGATGGAGATCACTTCGTTGGTGGCGGCATCGATCACGGCAACACCGCGCACAGGAAGACCGCGATCATCTGTCACGCCGAGCGACTCGTCGCCCGCGGCGTAGACGTACCTCCCGTCGGGGCTGACCGCCAAGCCCTCTGTGGGGCCGTCAATCAAGGCGCCCACCGTGTTCGTCGTGGTGTCGATGACCCACATCCCAGACTGGCTCCAGTCGGTCACAAAAAGTTGTGTTCCGTCGGGGTTGAGCGCCATCCTGTTCGGGTTGATCCCGACCGCGATGGTGTCGACGATCTGCAGGGATGTGGTGTCGAGGACGGCGATCCCACTGGGATCCGATACGGTCGCGCCGAGGTTAGTGACATACAGGGTTGTGCTGTCGGGGCTGACTACCAGATCTGACGGCCATTGGCCGACCGCGACCGTGGTCAGCACCGTGTTCGATTGGCTGTCGATGACGGTGACGGTTCCAGCGCTATCGCCGATGTCCTCGTTGTAGTCCTCATTGAGGACGTAGACCCGATTGCCGTCGGGACTGGCTGCCACCGCGACCGGTGAACGGCCCACATCCACGGTTTTGGTCACGGTGTTGGTGACGGTGTCGATGATCGACAATGTCCCGACACCGGTGGTGGTAAACGTGCCGTCGCGGGTCTGGCTGGCCACGTAGGCGTGCTTGCCGTCGGGGCTGACCGCCACCCCGAAGGGCTTGTCACCCATGTTGTTGATGGTGGTGGTGACGACCCCACTGCCGGCATCGATGACCGACAACGACGCATCGTCGAGGTTCACGACGTACACCTTCGTGCCGTCGGGGGAAACCACCACTCGAATCGGCGAGCTACCGACGGTGATCGTGGCGACTTCGCTCAGCGACGCACCATTGGCCGACGCTGCGGCGGCGCGCGCCACCGCCGGGGTGGGGCGCACGGGTTCACCGGTCTGACCAGTTTCTGTTGCACCGCTACCGGCGCCGGCCGTTGAGTTCGCTCCGATGTCGCGTCGGGCGAACGCGGCCGCGGTCCACGCGATGGGTGTTGCCACCGGGGCATCCGAACCACCGGACAACAAGTCGCCGAGCCCCATCGACAACACTTGCGTCCCCGGCCCGCCTGCCGCCTCCGGTGCCGAGGTCTGCGGCGCCGCCGTCATCACCGGCACCGCCACGTCTACCTCAGCGGCGGATACATCCTCGTGCGCCGCCATCGCCGCAGACGTCGAGGCTTGCTCGTCTCGACCCAGATCGACTACCGGCAGCACCACCGGAGTCGAGGCAGCCGCAGCCGATTCCGCGGCCACCAGCGCAGCCGGCAGGTCAAACTCGTCCACCGACGACGAGTCGACCGAATCAGAACGTCCGGAAGAGTTGACCGACGCCGAATAGCCTTCACTGGCGTCCGTATCTGACGCCGCACCGTCGTCGATGTCGATGATCTCGCCGGCATCCGTGGACCCAGAACCACCTGAACCCTCATCGGAGTGCTCGCCTGTCCCCGAACCGGCGAGTTCGTCGGTCCCCGAATCGGCGTCGGCGATCGTGTCTGAGAGCTCACCGGCGATGCCGCCTTCGACATCCGAGCCCGCGCCGTCCGCGCCGTCCTCCGAAGCTTCACCAGCGGAGACATCGCTGTCGGAATCCGAGGACCCGCCGCCCAACCCCGCAGACGAACCGTCAGAGGCAGAATCCTCGGCGTCCGCGCCCGAATCTGACGATGAACTCGAATCCGCGGAACCGGCGCCTCCGGTGCTATCAGCCCAGGCCACCGCAGGCAGCGACGCTATCGCCAGCCCGACACCGAGCGCTACCGCCAGAGCCCCAACCCGCCCTACGTAGCCGCCGCAACCCGATAACTCGGTAGCCAATGTGTGCACCCCCCCAACCAACGGACCGGATCGAAGCCCGAGAACACAGCGACGAACTTCTTGAGTGAATTATGCACCATTTGCACGCCGATCGGGCTGGTCTTGTGATATAAGGCCTGAGTCCATAAGGTCGCCCAGCGGATTCTCTATCCGGAATGCGTGGTGATGCGGACGGGCCCTCCAGCAGTGCAATAACGGTATCGCCAAAGACGCCATCGTCGTTGACGCGCCTTCAGTGGTGATGACCAGCGGACAAGCCGGTAATCGGCAGCGCGGTGATCGTGGCAATCGGCGATCGAGCGACTAGACGGTACCTAAGCCAATTGCAAACACCATCCACCGAACGCCAATGAACAGTGGCGCGGCGGCAGATCATTGAATAGTGATGGCGGAGACAAGCTGACGAGAGGCCGAAACGATGACGTCCATATCTGACCCCACCGGCCGTCGGCACGGCTTTCCCTCGGCGCCAACCATCCTCAGCGAGCAAGAACAGCAAGCCGTCTGGTTCCTGGGCGCGCTCGTGCGCGTGCGCACGCACGGCTCGACCACCGCGGGCACTCTCGCCGTCCTGGAGCACAACGGCGAGCGAGGCTACTCGAGCCCGTTGCACCGACACCGCGGTGACGAGGAGACGTTTATCGTGCTCGACGGTGAACTGCGCATTGAAGTCGACGGTGTGACCAAATCGGCCGGGGCGGGAGCCGCCGCTATTTTGCCGCGTGGGTTGACCCACGCGTTTGTTGTGACCAGCCCCGAGGCGCGCTTCCTGACGATTCATACACCCGCGGGTTTCGAGGCGTTCACGATCCGAGCCGGGCAGCCCGCGGCGTCACCCAACGTGCCGCCGGACGTTCTCCCACCAGACCCGGCGGCACTGGTTGCGATGGCCGCCGAATACGGCATCGAAATCCTCGGCCCTCCGCCAGCACCGTGAGTAGATCGAATGAGGCCGCTACTTCATCGAGCACCGAACCGGAGCCACTGACACTGCAGGACAGCACTGCAGGAACGCATTGCAGAACAATGCATTTCACGGCAGCTGACTTCGCAGACCCGCGCGCCTGCCACTTCGTCGGGGTCCAGCCGGCCGGAGCGCGACGCGACTAGCGTCACGTGACCCGGTGACCTTGTTCCCTACTCGGCGCGGGTCTGCGAGGGGCAGGCTGGGCACATGATCCACAGTGAACTAGACACTGCACACAACGTCCTGCTGTTGCGGCCGGAGTCGCCGTTGGAACAGAACGACTTCGTCGAACTCGCCAAGAAGGTCGACCCACAGATCGAGACTCATGGTGATCTCGCCGGCCTCATCATCGATGCCCCGACCTTCCCCGGATGGCAGAGCTTCGGGGCGATGGTCACCCACTTTCGCTTCGTTCGGGATCACCAGAAGCACGTCAAGAAGGTCGCCGTCGTCTCCGATTCGGCGCTGGGGACCATCGCGGAGCATCTTGCGTCGCACTTCGTGTCCGCACAGATCAAAGGGTTTCCTGCTGGGCAGGTCGAGGCGGCCCGGAATTGGATCGCCGACGATTCGTCATGACGGCGGCGGCCGACCAGTTGGAGAAGGTCCCGCTCGAACAGGCATTGACCGAACTGGACAGTTCGCCGCGGGGATTGACCTCGGCCGAGGCGCAGGAACGTCTTAAATCCTACGGTGCCAACGAGATCGCCGAGAAGCACCGCAACCCGGTGCTGGTGTTCCTGGGGTACTTCTGGGCGCCCATCCCGTGGATGATCGAAGCCGCACTGGTGTTGTCGCTCGTTGCCCGGCACTGGACCGACGCGGCGATCATCGCAGTGTTGTTGGCGATGAACGGGGTGGTGGCCTTCCTCGAGGAGCATCAGGCGGCCGGGGCGATCGCCGCGCTCAAGCAGAGGCTCGCGTCGTCGGCCCGGGTACTGCGCGACGGCACCTGGTCGACGGTGGCGGTCCGCGACCTGGTGCCCGGCGACGTCGTTCGGGTGCGCCTGGGCGATGTGCTGCCTGCCGATCTGCGGGTGCTGGACGACGTCGATCTCGACGTGGACCAGTCCGCGCTGACCGGGGAATCGCTTGCGGTGTCCCGCGGCCACGGCGACGCCCTGTACTCCGGTGCGGTCCTGGTGCGCGGCGAGGCCGACGCGCTGGTCTACGCGACCGGGGCGTCATCGTTCATGGGCAAGACCACCAGCCTGGTGGAGACCGCCGGCACGGCCAGCCACTTTCAGCGCGCGGTGCTGCGCATCGGCAACTACCTGATCTTGCTGGCCGCGGCGCTGGTCACGCTGACCGTGGTGATCTCGTTGATCCGCGGCAACCCGGTGCTGCAGACCCTCGAGTTCGCGTTGGTGGTGACGATCGCCTCGGTGCCGGTCGCCCTGCCAGCGGTGCTGTCGGTGACGATGGCCGTCGGCGCCCGCAAGCTGGCCCATCAGCAGGCGGTGGTCAGCCATCTGCCCGCCGTCGAGGAACTCGGCGGCATGGACCTGCTGTGCTCGGACAAGACCGGCACGCTCACCCAGAACCGGCTGGCGGTTGCTGACCGCTGGGCCGCGCCCGGCGTCGGCGACACCGAACTGCTGCAGGCGGCGGCGCTGGCGTCGCGGGCCGAGAACCGTGACCCCATCGACGTGGCGGTGCTGGCAGCGGCCGGCGAACCACCTCCGGTGCACGTCGAGCAGTTCACCCCCTTCGATCCGGTGCACAAACGCACCGAAGCCAGCCTGACCGACTCGGCCGGTCACCGGTTCACGGTGAGCAAGGGTGCTCCGCAGATCATCTCGGCGCTGTGCCCGCAGGACGATGCGGCCACTCAGCTGGAAGGGACCGTCGAGCGGTTCGCCGGCCACGGCTACCGATCGCTGGGCGTGGCCCGGCGCGACGGCGGCGGCAGCTGGCGGCTGATGGGCGTGCTGGCACTGGCCGACCCGCCCCGCGAGGACTCCGCAGCCACGGTGACGGCCGCCAAACAGCTGGGCGTCGAGGTCAAGATGGTCACCGGCGACCAGGTCGCGATCGGCCGCGAGGTGGCTCGCCAAGTCGGCCTGGGTGACCAGATCCTCGACGCCTCGGCTCTGGACACCGAAGGAAGCGAACAAGAGCTGGGCGACCGCGTCGAAGCCGCCGACGGTTTCGCGCAGGTGTTCCCGGAGCACAAGTTCCGCATCGTGAAACTGCTGCAGGCGCGCGGACACATCGTCGGGATGACCGGCGACGGAGTGAACGACGCCCCGGCCCTCAAGCAGGCAGACGCCGGGATCGCGGTCGCCGGAGCCACCGATGCCGCCCGTGCGGCCGCCGACGTGGTGCTGCTGGCGCCCGGGTTGTCGGTGATCGTGGCGGCGATCCGGCAGGCCCGCGAGATCTTCGCCCGCATGACCAGCTATGCCACCTATCGCATCGCCGAAACCATTCGGGTGCTGCTACTGATCACGCTGGCCATCGTGGTGATGAACTTCTTCCCGGTCACCGCGGTGATGATCGTGTTCCTGGCGTTGCTCAACGACGGCGCCATTCTGGCGATCGCCTACGACCGGGTCCGCGGCTCAGCCACACCCGCGGCCTGGGACATGCGCGGAGTGCTCACCCTGGCCACCGCGCTGGGGTTGATGGGGGTACTCGAAACCTTCTTGCTTTTCATGTTGGCAGACACCGTCTTCGGCCTGGACCGCGAGGTGATCCGCACCCTGATCTACCTCAAACTGTCGGTCTCGGGGCACCTGACCATATTCGTGACGCGCACCCGCGGTCCGTTCTGGACGCGTCCCACTCCGAGCCCAGTTCTGCTGACCGCGGTCATCGGGACCCAGCTGATCGCAACCATGATCGCAGTGTTCGGGATCCTGATGACGCCGCTGGGCTGGGCCTGGGCCGGCGTCGTGTGGGCCTACGCCTTGGTCTGGTTCGCTGCCGAGGACCGGGTCAAGCTGGTCACCAACCGCTGGCTCGAGCACCGCAGCAAGCCGGTCGGCATCCCGGCGCACTAACCCGATAGCTTCTTCTTCGCTTGGGCCAGTTCGGTTTTGGTGGTCTCATCAACCGCGGGTACTGCGGGTTGACGGCCCGCAGCGTTTCCAGCAGCACCGCTGAGGTCGACAGGTGGCTGAACCACTTGTGGTCGGCCGGGATCACGTGCCACGGTGCCCAGGGTGTGCTGGTGTGGCTGAGCATGTCGGCGAACGCGCGCTGATAGTCGTCCCAGTGGGCGCGCTCGGCCAAGTCGGCCAGGGAGAACTTCCAGTTCTTCTCGGGCTCGTCGATACGCTTCAGGAAGCGGCGCGCCTGCTCGTCCTTGGAGACGTTGAGGAACAGCTTCACGATAACCGTGCCGTTGTCGGCGAGGAACCGTTCCCAGGCGTTGATGTCACGAAACCGTCGGTGCCAGATATCATTCGACTCCAGCGCTGCCGAACGCGGCCACAGCATGTCCGGATGTACCCTGGTGATCAGCACGTTCTCATAGTGCGACCGGTTGAAGACCGCGATCCGCCCGAGCGCGGGCAGCACCCGCTGGTGACGCCACAGGTAGTCGTGTGCGCGCTCGGCGGCCGAGGGCGCTTTGAAGCTGTACACATCCACGCTCTCCGGATTCAGGCCGCTCATGACATGTTTGATCGTTCCGTCCTTGCCGGCCGCGTCGATCGCCTGCAGAACGATCAACAAAGCCCTGTCGGCCTGGGCGAAGAATCGGTCCTGAAGCTCTGCCAGCGCAGCCGTGGCCTCGGACAAGGCCCGAACACCAGCGTCCTTGCCCAGCTCGTCGTCGCGGCGGCCGGGATCGAATTCTGGGCCGGATTCACCTGACAGGTTGACCGTGACGCCGGGCTCAACCCTGGTCTGAGCTGCCAATTCTGCCCAGTTGATCGGTGGCTTCGACACCCCTGCCTCCAGTTCTGCCCCGAGTTTCTACCTCGAATTCGAGAAGCAACATTCACTCAACACACATCTACCTGAAGCACTGGACCATCGGCGAGAGATCAACAACTCACACACGCACGGGTATGCGCGATAACATCGCCAAACCGTCTGAAGTCGATGCGCCGCCGGAGGAGCGATGCCAACCAATGACGGCCCAGCGGTGCCGCGCGGACGGATTCGGCGCACCATGCCGCTGGCCGGGTTCACCGCAGAGCTGCTCGGCCAGTCCAAGGGCGTGCTGATGAAGGCCGGACAGATACTGTCCATCGTCGACGCCGACTGGATCGAGGACAGCGAGTTCTCGAGGTACCAGGCCTCGCTTTCGCAGCTTCAGGCCGATGCACCGCCGATGGACACAACCCTGGCCAGGCAGGTGCTCCAGGGCTGACCTGGCATCACGCTGCAGCGCGTAGGGGCCCGCTCACGGTGCCGATCGTCTTCGGCCCCGACAATCCCAACGAGGTGCAGCATCGGACGAGGAGCAGATGACGTGTCGTACCTGGTGGAGATGACCGACGTGGTGCGTGAGTATCGGGTGGGTCAGCAGACCGTCCGCGCCCTGAACGGCATCAGCCTCGGCATCGATGGCGGACAGTTCGCGTCGGTCGTCGGTCCGTCCGGCTCCGGCAAGAGCACACTGCTGCACCTCCTCGGCGCCCTGGATTGGCCCGATTCCGGGTCGATAAAGTTCGACGGAGCCGAGATTGCGGCGATGACCGACGATGAGCAGTCACGTTTCCGCCGCCACAAGGTGGGCTTCATCTTCCAGTTCTTCAACCTGTTGCCCACCTTGTCAGCGTGGGAGAACGTGGCGGTCCCCGGCCTGCTGGACGGACGAAGCCTCCGACAGGTCAAGCCGCGCGCGGTCGAGTTGCTGGAGTTGGTCGGCCTCGGCAACCGCGTCGATCATCGTCCGGCCGAACTGTCCGGCGGGCAGATGCAGCGCATCGCGGTGGCACGGGCGCTGACATTGGAACCGCCGCTGATCCTGGCCGACGAACCGACCGGAAACCTTGACACCGCAACCGGAACCGCCATCGTGGAGTTGCTGCACAGTCTGGCGCGCGACAGCGGCTCCCGACGCTCCGTCGTCATGGTGACGCACAACCCCGAGGCCGCATGGGCTGCCGACCGGGTGCTCACCTTGCACGACGGCTCGCTTGAATCCGACGTCCTGGTCGACGGCTCGGCCGGCGCCAGCACCGATGCGAACACCGATGTGAGCCGGTGACTCCGGCGACGCTGAGTCGGCTACGGCTGCTCAACATCCGGGAACTGCGCGCGCATTGGGGCCGGGCGGTCGCCTCGGTCGGTGTCGTCGCGGTATCGGCAGGTCTGCTGGTTGCTGTGCTGGGCATCTCGGGTTCGATCACCGGCTCCGCCGAGCGCCTGGCCGACAGCATCGGCGGCAACGCCGAACTCGAGGTCTCCGGCGTCACCGACACCGGCTTCGACGAGTCGCTGCTGGAAAGCGTCAGCCATGTCGACGGTGTGGCTGCCGCGGTGCCGATCCTGCGGTCGCGGGCCAGTACGGATTCCGGACCGGATTCGGGAGAAGTGCTGCTGATCGGGGTCGACAACAGCATCCAGTCGTTGAGTTCGGACTTGGAGGAAACGGTTCGCGCCCAACTTCAACCGGGGTCGCCGCTGGCGACAGTGCCCAACGGGGTCGTCGTCGGTCCGGCCGTCGGGGTGCAGGAAGGCGACCGGTTTGATCTGGACCAACTGCAGGTGACCGCGGCGGTGCTGGTGGGCGATCCTGCGGCGCGGCGATTGAACGGCGGACACTTCGTAATCGCGCCCCTGCGACTCGCGCAGCAGATCACCGGCCGCCAAGGTCGGCTCGACTCGATCCTGCTGGTGACGAAGCCCGGTTCGGACCTAGAGCAGATTCGCGCCGACGTGGCTGCGGCTGTGGATGGGCGAGCGATCGTCGCTGCGCCCAACTTCCGTGCCGCACAGGTCAGTAGCTCGTTCGCGGTCGTGCAGTCGACCACGCTGCTGGTGACGTTGACGACGTTCGTCATCGCGGCGTTTCTGAGCTACAACGCGATGACGCTCGCGATCGCCCAGCGCCGCCCGATCATCTCGACCATCCGGGCGCTCGGCGGCCGGCGCCGGACCATCGTGATCGACCTGCTGGCCGAGGCCGCCGTGCTGGGATCGCTGGGCGGGCTGATCGGTTCGGTGTTCGGAGTTCTGGTGGGGCAGAGAGCCGTCGACACGTTGCCGCCAACACTCACCCAATCGCTGGAGGCCCGCACCGAGTACCTGCTGGCGGGCTACGTGGTGCCGGTGGCCATCGCAGCGGCCATCGCGACCAGCGTGATCGCGTCGGCGGTCGCGGCCCGGCAGGTACACGGTGTTGCCCCGATCGAGGCGTTGGCGCCGGTCGGCGCCAGGTCGTCGGAGACCGGCTCACGCCCCGTTCGGATCGCCACCGGCGCCCTCGGCGTGATGTGTGTCGCCGCAGCGGTGGCGATGGTGACAGTCGAACTCGGGCGCCTGGCGATCGCCTCGGTCGCCTTCGCGCTCACCGGCGCTACCGCAATCGCTTTCGCCTTCTCGGGTCCGCTCATGCGAAGCGCGGCCCGGGTGGCCAGGGCATGCGGTCGGACCGGAGTCCTGGGCGCGACGAGCATCGAGCGCGCACTGCGGCGCATGCTGGTCGCAACGATCACGGTGATGATCGCGGTGGCCAATGCGGCGTCGATCACCGGGACCAACGACAACGTCATCGACTCCACGCTGGCATCGTTCTCCTCGCTGGCCGAGGCCGACATCTGGGTCACGGCGAGCCCCGCCACACAAGACCAGACCACACCGTTGCCCCCGGACACCGATTGGCGAGTCCGATCCGTCCCCGGTGTGGACAAGGTGATACCGGGACAACTCGCCTACGCGACGCTGCACGACAGCAGGGTGATGATCCTCGGTGTCGCACCGGGTTCACACCAGAACACGTACGCAGCGCTGTCCGCCGAAGATCGCGCCAGGTTCGACGCCGGCGACGGTGCGGCACTATCCCGCGACCTTGCCCGAGCATTGGGCGTGAACTCCGGCGATGTGATCGCGCTACAGACCCCCACCGGTGAACGCCGTATCGAGATCCTTGCCGTGGTACCCGTTTTCGCAGCGCTCTACGGCACTGTCGCGATGAATCTGACGACGATGCAGGACTGGTTCTCAACCCGGGGCGCCACCACGTTGGAAGTCGCCGTCACACCCGGTTTCAGCCCCGACGCGGTACGGCAAGCCGTCGAAAGTGCTGTACCACCGGATGTTTACGTCTACTCCGGGAGTGAAGTCCTCGCAGCGGTGCGGACCGCGGTCGATTCGAGCACCGCCGCGATATTCACCATCGTCTGGATCATCGTCGCGGTCTCGGCCGTCACGCTGCTGAACACCTTGATGCTGTCGGTGCTGGATCGACGACGCGAGATCGGCGTGCTGCGCGCGATCGGGGCCACCCGCCGGACCACGGTGAACGTGATCGCCGCCGAGGCGATCGGCGTGGGCGTCGTCGGCGGGGTGCTGGGGCTGGCCGTCGGCGCCGCCAGCCAGCTGCTGAACGCCTACGCCCTGACCAGCGTGCTCGGCATCGACGTGTCCTACCGCCCGGAACCCCTGATGATCGCCATCGGACTGGGCGCACTGGCGATCTGCCTACTGGGGTCGGTGCCGCCGGCCATTCACGCAGCCCGGCTCAACATCGTCGACGCCGTCAGCGTCGAGTAATGAGTCGAGTTCTGCTCTTGCACTCAGTACTACACCCAGAACTCGTTCATCGGCACGGCGAACTTGTCATTGTTGGTCAACGTCGGTAGTCCGAGCGACTCCTCGATCGTGCGCAGCATGCCGTAGTGGTCATAGCGATCGGTGGCGATGAAGTGACCGTCCCGCATTCCCGCCGCAACAGCTCCCTGCGACGGAATGACCACTGTCACAATGTGATTGCCTTGATCGCCGAAGCCCAACGAAAGGTTGTCGTTGTCCTCGTCGAACGTGACGATCAGGGCCGACTTCGAGGCCGGGTCGTTCCAGACCTCCGAGTCCAGGATGAGCGTCACCGTCTCGGTCAGGAACTGATCCAGTGCCGGGACGTTGTACTGGTGCGTCGGGGAGAACTGGCTGACCAGGAACTTGAGGATGTCGCCCAGGGAGTCGATCGGGCCTTCCCCGTTGAAGCTTTCGTTGGCGGCGAACCACACGAAATTCGGCGTCGTTTCCGGCGACGAGAGGTCGATGGCCATCTGTTCCAGCGGAAACAGGTGCTCTACCGCGTACGCCTCGTTGTTACCGATTCCCGAGAACGCGACGTAGGGCAGCTGCGCGACGCTGTAGTTGCCCGAGTTCTCCAGGGGCTGCCCGGGCGGCTGGCTCTGCGCGTAACCCCGCCAGGTCAGACCCGCGGCGTCGATGTTGTCGGTCAGGATCGTTCCGTGGTCGAAGATGCAGACATCCTCGCACTCATAGGTCAACCCGTAGTCCGTGCCGCCGATGACCGGGTAGTAGTTGGGCAGGCTGGGGTGAGTCAGCGCGTAGAAGTTGTTGGAGAACCCGTAGGCGTTGATGAGACTGTTGAGGAACGGTGCGTTAGGGCTGCCGACGATGTCGGTGTAGCCCTTGTTCTCCATGTAGACCATGAACACGTGGTCCAGTTCGCCCACATTCGACGCCGGCGGCGTCGGAGGCGGCGGCGCCGGCAGGTCGGCGCCGATGCTGAACGAGATGTTGTCGGCGAAACCAGAGTTGTAGTCGATGTTGGTGCCGAGCGGCAGGATGTTCACCTGGTCGATGATCAGGTCCACCTGCGCGTAGCGGGTCCCTACCGGGAGCACTCCGGAGGTCTCGCGCTCCTTCAACTGGGTCCAGAAGAAACGTTCCAGCATCCCGACCGGGCCGATGCTCGTGGTGCCCAGGTAGGTCTTGTTGGCGTCGAGGAAGTCAACCTTGACCTGGGCCGAGGAGAAGTTGAACAGGTAGCCACCCAGCCATCCGCTGAGATCGTAGCTCACTGTGCCGGTGTCGATCTCAGCCGCCGCGGCGCTGAGGTCGACGGTCTGGGACAGTATGGAGTCGGCCACGTTCCCGCCACCGAACATCTGCGCGCCACCGTCTGGCGGCCCGTATTGCGACTCGGGGTAGCCCATCCACGAGGGCATCTCCGGCATCGGGAAGGAGGTGCCTACCGGCCACAGGTTGCGCAACGCCCCGTAGGGAATCACCGTCGGGGTGCCGACCACCGTCCAGCCCGGGATGGTGACGTAACTGTTGCCCGACAGCGACGCGTCGCCCAACTCGGCTCCCGGGTTGACCAACAGGTTCGGGCTCTGGGTAACGAGGAGTTGCGCGGTCGCCTGTTGGGCAGCCTCACGCGGGGCGAGGAACGCCTCGTCGATCTCGCGCCGCACCCAAGCCAGCACCCCCAGCGCCCACGGCAGGTCGGTCGCGTCGGGTGAGGTCCCCGCAGCTGCGAACACCCAATCCAAGGCGCTGACGACCATCTGCGCCGCCGCTCGGACGATGCCGTCGACCACGTCCTGCACGGTCGGCACCGCCCCGGAATCGGCTCGCGGCGCGGTCGTCGCGGCGGCCGCGACGATGCCGCGGGCCGAATCCGGGGCAACCACGGTAGGCGTCACCAGCTGCGCATCGACCTCGGCGGACGCTTCCACAAGATCCTGACCGGCGTCGCCGGCCACACTCGAGTCGATGGATTCCGCGCTTCCGCCCGCAGGCTCGGCAGCCGATACCTCAACTGGCTCCGAATCTGGTTCCGACACCGAAGGTACGGGCTCCACCTCCGGGGCAGTCGAGTCGTCACTCGCGCCGCCGGTCGTCGCCTCATCGTCCTCGACGGCCGCGCCATCCTCGACGGCGTCAGGTTCGGCGAGCTCGGCGTCGGTGTCCAGGTCGGCGTCCAGGTCAGCGTCGGCGAGCTCATCGTCGATGTCGGTGTCGGCGTCTAGGTCGGCGTCGGTGTCCAGGTCAACGTCGGCGAGCTCATCGTCGGCGTCCAGGTCAGCGTCGGCGAGATCGTCGGCTTCAGCGTCGTCGACGGCATCGGCCGAGTCCGACGACGAGGATGCCGCGCCATCACTCACCGTCGAGTTCGCAGACGGGGCGGCGGACGACGAACTGTCCGAAACCGAACCGGTGTCGGCAACGGGCTCGGCGTAGGCAATCCCGGTCGGATCCGTGAGCGCGACCCCCACCCCCAGGGCAACCGCCAACGCGCCGATACGGCCGATGCTCTTTGCATAACCCATGACTGCGTCCTTTCGTTTGGCTCCCTCGCGCAGCGCCGTCGGCATGGTGGGCGGGAGGACCGCGACGGCCGCAGCTAACTTCGCTGCTCGCGGTTACTTCGACGCAACGTACGCCCTGAGTGGGTCACAGCGGGTCGATTTTCCGAAATTCTGCGGTGTCCGCGCCAATCAGATCGCGGTGACCGTGTTTCGCCCAGAGTGTTTGGCCTTGTACATCGCCGTGTCGGCACGGCTGGTCATCGCAGGAACCGATTCGTTGGGAACAGCCAAGGTGGCTCCGATGCTCACTGTCACCTGGAACGTCTGTCCGAGGTGCTGAATCGGCTCGGCCACCCGGCGTCGAATCTTCTCGGCGATAGCCACGACCTCGTCGAGACTGTGCACCCCGGGCAGCAGGACCAGAATCTCGTCACCGCCCATCCGCCCGACGGTGTCGCTACCGCGTACGCAGTCGCGGATGCGATCTGCCATTTCGGTGAGCACGACATCACCGACGGCGTGTCCCAGGGAGTCGTTGATGGCCTTGAAGTGGTCGGCATCACAGAACAGCACACCGACGTGGTCCCCGGGAAGACGCCGGTCCTCGAGCGCGGCTTCGAGCCGGGCAGTGGTCTCAGCATGGTTCACCAGTCCGGTGAGGGTGTCGGTGCGGGACAGCCGCTCGAGTTCTTCTCGCGTTCTGCGCAACTGTTCTTCGCGTTCGCGGCGTTCGGTGACATCGCGAATCGCCGCCGAAACGTACCGGCCCTCGTCAGAGTGCAGCGGACTCAGGCTGATGTCGACGGGGAATTCTGATCCGTCCCGGCGCAGCCCCCACAAGTCCAGCCCCTTGCCCATCTGGCGGAGCTCGGGATCGGCGAAGAAACCTGCGCGGTGTCCGGCGTGAGGCCCGCGGAGGCGCGGCGGGATAAGCATTTCGATCTCATGGCCGACCAGCTCTTCCCGCCGGTACCCGAACATCCTGTCGGTCTGGGCGTTGGCAAGCGTGATGCGTCCATCGGAGCCGACGATGACCATGGCGTCCGGCGCCGCTTCCAATAGGTCGTAGAACAACGAGTGACTGCGCTGCTGATCAGCCGCCAGATCACGGATCACTTCGATGAAGCCCGTCAGCGAGCCACCCTGATCAGTGATCGCGCTGACGGTCACCCCGGCCCGGAAGTACTGTCCCCCCTTGCGCACTCGCCAACTGTCCCGCTCGAAGCGTCCGGATTCTCGGGCCGCGGCCAGCTCCCGCTCGGCCACCCCGGCTGCCCGGTCCTCATCGGTGTGCAACATCGACACCGGCTGTCCGAGAACCTCGGCTTCGGAATAGCCCAGCAGCGCTTGGGCTCCTGCGCTCCAGTGGGCCACCTTGCCTGTCGGATCGAGCTTGAGAATCCCGCGATCGACGATCGCGTCGAGCAGCAGACTCGTGTCACTGAATCCCGCCATCCGAGCGAACAGCCCTTCCCGGTCAACTCCTACAGCCCGGTCCAAATCCCGGCCCAAATCCACGTCGCAGCATAGATGTACTCACGAAGAATCTCGGGACCACGTCGCGCGCGCCTACTGCCGATCGATCGGCAGATGTCTCGTCGGAGGGCGCGGGTGGATTGTCAGGAGTTGCTGGTGTCTCTGGTGCAGCGCCACTGCGAAGGCGACGAGGACCAGGATCGAGGCGATCACGATCGAAGCGATCACCACGACGGTACTGATGTTCATTTTCAGATCCATGGGGCTGGCTGAGCGTGGGGACGGGAGGCGTTGGTGGGCAACGCGGCAGTGGTGCCGCCGAAGTGGGTGGCGGCCCACTGGGCGACGCTGAGCGGCCGGTGACGGGCGGCCCAGCCGTTAGGCAGCTGATTTCTCAATCACCACCGACGATACGCCGCTCGACGGCTGCCAAACAGATGGTCAACCGAGTTTTTCTCTACAGCGTTTTCTTTGCATCTTCGTTCAGCGGCCGACGCCAATTCCTATATTGAGCAGATGAGCGAGGTCAAGATCACCGCCCTAGAGAACGGCCCACTCCAAGTCGACGGCGACTGCGCCGTGCTTCGCAGCGACGGCACCGTCCTGAAGGAGGCCACGAAGGTCTTCTTGTGCCGCTGCGGCCATTCGGCCAACAAGCCCATGTGCGACGGATCGCACACGCGGGAGGGCTTCGTCGCAAGCTGACCGCGATCGGACGCGTGATCAGACCCGTACTGCGCGAGGAACAGCACTGCGCGATGTTTCGACACGGCGCGTTCGGGGTAACCGCCGAGACGGCTGGACAGGGGAAGGCGCCCACTTGGCGGTCCGCCGTCAGGTTGGCCCCTGTCTAGCTGATCAACTCTCGCGATGGCGAAACCCGGCAATCGATTTGGCATACCCGCGGTGAGCCTTGCGATTTCTTCGCCGATCCAGTGATAGCTATCCAGTCGCGATGCGTGAGAACCACGCGCGGAAGGGCTGGATCATTTTGAGCGAGTCGGTACCAGCCCCGGACAACGGCGCGACCGCCGGACCGGCGGCCCGGGTGACGTCCTGGGTGTGGCCGCGGCTCTCGGTCGAAGACCGCCGGTCAGCCATGGACTCGCTGATGGTGGGACCGTCAGCCGCCGCGACCTGGCGGTTCTCGATCCTGATGTTCCTGTCCAGTCTGGTTGCGGCGATCGGGCTGCTGCAGAACTCTGCGGCGGTGGTGATAGGCGCGATGATGATCGCACCACTGATGGCGCCCATCATGGGAATCGCGGCCTGCCTGACGATGGGATGGGGCCGGCGACTACTGGGCGGGTTGGCACTGGTGTCGATGTCCGCCGTGGGCGCGGTCATCGTGGGCTGGTTCTTCGCCACCGTATTGGCTGCCACCGGCACCGAGCTACCGACCCAGGTGATCGAACGTTCCAGCCCCGACATCCGGGACCTGCTGGTAGCCCTCGGAGCCGGTGCCGCCGGCGCCTACGCCACGGTCCACAAGAAGATCTCCGGAGCGCTACCCGGCGTGGCGGTCGCTGTCGCCCTCGTCCCTCCGCTGGCGGCAGTCGGTGTGCTGCTGGGCTACGGACAACCCCAGTTGGCCCGCGGGGCAACACTGCTGTTCCTGACCAACCTGATCGGGATTGTGCTGATCGCAGCCGTGGTGTTCTTGCTGACCGGCCTGGTTCCCCGACACCGATTTCGTACCCACCGCCGCTGGATCGTCGGCTCGGTGGCGGTAACCGCCGCGTGCGCGCTGGCGGTCACCTTGATCCTGACCCCTCGATTCATTGCCATCAGCGGGCGCGCGCACGACCTCAAAGTCGCCACTCAGACCATCACCGATCTGCTCAGCTCAGGCAGCCGGCTCAGCCACACCACCATCTCCGACGGCACGGTCCGCGCCGACATCACCGGCGAGACGGCACCACCGCCGGTTGGCGAGGTCGCCGCCGCACTCAGCCGGGCGCTGGGCTATCCGGTCACCGCGCAGCTGGGGTGGATACCGATGCAGGATCCCGAACACATACAGCCGGATCTGCCGCAGCTGCCGTTGAGCGAGTTGAGCCCGGTCGTGGAGATATGGCTCGCCACCCAAGCGCTGACGCTGCAGGGGCTCAGCTATCAGTCCGGCGCGCTGGTCGTCTCCACCGCCGGGCCGCACCCTCCCAAGAGTTCCGGGGAGCTGGCGAAACTACTCGGCGCCCGGTTCGAACACGACATCCCGGTGAGCCTGGCCTGGACCCACACGCCCGGCCCTGCCGAGCCAGACGACACGGAAACCGCTCTGGTCGCCGCGCGCGAGACGGCAACGGCGTGGGCCGCAGCCGAACCGGACACCGCGGTCTTGAGCATCTCCGGAGGTAGCACCGCCAACACCATCACCGTCACCCTGATCGGTCCGGTCAAGCCCGATGTCGCCGCACTGCAGGACGATCTGCGCACGACGCTGCCTCAGGCCACCATCGTCATCCAATGGGTCGCCGGCGGCCTGCTGATCAACGATCCTTCGCCGAACGCGGACGGCACCCGGCTGACCTTGTCGAAAACGGCAGATCTTGCCAACCCTCCGCGGTGAACGTCGCACTCCTCACGCGACGATCGGCGCCGGCCGGCCGAAGAGATACCCCTGGGCGCGATCCACTCCCAACTCGGAAAGCCGGTCCAGCACCTCCGGCGTCTCGACACCCTCGGCGATCGTGGTGAGTCCGTAGGCCCGCGCAACGAAGACGATGGTGTTCACGACGCGTTCGTCGTCGCTGTCCTCGAGCAACCTCTGCACGAAGCTCAGATCGATCTTCAGCGCGTAGAGATCGAGGTTGCGCAGTTCGGTGAAGGTGCCGTAGCCGGTCCCGAAATCGTCGAGAACCACCTGGCAACCCAGACTCCGCATTCGCACCGAAAACGCCTTGGCGGACGCGGGCGAAGCAAGGGCGGTTGTCTCGGTGATCTCGAAGATGATCTTGCCGGTGACCTCGGGGCCGGCGACACTGAGGGACTCCAGAATGGTCTTCATTGCCGTTGCGTCGGCGATGGTCTGGCCGGTGATGTTCACGCACACGTGCCTGCCGGTGCCGGCCAGGTCGATTGCCCGGCCGACCATGTAGCGGTCGATCAACGGCATCAGTCCGTGTTTCTCACACTGCGGAAGAAAGGCCGCCGGGAGCAGGATCTCACCGGTGTCGGCGGCGCGCAGCCGTACCAGCAACTCCTCGTCGACGGTGTCACGTGTGGAGATGTCGACGATAGGTTGCGAGTAGACCAAGAGATTCCCGTCGAGGATGGCTGTACCGATTCGTTCCTGCCACTTGGCCCGCTCCGCGGCTTCCCGCTCGATCCTCCTGCGGTGTGTGACGTCAGTTCGAATCGTCACCAGCTCTTCGACCGCACCGGTCGAACTGCGCAACGGAAAGCGCTGGGTGAGGACCGAGATCTCCTGCACCCCAAGGTGAATCGACTCCTCTTCCCACGAACTCTCCCCACCCAGGAGCGCGTCCGCGGCCAGCCGTGAGCGCTGCAGAGCATCGGGGGGCAGGATCTCGTCCTCGGTCCGGCCGATCACATCCTCGACCGAGTCGTGACCGAACAACTGGCAGAACGCATCGTTGACCATCGTGTAGCGGTGCTGCGAATCACGAACCGAGATCGCCGAGGGCATCTTGCTCACCACCGACTCGAACCGTTCCTTCTCCGTCTCGAGTTCCTGTTGAGCTTCGATCAGGTCTCGCCGCTGGCGCCGCAGCCGTTGCTCGAACTCGTAGCGTTCGGTGACATCGCGAATCGCCGCCACCACCTGCAGACCGTGCTCCAGGTGCAAGGGACTCAGACTGATGCTGATCGGGAACTCGGTTCCGTCCCGGCGCAACCCCCACAACTGCAGGTCGGCGCCCATCGGTCGCACCGTGGGGTCAGCGAAGAAGCCGCCGCGATGCGCAACGTGCTTCTTCCGAAACCGCGGCGGCATGAGCATCTCAATGGTGTTGCCGATCAGCTGTTCGCGCGGGTAGCCGAACAGTTGGTCGGTTTGGGCGTTGGCAAGCACGATGCGTCCGTCCGGTCCCACGATGACCAACGCATCGGGAGCCGCCTCCAGCAGACTGCGGTAGAGCGCTTGAGCCTCAGCGCGTTCTTGCTCAGACTCGGCGCGTTGCCAGCTCAATCGTTCCCTGTCGATCAACAACTTCTGCTCGCGCTGGCTCAGGTAGAACGTCGCCACGCCGACAACGACGGTGCTCGCCGCGACCGCCAGGACCCAGGCCAGGTCGTCGCGCAGACCGAGAGCCAGAAACGTCAGATGCGACAGCACGATGAGGATCGGCGGCCCGGCGAGCACCCCGCCCAAGCGCACCAACGTCCATCTGTCCGGCCGGGCCAGCAGCCATGCGACCGGATAGCGATCCGGACGAGTCGCCAGTGTTGCGGCGACAAGGAGTGCCAGACCGCAGGCGGTGGCGATCCCCATCCCCGTTGAGGCTGCAGCCATCACCAGCCGGGTCGCGTCGAACATGTAGGCCAGAACAGCGAACGCCGGAATCGCCAAGGCAGCCGCCAGGCTCAGCGGCCACACAACCCTGGTCCACCGACGATCGACGCGGATCAGCACGACTGCGAGGGACAGAATCAGCACCGCCGACACCGTCTGCGGGCTCGGACGACCCGGCCACGAAGCCTGCAGCAGCCCGACCGTCTCGGAGAACCACGCCCGATCCAGGCCCCACGAGCTGTTGGCGAGGTACTCGGCGAGGAACACTGCCGCCAGAACGCCGGCCGCCGCGCCCACGCCGCGCCCCGCCCGCACTCGAACGCGTGACGGTCGCCCCGACTGCAACAGGATCGCCGCACCCAGCCCAACCAGGAGCAGCGCAGTCCACGGCGTCATCCGCGGCCAGGAGGGGAAGACCCGCGTCAGGGTCTCGACACCGGTCGCCCACCCCACCCAGTTCAAGGCACTGACCGCGAACACCGCCCCCACCGCGGCGCGCGCCCACCATGCCAGGGTCATGTACCCACGACCCTCAGCCGGACCAGACCCGATCATGGCCGCCCCTAACAGCAGCGGTACAACAACTCAGCTACCACAGCCTAGCGGCGAAGTGCCTGATGAGGGAGGATCGCGTCACCTGGGTGGCAGGTACAGGATTCGAACCTGCGACACCTGGCTTCAGGCGAGCCCATCGGTCATAGGCGGGTGCATATGCGATGGAGATCTGTGGCCAAGTTCGCCTCTTCCGATCGGCCGGGGAGAACGAAAGGCTACCGGTTCTCGTTGGCGGCAGCGAGTGTCTTTGAGCATCCGGCCTAGGTGGAACGGGTCACTTCGAATGCGGCCGTAGCCCGTTTGCAAAAAAGCGCGAACGCCCGCACCGTCGATGCCCTCGTCGATGAACGGCACCAGCACGTCGCGGGGATTGTAGTGGAAGTCGACCGTGCCGCCCGCTGGTAGCTGGGCTGGCAGGCGAAAGGGTTGCCCGAAGCAGTCGTAAAGGCAGACGATCTGGCGCCCACCCGGGAGGTCGAACCCACAGCCCTGGATCTCGGCGGACAGCCGGCCCCGTTCTTGGCCTCAATGATGATCAGTGCGCCCCGCCGGCCGCGGCACCGGCCCGGCTGCGCACGGTGAGCCCCGGTCCACTGGGGCGCCACGAATCAATCTGCCAACACAGTGAGCCGAGAGCCATCAGCAACGCCAGGCCCGCCAACACCATCGACAGGCCGATCGGCAAGGTCCACACCGTCTCCACGTTTCCCGTTGCAAGAACTTGCTGAACCTACAGCCGGGCGACTGCTCCTACCAGGCTGTCAGCCTTTCTGTTCGTTCTTGGGGGTGACCGCCTTCGGGAGGGGAGACGGTATAACCCATTGCCCGGAGTTGTGACGCAGCTTCCGCCGGCGCATCTCGTACGACCGCGCGGGTTTGGATTCTCCGCCACTTGGCTCGCCCCGATCGCAGAGTCTCTCGCCAGTTTTCACCGCCCCCGAATCCGCAATCGCGTATGAGGAACTCGACGATGTCTTCTAGGCAAGGGCGGAAGCGATCGCCGCCCATGGGCATGTGCAACGACTCAACGCTATGCGGCGTCTCATGATTGAGTCGCGACAGCAGATGTGACAAGGCGCCACGATGGGCGGTCATCTGTAGGTGCGAACTTGGCTTGCTGCGAGCTTCCCGGTCGTAATCCCAACGGATGATAGGCGTGCGGTCGAGCTTGGCCTTCAACACGAACGAGGAGTGCTCGACGGCAAGGTGGTGGCCATACGAATCGACGCAGAGTTTGTAGATGACCGAAAACACCGCCAGGGTGTTGTCACCCTCACCCTCACCCGGCGCACGCAGGTTGACCTTGGCATCGATTACAGCACGAAGCCGATCGCTATCCGGCTCGGCGACGGTTATCTCGCCACTCCAGGATTGCTCGTGGAAACAACTGAGCGCTCGCCCGATGTCTGAGGCGAACTCCAGCACTTTCGCGTTGAACTGCTGGTGGTTCAGCGGCATGGGGTCCGCCCTATGCGCGGGTCTCCCCCAATAGGAATGCGATGGATTCGAGCTGCTCCCACGCGTCGTGTTCCTCGCCGACGAGAGCGTAACTGCGAGCCTTGGCGCGCAGGTCTTCAATCGACGCACCAAGTCGATTCAAGATCTCCTCACGCCGCGCCCGGAGCTCGGCATCGGACAAGGATGCGATCTTGGTCATCTCCACCACCTGATCAAGTCAACCTGTACTGCATACCAGTGTGGCACCCACGGCGTCGGTAATGTCGCACATCGTCGTTGCCAGCCATAACACATATGATGCGCTCAACGGCCGACAAATTGCTCCGAACGGCCGATGATCTGGGCTGAACCCAGCCAAAAATTTACCGCCGAACGCCCGCTCTAGTACTCCACAAAGTGAGTTGGCCGACATCGCGCTCACACCGTGGCGAACGGGACACTCGCAGCGACGGTCGCCGAGTTGGCTCGAACCGATCGGACGGAATCGAGCTAGATCGATATCACTAGGGTCGGAGCAGGGTTCCCCGCGCCAGCCTTGAGATAACAGGCCGACAGAACGTGCGGGCTGACCCTGCTCCGCTGGTTGCGGGACACAACAGGCTGTGCGTCGTGGGAACTCCCATCGTGGGCCGGCCACCGCGTTCAGCGCGTAGCGGCGGGTACCTGACGCTCGGTCAGGCCCGCTACACGTTCCAGAAAGCGACGGCCGCTGTCGACGGCTGCGAGGGTGTCCGGCTTCACGACTTGCGGCACACGTGCGCCTCGCTGGCTATCAGGTCCGGGGCGAACGTAAAGGTGGTTCAGAAGCTGCTGGGGCACAAGTCGGCGGTGCTGACGCTGGACCGCTACGCGCACCTGTACCCGGACGATTTGGATGCTGCGGCGACCGCTTTCGACGCTGCGGCGAAATCTACTGCGGACGCACTGCGGACGGGCGGTCCTCGAAACGAAAGCAGACCCGGCGTAAACCGGGCCTGACCTGGGTGGCAGGTACAGGATTCGAACCTGTGTAGGCGTAAGCCGACGGATTTACAGTCCGCTCCCATTGGCCGCTCGGGCAACCTGCCTTGATACTGCACACCCACCGGTGCCGGTTTGGTGCGAGTAGCAGGGTACAACGAGGATGGTCCCAGGAGGAAAACGCACCATCCACCCGGACAGCCCGACAACAACCCAACTGCACCAACCACCCAGGAGGACAGAATCTGATGGCGGATTCAAGCTTCGACGTCGTAAGCAAGGTCGACCGGCAAGAGGTCGACAACGCGCTGAACCAGGCCGCCAAGGAGCTGTCTACCCGTTTCGACTTCCGCGGCACTGACACCAGCATCGCCTGGAAGGGCGAGGAATCCATCGAGCTGACCAGCTCGACCGAGGAACGCGTCAAGGCCGCCGTCGACGTGTTCAAGGAGAAGTTGATTCGCCGCGACATCTCCATGAAGGCGTTCGACGCCGGTGACCCACAGGCCAGCGGCAAGACCTACAAGGTCACCGGCTCCATCAAGGAGGGGATCAGCAGCGAGAACGCCAAGAAGATCACCAAGCTGATCCGCGACGAGGGCCCCAAGGGGGTCAAGGCCCAGATCCAGGGCGACGAGGTCCGAGTCAGCTCCAAGAAGCGCGATGACCTGCAGGCCGTCATCAAGCTGCTCAAGGGCGCCGACCTGGATGTGGCGCTGCAGTTCGTCAACTACCGCTGATCCGGTCGGCCAGGCGGCTCGCGGGACTGGAAACTGTCCTCGAACTTGTCGCGCTCTGAAGGCTGCACACACCAAGGTTCGTGAACTGCCGGTGCATGACCGAACTCGGTCATACCCTGATCGCCATGGCACCTGAACAACGCGTTCCCAAAGTCGTCGTTCTTGGAGGAGGCTCCTGGGGCACCACCGTGGCCAACATCTGCGCACGGCGAGGGCCGACACTGCAGTGGGTGCGCTCGCAGGAGACCGCCGACGACATCAACGACAACCACAAAAACGAGCGCTACCTGGGCGGCGAGGTGGAGTTGGCCCACGGACTGCGGGCCACCACCGACTTCTCCGAAGCGGCCAACAGCGCGGACGTCGTCGTGATGGGGGTGCCCTCGCACGGCTTCCGCGGCGTGCTGACCGAGCTCGCCAAGGAGTTGCGGCCGTGGGTGCCGGTGGTCTCGTTGGTCAAGGGCCTCGAGCAGGGTACCAACCTGCGGATGAGCCAGGTGGTCGACGAGGTGCTGCCCGGGCATCCGGCCGGCATCCTGGCCGGGCCGAACATCGCCCGGGAGGTCGCCGAGGGCTACGCCGCAGCCGCGGTGCTGGCGATGCCCGACCCCCATCTGGCCAGCCGGCTCGCGGAGCTGTTCCGCACCAAGAGATTCCGCACCTATACCACCGACGACGTGGTGGGCGTCGAGATGGCCGGAGCGCTGAAGAACGTCTACGCCATCGCCGTCGGGATGGGCTACTCGCTGGGAATCGGCGAGAACACCCGTGCCATGGTGATGGCCCGGGCGGTGCGCGAGATGTCGAAACTCGGTGAGGCCGCCGGCGGCGCGCGCGACACCTTCAGCGGACTAGCCGGAATGGGCGACCTGATCGTGACGTGCACCAGCCAACGCAGCCGCAACCGATTCGTGGGCGAACAACTCGGCTCGGGCAAGCCGATCGCCGAGATCATCGAGTCGATGAACCAAGTGGCCGAGGGCGTCAAGGCGGCCAGTGTGGTCATGGAATTCGCCGAGAAGTACGGACTGAACATGCCGATCGCCCGCGAGGTAGACGCCGTCATCAACCACGGTTCCACCGTCGAACAGGCCTACCACGGGCTGAGTGCCGAGAAGCCGGGACACGAGGTCTTCGGGTCCGGGTTCTGACCCGAACTCATCCGCGAACTCAGAAAGGCCGATTTCCGTCCGGGCGGTCCAGCAGCGGATTGGTGGTGCCGACCAGGTAGGTGGCGCCGGGGCTGATCACGAAGCCGGACTGATCTCGGGCATTCACGCAGGCCGTCATCACGCCGTCGGTGCCGCAGCTGATTGTCTGGAAGCTGATCCGGGAACCAGCCGGTAGCGGCTTGGCGTCGGCCACCATGCCGAACACCGGCCGGTCGGTGGTGGAGAAACCCGGAGGACCACTCAACCCGCCGCTGACCAGATTCGCACCATTGGGCGCATTGGGGAGCGGGCCGTTGCAGCCGTAGCCTCCGTTGCGCTGCAGCACGCATGTCACTCCGCCCGGCACGCTGAAGGCGTACCAGCTGCCATCGGCCTCGGCGAAGTCCATCGGATTGACCGGGGTGAAAGCGTTGACGTCGGGCGGGGCCGGCGGCGGCTCCGGGGACGGCTGCGCGCCGGCCACACCCGGCCAGCCGGTCACGACCACCGCCGCGGCGGCGCAGCCGATCAGGATTCTGCTCAACACTGACACAACTGACACACCCTAGAGGTCGTGATCGGGGTATGCAGCGTTACCTGGTTGCCTAAAGGTACGGACCCGGCCCGCGGCCGGCCATCTCCTCGAGCCGGGCGATGCGGTCGGCGATGGGCGGGTGGGTGGAGAACAGCTTGCCGATCTTCTCCCCCGCCCGGAACGGGTTGGCGATCATCAGGTGCGCCTGGTCTGCCAACTGTGTCTCCGGCGGCAGCGGCGCGGCCTGCACTCCGTCACTGATCTTGCGCAACGCCGACGCCAACGCCAGCGGGTCGCCGGTGAGCTCGGCGCCAGACTGGTCGGCCTGGTACTCGCGGGACCGCGACACCGCCATCCGGATCACCGTCGCGGCGATCGGGCCGAGCAGCGAAACCAGTAACAAGGCAAAGGGGTTCGCGCCGCCGGAGCGGTTGCCGCCGAACATGCTCGCGAAGACGGCGATGTTGGCGAGCGCGGTGATCACCGACGCCAGCGCGCCCGCCACGCAGGAGATCAGGATGTCGCGGTTGTAGACGTGCGAGAGTTCGTGGCCCAGCACCGCGCGCAGCTCCCGTTCGCTGAGGATCTGCAGGATGCCGGTCGTGCAGCAGACCGCGGCGTTGCGTGGGTTACGCCCGGTGGCAAAGGCGTTCGGCGCAGCGGTGTCACTGATGTAGAGCCGGGGCATCGGCTGATGCGCGGTGTTGGCGAGCTCGCGCACGATGCGGTACATCGCCGGGGCCTGCAGCTCGTTGACCGGCTGGGCGTGCATCGCACGCAGCGCCAGCTTGTCACTGTTGAAGTACACATAGACGTTCATTCCGACCGCGAACAGCACGGCCAGGCCCAGGATCGCGGTGTTGCGGAACAACGCGCCGATGAACACGATCAGCGTCGACATCCCGACCAGCAGAAGGAACGTCTTGAACCTGTTGGCATGCGGATGCCACGTCATCAGTTTCCTCCTACCGACTTCGCAGACTCAGGTTCCATGCTCAACCGTGCCGATTTACGGTGTAGTCCACCAAGGTGGACAAGGCCTTCTGACCGGGGCCCGCAGGCAGCTGAGCCAGTTCGTCTCGGGCCTGGGTGACGTAGCGGGCGACGGTCTGCTTCGCCTGCACCAGGCCCGACGAACGCCGCAGCAGCGTCAATGCCTCGGCCAGATCGTCGTCGTTGTCCACCGGCCCGTCCACCAGGGCACGCAGTCGTTCGGCGTCGGAACCGGTTTCGCGGAGCGCGTAGAGGACCGGCAGGGTGTGCACACCCTCGCGCAAGTCGGTCCCGGGCACTTTGCCGGACTCGTCCGGGTCACTGGTGATGTCGATGATGTCGTCGGAGATCTGGAAAGCGGTACCGACGATGCCGCCGAGGCGGCTCAGCCGTTCGATCTGCTCGTCATCTGAACCGGAGAAGGTGGCGCCGAACCGGCCGGACGCCGCGATCAGACAAGCCGTCTTCTCGTACACCACCTTCAGGTAGTGCTCCACCGAGTCCACTCCCTCGGCTGCCCCGCGCGTCTCGCGCATCTGGCCGGTGACCAGCTCGGCGAAGGTCTCCGCGATCACCCGCACCGCATCCGGGCCAAGCCGCGAGACCAGCCGCGAAGCGGTCGCGAACAGATAGTCACCGGCGAGGATGGCGATGTTGTTGCTCCACCGCGCGTTGACGCTGGCCGCCCCCCGGCGCACCTGCGCCTCGTCCATCACGTCGTCGTGGTACAGCGTGGCCAGATGCACCAACTCGATGACCGCCCCGGCGACAGTGACCTGCCACGCGTTGGGTTCGGGCCCGAGCTGCGCGGACAGCACGGTGAACAGCGGTCGGAACCGCTTGCCCCCGGCGTGGAAGAGATGCTGGACGGCCTCTGCCATGAGTGCGTCGGCCTTGCCCAGCTCGGTGGACATCAGATCTTCGATCCGCGCGACGCCGTCGCGGACATCGGCGGCGAAAGCCGCGTCGCCGAAGTCCACCCCCGCCACCACAGTCGCCGGTGTCCGCATTGCTCCAACATACTGGTGCGCATGGATCGAGTAAGCGCGGATGTGGTCGTCGTCGGCGCCGGACCCGCGGGCTCGGCCGCGGCGGCCTGGGCTGCGCGCAGGGGCCGCGACGTCCTGGTGATCGATTCCGCGCAGTTCCCCCGCGACAAGGCCTGTGGCGACGGCCTGACCCCGCGGGCGGTGGCAGAGTTGGAGCGCCTCGGGCTGGGCGGCTGGCTGGACACCCGGATCCGGCACCACGGGTTGCGGTTGTCGGGTTTCGGCGCGGACGTCGAGGTGCCCTGGTCGGGGCCGTCGTTTCCGCCCAGGGGCAGTGCCGTGCCGCGCACCGAGCTTGACGACCGGATCCGTTCGGTCGCGGTGGACGACGGGGCTAAGATGCTGCTCGGAGCGAAAGCGGTTTCCGTACAGCATGATTCGTCAGGACGGGTTGAGTCGCTGACGCTGGAAACGGGTGCGGTCGTCGGCTGCAGAGAGTTGATCGTCGCCGACGGTGCCCGCTCCACGCTGGGCCGGGTTCTGGGCCGCAAGTGGCATCAGCAGACGGTGTACGGCGTGGCAATCCGCGGGTACATCGCCACGCCCCGCAGCGCGGAGCCGTGGATTACCTCGCACCTGGAACTTCGCTCGCCCGAAGGCAGGGTGCTACCGGGCTACGGCTGGATCTTCCCGCTGGGAAACGGCGAGGTGAACATCGGTGTCGGGGCACTGGCGACGTCGAAACGCCCGGCAGATGCGGCGCTGCGCCCGCTGATGTCCTACTACGCGGCGCTGCGTCGCGACGAGTGGGGTTTCGACGGTGAGCCGCGCGCGGGCCTGTCGGCACTACTGCCGATGGGCGGTGCGGTGTCCGGAGTCGCCGGGCCGAACTGGATGCTGATCGGCGATGCCGCCGCCTGCGTGAACCCGCTCAACGGCGAGGGCATCGACTACGGGCTGGAAACCGGTCGACTGGCCGCCGAACTGCTGGGAACCGGCGACTTCTCGACGGCGTGGCCGGAGCTGCTGCGCCAGTACTTTGGGCCCGGCTTCTCGGTGGCGCGCCGGCTGGCGCTGCTGCTGACGATCCCGCGATTCCTGCCGACGGTGGGGCCGGTGGCGATGCGGTCGCCGGCGATGATGGCCATCGCGGTGCGGGTGATGGGGAACCTGGTCACCGAGGAGGACGCCGACCGGGTGGCGCGGCTGTGGCGAAAGGCCGGCGCCGGATCGCGACGGTTCGACGGGCGCCCGCCGTTCAGCTGACGGGTTTACTGGCTCGTGTCAGATTGGCCTGGTGGCTCGTGTCAGATTGGCCTGGTGGCTCGTGTCAGATTGGCCTGGTGGCCGCGTGCAGGGCGACGATGCCGCCGGTCAGGTTGCGCCACCGCACAGCCGACCACCCGGCGGCGGCGATGCGCCGCGCCAGCTCGGCCTGGTCCGGCCAGGCGCGGATCGACTCGGCCAGATACACGTGGGCGTCCGGGTTCGACGACACCGCACGAGCCATCCGGGGCAGCGCCCGCATCAGGTACTCCTTGTAGACCGTCGCGAACAACCCGTGCGCCGGGGTGGAGAACTCGCACACCACCAGCCGGCCACCCGGCCGCGTCACCCGCGCCATCTCGCGCAACCCGGCGGCGTGGTCGACAACGTTGCGCAACCCGAAACTGATTGTCACCGCGTCGAACACGCCATCGGCGAAGGGCAGCCTGGTCGCATCGGCGGCCACCTTCGGCACCGCGCGGGCGGCTCCGGCATGCAACATGCCGACCGAGAAGTCGGCGGCCACGCAGCACGCTCCGGACGCCGCCAGCTCCACAGTCGACACCGCCGTCCCGGCGGCCAGGTCCAGCACCGTGTCACCGGGCCCGATTCCCAGAGCCGCCCGAGTGGCCCGCCGCCACAGCCGGTCCTGGCCCATCGACAGCACGGTGTTGGTGATGTCGTAGCGGCGTGCCACCGCGTCGAACATCGACGCCACCTCGCGGGGATCCTTGTCAAGCGTCGCGCGGCTCACCGCCTCGACGCTACCGGTGGGTCAGGCCGCGAGGCGGCGGCGGGCCCGGTTGGGCGGGGCTGCCAGCACCGCGTCGTAGTGGTCGAGCAGCTGTTCGCAGACCGCAGGCCAGGTGCGGCCCAGCACGCTGCGCCGCGTCGCCACCGAGTACCGATGCCGTTCGGCGATCAGATGCTGCACGGATTCGGTCAACCTGGACTCGAACTCGTCGACTTCCAGCAGCAGACCAGTCCGGTACGGCGCCACAAGATCCCGCGGTCCGCCCGCGTTCGGTGCGATCACCGGCAGCCCGGATGCCATCGCCTCCTGCACCGCCTGGCAGAACGTCTCGTGCTCGCCCGGATGGACGAAAACGTCCATGCTGGCGTAGGCGGCCGCCAGTTCCTTCCCGTACAGCGCTCCGGTGAAAACCGCTGTCGGGAGAACCCTTTCCAGCTTGCTTCGATCGACGCCGTCGCCGACGATGACCAGCTGGACGTCGGGCTGAGCGGCCAGCGCCGAAAGCCGTTCGACGTGCTTCTCGGGCGCCAGCCGGCCGACGAACCCCACAACCGGCTTGCCCTGCGGAGACCAGCGCCGGCGCAGCCCCTCATCTCGCGCCGACGGTGCGAACCCGGCCACGTCGACACCCCGTCCCCATTTGAACACCCGCGGCACGCGTTGGGCGACAAGGTTTTCCATCGCCGAGGTGGACGGCGCCAGGGTGCGGTCGGCGCGGCTGTGCAGATGTCGGGTCCACGCCCAGGCCGCCCGGGACGCGACACCGACGCCGTAACTCTTTGCGAACCCGGCGATGTCGGTCTGGAACACCGCGACCGTCGGCACGCCCAGATATCGCGCGCTGTGCAGTCCGCCGTAACCCAGCAGGGCCGGCGACGCGAGATGCACGATGTCGGCGCCGAAGCCGCGCAGCACGCCGACCATCCGCGGCCGCGGCACCCCCAACGGCAGTGAGGTCACCTTGGGGAACATCCGCGCCGGCACCCGGTGTACCCGGATTCCGTCGTGAATCCGATCGGCCGCCGGTTGACCGTGCGGGGTGTCCGGTGCGATGACCAGAACTTCGTGTCCGGTTCGGCGCAGATGCTCGATTACCCGCAGCACCGAGTTGGTGACGCCGTTGACATTCGGGAGAAAGGACTCGGCAACGATCGCGACGCGCACGCCCTCAAGATGGCAGCGGTACCTGTCCAGACGGTTGCGGGCGGGGATACGACACTGAAAGAGCTCATTGCCGACGAACTCGGCAGCGCCGCACTACCCTCGTCTGGCATGCGGGTACGGCGATCGGGGCCACTGGTCCCGGTTGTCCTGCTGCTCGGCCTGTTACTGGCACTCACCGGCTGTACGCAACGGATCTCCGGCACCGCGCAGCCGGACCCTCGCGGCCCCGGCGTGGCAACCACCCCGGACGGCTACGGCATCACCGCCGGGTTTCCGGAAGCCATGCGGCAACTGGTCATCTTCACCGAACCGCAATGCGCCCGCTGCATTGCTCTGCAGCGCGAGCACGGCGAACAGCTGGCCGAGTTGATCGGATCCGGCCGGCTCGCGGTGACCTACCGGCCGCTGACCTACCTCGACACCCGGTACACCCACCATTCCGCGGTGCTGAGCAACGCGATGTTCCTGGCAGCGCGGCCCGGCACGTCGGCGGCGGCGTTCCAGGACTTCGTCGCCGCACTGCACCTGGAGTACCCGCGACTCTCGCCCCGGCCGGAGGACTTCGATGTCGCGGAAGTGGCCGACGACAGCGGCCTGCCCAGCGCGGTCGTCGACGACATCGCTGACGGGGACGTCGCGGTCGATGCCGAGCTGATGGAAGACGTGAACTTCGACCTGCTGATGGATGATGCGTTCGACAGTCACAGCGCACCAACGGTTTACGACTCCAACATCGAGAAGAAGATCGACATCGACGACGACTACTGGCTCGATGAAGTGATGGCGGGCAGGTAGCCGGCAACGGCGCTCCTGGTGCGTGGTGCCCGGAAGTCACTAGGCTGGCGCCTGAAGAAAGGTCGATTCCATATGCGCGTGACCCACGCTGCCGCGCTCCTGACGGCGACTGCGCTCGTCGTCGGGGGCTGCACCAACCAGGTCGTCGGGACCGCAGTGCCGGACCCGCAGCAGCCGCCCGTGGCTCTCACCGGGGACGGGTACGGCGTTGTCGCCGGGTTCGACACCGCCCCGGTTCAGCTAGAGATCTTCACCGAACCGCAGTGCAGCCACTGCGCCGACCTGCAGGACGACTTCGGTGCCAAGATGGCCGCCTACATCGGCATGGGGCAGCTCGAGGTGACCTATCGGCCGTTGACCTTCCTCGACAGCGACAGCGACTATTCGGCCCGGGTCAGCAACGCGATGTTCATCGCCGCGGACTCGTCAGCGTCCGGGGTGGAGTACCAGAACTTCGTCCGGGCGCTGTGGGCCAACCAGGATCCCAGCGGATTCGGGCCGTCCGACGACGAACTGGCCGAGATGGCCCGCGAGGCCGGGATTCCGACCGCGGCGGCCAACAGCATCGCCGACGGCGAGGTGGTGGTCGACACCTTCGAAATGGACGACTCCAACTTCGGCGCTCTGTGGACGATCGACCCGCTGAACGTGGGCACGCCGACGGTCTACGACCTCACCAACGACGAGATCATCGACATCTATGACAATGACTGGCTGGACCAGCTCATCCAGTCGGCCTGAGCCGAGCACGGCGTTGGTGGCGGCCTATCGGCGGGTGACGACGCTGCCGGTGGTCGGCTCGTGGGTGCGCCTCGTGGTGGCAGAAGGTGTCAACCAGATCCAGTCGTTGGTGACCTCGATCGCGGTGCCGGTGGTGGAGCGGGTACTCGATGAGATCGACCTGACCGAGCTGGTCCGGCGGCGGGTGGACATCGACGCGATCGTCGCCGACGTGGACATCGACGCGATCATCGCCCGAATCGACCTGATCGGGCTGGCCGACACGGTGATCGACGGCGTCAACCTGCCGGTGATCATCAGGGAGTCGACGAACTCGGTCACCGCCGAGGTGATGACGGACATCCGCAGCGAGAGCGAGCGTGCCGACGACGTCGTCTCGGGAATCGTCGACCGGATGCTGGGGCGGAACCGAGACCAGCGGTGACCCAGACACCTTCTGCGTCGGATGGCTGCTCGGATGCGACCCGGACAGCGGGAATCGTCAGCCGCGGGCTGGCCGCCGTGATCGACCTGCTGGTGGTGTTGGTGATCCTGGCCGGCCTCTACTTCGGACTGGTGCTGGCCATGCTCGCCTTCTCCCCCGCGCAGTTCACGCTGCCCTCCCTCGGCAAGGTGTTCTCCACCCTCGGCACGCTCGGCGTAGCGTGCCTGTACCTCACCAGCTGCTGGGCGGTCTCGGGGCGCACCGCGGGTGCGGTGACAATGGGTCTTCGCGTGGTCGGCCGCAACGACCGGCGGGTGCGCGCACCGGTCGCGCTGCTGCGGGCGATCGCCTACCTGGTCTTTCCCGTTGGTCTGCTGTCGGTGGCCGTGGACCGGAAGCGGCGATCGCTGCAGGACATCGTTCTGCGGACCCGGGTGGTGTACTCGCGGCGCTGAATCGGGCCGGACGTCAGGGCTGGGGTTGGTTCTTCTTCTCGCGCAGGACCAGCAACGGCAACAGCATGGTCGCCAGCGCCGTCGCCAGCCACACGACCACGGTGGCGGCGATCCAGGAGCCCAGTCCGTCAATCGTCAGGCCGTCGGTCAACACCGAGGCGAGGATCAGCGCCACCAGCGTGGTCACCAGACCGATACCGCCGAGCAACGCCGACGCGTACCGATCGGCCATCTTGAGGATGAACGGCGAGAGCAGCGCCTGCGCCGCGGCAAAGATCACCACCGCGAGCAGAAACCCGGAAAACCTCAGGGACACGCCGGGGACCAGCCAGCCCGCCGCCAGCAACCCGATCGCCGAGGAGCCCAGGAACACGACCGCACGCAGCAGTATTCGCACCATGGGGTTGATGGTAGGCGGGCCGGGCGCTACCGGTCGATACGCCGCTGCAGAAACGTCAGCCCGATCAGTGCCCCGCCGGCGATCAGCCAGCCGGCGATAGCGACCGATCCGGCCGGAATGACGGCCAGCGAGGCATTGCGGTCCTGCACCCGCACCAGGTTCGGGTCGTTGCGGTCGTACTCGACCAGGATGCGCATACCGGTGTCCAGCTCCGACGGGTACAGCACCCCGAGCTCGGGCCGGTAGGTGACCCGATCCGGGGTGACGAACTCGATCGTCGAACGACGGGGTCCGGCGTCGAGCACCTGGGCGGCTGCCACGCCCATGTTGCGTTCGATCTGGCGGTCGTCGCGCCACGCACCCAACACCAGCAGCACCGACTGCAGCGTGATCAGGCAGGCGGCGATCACGATGCCGATGCGCACCCGGCGCAGGATCCGCTGCGCCCGGGTCTCGTCCGGTTCACCGAACAGGTGCGGATCGACGATGCGCCGCAGCGCGGCAAGCCAGAGCCGCAGCCGCCTCACAGCGCTGCCTTGATGGACGCGTGCAGCGCCCGCAACGACGACCGGTCGGCCTTCACCTCCAGCACCCGCATCCCGTCGAACGACTCGCCCAGCGCCGCAGCGAGATCGCCGACCTCGATCTGCCGGCTGTCCACGTGGTAAGCCCGGCACAGGGCGCCGACGTCGACATCGTGCGGGGCGCCGAAGATCCGGGACGACACGTCGGAGAACCGCGGGTCACCCGTCTCGAGCAGTTCGAAGATGCCGCCGCCGTTGTCGTTGGACACCACGATGGCCAACTGCCGCGGGGTGGGTTCGGTCGGTCCGATCAGCAACCCGGAGCTGTCGTGCACGAACGTCAGATCACCCACCAATGCGATCGTGCGGGGCGCGCGGTCGCCCGGGCCGGCCGCGCCGTGCACGCGTTCGTGGGCCAGGGCCGCGCCGATCGCCGTCGACACCGTCCCGTCGATCCCGGAGACGCCGCGGTTGGAGCGCACCCGTACGCCATGCGCGTCGAGTCCGACCAGGGCCGCGTCGCGCACCGGGTTCGAAGCGCCGAGCACCAGCTGATCACCCGCGCGGACCGCGGCGGCCACCGCGGCGGCCACGTGCAGGCCGGTGGTCAGCGGGTGCGAGTCGAGCTGGCTGTGCACGGCGTCGATGGCGTGCCGGTGCACCTCGGCGCAGCGCCGCAACCAGGCCGGGTTCGGCTCCCCGGAGGTGACCGCCCGGGTGCCGGTGGCCTGGGAGTTACCGGATACGTCGGGCCAGCGCGGACCGGTGGTCAGCGCGTAGACCGGCACCGACGAATCGGCGAGCAGTGCGGCGACCGGGCGGTGCAGCGTCGGGCGACCCACCATGATCACCTGCTGCGGGCGCAGCAGCGGCAACGCCAGTGGGTGCAGCGGGTTGTCGGCCGGCGGTGCGGTCGGCTCGGCGACGGTGGGCAAAGCGGCAAGGTTGGGATGAACGCCGGCGCCGTGGCCGGAGATCACCACGGTGTCCGGTCGCAGGTCGATGTCCAGTGGCTGGTCGAAAGTGACCGGCGGGGTGTAGGTCCACGGCTTGCCGCCGTCGCGCCCGGACGGAACGAGCGTGTTGCCCGCCGCGTTCCCGGGGTCGGGTACCAGCGGTTCGCGAAGCGGGATGTCGAACTGCACCGGCCCGGCATTTGCGGTGCGAGATCCGTTGGCCGCAGCCAGGACTCGGCAGGTAGCCGATCGCCACTGGGCGTTGAGCGTGGGCATGTCATCGGGCGGGGAGGCGGTCACCTCCGGCGCCAGACCCAGGCTGATCATCGCGCGCACCTGGGTGCCGAAGTAGCCGAGCTGCTCGAAGGTCTGGTTGGCGCCGGTGCCCAGCAGTTCGTAGGGGCGGTTGGCGCTCAACACGATCAGCGGCACCCGCGCATAGTTGGCCTCGACCACCGCGGGCCCGAGGTTGGCGACCGCGGTGCCCGAGGTCATCGCGATCGGCACCGGCGCACCGCCGGCAACGGCGAGGCCGATCGCCAGGAACCCCGCGGTGCGCTCGTCGATGCGCACGTGCAGGCGGATGCGCCCGGCGCGGTCGGCGTCGCTCAGCGCGAACGCCAGCGGCGCGTTGCGGGAACCCGGGCACAGCACCACGTCGCGAACACCGCCGCGGATGAGTTCGTCGACGACGATGCGGGCCTGTGCCGTCGAGGGGTTCACCACTACAGCGTATCGGCGAAGAACTTGAGCACCGCGGTGTTCACTGCCTGCGGCTGCTCGATGAAGCCGAGGTGACCGGCATCGGCGATCTCCAGGTAGCGCCCGTTGGGCAGGGCTTCGGCGACCTCGCGCCCGAGGTGCGGCGGCAGCACCACGTCGTCGGCGAAACCGATGACCAGCGTCGGGGTTTGGATGCTGCGGTAGGCGGGCAGCCGGTTCTCGGTGGGGCCGGCATCGATGTGGGCCAGCAGTCCCGGGGTCGGTTTCGTCGGCCACATGGTGAACATGTCGATCCAGTCCCGCACCGCCCGGTCGTCGCTGAGCGTCCTGGGCGAGAAGCTCTCCAGCAAGCGGATTTTCGCGTCGTAGGCGGGAGGCAGCGCGACGCCGGAGGAGACCAGGGCGCGTTCGGCGTCGCGGAAGAAGTCGCGGGCGCGATCGTGCCGGCCCCGGGTGGCCATCAGCACCGCCGAGCGGACCAGCTCGGGGCGGGCCAGCATCAGCTCCTGGGCGATGTAGGACCCCATCGACACCGCCACGATGTGCGCGGGCGCGACGTCGAGCTTCTCGATCAGTGCGGCGGTGTCGGCCACCATCTGCTCGACCCCGAAATCACCGGCGTCCTCGGTGGCGCCGACGCCACGGTTGTCGAAGGTGATGGTCCGATAGCCGTTGCGCAGGAACTCCGGCACCTGTTGCAGGTGCCACGACCGCCCGGCGCCGCCGCGGCCGGCGATGAACACCACCGGGGCGCCGCGGCCGCGGTCGTCGAAAGCCAGGTTCACGGCGTCGACGGTACCTCGCGGAACGCGACGACCGGGATCCGGCGGTCTCCGGCCATGTCTTCGTACCTGGCGTAATTGGGCAGGAACTGGGTGACCAGCCCCCAGAGCCGATCCCGCTCGGCCCCGGTGACCTCCTCGGCGACGAATCGGCCTTCGTATCCGCCCGCGGCGAGGGTGACCTGCGGGTTCGCCTTCACGTTGTGGTACCACGCGGGATGCCGGCCGCCGCCGTAGTTCGAGGCGATGACGATCACCCGGTCGCCGTCGGTGAAGTAGGTCAACGGCGTCACCCGGCGCTGACCGGACTTGGCTCCGATGTGGGTGAGCAGCAGTTCCGGCGTCAACAACGCCGAGGACACCCGGCCCCGCGTCAACCGCAGCAGCGGGGGGTCGATCCGCGGGGAGACGTTGCGCAGAAACCACTGCCCGGGACCGGACAGGGTCAGCCGCGCGACGGCCCGCAGGATCGGGGAGCTCGCGGTCGGGTCTACCTCGGGGATGCCCATGACCGAATCTTATGGCGCCGGGAGCGCACCGCCTTGAGCGCCTGATCCCACAGCAGCAGCATCGACGGCGCCATCTGGGCGTGGGTGAGCATCTCCTTGGACAGCATCGCGGTGGCGGCGGCCCGCGTGGACGCCGAGGCCTTGGAGACGTGCCCGGAGTCGAACGGCGGCTGCGGGTCGTACTCGATGGCCAGCTGGATGGCCCTGGCCCGTTGTTCGCCGGCGATCTCACCGGCCAGCCACATCGCCAGGTCGATGCCGGCGGACACGCCCGCGGCGGTGACGACCTTGCCTTCGTGCACGATCCGCGAGTCGCTGACCGGCGTCACGCCGAACGATCGCAACACCGGCACCGCCAGCCAGTGCGAGGTCGCGCGCCGGCCGTCGAGGACACCGGCGGCGCCCAGGATCACCGAGCCGGTGCACACCGATGTCGTCCACGCGGAGGTCTGGTGCACCCGGCGCACCCAGTCCAGCAACTCGCCGTCACGGGCATGCTCGGTGCTGGTCATCCCGCCCGGCACCAGAACCACGTCCGGAGAAGGGGTTTCGGCGAACGAGTGGGTGGCTCCGACGACCAGCACGCCGGAGTCGGCGGTGATGGGCCCGGCCTGGTGCCACACGAACCGCACCTCGGCGTCGGGCAGGTTGCGCAGCACCTCATAAGGGCCGATGAAGTCCAGTGCGGTGAAGCCGGGGTAGAGCACGATGGCGATCTGGGTCATGAATCCTCCTCTGGGTCTGCGGACAGCAGCGGGTAGCAGTCCCGGATGCGCTCGATCCACCAGCGTCGCCGTGCGGGCGGGGCGGCCAGGGTGATCAGCCGTGCCGGATCCGGGGTGGCCGGCGCCACCGGCAGGTAGCCGTCGACCGGCTCGGTCGGTTCGCAGACGTCGTCGGCGAGCAGGCCGCCGGTGCCCAGCCCGCAGGCGTGGGCCAGGTGCGGCAACGCCGCGGCCGCCAGCAGTCCGCGGCCGATACCCACCGCGCTGTCCAGTGCGCTGGACACCACGACCGGGATGTCGATCTGCGATGCGATGTCCAGCATGGCGTGCACCCCGCCCAGCGGGGCGACCTTGAGCACTGCGACGTCGGCGCCGCCGGCGCGCACCACATGCAGCGGGTCGTCGGCCTTGCGGATGCTCTCGTCGGCGGCCACCGGCACATCGATGCGTCGCCGCAGTTCGGCCAGCTCAGGCACCGTCGCGCAGGGTTGTTCCAGGTATTCCAGCGGCCCGTCGGCCGTCAGCGCCCGCGCCGCCTCGACGGCGACCGCCACGCTCCAGCCGCCGTTGGCGTCCACCCGAACCGTCTCGACCAGCGCGCGCACCGCGTTCACCCGGTCCACGTCGTCGGCAAGGCTCTGCCCGGGTTCGGCCACCTTGACCTTCGCGGTGCGCGCCCCGGGGAACCGGGCCAGGATCTCGGGCACCTGAGCGGCTCCGACCGCGGGCACGGTGGCGTTGACCGGGATGCGTTCCCGCAGCGCCGGCGGGGGCGCGGTGTAGGCGGCTTCGATGCCTGACGCCAGCCAGGCGGCCGCTTCCGCGGGCGCGTACTCACCGAACGCGCCGAACTCGCCCCAGCCGACGGGGCCCTGGATCAGCGCCACCTCGCGGACGGTGATACCGCGGAAACGTACCCGCATCGGCAGCGCGACGACGTGCAGTCGGTCCAGGACGTCGTCAAGCGGTGGTGCGGTCGACTGCACAGGTCCCGATCAGACCGTCGCCCGATCCCGGCCCTCCCAGAACGGCTTTCGCAGTTCCTTCTTCAGAATCTTGCCGGTCGGGTTGCGCGGCAACGCCGCCATGATGTCGATGGACTTCGGGCACTTGTAGTGGGCGAGGTGCTCGCGACACCAGTCGATCAGCTCGCGCTCGGTGGCCTCGCCCTCCAGCGCGACGACCGCCTTGACGGCCTCGCCCCACTTCTTGTCGGGCACACCGAAAACGGCGACCTCCATCACCGCCGGGTGCTCGGAGAGCACCCGTTCCACCTCGATGGAGTAGACGTTCTCCCCGCCGGTGATGATCATGTCCTTGAGCCGGTCGTCGACGAACACGAAGCCGTCCGCGTCGACCCGGCCGATGTCGCCGGAGCGGAACCAGCCGTCCTCGGTGATCGCCTCGGCGGTGGCCTCGGGCTTGTTGAGGTATCCCTTCATCAGCTGCGGTGTGCGGAACCACAATTCGCCGGACCCGCCGGTCGGGACGTCCTCACCGGTGTCGGGGTCGACCACCCGGATCTCGGTGTTGGGAACCGGCGTGCCGGCGCTGACGAGGCGTTCGGGATGCGCTTCGTCGCGGTGCGCGTCGGGCATCAGGTTGGTGACAACCCCGCAGACTTCGGTGAGCCCGTAGACCTGGATGAAATCGGTGTCCGGCCATGCTTTCAGCGCGGCACGCAGCAGTGGCAGCGGCATCGGCGATGCACCGTAGGTGTAGCTCTTGAGTTTGCCGAACAGCTTGATCGCGTCGTCGCCGGATTCGAGTACCTTGGCCAGCACCGCCGGGACCAGGAAAGTCCGGTTCGCGCCCTTGAGGATCGCGCCTGCCAGTGCGGCACCGTCGGCGTCGCGGGTCATCACGCTGGCCATCCCGTCATGGACGCCGAACTGCATGTACGACGACCCGCCGACGTGGAACAGCGGCATGGCCACCATGTTCTTGTCGCCCTCGTCGAAGCTCCAGCCGTGGTGGGCGTTGATGGTGTGCGCGAGGAGGTTGCGCTGAGTCAGCGCAACACCTTTGGGGTGACCGGTGGTGCCGGAGGAGTACATCACCAGGCACACGTCGTCCGGGTCGACGTCGTCGGCGCGGTCGCGCGGTGTCGCGCCGGCCAGCAGCGCCTCGTACTCGTCCCCTTCGGCGCCGTCCGGGGTGAGCTCCACGACGTGGGCCACGGTGGTCAGCTTGTCGCGAATCTTGTCGACGGTCTCACGCAACTCGGCGCCGACCACCAACACCTTTGCGCCGCAGTCGTTGAGCACATAGTCGACCTCCTCACCGGCAAGCCGGAAGTTCACCATCGTGGTGGCCGCGCCGAGCGACGCGGCGGCCATCGTCAGCTCCACACCGGCAGGGTGGTTCTTGTCGAGGAAAGCCACGACGTCACCCCGCCGCACACCGAGGTCGGCCAGCGCGCCGGCCAGCCGACGTATCCGGTCGTTCCACTGCGCCCAGGTCCAGGTGCGGTCGAGATAGGTGACTGCTTCGGCGTCGGGCTTGGTCGCGGCCCAGTGGGCGAGCCGCTCGTCGAGGAAACTCGGTTCAGGCAGATCGGACATGGCTTGAGCCTGCCACTACCGTCCGCAATGTCAATGAGGCCTGGGCGATGGCGCGATCTGTAACACGTTCTAGTCTGGCGGTCATGAGTGACGACTTGCTGCGCCATCCCCTCCACTCCGGCCATCTGACCGTCGGCGCGCTCGAGCGCAACAAGGACCGGCCGGTGCTGTTCCTCGGCGACACCACCCTGACCGGCGGGCAGCTGGCCGAACGCATCAGCCAGTACATTCAGGCGTTCGAGGCACTCGGTGCGGGCACCGGCACCGCGGTCGGCCTGCTGGCCCTGAACCGGCCCGAGGTGCTGATGATCATCGGCGCCGGCCAGACCCGGGGCTACCGGCGCACCGCACTACACCCTCTCGGCTCGCTGGACGATCACGCATATGTGCTCTCCGATGCCGGCATCACGTCGCTGATCATCGATCCGGTGCCGATGTTCGTCGACCGCGCGCTGGGGTTGTTGGAGAAGGTGCCCGGCCTCCGGCAGATCCTGACGATCGGGCCGGTGCCCGCGGCGCTCGCCGAAACGGGAGTTTCGGCAGTGGACCTGACCGCCGAGGCCGCGAAGCACACGCCGCGCCCGTTGGTGGCCGCCGACCTGCCACCGGATCACATCGGTGGGCTCACCTACACCGGCGGCACCACCGGCAAGCCCAAGGGCGTGATCGGCACCGCGCAGAGCATCATGACGATGACCACGATCCAGCTCGCCGAGTGGGAGTGGCCGCAGCACCCCCGGTTTCTGATGTGCACGCCGCTGTCGCACGCCGGTGCGGCGTTCTTCGTGCCGACGATCGTCAAGGGCGGCGAGATGATCGTGCTGCCTCGATTCGACCCCGCGGAGGTGCTGCGGGTGATCGAGGAGCGCCGCATCAGCGCCACCATGCTGGTGCCGTCGATGCTGTACGCGCTGATGGATCACCCCGATTCGCGAACTCGTGACCTGTCGTCGCTGGAGACGGTGTACTACGGGGCGTCGGCGATCAACCCGGTGCGGCTGCGGGAGGCGATCGAGCGGTTCGGCCCGATCTTCGCCCAGTACTACGGGCAGTCCGAGGCGCCGATGGTGATCACCTACCTGGCCAAGGGCGACCACGACGAGAAGCGGCTGACGTCGTGCGGGCGACCCACCCTGTTCGCGCGCACCGCGCTGCTCGATGTGGACGGCAGGCCGGTGCCGCGCGGCGAGGTCGGTGAGATCTGCATCAGCGGACCGCTGTTGGCCGGCGGGTACTGGAACCTGCCCGAGGAGACCGCGCGCACCTTCACCGGCGGCTGGATGCACACCGGGGACCTGGCCCGCGAGGACGAGGACGGATTCTGGTACATCGTCGACCGGACCAAGGACATGATCGTCACCGGCGGGTTCAACGTCTTCCCACGCGAAGTGGAGGACGTCGTCGCCGAGCACCCCGCGGTGGCTCAGGTGTGTGTGATCGGCACTCCCGACGATAAGTGGGGCGAGGCGGTGACGGCGCTTGTGGTGCTGCGGCCCGATGCCGGCGGCGACGATGCGGCCGTCGCTGCGATGACCGCCGAGATTCAGTCGGCGGTCAAGGAGCGCAAGGGTCCGGTGCAGTCACCCAAGCAGGTGCTGGTCGTGGACTCGCTGCCGGTGACCGCGCTGGGCAAGCCGGACAAGAAGGCGGTGCGGGCCCGGTTCTGGGCGGGCACCGGCCGGGGGGTCGGGTAGTCCGGCTGCAGGGGTCGGGCGTCGGCGTGGCAGCGCAGGCCCGCGGGCATAAGCACTCGGATACGGTAACCGGATGAGCGACAACCCGTTTGACGCCGCCCGATGGCAGCCCGTCGACGCCGTCGGCGAGCTCACCGACATCACCTACCACCGGCATGTGCACGACGGCGTGCCGCAGCCGACGGTACGGGTCGCATTCGACCGGCCCGAGGTGCGCAACGCTTTCCGGCCGCACACCGTCGACGAGTTGTATCGGGTGCTGGACCACGCGCGGATGTCCCCCGACGTCGGCGTGGTGCTGGTGACCGGCAACGGTCCCAGCCCCAAGGACGGCGGCTGGGCCTTCTGCTCCGGGGGCGATCAGCGCATCCGCGGCCGCACCGGCTATCAGTACGCGTCCGGTGACACCGCGGACTCCGTCGACCCGGCCCGTGCCGGGCGGCTGCACATCCTCGAGGTCCAGCGGCTGATCCGGTTCATGCCGAAGGTGGTGATCTGCCTGGTAAACGGGTGGGCCGCCGGCGGCGGGCACAGCCTGCACGTGGTGTGCGACCTGACGCTGGCCAGCCGCGAACACGCCCGGTTCAAACAGACCGATGCCGATGTCGGCAGTTTCGACGGCGGGTTCGGCAGCGCGTATCTGGCGCGACAGACCGGCCAGAAGTTCGCCCGCGAGATCTTCTTCCTCGGCCGCACCTACACCGGCGAGCAGATGCACGCGATGGGTGCGGTCAACGCAGTCGTCGACCATGCCGACCTGGAGGACACCGGGCTGCAGTGGGCCGCCGAGATCAACGGCAAGTCGCCGCAAGCTGTGCGGATGTTGAAGTTCGCGTTCAACCTGATCGACGACGGGCTGGTCGGACAGCAGGTGTTCGCCGGTGAGGCAACGCGTTTGGCGTACATGACCGACGAAGCCGTCGAGGGCCGCGACGCCTTCCTGCAGAAGCGCACCCCCGACTGGTCGCAGTTCCCCCGCTACTTCTAACCCCCCCCCCCCCCTTTCCCGCCCAAACGTGAGTTTGGGCGGGAAAGTGCGAGAAGGGGCGTGCAGAACGTCGATCTCGGCGACGGCGTCGCGGCCGCAGGAACCGGCCTCCTAGACTCGCGATGTGAGCAAGCCCCCGCTACGTCGGCTCTCCGAACGTCTGCTGCTGGCCGGCATGAGGCCGCCGGTACCGCAAAAGTTCCAGCAGTACCGCCAGTCCGTCGACCTGGCCGGCAAGCGGATTCTGATCACCGGGGCGTCGTCGGGCATCGGTGAAGCCGCCGCGGAGAAGTTCGGCCGCCGCGGCGCCACCGTGGTCCTGGTGGCGCGCCGACAGGAGCTGCTCGACGCCGTCGCGGACCGGATCACCACCGCCGGGGGGCAAGCGCAGGCACGGCCGTGCGACCTGTCCGACCTCGACGCCATCGACGACCTGGTCGCCAAGGTCGAGCACGACCTCGGCGGCGTCGACATCCTGATCAACAATGCGGGAAGGTCGATCCGGCGCTCGCTGAGCGAGTCACTGGACCGTTGGCACGACGTGGAACGGACCATGACCCTGAACTACTACTCCCCGCTACGGCTGATCCGCGGGTTCGCGCCGGGCATGCGCGAACGCGGCGACGGCCACATCATCAACGTGTCGACCTGGGGGGTGCTCAGCGAGGCCTCACCGCTGTTCGCCGTCTACAACGCGTCCAAGGCGGCGCTTTCGGCGGTCAGCCGGGTGATCGAAACCGAGTGGGCCGATCAGGGCGTGCACTCCACCACGCTGTACTACCCGCTGGTGAACACCCCGATGATCCAGCCGACCCGGGCCTACCAGGGCCTGCCGGCGCTGCCGGCGAGCGAGGCCGCCGACTGGATGGTCACGGCGGCGCGCACCAGGCCGGTGCAGATCGCCCCGCGGGTGGCCGTCACCGTCAGGGCGCTCAACACCGTCGCGCCGGGCGCGGTCAACTCGATCATGAAGCGGCAGAAGATCCAGCCGAGCTGACGCGCCTGTCAGACGGTGTAGCCGTCGGCGACGTCGAGCGCCCGGTCCAGGCAGGCCAGACCGGTATTGGCTTCGTCCACGGTCACCGTGCAGGGCGGCACGACGTGCACGCGGTTGTAGTTGGCGAACGGCAACAGGCCCTCGGCCTTGCAGGCGCCCACCAGCTCGGTCATCGCCGGCGAGGTTCCGCCGTAGGGCGCCAGCGGTTCGCGGGTCGCGCGGTCGCGAACCAGCTCGACCGCCCAGAACACTCCGGCGCCGCGCACCTCGCCGATGGACGGGTGCCGTTCGGCCAACCGGCGCAGCCCGGGACCGAGCACGTTCTCGCCGATGTTCGCGGCGTTCTCGACCAGCTTCTCGTCGCGCATCGTCTCGATGGTGGCGACTGCCGCGGCGGTGGCCAGCGGATGCCCCGAGTAGGTGAGCCCACCCGGGTAGGGGCGGTCGTCGAAGGTAGCCGCGATACGCCGGCTGATCGCCACGCCGCCCAGCGGCACGTACCCGGAGTTGATGCCCTTGGCGAAGGTCAGCAGATCCGGGACCACGCCGGGCGAGTGCTCCACCGCGAACCACTTGCCGGAGCGACCGAACCCGGACATCACCTCGTCGGCGATGAACACGATGCCGTACCGGTCGCAGAGTTCGCGCACACCGGCCAGATAGCCCGGCGGCGGCACCATGATGCCCGCGGTGCCCGGAATCGACTCGAGCACGATGGCGGCAATGGTCGACGGCCCTTCCAGCACGATGGTGCGTTCCAGGTGTTCGAGCGCCCGTTGCGTCTCCTCGGCCTCGTTCGCCGAGTAAAAGGCAGTGCGGTACAGGAACGGGCCGAAGAAGTGCACGACGCCCGCGCTGGCGTTGTCATTGGCGAACCGCCGCGGATCGCCGGTCATGTTGATCGCCGTGTCGGTGCCGCCGTGATAGGAGCGGTAGCGGGTCAGGATCTTGCGCCGGCCGGTGTGCAGCCGCGCCATCCGCACCGCGTGCTCCACGGCTTCGGCACCGCCGTTGGTGAAGAAGACCTTGTCGAGGTCGCCGGGGGTCAGTTCGGCGATCAGCCGGGCCGCCTCCGAGCGGGCGGCGTTGACGTGCTGCGGCGCGATGGTGCAGATCTTGGCCGCTTGTTCTTGGATTGCCGCCACCACCCGCGGGTGCTGATGGCCGATGTTGGTGTTGACCATCTGCGAACTGAAGTCCAGCAGCCGATTGCCCTGACCGTCCCAGACGTAGCAGCCCGCTGCGGCGCTGATGACCATCGGCGTGATCTGAGCCTGCGCGGACCAGGAGTGGAAGACGTGTGCCCGGTCGAGTTCGTAGGCGCGGGCCGATTCGCTCAGCGCCTCCTCGATACCCAGCCCGTTGGGCAGGTCGCGGGTGGTCTCATGGGTGATGACGTTCTCGGTGATGATCGGCCCCAATCGTCGGAAAATGCGCGGTTAATGATAGACACGGGGTATGGAGATCCTGGCCAGCCGGGTGCTGTTCCGGCCGGCTGACTACCAGCGGTCGGTGAGCTTCTACCGCGACGACCTCGGCCTGGCCGTCGCCCGCGAGTACGGTGCCGGCACCGTCTTCTACGCAGGCCAGTCCCTCATCGAACTCGCTGGTCACGGCCCGAGGCCCGGGTCGGGTGACCGCGGTTTTCCCGGTGCGCTGTGGCTTCAGGTGCGCGACGTCTACGCCACCCAGACCGAGTTGGAGAGCCGGGGTGTGCCGATCACCCGCGAAGCGCGGCAGGAGAGCTGGGGGCTGTACGAGATGCACGTGACCGATCCGGACGGCGTGACGTTGATCTTCGTGCAGGTGCCCGCCGATCACCCGCTGCGGCGTGACTCCCGGGTGCGGGACTGAGGGGTTCGCATCGCCGTCCTGCGCCCCGCCCCGGTCCGGTCCGGTCCGCGGGCGTTGTCGATGCTCGCCGAGCTGGAAGGCGCGCTGGCCGGTGCCGGCGCCTTGCTGCCGGTGCCGGCCGACGACGCGCGCCGCACGTCGGAGCTGACCTCGGCGCTACGGGCCGGCGATGACATCGACGACGACGTGGCGGTGGTGCTGTCGACGTCGGGCACGACCGGCACCCCGAAGGGGGCGATGCTGCCGGCCGCCGCGCTGATCGCCAGCGCGCAGGCCACCCACGCCCGCCTCGGCGGCGCCGGCCGGTGGTTGCTTGCGCTGCCGGCATACCACGTCGCCGGCCTGCAGGTGCTGGTGCGCGGCATCGTTGCCGGCAGCACGCCGGTCGCGGTCTCACCTGAGCTTCTGGTCGACGAACTACCTTCTGCGGTAGCACAATTGGGTAGCGGGCGGCGCTACACCTCGTTGGTCGCCGCGCAACTGGACAAGGCTCTTGGCCATCCGGCGGCCGCGGCGGCGCTGGCCGAATTCGATGCCGTGCTGATCGGCGGCGGGCCGATGCCCCGAGGGGTGGCCGAGCGAGCCGCGGCCGCCGGGATCACGGTGGTGCGGACCTACGGCATGAGCGAAACCGCCGGGGGCTGCGTGTACGACGGGGTGGCGCTGGACGGCGTGCAGGTGCGGATAACGGCCGGGCGGATCGTCATCGGCGGTGCCACCCTGGCCGCGGGATATCGCAACCCGGTCAGCCCCGACCCGTTCGCCGAGCCGGGCTGGTTTCGCACCGACGACGTCGGCGTCATTGACGATTCGGGCGCCCTGCGGGTGCTGGGCCGGCTGGATGACGCGATCAGCACCGGCGGTCTGACGGTGCTGCCGCAACTGGTGGAGACAGCGCTGTCCACGCATGACGCGATCGCCGAGTGCGCGGTGTTCGGTGTCCCGGACGAGCGGCTCGGGCAGCGGGTCGCCGTTGCGGTGGTGCTGGCCGCCGGCAGCGCCGCACCCACGCTGAAAGACCTTCGGGCGCACGTGGCGCAGACCCTGGACGCCACCGCGGCGCCGCGCGAAATGCACGTCTTGGACGCCCTGCCGCGGCTTGGCATCGGCAAGCTCGACCGCAGGCGGTTGGCTGCTCGCTACGGCCGCTGACCGGTGCTGGGCAGTCGCGGTCGGACGCCGCCGAGATGGAAGACAGCTTCTAGTTGAGGTCTCCTGCGGTGACAGCTGTGTCGTCGCCGAACCATTTCTCTTTGATGAGGTTGTAGGTTCCGTCTTCGCGTATCTGGAACAGTGTCTGGTTGACGGGTTTCCGCAACGCACTGCCGTTACTGAAGACGAAGCCTTGGTCTTCCTCTTGGAATACCGGTCCGGCTAGGACAGCAACACCTTCACCCCGGTGTGCGACGTAGTAGCGCAAGGCAGGAGCGTCGAAGACCACCGCCTGGTAGCCCTCTTCTCGCAGAAGGGTGTACGCCTGCTCAACGGTACGGGTCTCGGTTGCATCGATGCCCATGGTGCGTAGAAAATCTGCCGCCGTGGTATCGGCTACCGTCGCAACGGATTTCCCGTACAGGTCGGCTGGCCCATTGATCGTGGATTCGAGCTTCGCCACAGTCAGAGTGGCACTCAGATTGGCCGAATAGAACGCCACGAACACGATGCCCGCGAAACCCCACAATATCGCCAACGACTTGGTGAACGTCCTGGTCGCTGTGGCGCTCGGTCGGCCGACCAGCGAACCGATACCCCATCCGAAAGACTGAAAGATGCCGGGAAGGTAGGACTTAGACACCACCGGCTCGGTGCTGCGTCGTTCGATGAGCCAGAAAATGTGCGCGGGGAGGATGCTGACGACGACGGCGGCGCTCAGCCAGATGAGCATCGTCCTGGATAACAGCAGATCAAGATATCCTCCCAATCCCGGTACCGTTGGTCGTGTGTCCGCGACGGGCACGAGGATCTGAAGCCCGGCGTCAATGGTGGGTTGGGAGAAGTCGAACGATTCCGCTCGCTGAGAGGTCAGCGATATCGCTCCGATAGCCACATCGGCTCGCCCGCCGGCTACCGCCGCCAACTGCCCGCGAACATCGTCGGTAATCAGGAATTCGGTTGTCCATCCGAGACGTTCTGCCACCTTGTTCCACAGCTCGATGCTGAATCCGGTCCAGTCGCCGCTGCTTGTCTGCATAACAAACGGCTCATAGGAGTGGATGGCGACGGTGACTGAACGTGGAGCGGGCTCGGGAGCGGGTTCGGGTTGAGCACCGGCGAGCGGAGCCAGGCCGAGAATCCCCAGGCAGAACACCACCGCCGCCAACGCGCACCATCGCACACCGTTCCCCTTCCTACGCTCGATCGACGGTCGCCCTCTTATCGGTGCACGGTCGGCCAATTCGATGTGACCGTGATCGTCTCGAACCAGGACGGGGCGCCACCTACACAACCCTACGTGTGTGGCGGCGCCAGTCCTGGGCGTCGAAGTTCATGATGGCCTCCACCGGACCGTCGACGTGTCAGTGAGGTCGCGAGCGCCGTGCCGTTCCTATCGGGGGTTGATGCGCCAAACCGCTTCGCCCCATGCACTCGAGAAGCCGGCGCACGGCGGGTTCCAGCGCGGCGCCCGAGGCGACGCCGGTGAATCGCCGGTCGAAATCCCAGCGTCTGCGTTCCGCGGACTCGTCAGTCGGGCGGTGACGATGAGTTGGGCGCCTACGGACGCCTAGGGTGGCGCGGGTGAGGGCTGCACGCAGGGAACTCGTCGCGGTGGTGATCGGCGTCGCGCTGGTGGCGGCGGCGTTCGTCGTCCCGCACCTGCGGCTGAGCACGGTCACCCCGCTGATCAACGCCAGCCCGCAGCGATTCCGGTCGTTCGCCGACACGGCGCCGATCTTCGGCTGGTGGAACGCCCACGTCGGCTGGGGCACCGTGCCGGCGATCGTCATCGGACTGGCCGCGGTGCTGTGGGGCCGGTCCATCGCGGCCCGGCTGAGCTGGCCCGCGCTGACCTGGCTGACCTGGGCGACGTCGTGTGCGTGGGCGTTCTCGCTGGCGATGGTCGACGGGTGGCAGCGTGGCTTCGCGGGCCGGCTCACCGCTCGCCATGAGTATCTGCGCCAGGTGCCGACCGTCACCGACATCCCCGAAGCGGTGCGCAGCTTCGCCAGCAGAATCCTTGACTACCAACCGGATTCGTGGATCACCCACGTGTCGGGGCACCCACCCGGGGCGCTGCTGACCTTCGTCTGGCTGGACCGGATCGGGCTCGGCGGGGGCGCCTGGGCGGGGCTGCTGGTCCTGCTCGTCGGGTCCAGCACGGCCGCCGCGATCGTGGTGGCGGTGCGTGCGCTGGCCAACGAGACCACCGCGCGGGCGGCGGCGCCGTTCGTCGCAGTGGCGCCGACGGCGATCTGGATCGCGGTGTCGGCAGACGGGTACTTCGCCGGGGTGGCCGCCTGGGGCATCGCGTTGCTGGCGCTGGCCGTTCGTCGCACCGCCCGCGTGCCCGCTCTGGCCGCCGTCGGCGCGGGACTGCTGCTGGGCTGGGCCGTCTTCCTCAACTACGGGTTGGTGCTGATGGGTCTGCCCGCCCTGGCGGTGCTGTTGGCGGCGCGGCACTGGCGGGACGCGCTGCGGGCTCTGCTGGCGGCGGTGCCTGCCGCGCTGGCGGTCGTGGTGGTGTTCCTCGCCGCCGGATTCTGGTGGTTCGACGGCTATCTGCTGGTGCAGGAACGCTACTGGCAGGGCATCGCCAACGACCGTCCGTTCCAGTACTGGGTGTGGGGCAACCTGGCCTCGGTGGTCTGCGCGATCGGGCTGGGCAGCGTGGCCGGCCTGGGCCGGGTCTTCGACATCGCCGCCATCAAGCGGCGCGCCGGGCTGCACCTGGTGGTGCTCGGCGCGCTGCTGGCGATCGTCTGCGCCGACCTGAGCATGCTGAGCAAGGCCGAGACCGAACGCATCTGGCTGCCGTTCACCGTCTGGCTGGTGGCCGCCGCCGCGCTGCTGCCGCCGCGGGCCCAGCGCTGGTGGCTGGCGGTCAATATCATCGGTGCGCTGGCAATCAACCATCTGATTCTGACGAACTGGTAGCGCCGGAAGGATTCCGACTTGGAACAGCAGCCGCCTCCGGGCGTCCGTGCGCTGCAGCGCTGGCGCAGCCCGCTGCGGGGGGTGTGGCTGACCTCGGTGTTCGGCTCGGTATTGCTGGTCACCTTGCCGATCGTGATCATCACCGGTCTGCTGTCCTACATCGCCTACGGTCCGCAGTTCGGCCAGGCCATCCCCGGTGACGTCGGCTGGCTGAAACTGCCGACCTTCGACTGGCCCACCCGACCGTCCTGGTTGTACCGGCTCACTCAGGGCCTGCACGTCGGGCTGGGACTGGTGCTGATCCCGGTGGTGCTGGCCAAACTGTGGTCGGTGATCCCGCGTCTGTTCACCTGGCCCCCTGCCCGGTCGATCTCCCAAGTGCTGGAACGTCTTTCGCTGCTGATGCTGGTCGGTGGCATCTTGTTCGAGATCGTCACCGGGGTGCTGAACATCCAGTACGACTACATCTTCGGGTTCAGCTTCTACACCGCCCACTACTACGGCGCGTGGGTGTTCATCGCCGGGTTCGTCGTTCATGTCGCCCTCAAGCTGCCGCGCATGTGGGCGGGCCTGCGCTCGATGTCGATGCCGGAGGTGCTGCGCACCCGTCGGGTCGGCACCCGGCCCGAACCCTTCGAGCCCGACGGCCTGGTCGCCGTCGACCCCGACCCGGCGACGGTCAGCCGGCGCGGGGCGCTCGCGCTGGTCGGCGGGGGCGCACTGCTGATGGCGGTGCTCACCGCGGGGCAGACGATCGGCGGGATCACCCGGCACGCCGCGCTGCTGCTGCCGCGAGGCCGCAGCCGCGGCAACGGGCCCAACGACTTTCAGGTCAACCGGACCGCCGCCGCTGCGCGTATCACCCCCGAGGCGACCGGTGCGCGCTGGCGGCTGACCCTTACCGGCGGAGCGTCGCCGGTCACCTTCGACCGTGCCGCGCTGACCGCCCTGCCCCAGCACACCGCCCGGTTGCCGATCGCCTGCGTCGAAGGCTGGTCCACCACCGAGACGTGGACCGGTGTCCGGCTGCGCGATCTGGCCGAACTCGCCGGTGTCGAGTCGCCCGCGTCGGCGCGGGTGACATCGGTGGAGCGTCGCGGCGCGTTCAACCGCGCCACCCTGCAAGGCAACCAGGTCGCCGATCCCGATTCGCTGTTGGCGCTGCGGGTCAACGGCGCCGAGTTGTCACCGGACCACGGTTACCCGGCGCGGATCATCGTCCCGGCGCTGCCCGGGGTGCACAACACCAAGTGGGTGTCGGCCATCGAGTTCAGGGCGACCTGACATGCCCTCCGGCCAGGGCACGTTCCAGGGCACGTTCCGGCGCCTCTACGGTTCGCACCCGTTGCACCTGCTGGCGCTCATCGCCGGTTTCGCGCTGTTCGGCTACGTCATCCTCACGATCAAGCCGGTCACGCTCTGGAACGGCCGGGTCTGGTGGCAGTCGATCGTGGTCTGGTTCGCCGCCGCGATCATCGTTCACGACCTGGTGCTGTTCCCGATCTACGCGCTGATCGACCGGGTGCTGCTGCGGACCACCCGGCGAGCGCCCCGGCCCGAACCGGCCGGGGTGTCGGTGCTGAACTACCTGAGGGTTCCGCTGCTGGGTTCGGGGTTGACGCTGCTGGTGTTCCTGCCCGGCATCATCGAGCAGGGGGCGCCGACGTACCTCGCCGCGACCGGTCAGACCCAGGAACCGTTCCTGGGGCGCTGGCTGCTGCTGACCGCCGCGATGTTCGCGGTCAGCGCCGTAGCCTACGCCGTCAGGATCGCCGGCAGACGCCGGCCGGCCGGCTGAGCGGTTTCCGGGCCGGCCGGCTCGCTAGATTCCCGCCGCGAGCGCGGCCCGGACGAACCTGCTCTGCGGCGCGCACGCATCGCGCACCGCCGGCACATCGGCCGCGGTGTCGACGTCGGCCAGTTCGGGGACCAGGTGGACTGCGATTCCGTTGGCGCGCAGCGCTTCCAGCGTCCGGCGGCCGGTGTCATCACGGGACATCGGCACGTCCCGCAGACATCCGGCCATGCTGGAGTCGCCGACGCCCAGCACCCACCAACCGCCGTCGCGCGCCATTCCCAGCACCGCGTCGGTGTCCATCAGTTCCCGCGCGCACGACCCGAGCAGTTCGGCGGTGATCTGCGGAGTGTCCATCCCGATCTGCAGCACCGGCAGTCCGCGGCACGCATCGGCGGCGTCGGTGTGGGCGTTGGCCAGCCGCTCGGCGAAGTTCGATCCGCGCTGACCTATCACGGTGAAATCAGCTAGCCGGCAGCGTATTTCCTCGCCGCGGCTGGCCTGGTCGAGATCGCCGGTCAACGCCACCACCCGGCATTGCACCGGGGCCGCTGCAACCGCGTCGAGCGTGTCCAACAGCGCCGCGGCGGCCAGGTCTGCGGCCACCTCGTCACCAACGGCGGCGGCCAGCCGGGTCTTGGCCAGTCCGGGGATCGGCGCCTTGGCCACCACCAGCGCCGTCGCCGCAGTCATGAGATCACCCGCCAGAAGTCTAGAGCCGCAATGAAACTGCCCCGAACCGATCCGCTGACTTTGGACTTCCCGCCGGTGCGCGGCCCGTAGGCCACGTCGCGTTCGACCACCCGCCAACCCGCCTGCGCGGCCCGCACCAGCAGTTCCAGCGGGTATCCGGACCGGCGGTCCTCGACGCCGAGGCTCAGCAGCGCGTCGCGGCGGGCCACCCGCATCGGGGCGATGTCGTGTACGGGCAAGCCGTAGCGGGTGCGCAGCCGCCAGCAGACCGCGGCGGTGCCCAGCCGGGCGTGCCACGGCCACCGCAGCCCACGCACCGCGCGACGCCGTCCGATCGCCATGTCCGCGCCGCGGTCGAGTTCGGCGACCAGCGCCGGCAGCTCCGCGGGGTCCAGCGACCCGTCCGCATCGACGACCGCCACCTGCGGGGTCACCGCCGCGACCACACCGGCGTGCACGGCGGAGCCGTAGCCGGGCCGGGTTTCGGTGACCACCCGCACGCTGTGCCTCCGCGCCACCTGCGCGGTTTCATCGGTGCTGTTGTTGTCGACTACCAGAGGCACGTACCCGTCGGGAATCGCGGCGAGGACGCCCGGCAGTGATTCGGCCTCGTTCAGGCAGGGCAGTATCACCGTCACCTGACCGTCGGGCATCAGTCGAGGTTAGATGGCCCCGCGAGTCCGCAGCTGCGGACCCGGACAAATCCGCGACATTGCCGCAGGTCGGCCGTGCTCACAGCTAACCTCGGACTGTGACCCGAGTGCTGATCGCCGACGGCGACATGGCGGTGCGCGATGTCGTGCGCCGCTACCTCGAGCGTGACGGCCTGGAGGTCACCGTCGCCGAGGACGGCCACGAGGCGCTGCGGCTGCTCGGGTCGCAGCGCATCGACGTCGCGGTGCTCGACGTGATGATGCCTGGTCCGGACGGCCTGACCCTGTGCCGCAGCTTGCGGCAGCGCGGCGATCACGCCATTCCGGTCATCCTGCTCACCGCCCTCGGTGCGCAGGACGACGGGATCACCGGCCTGCAAGCCGGTTGCTACGACTACCTGACCAAGCCGTTCAACCCGCGCGATCTGGCGTTGCGGGTCCGATCGGTGTTGCGCCGCACACCGGCTCCGAACAGCGTGCGCCCGATCGAGCTGACCGTCGGTGATTTCACCATCTCGACGGCGTCGCGATCGGTCACTGTGCGCGGCGAGCCGATCAGGCTCACCAACCGCGAGTTCGACCTGCTGCTGTTCTTCGTCACCCATACCGACACCGTGTTCTCCCGCGAGGAGCTGCTGAAACGGGTGTGGCGGTGGGACTTCGGCGACCTGTCCACCGTCACCGTGCACGTGAAGCGGCTGCGATCCAAACTCGGCGACCAGCAACGGGTACAAACCGTCTGGGGCCGCGGCTACCTCTGGAGCAGCTAGCCCCAGCCCCCAAGCCCCACGCCCCGCCCAAACCAACGATTGGGCGGGAAAGTGCGAGAAGATCGCGCCATTTCGTCGATCTCGGCGCTGGCGGGACGCTGGTCGGGCGGCGGGGACGCTAGTCGGGCAGGGAGCCGGACAGGCGCTCGGTGGCGGCCAGGTAATCCTCGATGAACTCGCGGACCACCTCGCGGGCCGGTTTGACCTTGTTCATCAGCCCGACCCCCTGCCCGACGAAGTAGGTCGCCAGGGCCTGGGCGCCGTCGTGTCCCTGAGCGGCCAGCGCATCGACACGGCGCAGCACCGGCTCGGACAACATGTTCTGCAAGGGCAACGGCAGCGGAGGCTGGCCGCCCGCACGCGGCAGCCAAGCGTCGGTCCAGTCCGAAACGAGTTGCCGGGCCGGCTTTCCGGTGCGCCCGGCCGAACGCACGGTGTCGCGCGATGTCGCGGCCAGCATCTTCTGCACCGTGTGCGGTGCGGTTTCAGCCTCCTCGGTCGTCAGCCATACCGAACCGGTCCACGCACCGTCAGCGCCCAGCGCGACGGCTGCGGCCATCTGCCGACCGGTGACGATGCCGCCCGCCGCCAGGACCGGGACCGCCCCGCCGACGGCCTCGATCACCTCCGGGATGAGCACCATCGTCGTCACCTCCCCGCAGTGGCCGCCGGCCTCGGTTCCTTGGGCCACAATCAGATCCACACCCGCGCTGACCTGCTTGACGGCATGCTCTCGGGCACCCACCAAGGCCGCGACCGGCACGCCACGCTCCCGGCCTGCCTCGATCATGTAGTCCGGCGGCACACCCAGCGCGTTGGCGATCAGCTTGATCGGATGGCTCATGGCCACCTCCAGCAGCTCCCGCCCGGTGTTGCCGGACAGCGACGGAGCACCCAAGCGCGGTTCATCGGATTCGATGCCGTGGGCGGCCAGCAGCTCGCCGACGAACCTGCGGTACTCGGCGGGGATGCGCTCCGCGAGGTCGCTGCGCGAGAGTCCCTCGCCCTTGCCCTCGAACTTCGCCGGCACGATGATGTCGGCGCCGTAGGGCTTGCCACCGACATGGTCGTCGATCCATGACAGCTCCCGGTCGAGTTGCGCGGGGCTGTAAGCGGTCGCGCCCAGCACGCCGAAACCGCCGGCGTTGGTCACCGCCGCCACCACGTCGCGGCAATGGCTAAACGCGAAGAGCGGAAAGTCGATACCGAACTGCTCACATAGCGAAGGCTTCATCTGCCCAGTATCTCCCCGGTATCCCGCCAGATCAGTAGGCGCTCACGAAACTGGCGATCTCGCTGATCATCTCCCGACCGTCCAGCAGCGCCGGGTCGTTATGACCGGCACCCGGAATCAGCACGTACCGCTTGGGCTCGGGCGCCGCGTCGAAGAGCCGCCGGCTCAGCTCGGCCGGCACGATGCCGTCCCGGTCGCCGGCGATCACCAACAGCGGCGCCGCCAGCGACCCGATCCGCTCCAGTGAGGGGTAGCGGTCCATCAGCAGCAGGCGAACCGGTAGCCACGGGTAGTGCTCGGCGCCAACATCAGCCAGCGAGGTGAAGGGCGATCGCAGGACCAGCGCTGCCGGTGGCTGCTGCAGCGCCAGGCCCAGAGCAACTGCGGCGCCCAGTGATTCGCCGAAGTAGACGATGCGTTCGGGGTCAACCTCGGGTTGCCGACCCAGCCACGCCCGGGCGGCGCGCGCGTCGGCGGCCAGGCCGTCCTCGCTGGGGCGGCCCGGGTTGCCGCCGTATCCGCGGTAGTCGAAGAGCAGTGCCGACAGGCCGATGCTATTGAACGCCAACGCCAGTGCGGCCCGCGCCGAACGATCGCCGGCGTTGCCGTTGCAGACCAGAACAACCGGACCGGGAGCAGAGCTGACCGGAAAGAACCAGGCGCCCAACCGGATTCCGTCGTCGGTCACCAACTCGACATCGCGACCCACCGGTGACGCCGACGCCGCAGACGGAACGGGGCCGGGCGCGGGAAAGTAGATCAAGCGCCGCTGCTGTGACCACAGCAGCGACAGTAAACCCCCGGAAACTACCGCCACCAGCGTGACGATAGCGACTATCCGCGCACCCCGGCGCATTTCAGCCCCGCAGCGGTGCGAAGGCGAATTCGCGCAACCCGTCCCGGGGATCGACCGCTGCCCGGAAACCGAGTACCTCGGCGGCGCGAGTCGGGTCGGCCACGATGTGGCGGACGTCGCCGCTGCGGTACTGGCCGGTGACCTCAGGCGCCGCCAGTCCCCGGGCGTGGCAGATCTCGCCTGCCACCTCCATGATCGAGATAGGCCGTCCTGAGCAGACGTTGAACGCGGCGAAACCCTCTGGTCCGGCGGCCACCGCGGCAGCATTGGCAGCTGCAACGTCGTCGACGTGCACAAAGTCACGCATCTGCCCGCCGTCCTCAAAAACCGCAGGCCCACAACCGTTCTCGATCTGCGAACGGAAGATCGCAGCCACTCCGCTGTAGGGCGTGTCGCGTGGCATATGGGGCCCGTACACGTTGTGGTAGCGCAGCGCGGTGACCGATCCGCCGACGGCTTCGGACCAGGCCAGCGCGTAGTTCTCCTGGGCGGTCTTGCTGGCGGCGTAGAGGCTGCGCGGGCGCAGCGGCGCGTCCTCGCCGACCGGCCGCCACGTCAGTTCCTCGCCGCCGACCGGGCAGCGGTGCTCGAAGACACCGGCATCGAGGTCGGCCCGGGTGCGCGGCAGCGGGTCGACGGGGCCGTGCTCAGGACAGTCGTAGCGGCCCTGCCCGTAGACCACCATCGACGACGCCAGCACCAACCGCCGGCAGCCGGCGGCGAACATCTCGGCCAGCAGTACCGTGGTCGCATAGTCGTTGTGGCTGCCGTAGGCCGGCGCGTCCGCGGCGTTCACTCCCGCGCCGACCATCGCCGCCTGGTGGCAGACCACGTCGACGCCGTCGAGCAGAGGCGCCAGAGCGGTGGCGTCGCGGACGTCGAGCACCCGGCAATCAGGTGGCGCCGAAGCTCCCGTCCCGTGTGCGGCCGGCAGCATCGCGTCGACGGCCACCACCTCGTGACCGGCGGCCCGCAACGCGGCATCCACCCGGGACCCGATGAAGCCGGCCGCCCCGGTCAGCAGAACCCTCACGGCAGCGGGAAGGGCAGCTGCACGCCCTCGTGCGGCTGACAGTGCCGGCAGGTCCGGTCCGGCGCATCCTGCACGGCGGCCGCGATGGCCTCGTGCACCAACTTCTTGAACGGCACCAGGTTCTTCTCGAACTCGGCGAACACGTCGACGGCCTTGACGCCCGAACCGGAGTCGATGCCGGCGTCCAGGTCGGTTACTAAAGCGATTGCGGCGTAACACATCTCCAGCTCACGGGCCAGTACGGCCTCCGGGTAGCCGGTCATGTTGACCAACGAGAAGCCCTGGCTCGCAAACCATTGACTCTCGGCGCGGGTGGAGAACCTCGGCCCCTGGATCACCACCATCGTCCCGCCGTCGACCACGCCGGGCAGACCGGCCGCAGCTGCGCGCAGCGACGGGCAGTACGGGTCGGCGAACCCGACGTGGACACCGCCGGTGTCGAAGTAGGTGTCCATTCGTCCTCTGGTCCGGTCGACCAGCTGGTCGGGCACCACCATGGCGCCGATGCCCCACTCAGGAATCAGGCTGCCCACCGCGCACGGCCCGAACACGCGGCGTACCCCCAGCGACCGCAGCGCCCACATGTTGGCCCGGTACGGCACCGCATGCGGCGCGAACTCGTGGTTGACGCCGTGGCGGGGCAGGAACGCCACTTCGTGGGCGCCGACGGTGCCTACGGTGATCGGCGCGCTGGGCGCACCGTACGGCGTTTCGACGCTGACGCTGCGGGCTTCGGGCCCGAAGAAGGAGTAGAAACCGCTGCCGCCGATGACTCCAAGCATCTGACCATTGTGGATCATGCAACGATTGCCGTCGTGGCCGGTTTCGCGCAGTGGATCGAGGGCGCCCGCCCGCGGACGTTACCCAACGCGGTGGCACCGGTCATCGCCGGAACGGGTGCGGCCGCCTGGCTCGGCGCCGCGGTGTGGTGGAAGGCGCTGCTGGCACTGGCGGTGGCGGTGGCGATGATCGTCGGCGTCAACTTCGCCAACGACTACTCCGACGGCATCCGCGGCACCGACGACGAGCGCGCCGGCCCGCTGCGGCTGGTGGGTTCGCGGCTGGCCTCGCCCCGGTCGGTGCTGACCGCGGCGGTGGTCTGCTTCGGTCTGGCGGCGCTGGCCGGGTTGGGACTTGCTCTGGTCAGCGCGCCGTGGCTGATCGCGGTTGGGGTGGTGTGCATCGCCGGAGCGTGGTTCTACACCGGCGGCAAGAAGCCGTACGGGTACCTCGGCCTGGGTGAGGTCGCGGTCTTCGTGTTCTTCGGGCTGGTCGCCGTGCTCGGCACGCAGTACACGCAGGCGCTGCGCATCGATTGGGTCGGTTTGGCGTGCGCGGTGGCGGTGGGGTCGCTGTCGTCGGCGGTGCTGGTGGCCAACAATCTCCGTGACATCCCCACCGACGAGCAGTCCGGGAAGATCACGCTGGCGGTGCGCCTCGGCGACGCCCGCACGCGGGTGCTGTTCCAGGCGCTGCTGGCGGCGGCGCTGACGATGACGCTGGTGTTGACGCTGGCCACGCCGTGGTGCCTGGTGGGCCTGGTTGCGGTGCTGCCTGCGATGCGGGCCTTGCGCCCGGTGCGCGGCGGCGGGCGGGGTCGGGAGTTGATCCCGGTACTGCGCGACACCGGCCTGACCATGCTGGTCTGGTCGATCGTGGTGGCCGGGGCGTTGGCGTTGGCGTTGGGCTGAGACGCCCGCCGGCCGATTCGCGACACTTAACCTGCGGAGCCGAGGCGCCGACATCGGGCGCAGACGATTGAGTTTCGCGGCGGCGGCGGGGAGTCGGGCGCGGCGGGGTTGTCGGTGCCGAGTGGCAGCGTGTGGCTATGAAGCCAGTGTTCATCGGCAGCGAAGCGGTGCGGGCCGGAGAGTTGTCTGCGTACCGACTGCGGACGCAGTACCAGGCGATCTACCCGGACGTGTACGTCCCGGCGTTCACCGAGCCGACGCTGCGCACGAGGACGATCGGCGCGTGGCTGTGGTCGAAGCGGCGCGCGAAGATCGCCGGGCTGGCGGCCGCGGCGTTGCACGGCGCGCAGTGGATCGCCGACGACATCCCGGTGGAGGTCTATTGGCGCAACACCCAGCCGCCGGACGGCGTGCTGGCCCGCGGCGACCGACTGCAGCCCGACGAGCTCACCTATGCGGTGAAGCTGCCGGTGACGACGCCGGCCCGGACCGCTTTCGACCTCGGGCGACGCTTCGAACGCGACCAGGCCGTCGCTCGCCTCGACGCATTGATGAGGGCGACGCCGTTCTCGATCGAGGACGTACAACTGCTGGCCAAGCGCTATGCGGGTGCGCGTGGGCTGCGTCGGCTGCGGCGCGCGCTGCCGCTGGTCGACGGGGGCGCCGCATCCCCGAAGGAGACGTGGCTGCGGTTGTTGTTGGGCGACGCCGGTCTTCCCCCGCCGACCACGCAGGTGCCGGTGGTGGACCGTCGCCTCCGGCTGGTCAGGATGCTCGACATGGGCTGGGAGGACTACATGGTCGCCGCGGAGTACGACGGCGACCAGCACCGCACCGATCGGGCCCAGTACGTGAAGGATCTGCGGGTGATGCGCACACTGGCCGAGATGGGCTGGGAGGTGATCCGGGTGGTGCGCGAAGACCGCCCCGACGATGTCGTCGGGCGGGTGCGCGCGGCGCTGCGTCGGCGTGGGTGCCGCGACACTTAACCTGCGTCGCCGACGCGCCGATGCCGGGCGCAGACGATTGAGTCTCGCGGGGAGGGGGACGGCGGGGGACGCGACGCGGACGGGGGTGCGACGGCGAGGCTTGCGACGGGGACGGGGGGTGCCAGGGGCGTGGGTGCGAAGGGGCGTGGGTGCCGCGACACTTAACCTGCGTCGCCGACGCGCCGATGCCGGGCGCA
>CAZEMS010000008.1:0-12267 GCA_964513475.1 uncultured Mycobacterium sp. | reverse complement strand
ACGCGCCGATGCCGGGCGCAGACGATTGAGTCTCGCGGGGAGGGGGACGGCGGGGCGCGACGGCGGGGTTGCGACGGCGAGGGGTGCGAGGGGACGGCGGGGGCGCGACGGCGAGGGCGCGACGGCGAGGGGGACGACGGCGACGGCGTGAACCCGACGAAGGCGTCTAGGACAGCACGTCGAGCAGACGGTCCAGGTCGTCCTCGGTGTTGTAGAGGTGAAACCCGACCCGCACCGCCCCGGCCCGCACCGCCGCCCGGATGCCGGCGGCCTCCAGGCGTTCGGCCACGCCGGCGCGGGGGATCGACACGATCGCCGAATCGTGCGGCGGCAGATCGAGTGCACCGCGCAGCCGGTTGGCCAGCCCCACCGCGTGCGCCTCGACGGCGGCCCGGTCCAGCGACGCCAGCCAGGGCAGCGTCAACCCGGCGCCGAGCACGCTGAACCAGGCCGGCCAGATGTCGAACCGCCGCGCCGTCGAGGCCAGCCGCAACGGCAGCCCGTAGATCGAGTCCCACGGCTGCTCACCGCCGAACCAGTTCGCCCCGTGCGGCGTCATGGTCTGAAGAACACGATCGCTCAACGACATGAACGCGGTGCCGCGCGGCGCCAGCAGAAACTTGTAGACCGCCGACGCGGTGACGTCGACCCAGCCCAGGTCGATCTGCTTCCAGCCGGCCGCCTGGGTGACGTCGATGACGGTCACGGTGTCGGTGCCGGCCAGCGTGCGCCGCAGCGCCGCCATGTCCAGCACCGCACCGTTGGCGGACTGCACCAGACTGGCCGTCACCACGTCGAAGTCGGCGGCGTCGCGCACCAGCTCGGCAGCGCTCAGCTCGGTGACGCTCACCCCGCGCGAAGCCTGGGCGGCGAACGGGAACGTGGCGCTGGTGAACTCCCCGGCCAGGGTGGCGACCCGGCTGCCGTCCGGTATCGCGGCGGCGACCAGGCCCAGCACCGTGGAGACGCTGGCCCCGGCGGCCACCGAGTCGACGTCCACCCCGACCAGTTCCGCGTACCCGGAACGGCCGGACAGCACGGACTCGTCGAAAGCCTCGGCCGAAAGGTTTCCGGCCTGCCAGTCGCCGATGCAGCGAATCAGCGCGTCGACGACGAACTGCGGCGGCAACCCGTAGGTGGGCGAGTTCAGGAATCCGGGTGCACCGGCGAACTGCGCCCCGAACGCCTCCCGGGCCGTCACGCGGCGTCTCCCCCGGGCGGCTCCTCGCCGCGCAGCCGGGCCTGCAGTTGCTCGCGATCCTTGCGCCGGCGCTCGGACAGCGCGGCCATGCCGACCGTCGCCCGCCGACGCAGCGGCGCGAACACCCAGATTCCCAGCGGCAGCGCGATCACCAGGGCAAACAGCAGCGCGATGACCAGCGGGAAGTCCTCCAGCCCGATCAGGTGCGCGACCCCGAAGATCACCGCGGTCAGCACCGCCACCAACAGCAGGCGCGCCGCAGCGTAGGCCAGTAGGTCGATCAGGACGCGGGGTCCGGACTGTTCGTCTGACACCAGACGAGCGTACCGACGGCGCGTATATTGGGCCTCAGGAGGTTCCTGTGCTGCTCTTGCTGCTGTTCGTCATCGTCGTGGCCATCTCGGTCTACGTCGCGTGGCGGTTGCTGCGTGCGGACGCCAACCGCCCGGTCCCCCGGGTCATCGGACCTGACGACGACCCGGACTTTCTGCGCCGACTCGGCCACGGCGACTCGAACCCCCGCGCCTAACGGGGGCCGAAGCCGCCGGCTGCCGCGGCGGCCAACTCGAGCAGTGCGTCGCGGGTGGCCGGCTTGAGTTGATCCAGGTTGATCTCCGCGCCCTCCTCCAGGTGCGGGTCGAACGGGACCTGCTGAACGGCTCGGCAACGCCGGGCGAAGTGATCGACAACCTTGCGCAGGTCGACCTTGCCCGAACTCGGCCGGACCGCGTTGATCACCGCGATCGAGTTGCGGACCAGGTCCTGGTGGCCGTGCGCGTCGAGCCAGTCCAGGGTGGCGGCGGCGCTGCGGGCCCCGTCCACCGAACCGGTGCTGACCACGATCAGCGCGTCGGCATGGGCCAGCACCGCCGACATCGCCGAGTGCATCAGCCCGGTGCCGCAGTCGGTGAGCACCAGACTGTAGAACCGCTCGAGCACCTCCAGGGCGCGGGTGTAGTCCTGCGAGCTGAACGCCTCGGAAAGAGCCGGATCGCTCGCCGAGGCCAGAACCTCCAGCCGGCCCGGGCCTTGGGAAGTGTAGGACCGGACGTCGCTGTAGCGGTCGATCCGGTCGGCGTCGCGCAGCAGGTCGCGCACCGTCGCCGGGGTCTCCAGCGACACCTTCTCGCCCAGCGTGCCGCGGTCCGGATTGGCGTCGACGGCGATCACCCGGTCGCCACGGATGGACGCCAGGGTCGCTCCCAGCGTGGCGGTGATGGTCGTCTTGCCCACCCCGCCCTTGAGGGACAGCAGCGCGATGCGATGACAGCTGTGCAGCGGACGGCGCACCTGCGCGACCAGTTCGTCGCGGCGGGCGGCCCTGGGGCCCTCACCGAGGTTGAGAGTCCTGAACGTGGCCAGGTAGATCCACCGGCGCCAGCCAGAGGACGGGGCGCGCTCGGGACGGCCCAGCAGCGCCACCGTGGACAGATCGCGGTAGGACGACACCGGGATGCCCTCGGGCGGGGTAGGGGCGGTCCACTCCGGCGGCGGCGCGCCGGTCGGGTCGGTGAATCGCCGCTGGGCCCGGAAGCCGGGGGGTTGATCGGACACGTTCGGGCCCTCAGCCGACACCGGCGTAAGAGTGCAACCCGACGGTCACCAGGTTGATGAAGAACAGGTTGAACACCATCGCCGCGAACCCGGCGACGTTGATCCAGGCGGCCTTGCGGTCGCGCCAGCCGGCCGTCGAGCGGGCATGCAGGTACGCCGCGTAGATCACCCAGGCGATGAAGGACACCGTCTCCTTGGGGTCCCAGCCCCAGTACCGGCCCCAGGCCTCCTCGGCCCAGATGGCGCCGAAGATGACACCGAAGCCGAACACCGGGAAGGCGAAGATCGTGGTGCGGTAGGCGATCCGGTCCAGGGTGCGGGCGTCGGGCAGCCGGCTCACCAGGCGGGCAAGGGCGCCCGACGCCTCGGGCCGGCCGAAGCGCGACATCCGCAGCAGGAACAGGATGCTGGCCACCCCGGCGACCAGGAACACCCCCGACCCCAGGCTGACGACGGAGACGTGGATGGGCAGCCAGTAGGACTGCAGGGCCGGCATCACCGGGGCGGCGCTGGTGTAGAGCCAGCGCCCGGACACCGTCAGCAGGATCAGCACCGGCAGCAGGACGAACACCCACAGCGTGCGGTACTGCGGCCGACGCAGCACGACGGCGGCGGCGACCAGCCCGGACAGGCAGGTCAGGTTGATGAACTCGTACATGTTGCCCCAGGGCACCCGCGAGGTGGCCACGCCGCGCAACACGATGCACGCCAGCAGCGCAGCGATGCCGAGGTAGACCAGGGCAACCCCGGCCCGGCCCACCCGCTCGTCGAACGGACGTTTCGGCGTTTCGGCGACGATGCCGGGGGTCGCGCTCGCAGAACCCACCCGGGCGCCGACCCCGGCCGCCACCAGGTCGCGGGACTCGGCCCGGCGGCCCCGGGTGGTGGCCAGCTCGACGGCCAGCAGCAGCAGCGCGGCGAGCAGAACCAGCACCGAAGTGGTGAAGGCCCAGTCGGAGAAGCGGGCCAACCCGATGTCGATGGGGGTGCTCATGCGCGCTGCCCTTCCCGCTCGGTGCTGATGCGACTTGCGCCGGGCACGAGCCGCTCGGCCAACCGCTCGAACTCGTCTCCCCACCCGGAGTTGTCCGTGCGGGCCAGGCCGCCCAGCTCGACGCTCACGGTACCCGGGCCGCGCGGGGTGATCCGCACCCAGACCCGCCGTCGCCGCACCACCAGCGACACCAGCAGCCCGGCCATCATGGCCAGCGCGAAGACCAGCACCCACACCTGGGCCGGGTCGTGGGACACCTGCACGTTGATGAACGGCACCGCACCGTCGAAGCGGACGGTGGTGCCCGCGCCGGGACCGGAGTCGACGGTGGTCTGCTCGCCGGGGCGCAGGTTGACCCGGGCCACCCGGTTCAGCCGGCCCTGCTCGATGAGCCGCGGGTCGAGGCTGAACAGCGACTGCGGGCGGCCGGTGTCCAGGCCGGTGTCGCCGACATAGACGTCGATCGCGACGGCCGGGGCGTTCATCGCCGGGAAACTCGACGACAGCAGCGTGCCCTGCAACTGCTCGGTCGGCGCGAACAGGCCCTGGATGGCGATCTGGTGGTCCCGGCGCTCGTCCGGGTCGGGGTAGGTGCCGGCGGGCGGGTCGATGCGCACCGCCCCCGACGACAGCAGGGTCAGCGGGTTGTCGGGCCGGAACTGCACCGTGGAGCTGCGGGTCTGCCCGTCCGGGAAGGTGACCGTGAACGTCGGGGCGTAGCCGTGGCCCTGCAGGTAGATGCGGTCCCCGCCGACGCGCAGCGGGTGGTTCACCCGCAGCCGGTAGGGCTGCCAGGTGCCGCTGGCCAGGTCCGCGCCGGCCTGGTAGTCGATGTCGGCGGCGAACGAGGTGGCCTGCCCGGACGGCAGGTAGTCGGCTTGGAAGTCGTTGACCCGCAGACAGATCGGCTCCAGCGAGGTGCCGTCGACGAGGTTGCCGGCGCGGAACGAGTCGAACGCGGCCGGCGACGCCGAGCAGAAGCCGGGCCCGCCGTCGGCGATGACGATGACGTTGCCCTCGTAGCCGAACATCTTGCCGGCGGCCACCGCGACCAGCAGGCCCAGCAGCGAGAAGTGGAAGACGATGTTGCCGAACTCGCGCAGGTAGCCCTTCTCGGCGGCGATCTCGATGGTGCCGCCCGGGCCGTCACCGTCGCGGCGGGTGGTGGTGCGCCAGCCACGCAACCGCTGGGCCACGGTGCCGGCCAGCGCCTCGGGGTCGGCGTCGAGCACGGCGGCGTCGTGTTTGGGCAGCCGGGCCAGGTTGCGCGGCGCGGGGACCGGTTCGGCGCGCAGGGTGCGGACGTGCTCGATCATCCGCGGCGTCAGGCAGCCCACCAGCGAGACGAACAGCAGCACGTAGACGGCGGTGAACCAGAAGCTGGAGAAGACGTCGAAGGCCTGCAGCCGGTCCAGCCAGGGGCCCAGGGTGGGGTGTTCGGCGATGTACTGGGCGACCTTGGCTTCGTTGAGGTTGCGCTGCGGCAGCAGGGCACCGGGAATGGCGGCCAGCGCCAGCAGGAACAGCAGGGCCAGCGCGGTGCCCATCGAGGTCAGCGAGCGCCAGGTGTTGCGGGTGAACGCGAGCCCGCGCGACCACACACCGGTGGCGCTCATATCGGCAGGCTCACGTCGCTGACGAACGCGTCGCGGGTCCAGGAGATGAAGTCGTTCCAGACCCCGGTCACCAGCGCGATGCCGACCAGAATCAGCAGCACCCCGCCGAAGATCTGGATGCCGCGGGTGTGGCGGCGCAACCAGCCCAGACCCTGCACCGCGCGCGCCGAACCGAAGGCCAGCACCACGAACGGGATTCCCAGGCCCAGGCAGTAGGCCAGCACCAGCACCACCCCGCGCGCCACGTTGGCGCCCTCGGTGGCCGAGGCGACGGCGATCACCCCGGTCAGGGTGGGGCCCAGGCACGGCGTCCAGCCCAGCGCGAAGACCGCGCCGAGCAGCGGCGCACCGCCGATGGTGGACATCTGCCGGGGCGAGAACCGGGCCTGCCGCTGCAGCGCCGGGATGAACCCGACGAAGGCCAGGCCCATGATGATGGTGATGACGCCGCCGATGCGTTGCAGCAGCAGCTGGTTGACGATCAGGGTGGTGGTCATCCCGAGCACCGCCACCGTGCCGAGCAGGAAGACCGCGGTGAACCCGGCGACGAACAGCGCCGCCGCCCCGGTGACCCGCCACCGCGCGCTGCGCAGCGCCACCGACCCGTCAGCGGCGGGCGGGCCGGCGCCGGTGGCGTCCGCACCATCCGCGCCGACCAGGGCGGCCAGATACGACAGGTAGCCGGGCACCAGCGGCACCACGCACGGCGAGGCGAAAGAGACCAGCCCGGCCAGCGCGGCCACCCCCAGGGCCAGCAGCACCGGCCCGGCGGCGGCGATCTCGGCGAACCCGGTCACCGCGTGGGTCCCGGTTCGGCGGCCAGCCGTTCCACCACCGGTAGCAGGTCCTCGGCCAGCAGTTCGCGCAGGAACACCGCGGCGACCCGGTGCTGGCGGTCCAGCACGATGGTCGACGGGATGACGGTGGTCGGGTAGCGGCCGCCGAAGGCGATCATGGTCCGCATCGCCGGGTCGTAGATGGACGGGTAGGTGATGTTGCGGTCGATGACGAAGTCCCGCGGCGCGTCGATGTTGTTGTCGCGCACGTCGATGCCGAGGAACGCCACGCCCTGCTCGCGGGTGGCGTCGTAGACCTGCTGCAGCTGGCCGACCTCCGCGCGGCACGGACCGCACCACTGGCCCCAGACGTTGATGACGACGACCTTGCCGGCGAAGTCGTCCAGCGAGATGGTGCGTTGCGGGTCCATCAGGTCTGGGCCGCTCAGCGGGCCCGGGCGGCCACGGTCCTGCGGCGGGTCGTAGAAGATCTCGGTCTGCCCGCCGGGTGCGACGAACTCGAACGTGCCGCCCTGAGCGACGGCGTCGTCGCCGGTGGAGCACGCGGTGAGCACGGCAACGAGCGCCATCAACGCGACAAGCCCGAGGCGCGTCACGGGCCGGCCGGCTCCCGGTAGTCGACCTCCACCAGGCGGTCACCTTCATAGATCAGCGACGTCAGCGACGCCAGGTTGCACTCGCGCTTGCGTGGGTCGTGCCAGAGCCGGCGGCCTTCCATCGCCATCCGCAGGGTCCACACCGGTAGCTGGTGGCTGACGCAGACCGCCTCGTGTCCGGCGGCGCGGTCCAGGGCCTTCTCCACCGCGCCGGTCATCCGGGCGGCGATGTCGCGGTACGGCTCGCCCCAGGACGGGGTGAACGGGTTGTACAGGTAGCGCCAGTTGCGCGGGTCCAGCAGCGCTCCGTCGCCCGGGGAGACCCGTTTGCCCTCGAAGACGTTGCGCGACTCGATCAGGTCGCCCTCGGTCTCCACCGGCAGACCGTGCCGGGCTGCCACCGGCGCGGCGGTCTCCTGCGCGCGCTGCAACGGTGAGGCGACCACCAGGACGACGTCGCGGTCGGCCAGGAAGTCGGCGACGGCCTGCGCCTGGGCCCGGCCACGTTCGGAGAGCCGGTAGCCGTCGAGGCGTCCGTAGAGGATGCCCTCGGGGTTGTACACCTCGCCGTGGCGCATGACGTGCACGACGGTGCGCTCGCTCCTGCGGGCGTCGTTCATGTGGGCCGGGCCTCGGCGGCGGCGCGGGCCGCGCCCGGCAGCACGGCGGCGATCCGGTCGAACGCCTCGTCGTCGAGGACGCTGGAGACGAACCAGCTTTCGAACGCGCTGGGCGGCGGGTACACACCGGCGTCGAGCAGCGCGTGGAAGAAGGGCGGGTAGCGCCAGGTCTCGGTGGCGCGGGCGGCGGCGAAGTCGGTGACCGGTTCGTCGGTGAAGAACACGCTGAGCATGTTGCCAGCGCGGGCGAGCCGGTGTGCCAGTCCGGCGGCCGAGAGCGCCTCGGTGATCAGGGCGGACAGCCGGTCGGCGTGGGCGTCCAGCGCCCGGTAGACGGCCTCGTCGGCGGCCCGCAGGGTGGCCAGGCCGGCGGCCATCGCGACCGGGTTACCCGACAGGGTGCCCGCCTGATACACCGGCCCCAGCGGGGCCAGCCGCCCCATCACCTCGGCACGGCCGCCGAACGCGGCGGCGGGCAGGCCGCCGCTCATCACCTTGCCGAAGGTGAACAGGTCCGCGTCTACCGGGTCCAGGCCGTGCCAGCCGCTACGGCTGACCCGGAAACCGGTCATCACCTCGTCGATGATCAGCAGTGCGCCGTGCTCGGCGGTGATGCGCCGTAGCGCGGCGTTGTAGCCGGGTAGCGGAGCGATAGCGCCCATGTTGCCGGGGGCGGCCTCAGTGATGACGGCGGCGATCTGGTCGCCGAACCGGGCGAACACGTCCTCGATGGCGGGCAGGTTGTTGTAGGGCACCACGATGGTGTCGGCGGCCGCGGCGCCGGTGACCCCGGGTGAGGACGGCAGCCCCAGGGTGGCCACCCCCGATCCGGCGTCGGCCAGCAGGGCGTCGCTGTGGCCGTGGTAGCAGCCGGCGAACTTGACGATCTTGGCGCGCCCGGTGAATCCGCGGGCCAGCCGGATAGCGCTCATGGTGGCCTCGGTGCCGGAGTTGACCATCCGCAGCCGCTCCACCGGCGCGACGCGGCCGACGATCTCGGCGGCCAGTTCGGTCTCGGTGGGGGTGGGGGCGCCGAAGGACAGGCCGCCGGCGGCTGCGCGCTGCACGGCGTCGACCACGGCGGGGTGGGCGTGGCCGAGGATCATCGGCCCCCAGGAGCAGACCAGGTCGACGTAGCTGTTGCCGTCCGCATCGGTGAGCCAGTAGCCGTCGGCGGAGGTGATGAACCGCGGGGTGCCGCCGACCGAGGAGAAGGCCCGCACCGGGGAATTCACCCCGCCGGGGATGACGGCGCACGCGTCGGCGAACAGCCGTTTCGACGCGGCGACGGCCGGTCCTGCCGCAGCCGTTGTGGGATCCGCACGCATGCGTATCAGTGTCCCAGCACGCCCAGACATGACCGCTGCAGGGTCTAGGGAGTCGCCGGTGGGTGGGCCGGCTACCGGGCGGATGGCGGAGTGAGAGCGAACACCGGGTGGTCGGCGTCGCTGGGCAGCCGGGTGAAGTAGCCGTCCACGTGGCCGGCCTTCTTCCGGTAGGCGGCCAGTACCGGGCCGCGATCGGTTTCGGGGATCTCTGCCGCGACGTATCGGCTCGTGCCCAGCGTCAGGTTGGGGTCGGCCCGCAGGTTCTTCACCCACTCAGACTCACCGCGGGTGGACACCAGGTAGGTGGTGCCGTCGAGGTCCACCGGGATCACCGGCACCCGTTGCGGCTGCCCGCTGCGCCGCGTGGTCACGGTGAGCACTTCGGTACCGCTGAGCCCGGTCGCCATGGCGATCTTGTTGAAGACGGTTCGGGTGAACCACGGGGGTTTCAGGTAGGCCATGACCGTTGAGTCTGACCGCTGGTGTGCGGGTGCCGCAACGGCTGACGCTGTTTCCCGCTACCCGGAAACGGCGGTGCGGCCGGCACCGCGGTTGCCCGCGGGTGCCGACCGCACCGTCCGTTCTTCCTGGCCGTCGATCACCCGGCCAGTGCGTAGTGGCTAGCCGCCGATGCCGGGAGTACCGGCAATGCCGGGATTACCGGCAGTGCCCGCATTGCCACCGCCGTTTCCGGCGTCACCTCCATCAGCGCCGCCACCGTTGGCTGCGCCACCGTTGCTGCCGGTGAGACCGCCGTTGCCGCCGCTGCCACCGGCGCCACCGTCTCCGCCGTCACCGTTTTGCGTGTCGGAATCGCCGCCCTGACCGCCAATGCCGCCGGTGGCCGCAGCGCCGCTACCGCCGTTGCCGCCCACACCAGCGCCGCCGGTGCTGTTACCGCCGTCACCGCCGGTACCGGCGTTGCCGCCGTTGGCGCCGTTACCTCCGGCAGCACCGGTTCCGTTGCCGCCGTCACCACCGTCACCGCCGCTACCGGGCGTGCCGCCGTCACCACCGGCACCGCTGTTGCCAGCGCCCTGGCCGCCGTTACCGCCGGCACCGCCGTCACCGCCAGTGCCGGCCGTTCCGCCGCCGCCGCCGGCGCCGGCGCCGTTGTCGGTGCCGTCACCACCGTTACCGCCGTCCGCGCCGTTTCCACCGAGACCGCCGGTGCCGTTGGTGCCGCCCGCAGCGGCGTCGCCGCCGTCACCGCCGGCACCGCCGCTACCGCCGTCGCCGCCGGCTTGGCCAAGGGTGCCCGCTCCGGTGCTGGCCCCGCCGTTACCGCCGCTGGCGCCGTCACCACCGAGGCCGCCGTCACCCGCGGTGCCTGCAGCGCCGCCGTTGCCGCCGGCGCCCGCGGTACCGGCGTCGCCGCCGTCACCACCGGTGCCGCCGTCACCACCAGCCTGACCAGCCGCGTCGACACCACCGTTGGCTCCTGCACCGCCGTCGCCGGCGTCGCCGCCGAGGCCGCCGTTGCCGCCGGTGCCGTTGGTACCGCCCGCGCCGGTGTTACCGCCATTGCCGCCGCTACCGCCGGCTCCACCGTTGAAGCCGTTCTGGCCAGCCGCACCGTTGGCACCGTCGCCGCCGTCAGCGCCGTCGCCACCGGTACCACCGGCGCCAGCCGAGCCATCGGTGCCGGCGTTACCCGCACCGCCGCCCTGGACACCGCCGATGCCGGCGTCGCCGCCGTTACCGCCGTCACCACCGGCCTGGCCCGCCGCGCCGACCGGGGACGAACCGTCGATGCCGCTGCCGCCGGTACCGCCGTTACCACCGTCACCACCGTCACCGCGGGTAGCGCCGGCACCGGCGTCACCGCCGTCACCGCCCGCACCGCCTTCACCACCGGCGAACCCGGAGTTGCCGGCACCGACACCGTTGCCGCCGTCGCTGCCGTTACCGCCGGTGCCGCCGTCGCCGCCGTCACCGTTGGTACCCGCAGCACCGTTGCCGGCACCGCCGACACCGACCGCACCCGCGGTACCACCAGCAGCACCGTCACCGCCGTCACCGCCGTCGTTACCGATGTTGCCGGCCGCGACCGCAGCGCCGTTACCGCCGTTACCGCCGTTACCGCCGACACCGCCGTCACCGGCACCACCACCGGTACCGCCCGCGCCCGCAGCACCGCCGGCGCCACCGTCACCGCCCAGGCCGCCGTCGAAGCCGTCTGCGCCCGCGCCGCCGACGTCACCGTTGCCGCCGAGGCCGCCCGTGCCGCCGTCGCCACCGTTGCCGCTGGTGCCGTCATTACCGGCAACGGCACCGTTGCCAGCCGTACCGACCGCACCGGCATCGCCACCGGCACCACCGGTGCCGCCAGCCTGGCCATCAGCGCCGACACCGTTGGCGCCGGCACCGCCGTTGCCGCCGTTACCGCCGCCACCGGAGGTGCCAGTGTTCGCACCGCCGTCGCCGCCGGTGCCGCCCGCACCGCCGGTGCCGCCGGCGAATCCGACCGTGCCCGCGGCACCGACGTCACCGTTGCCGCCGAGGGCGCCGTTACCGCCGTCGCCACCGTTGCCTTCGGCGCCGTCGTTACCGCCGTTGCCGACCGCACCGGCCGTACCGACCGCACCGGAATCACCGCCGTCACCGCCGGCTCCACCGGCCTGGCCATCGGCGCCGACACCGTTCGCCCCGGCCGCGCCGGCACCACCAGCGCCGCCGCTACCGGCGTTGCCGCCGCTGCCGTTGGTGCCACCGGCACCACCAGCGTCACCGCCGGTGCCACCGTCACCGCCATTGCCGCCGACGCCGCCGTCCTCGCCAGCCGCTACACCGGCACCGCCGTCACCGCCGACTCCGGCGTTCCCGCCGTCGCCGCCGTCACCAACAGTTCCGGCATTGCCCACCGCTCCAGCCGCACCGCCAGCGCCGCCGTTACCACCGTTGCCGCCGTTACCGCCGGCCTGGCCCGCCCCGCCGGTACCACCGGTGGTGCCGGAGTTTCCGCTACCGCCGTAACCGCCGTCGCCCGCGTTGCCCGCGTTGCCGCCGCCATTGCCTGCGTCACCACCGGCACCGCCGTCACCGCCGTCACCGCCGGCACCACCGTGCTGACCGGTCCCGGCCACCCCGGCACCGCCGACACCGCCGTCGCCGCCGAGGCCGCCGTCACCGCCGTTGCCTTCGTTGCCCGCAAGACCCACGCCGCCAGAGGCTCCACCGGTACCGCCAGCACCGCCGTCGCCGCCTTCGCCACCGTCAGCGCCAGCCGCGGTGGTAAGGCTGCCGTAACCGCCGTCGCCGCCATTGCCCGCGTTGCCGCCGTTACCCGCCGTGCCCGCGTTACCGCCGCCACTGCCGGCGCTGCCGCCAGCACCGCCGTCACCGCCGTCACCGCCGTCACCGGCGTCCTCGTTGGCAGCGACACCGTCGCCGCCGTTGCCGCCGAGTGCGCCGTCGCCGCCGTCACCGCCGTCACCTTCGGTGCCAACAGCGCCGTTGGCGCCGTTGCCGACACCGGCACCGACCGCACCGGAATCACCACCGGTACCACCAGCACCGCCGGAACCACCGGCCTGACCATCATCACCGGCGTTGGCGCCG
>CAZEMS010000007.1:131365-132033 GCA_964513475.1 uncultured Mycobacterium sp. | reverse complement strand
CTCGTCGACCATGCGCCGGACGCGACCGTAGGCGTCCCCGGCGACGATGGAGTCGCCGACCCGTAGCGTGCCGCGCTGGACGAGCACGGTGGCCACCGGCCCACGGCCACGGTCCAGGTGCGCCTCGATGGCCACACCCTGGGCCTCCATGTCCGGGTTGGCCCGCAGATCCAACGCGGCGTCGGCGGTCAGCAGCACCGCTTCCAGCAGGGCGTCGATGTTGGTTCCCTGTTTGGCGGAGATGTCGACGAACATGGTGTCGCCGCCGAACTCCTCGGGGATCAGCCCGTATTCGGTGAGCTGACCGCGAATCTTGGCCGGGTCGGCGCCTTCCTTGTCGATTTTGTTGACGGCCACCACGATCGGCACTTCGGCCGCCTGTGCGTGGTTGATGGCTTCCACCGTCTGCGGCATCACCCCGTCGTCGGCGGCCACCACGAGAATCGCGATGTCGGTGGCCTTCGCGCCGCGGGCCCGCATGGCGGTGAACGCTTCGTGACCGGGAGTGTCGATGAAAGTGACCAGCCGCTCGGTGCCGTCCAGCTCGGTGAGGACCTGGTAGGCGCCGATGTGCTGGGTGATGCCACCGGCCTCGCCCTCACCGACGTTGGCTTGCCGAATGCTGTCCAGCAGGCGGGTCTTGCCGTGGTCGACGTGGCCCATGACGG
>CAZEMS010000007.1:83791-131355 GCA_964513475.1 uncultured Mycobacterium sp. | reverse complement strand
CGGGGGACGCTGCTCGAGATCCTCCTCGCCGCCCTCGTCCTCGCCGTAGGTGAGGTCGAAGGATTCCAGCAGTTCGCGGTCCTCATCCTCGGGCGACACCACCTGCACGACGTAATTCATCTCGCCGCCCAGCAGTTCGAGGGTCTCATCGCCCACCGACTGGGTGGCGGTGACCATCTCGCCGAGGTTGAACAGCGCCTGCACCAACGCCGCCGGGTTGGCGTCGATCTTCTCGGCGAAGTCGCTCAGCGAGGCGCCGCGGGCCAGCCGGATGGTTTCGCCGTTGCCGTGCGGCAACCGCACGCCGCCGACGACCGGCGCCTGCATCGAATCGTATTCCTGGCGCTTCTGCCGCTTGGACTTACGGCCCCGCTTGGGCGCGCCGCCAGGACGACCGAATGCGCCGGCCGCTCCACCACGCTGGCCGGGACGGCCGCCGCCACCGGGACGACCCCGGAAACCGCCGCCTCCCGGGGGTCCACCCGGCCCGCCGGGCCCACCACCGCGGTAGTTGCCACCGCCGCCGGGACGGCCACCCGGAGTTGAGGGTCGCCCACCCGGACCGGGGCGTGGACCACCAGGACGCCCGCCACCGCCCGAGCCGGGGCGGATGCCGGGGCGCGGGGGCATGTCGCCAGGCGACATACCGGGCCGCGACGTACCGGGGTGCGGAGCGCCCGGCCGGGGCGGGTGGGGACGCGGAATCGGCCGCTCCACCGGCTGCGCCGACGAGAACGGGTTGTTGCCGACGCGTGGTGTACGCGGCGCGGGCTTGGGCGCGCCGGGCCGCGGACCGGGTGCACCCGTCGGTGCCGGGCCGGGTCGCGGCGGCGCCGGCGCCGGCTTGCCAGTGGCCGCCGGCGGCGGGGCCGCGGGGGCTGGCGCTGCAGGCGGTGCCGGCGGCGCCGGGGTTGCGGCGGGTCCAGACACCGCCGCGGTGGGAGCCGCCTTGGCCGGAGGGGGTTTGACCGCCGCCCCGTTGCCGCCGGTCTTGGCCTGATCCGGGGTGGCCTTGGCTCCGAAGGTCTCGCGCAGTCTGCGCGCAACCGGCGCCTCCACTGTTGAGGAGGCGGATTTCACGAACTCGCCCTGCTCCTTCAGCTTTGCGAGCAGTTCCTTACTTGTGACACCGAGTTCCTTCGCCAACTCGTGTACACGGGCCTTGCCTGCCACTACATCTCCTGTCTGGAGGCGACAGCGGTGGTAGGCGCCGCGCCTCGGTTAGCTATGACGCATGGTCATCCGGACTTCACGGTGTGCTCATGTTCTTCGCTGCCTGTTCTCTCGCCGGCGCTGACGAACCCGTCAACGCACTGAAGTGCTTGGTCACCCCGGAAATGTCCGGGGAACCGGTGATCCGCAGAGCTCGAATGAGCGCTCGTCGCCGGATCGCTGCGTGTAGACACTCCTGGTTGGGGTGCAACCAAGCACCCCGCCCCGGCAGGTTGCCGACTGAGTCAACGGTCACGGCACAATCGCCGCTCCCGTCGAACACAGCCACCACGCGAAGCAGTTCGACGGCCAGTTCTCGCCTACGGCAGCCGACACATGTCCGCACCGGGCCGACGGGAGCGTCGGGGCTGCGTCCACGCGGCGGAACCGAGTTCTCGCGCTGGATCACGGCTGAGTCTACCGCCACAGGCCGGGCGGGACGAAACGCGTCTTTCGCGGAACTCCCGCAGCCCGTCCCGGGCCGACTTCTGCGCGCGCTCCGCGCCTATCTGTCGTGCGCCGCGCCCTGAGCGGCACCGGGCTTGGGCTGCGCACGGTCCGCCGGCTCCGCATCGCTGCGGATGTCGATGCGCCAACCGGTAAGACGGGCCGCCAACCTGGCATTCTGCCCTTCCTTGCCGATGGCCAGCGACAGCTGGAAGTCGGGAACGATCACCCGCGCCGCGCGGGTCGCCTCATCGATGATCGACACCGACACCACCTTGGCCGGCGACAGCGCGTTCGCGACGAACCTGGCAGGGTCCTCGTCGTAGTCGATGATGTCGATCTTCTCACCGGAAAGTTCACTCATCACGTTGCGTACCCGCTGGCCCATCGGCCCGATACAGGCCCCTTTGGCATTCAAGCCCGGGACCCGCGACGCGACCGCGATCTTGGACCGATGGCCCGCCTCGCGCGCCACCGCGACGATGTCAACCGAACCCTCGGCGATCTCGGGCACCTCGAGGGAGAACAACTTGCGGACCAGGTTCGGATGGGTACGCGACAGGGTGATCAACGGCTCGCGGGCGCCACGGGTCACGCCGACCACATAGCACCGCACCCGGTCACCGTGCTCGTACTTTTCCCCCGGCACCTGCTCGGCCGACGGGATCACGCCCTCGGAGCCTTTGGTCTCGCTGCCCATCCGCACCACGACCAGACCACGGGCGTTGGCCCGGGCATCGCGCTGGATCACCCCGGCGGCGATGTCACCTTCGCGGGCGGAGAACTCACCGTAGTTCTTCTCGTTCTCGGCGTCGCGCAGCCGCTGCAGGATCACCTGCCGCGCGGTGGTGGCCGCGATGCGGCCGAAGCCCTCCGGCGTGTCGTCCCATTCGTGTATGAGGTTGCCATCGGCGTCGGTCTGGCGCGCGATCACCTTGACTGCGCCCGTCTTGCGGTCGATGTCGATGCGGGCGTCAGCCTGGTGGCCTTCGGTGTGTCGATATGCGGTGAGCAGCGCCGACTTGATGGTCTCGACGACCACGTCAACGGAGATGCCCTTGTCGGCCTCGATGGCGTGCAGTGCCGCCATGTCGATGTTCATGATCCGGCCTCCTTCCCGGTCAGGCCGGCCAGCTCGAGTTCACGCCGGCCAGGAGGCGAGAACTCCACTTGAACGACGGCTTTCGCGATGCCATCCAGCGGCAGTTCACGGACAGTGAAGGCGCTGCCCCGTCGTTCAGCGACCACCAACCTGAGCACGCCGTCCACGACCTCCCCGATGCGTCCGGTGAGTTGGGACCCGTCGGACAGGGTCAGTTCGACTCTCCGGCCGCGGGCGCGCCGATAGTGTTTTTCGGTCGTCAGCGGCCGGTCCACCCCCGGCGAGGTGACTTCCAGGACATATGGGGCGCTTCGTTGCGAATTCAGACCGTCGAGCAGGGCTGATGCCATCCGCGACAGGCTCGCGATGGTGTCCAGGTCTAACGCCGCGTCGCCGTCGGCCACGACAGTGATTCGCGGGGGGCGCGCGGCGGCGTCGATCGCCACCTCGATCTCGTACCCAGCGCGCGCGAACTCGCCGTCGAGTAGCTCGATCACCTGCTGCTGCGAGGGTAAATCCGCAGCCGGCAGCTTGGGATCCGGTGCCACGGCGCGCTCCTCATCTTGAATTGTCTCCGATCCGGATTCCGGCGGCGCAACCTTCGGAACTGAAAGTCCACGATACGCCAGGGCGAAGCGCCAAGACCGGAAACCGGCGGCCCCGGCGCGGGCGAGGACGCAACGCCCCAATGGCAGGATGTTGCTCATGCCGGGCACCCCCCAACTAGTCAACAGGCGAACTGTCCTGCGCGGAGCGGCCGGTTTGGCGGCATTGGGCATCGGCGTGGCCGCGTGCGGTTCGGAACCACCGCCGCCGGAGGCCGAAGAGCTCCGCCAGCAGCTCCAGCGGGCCCGCGACGACAGCCAGCTCGCCGCCGAGGCCGCTGCCGCCGAACCCAAGCGAGCTGCGGCGCTTGAGGCTGTGGCCTCGGAGCGGGCCGCGCACGTGCAGGCACTTGCCGATGAGATCGCCCGCATCGCCGGTCCGGAAGCGGCGGCCACTTTGACCACCACGACCACGACCACGACCACGACCACGACCACCACGACCGCGACGACAACCGAGACCGGTACCAGCACCGAGAACGGGGCCGCACCCGCGGCGGCGCCCACCACCGCCGACGTCGTCAGCGCCCTGCGTCAATCAGCCGACAGCGCCGCACAACTGGCCGCCAAGATGTCCGGCTACCCGGCGGGCCTGCTCGGGTCGATCGCGGCGGCCTGCACTGCGGCCTACAGCGTCGCGCTGACACCGGCCGGAGATCAGTCATGACCTCGCCGGTTCCGGATAGCCCGGCCCGCCCGGCTGATGCCGCCGAGGCGGCGCTGTTCGACGCGATCGCAACCGAGCACGGCATCATCTATGGGTACGGGCTGGTGTCGGCACGCTCGGCCCCACAGGTCAATCCCCTGGTGTCCTCGGCGATGGCCGAACACCGGGCACGCCGCGAGGCCGCGGTCGCGATGCTCGAATCCCGGTCCATCGCTGCACCGCTGCCCGCGGCAGGGTACACCCTGCCGGTGGAGCCGGATGAACCCGCGGACGCCGCCAGACTGGCGATGCGCATGGAGGAGGACTGCGCGGTCGCGTGGCGGGCGGTGATCGAACAGGCCAGCAGTGAAGAGGACCGCGCATTCGGGGTGACGGCGCTGACGCAGTGCGCGGTCCGGGCCGCACAGTGGCGTCGCGTGCTCGGCATTGCGCCGGTCACCGTGGCATTTCCCGGCGGCGGCGAATAGCCGATCAGCCAACCAGGACGTCCGCCGAGATCTCGGCCGCGGCATTGTCCACCGGGATCTCCCGTTTGTCCCCGGAGAAACGGTTTCGCAGCTCCACCACGCCGTCGGCCCAGCCGCGACCCACCACCACGATCCAGGGCACACCCAGCAGTTCGGCGTCCTTGAACTTCACCCCAGGCGAGGCCGACCGGTCGTCGAGCAGCACCTCGACGCCGAGTCGGTCCAAGGCGCCGACCAGCTCCGCCGCGCCGGCACGGGCTTCAGCGTCCTTGTTGGCGATCACCACGTGCACGTCGAAGGGCGACACCGCCGGCGGCCATCGCAGCCCGAACTCGTCGTATTGCTGTTCGGCGATCACCGCGACCAGCCGGGACACCCCCACACCGTAGGAACCCATGGTCAACCGCACCGGTTTGCCGTTCTCGCCCAGCACATCGGCGGAGAAGGCGTCGGTGTACTTGCGGCCGAGCTGGAAGATGTGGCCGATCTCGATACCGCGGGCAGAGACCAGCGGTCCGGCGCCGTCCGGGGACGGGTCGCCGTCGCGGACCTCGGCGGCCTCGATGGTCCCGTCGGGCACGAAATCGCGGCCGACAACCAAACCCACGACGTGCCGGCCGGGTTGGTCAGCGCCGGTGATCCACGACGTTCCGGATACCACCCGGGGGTCCACGAGATACCGAACTCCGTTGGCCTGCAATCCTCTTGGCCCGATATATCCCTTCACCAGGAACGGATACCGGGCGAAGTCTTCGTCGTCGAGCATCGCATACTCGGCGGGGTCCAAGGCGGCACCAAGGCGCTTGTCGTCGACCTCGCGGTCACCGGGCAACCCGACCGCGAGCAACTCCCAGTCACCGCCGGGTTGACGGACCTTGAGCATGACGTTCTTCAGCGTGTCCGATGCGTTGATCTCACGCCCCAGCTCGGCGGTGTTGGCCCATTCCACCAGGGTCGCGATCGTCGGTGTTCCCGGCGTGTCATACACCGTGGCCTCGGGCTGGCCGGCGATCGGCAGCGAGTCCGGCACCGCGGTGACCACCGCCTCCACGTTGGCGGCGTACCCCGATTCCACACAGCGCACGAAGGTGTCCTCGCCGACCTCGCTCTCGGCGAGGAACTCCTCGGACGCGCTGCCGCCCATCGCCCCCGACACCGCTGAGACGATCAGATAGCGCACGCCCAGGCGGTCGAACATCTTCTGATAGGCCGCGCGATGCGCGTGATACGCCGCCCTCAGTCCGTCGTCGTCGACATCGAACGAATACGAGTCCTTCATCACGAACTCGCGTCCGCGCAGGATGCCGGCGCGGGGTCGCGCCTCGTCTCGGTACTTGGTCTGGATCTGGAACAGCAGCAGCGGGAAGTCCTTGTAGGAGCTGTACTCTCCCTTGACCGTCAACGTGAAGATCTCTTCATGGGTGGGGCCCAGCAGATAATCGCTGCCGCGGCGGTCCTTGAGCCGGAAGACCGAGTCGCCGTACTCGGTCCAGCGGCCGGTGGCTTCGTAGGGCGCCCGCGGCAGTAACGCCGGAAGAAGGATCTCCTGCCCGCCGATCGCGGTCATCTCCTCGCGAACGATGCGTTCCACCCGGCGCAGCACGCGCAATCCCAGGGGCAGCCAGCTGTACAACCCGGGCCCGACCGGGCGCACGTAGCCTGCACGGATCAGCAGCTTGTGGCTGGGCACCTCGGCATCAGCGGGATCGTCGCGCAGCGTGCGCAGGAACAGCTCGGACATGCGGGTGATCACAGCGGGCCAGCTTAGCGACCGTCAGCGCCTACAGCTCACCGGCTTCGACGGCCTCGAGGGTGTGCCGAGCGGCGGCGATCTGTCGTGCCGAGAAGCCGATCCACAACGCCGCCACCCCAACGATCACCGCTATCCCCGCTATCCACAGCAGTGAATAGGTGTAACCGTGGCCCAGCGCGTCCAGTTGCGCGTCCGACATGTCCTTCACCGGTCCGGTGGTTCCGCCCAGATACAGCGTGCGCGAGGTCTGTACGGCCTGGATCACCACCAGTACGACCGGACCGCCGAGGTTCTGCACCATCAGCGTGATCGAGGCGACCGGGCCGATCTCTCGCGGCCCAACCCCGGCTACCGCACACAGCGGCAGGATCACCGCGATCATCCCGATGCCGAAGCCGCCTACCACGATCGGCATCAAGAGGTCGGGGAAGTACGGGATGGAGCGAGTCAGCGTGGAGCCGTACAGCATCGCACCGAGCACGAAGGCGCCGCCGCCGATGATCAGCCAGCGTGGGGCGATGTGCGGCGCGAGCCGGGCGGCCAGCGCGCTACCGAGGGCGAACGCCAGCGCGAAGGGGATGAAGCCGACACCAGCCTGCAGGGCGGTGTAGCCGAGTACATCCTGCACCAGCAACCCGATCATCACCGTCAGCGTCAACATCACGCCACCGGCCATGAACAGCGAGACGAACGTCATCACCCGGTTGCGATCGTCGAACACGGCGAACGGCACCAGCGGGTTGTCGGCGCTGCGCTCGACGATCAGGAAGGCGAGGAAGAACACCACGGCGGCCACGGCGGCGCCGATCACATACGGGTCGATCCAGCCTCGCGGCGGACCCTGGGTGAACACCAGCACCGCGGCGGCGCAGCCCCCGGTGGCCAGTAGCGCACCGGTGATGTCGAGTTTGAGTCGCTCGTGATGGGTCTCGGCCAGCGTGTAGACGGCGATGACGATGATGACGATGCCGATCGGCACATTGATCAGGAAGGCCAGCCGCCAGGAGATCACGGTGAGCGCACCGCCGAGCACCAGTCCCAGCACCGAACCGATCCCCTGCATGGCGGCCGAGACCGCCATCGCGCGGTTGCGGGCATGCCCGACGGCATACGTCGTCGCAATCAGGGCGAGGCCGGTCGGCGCTGCTACGGCCGCGCCGGTGCCCTGGACCGCCCGGGCGACGATCAGGGTGATGTCGTCGGTGGCCAGCCCGCAGACCAGTGAGGCGATGGTGAAGACGCCGACGCCGGACAGAAACGCTCGCTTGCGTCCGATGACGTCACCGACGCGGCCGCCGAGGAGCAGTAGACCGCCGAAGGTGAGCACGTAGGCGGTGATCACCCAGCTCTTCCCGGCATCTGAGAGGTCCAGGTCGGCCTGCATCCGGGGCAGCGCGACGATGGCGATGGTGCCGTCCAGCGTCGACATCAGCTGCATGCCGGTGATCGCGACGATCGTGATGCCCAGCACGGAGGAAGACAGCGACTGCGAGGTGGGCGCGGTGGCTCGTTCAGCCCCTCCGGCACCACCGACGGCAGTCATGAGGTGCAACCCTACCCAGGGTTCGGCGCGCGGCCTGGCCACCTGAACAACATCAGGTCACTGGCCGATGCCGGTGACGCCAGCCCTGGTGGGCGCGATCGAGGGCCGGGGCGGTTTAGAGCTCCCCGGCTTCCATGGCGTCCTTGACTTCCTGCGCATGAGCGACCTGCTGGGCCGTGTACCCGATGAACAACGCGACACCGCCGACGACGACCGCGACCGCGGCCACCCACAGCAGCCCGTATGTGTACCCCTGGTCCAGCGCATGCAGCTGTGCGGCGTCCATGTACTTCACCGGGCCGGTAGTGCCGCCCAGGTAGAGGGTGCGCGAGGTGATGACCGCCTGGATCACCGCGAGCACGACCGGGCCGCCGAGGCTCTGCAGCATCAGCGCGATGGCCGAAACCGGCCCGATCTGGTCGAAACCGACACCCGCGATCGCCGAGACCGTCAACGGCACGACGATCATGCCGATGCCCATGCCGCCGATCGTGATGGGAAGCAACAGGTTCGGGAAGTACGGGATGCCGCCGTTGAGTGTCGAGCCGTAGATCATGGCGCCGAGCACCAGCACGCCACCGGCGATCACCACCATCCGGGGCGCGAACATCGTGACCAGCTGTGAGGAAACGCCCAGACCGATGCCCAGCGCAATGACGAACGGGATGAACCCAATGCCGGCGCGTAGCGCGCTGTAACCCATGATGTCCTGCACGTACAGGCCGATCAGCACCGTGAGGGTGAACATCACCCCGCCGGCCAGGAAGATCGCGGCGAAGGTGGCCAACCGGTTGCGGTCGCGGAACAGATCGAACGGCACCACCGGGTTGGCGGCGGTGCGTTCGACGTAGAGGAACGCGAGCAAGCACAGCACAGCGGCCAGACCCGACCCGAGAGTGATCGGCGACATCCAGCCCTGCTCGGGGCCCATCGAGAACCCGAACACTGCTGCCGTGCAGCCCATGGTCGCCAGGATCGCGCCGGTCGCATCCAGCTTCAGCCGCTCGCGGTGGGTCTCGCTCAAGGTGCGCCGGGCCAGGTAGATCACGAGTAGGCCGATCGGCACGTTGACCAGGAAGGCAAGCCGCCACGACACCTCGGTGAGGGCGCCGCCGACAACCAGGCCCATCACCGAGCCGACCCCGGTCATAGCGGCGAAGACCGCGGTGGCCGCGTTACGGGCCGGGCCTTTGGGGAACGTCGTCGCGACCAGCGCCAGCCCGGTCGGTGAGGCGATCGCGGCCCCGACACCCTGCAACAGGCGGGCGATGACCAGGGTGGCTTCGTCCCACGCGACACCGCACAGCACCGAGGCGATGGTGAACAGCGCGACGCCGACGACGAAGGTCCGTTTGCGGCCGATCGTGTCGCCGAGGCGGCCGCCGAGCAGCATCAGGCCACCGAAGGTGAGCACATAGGCGGTGATCACCCAGCTGCGGCCGGCATCGGACAGGCTCAGCTCGTCCTGAATCCTGGGAAGGGCGACGATCGCGATGGTGCTGTCCATGGTGGCGAGCAGCTGCATGCCCCCGATGGCGACCACCGCTGCGAAGAAGCGTCGCGAAGGCAGCCAGGCCGGGCCACGGGTCCGCTCCAGCGCCCCGGGCTGTACTTGGGTGGGCAGGGCCGTATTCCCAGCCCTGCCCCCAGTCCGCCGCGTCGGACGGTCCGCCGCACCTGCGGCGTCGCGTTTCCTCGCTGCGCGCTCTGCGTCGTTGAGAGCCGTCATGGGCGGTTACCTTACAGTACTCTTAGGAATCCTTTAACCCGTCGAAGGCTGCGACGGCCCCGATCACAATGATCGCTGGTGGCCGAATTCCCTCCGCCCGGATCCGCTCGGCGGCGTCGGCGAGCGTGGCCCGCAAAGTCTGTTGAGCCGCGGTGGTGCCGTGTTGCACCACGAGCACCGGCGTATCCGCAGGTCGTCCCCCATCGAGAAGCGCACGCGCGAACAGCTCGATGCGCTCGACCGCCATCAGCAAAACAATGGTGCCCGATAACGCGGCCAGCGCATCCCAATTCACTAACGATTCGGGGTCACCGGGAGCTATATGGCCGCTGACCACCACGAATTCATGCGTGACCTGGCGATGTGTGACCGGAACGCCGACCAGCGCCGGGACTGCTATGGCACTTGTCACACCGGGCACTACGGTGACCGGAATTCCGGCCTCAGAGCACGCCAGCACCTCCTCGTAGCCGCGGGCGAAGACGAACGGATCCCCGCCCTTGAGTCGCACCACGAACTTGCCGGACCGAGCCCGGGCGATGAGCACCTCGTTGATCGCATCCTGGGCCATCGCGCGCCCGTACGGGATCTTCGCGGCGTCGATCACCTCCACATGCGGCGCCAGCTCCGCGAGCAGTTCCGGTGGTGCCAGCCGGTCGGCGACCACCACGTCGGCGCGGGCCAGCAGACGCCGTCCGCGCACGGTGATGAGTTCGGGATCGCCGGGACCGCCGCCGACCAGCGCCACCCCGGGTGCGACGGCGTCGCCGGTCGCGTCGACGATCAACCCACTCTGCATCGCCTCGTGGATCGCCGACCGCATCGACGCCGACCGGCGGTGCGCCCCACCGGCCAGCACACCTACGGTGAGCCCGTCGTACCCGAAGGACGCCGGGGTGACGGCGGTGCCCTCCCGCGCGACATCGGCACGCACGCAGAAGATATGACGACGGGCGGCCTCGGCGACCACGGCTGCGTTGACGGCCGGGTCGTCGGTCGCGGCGATCGCGTACCAGGCGCCCTCGAGGTCACCGTCGCGGAAGTCGCGCAACTCCAACGAGATTCCCGACGGCCGACCGTCAAGCGCCTCTACCGCTGGCGTGACGCTGCGGGCGATGACATGCACGTCCGCGCCGCTGGCGATCAGCAGCGGAAGACGCCGCTGGGCGACGCTACCCCCGCCGACCACGACGACCCTTCGCCCCGACAGGCGTAGACCGGCGAGGTAGGCGTTCTCGGTCACCCAGCGAGCCTAGAGGCTGCGGCCGCGGTCACGAAGCGCTCGAGGGCGTGCGGATGGGCGGCGGGGTGGGTGTGCAGGTAGCCGGCATGTACCCGAGCGACCACCGCGCCGTCACGGGCGGTGCCGTTGTGCCGATCGGTGTACATCCACGCGGGTTGATAGCTGTCGGCGAACTCGACTGTGGTGCGGTGGAATTCATGGCCGGCAAGGCGCTCCCCCGCTCGATGGAGTACCGAGTCGGACACAGCTACCGCATCGCGATACCCGAGCGTGAGCCGCTCGGTGAACCGGGCCGAACCCGACAGCACCCCACACATCGGCTCTCCGTCAAGATGATCGACCAGATACACCAGGCCGGCGCACTCGGCATGCACCGGCGCACCGGCCGCAGCCAGGGCCTTGATCTGACTACGGACGACAGCGTTGGCCGACAACTCGGCGGCATACTGCTCGGGGAAGCCTCCGGGCAACGCCAGCGCGGCGGTGTTCGGCGGCAACGTGTCCGCGAGCGGGTCGAACTCGACGACGTCGGCGCCGTATCCACGCAGCAGTTCGGCGTACTCGGCGTAGCCGAAGGTGAACGCGTTGCCGGCGGCGAGTGCGACGGTGACCGGTGTGGTTGCCGGATGATCGACCTCGGGTCGCCAGGGGTCGCTGGTAACGGTGGAGGCGGCGGCCGCGAGAACACCGGCCACATCGACATGGCGGGCTACCGCTGTGACCATCGCGGCGACGGACCGGTGTGCGTCACGGCCGTGTTCCACCGCGGTGACCAGGCCCAGGTGCCGGGACGGGACCGCGAGATCCGGGGTGCGCGGGATGGCGCCGAGCACCGGCACTCCGGCGTGCTCGCAGGCCTGCCGGAGCACCGTTTCGTGGCGAGGTGAGCCGACCCGGTTGAGGATCACCCCGGCGATGCGGGTGCGGCGGTCGAACGTCGAGAAACCGTGCAGCAGCGCGGCGATGCTGTGGCTTTGACCGCGCGTATCGACAACCAGCACTACCGGTACACCGAGAAGATCGGCAACATGGGCGGTGGACCCGATCGGCGCGCCGTGGGGCTGGTCGGCGATGCGGCCGTCGAAGAGGCCCATGGCACCCTCGATGACGGCGATGTCGGCGCCGTTGCAGCCGTGCCGATACAGCGGGCCGATCAGCTCGTCGCCGACCAGCACCGGGTCCAGGTTGCGCCCGGGGCGCCCGGTGGCCAATGCGTGGTAGCCGGGGTCGATGAAGTCCGGTCCGACCTTGAACGCGGCGACGGAGTGCCCGGCCCGCCGCAACGCGCCCATCAGGCCGGTCGCGACGGTGGTCTTTCCGCTCCCCGACGCCGGTGCGGCGATGATGACGCCTGGAACGCTCATCGTCACCACTCGATGCCCCGCTGGCCCTTTCGGCCGACGTCCATCGGGTGCTTGATCTTGGTCATCTCGGTGACGAGGTCGGCCGCATCGAGCAGCGGCTGCGGCGCGTCGCGGCCGGTGATCACGACGTGTTGGGTTCCGGGCCGGCCGGCCAGGGTGGTGATCACCTCGTCGATGTCGATCCAGCCCCAGTTCAGCGGGTAGGTGAACTCGTCGAGAACGTAAAGGTCATGGCGTTGTTCGGCGAGCCGGCGGGCAATCTCGGCCCAGCCGTCCGCGGCGGCGGAGGCGTGGTCGATGTCGCTGCCCTGTCTGCGCGACCAGGACCAGCCAGCGCCCATCTTGTGCCACTGCACCGGCCCCCCGAGACCCTGCTCGTCGTGAAGTCGTCCGAGTTCGCGGAAAGCGGCCTCTTCGCCGACCTTCCACTTGGCGCTCTTGACGAACTGGAACACCGCTAGGTCAAAGCCTTGGTTCCAGGCCCGAAGCGCCGTCCCGAAGGCGGCGGTGGACTTGCCTTTGCCGGGGCCGGTGTGCACCGCCAGCAGCGGAGCGCTGCGACGGGTCCTGGTGGTCAAACCATCGGCGGGTACGGTCAGCGGTCGGCCTCGGGGCATCGAACCTTCGCCCCTATGCCGCGTCTTCGGCGTGCTCGGCGACCAGCCGCTTGAGATCGTCGGCGTGCAGCTGCCCCAACCGCACCGAGGGCGCAGCCAACTGCCTGGCCAACTGCTCGGCCAGACCCAGCCGGACAAAGGACGATTCGCAGTCCACCACCACTGCCGCGACACCCTCGGCGACCAGACGAGCCGCGGCGGCACGGGTGCGTCCCAACGGGTCGTGCCCGCCGGTGGCGCGCCCGTCGGTGAGCACGACCACCAGGGCGCGCCGGGCCCGGTCCCGAGCCTTTTCCCGCAACACCACATCCCGTGCGGCCAACAGCCCTTCGGCCAGCGGGGTTTTCCCGCCGGTGTCGAAACGACTCAGCCGGCGGCCGGCGATGTGCACCGAGGTGGTCGGCGGCAACACCAGTCGGGCCTGCTGCTGCCGGAATGTGATGACCGCGACCTTGTCCCGCCGCTGATACGCGTCTCGCAGCAGCGACAGTGCGGCCCCGTTGACCGCCGACATCCGGTCGCGGGCCGCCATCGACCCCGACGCGTCCACCACGAACAACACCAGGTTGCCCTCGCGCCCTTCGCGTATCGCCCGCCGGACATCTCCGGCCCGAAGGCGCACGGGCCCGGGTCCGTCCCGGCCTGCGGCGGCCGCGAGCAAGCTGGCGAACAAGTGCAGGCCGTGGCCCTGGCTGGGATCAGCCGTCGCGGACACCACCTGCCCGGCGCGGTTGCGGGCGCGGGAACGCCGCCCTGGCGCCCCCTCTCCGACACCGGGAACTACCAGAGCTCGGGTCCGGAACACCGGTGATGGAGCGGCACTGGGCCGCGACGTCGGGGGCGGAGTCGAACTCTGCTGTGGCGCAGGATCAGTCCGGTCCGAGGGCAGCGATGCGCCGCCGCCGGGTGGATCGGGGTCGGGATCATGTTCGGGATCAGGATCGCGCCCGGACTCGCGGGCCGCATCGGCCATCGCCTCGTCCAACCGGTCGGGGTCCAGGCCGGGGTCGTCGAAGGGGTCACGGCGGCGCCGGTGCGGCAACGCCAGCTCGGCGGCCACCCGAACATCGTCTTCGCCGACGATCATCGGTCCCGTCGCCTCGCGAGGCTCACCGCCCGCACACCGCCACGCCGCGTGTGCCACCGCGGTGCGGGCCACCACCAGATCCGCCCGCATGCCGTCGACGTCGAACGCCGCGCAGAGCGCGGCGATACGGCGTAACTCGTTGTCCGGTAACACCACATCGGCCACCAGCTCCCGCGCGTAGGCGAGCCTGCGGGCCAGCGCGGCTTCCTGCCCGGCATAGCCGACCGCGAACCCTTCGGGGTCGGCCTCGAATGCCATTCGCCGACGGACCACCTCGACCCGGACCTCAACGTCACGGGAGGCCGAGACGTCCACGGTCAGCCCGAACCGGTCGAGCAACTGCGGACGGAGCTCGCCCTCCTCGGGATTCATGGTGCCGATCAACATGAACCGGGCTTCATAGCTGTACGAGACACCGTCGCGCTCGACATGCACACGTCCCATCGCCGCCGCATCCAGCAGCACGTCCACCAGATGGTCGTGCAGCAGGTTCACCTCGTCGACGTAGAGCACCCCGCCGTGCGCCCGGGCAAGCAGACCGGGCGAAAACGCCTGCTCGCCGTCGCGAAGCACCTTCTGCAGGTCCAACGACCCCACCACACGATCTTCGGTGGCCCCGATCGGCAACTCGACCAGCGCGGCGGTCTGCCAGGGCTCCTCAGTTCCCGGCGACCCGGCCACTGCCCGGGCCGCCGCGAGGACCTGCGAAAGCCCGCGCACCGCAGTGGACTTCGCAGTGCCCTTCTCTCCGCGGATCAGCACACCGCCGATTTCAGGCCGGACCGCGCACAACAGCAGAGCCAGCTGCAGGCGGTCATGTCCCACCACCGCACTGAACGGGTAGTCGGCCGGGGTCACGGTGTTCGGTATCCCGGTTTGAGCATCGGCACGTGCGGAATCCCGTCTTCGACGAATTCGTCACCATCGGTGACAAATCCGTGCCGGGAGTAGAGCCCGGTCAGGTAGGTCTGCGCGTCGATTCGACACGGGTCATCGCCGACGTCGGCAAGCGCCACCTTCAGCAGCCGGGTGGTGTGACCCTGGTGGCGGGCGTCCTGCCTGGTGCACACCCTGCCGATACGGAAGGCCTGCTGCCCGTGCGCGTGTTCCGGGTCCTCCTGCACCAGCCGCAGTGTGCAGACCACCTCACCGTCGCCGCGTTCCAACCAGAAGTGGCGGGTTCCGGGCAGCAGGTCACGCCCGTCCAGTTCGGGATAGGGGCAGGCCTGCTCGACCACGAACACCTCGACGCGCAGCTTGAGTAGCTCGTAAAGCGTTGCGGCATCGACATCCTTGGCCCAGCTACGGCGCAGTGCAACCGTCATGCGTCCGGGCTCCGTCAGGCAGATGAGGACACGGTCGGCGTGTGTGCCGTCCCGGCGGGCTCGTACTCGCTCGAGGGCAGGCCGCTGGCGGGGCGGTCCAGCTTGAGTATCTTGGTGCCGCGCGCCCACACCTCCTCGAACAGCGCCGGCTCATTGGACAGTTCGACACCTAACGATGGCACCATCTCCTTGAGCTTGGGCAGCCAGGCCGAGTACCGGTCGGCGAAGCATCGCTCCATCACATCGAACATGGCCGGTACGGCGGTCGAAGCCCCCGGCGATGCGCCCAGCAGGCCGGCGATCGTTCCGTCGGCGGCCGAGAGCACGGTGGTACCGAACTCCAGCACCCCGCCCAATCCCTTGCGCCGGACCACCTGCACCCGCTGCCCCGCGACGTCGATCTCCCAGTCGGAATCGACTGCACTGGGCGCGAATTCGCGCAGCGCCGCGACGCGGTCGGGCTCGCTGAGCAGCAACTGGCCGATCAGGTACTTGAGCAGGCCCATCTCGGTGAGCCCGACGCCCACCATGGCGGCGACATTGTCCGGCTTGACCGAGAACGGCAGGTCGGTGATCTTGCCCTGTTTGAGGAACTTGGGCGACCAGCCGGCGAACGGGCCGAACAGCAGCCACGACCTGCTGTTGATCACCCGTGTGTCCAGGTGCGGCACCGACATCGGCGGGGCGCCCAGTGGCGGCAGGCCGTAAACCTTGGCCTTGTGGCCGGCGGTCAGGGCCGGGTTGGAGGTCCGCAGGAACTCCCCGCCCACCGGGAAGCCGGCGAACCCCTTCGCCTCGGCGATACCGGCTTTCTGCAGCAGGGGCAGCGCGCCACCGCCGGCGCCGACGAACACGAACTTCGCATTGAGCTTGCGCTTGGCGCCGGTGCGCCGGTTGAGCACCTTCAGCGTCCAGCTGCCATCGGATTCCTTGTGCAGGTTGCGCACCTCGTGACCGAACAGCGTCTGCATGCCGTTCTCCGCGGTGTAGCCGATCAGCTGGCGCGAGAGAGAACCGAAATCGACGTCGGTGCCGTCCTGAGTCCAGTTCAATGCCACCGGCACCGAGAAGTCGCGCTTCTCCGCCATCAGTGGCAGCCGGCGGCTGAACTCGTCCCGGTCGTCGATGAACTCCATGCTCGCGAAGAGCGGGTTCCCGATCAGCGCCTCATAGCGCCGCTTCAGGTAATCGACGTTTCCGGCACCCGCCACGAAGCTGACGTGCGGGATGGGGTTGATGAAGTTGCGCACGTCGGGCAGCACGCCGTTCTCCACCGCGTACGCCCAGAACTGTCGCGACACCTGGAACTGCTCGTTGACGTGGACGGCCTTGCTGATGTCGATCGAGCCGTCGGGACTCTCGGGGGTGTAGTTCAGTTCGCACAGGGCCGAATGGCCGGTGCCTGCGTTGTTCCACGGATCGCTGCTCTCAGCGGCCGCACCGTCGAGCCTTTCGACCAACGTGATCGACCAGTCCGGCTCCACCAATCGCAGCAGCGCACCGAGCGTGGCGCTCATGATGCCCGCACCCACCAGTACGACGTCCGTCTTGGCTACCTTGGAATCAGACACCGGCTCGTTCGTCCTTCGTGGTCGCGCGGCCCGCTAGTTCACGGCTTACCGACTGACAGGTTATCCCGACGACCCGCTACGCAACGTGCCAACGGTACGCACACCGCGAACTATCGTGAGGGCTGTGACTGCCTGGGCGCCGGACGTGCTGTCCGGGTATTGGCAACGCACACTCGAGCTGGGCCCGGATCCCGACGGGGAGGGCGACCTGGTCGCCACCGTGGTGCGGCGGGGCGACCCGCAACCGTCGGCCCGCCATGCGGTGCTGCTCGTGCACGGATACACCGACTACTTCTTCAACACCCAGATAGCCGACCACTTCGCCGGTCGCGGCTTCGCCTCCTACGCTCTCGACCTACACAAGTGCGGGCGATCTCATCGGCAGGGACAGACCCCGCACTTCACCACCGACCTGGCGCGCTACGGGGCCGACCTTGACACCGCGGTCGCGTCGATAGCCGCGGACACCGCACCCGCACACGTGCTGGTGCTCGGGCACTCCGCGGGTGGGCTCATCGTCTCCTTGTGGATGGATCAGCTGCGCCGGCGCGGCCTCACCGCGAAGCGACGGCTGGCCGGCCTGGTGCTCAACAGCCCGTTCCTGGACCTGCACGGCCCGGCGATCCTGCGCACCGTGGGCACCCCCGTTCTCGGTGCGGTGTCGCGGTTCCACAAGCGTCTGGTCGTCCGTGCGCCGACACCCGGCGGCTACGGCACGACGCTGCACCGCGACTACGGGGGCGATTTCGACTACAACCTGGCGTGGAAGCCGGTCGGTGGCTTCCCGGTGACCACCGGCTGGCTAAGTGCGGTGCGGCGCGGTCAGGCCCGGCTGCACCGCGGCCTCGATGTCGGCGTGCCGAACCTGATCCTGCGGTCGGACCACAGTGTGCCCGAGGCGAGCGATGCGGCTGCGATCCAGCGCGGCGACGCGGTTCTCGACGTCACACAGATCGCCCGGTGGGCAGGCTGTATCGGCAACCGCAGCGCCATCGTGGCGATCGCCGACGCCAAACACGACGTCTTCCTGTCGCTGAGCGAGCCTCGCCGCGCCGCCTACCGCGAACTCGACCACTGGCTGGACTGGTACCTGGTGCATCAGGACACCTCGAGGCCGGCGGCGCAATCCGGACAGGGATGACGAACATGGCCCATTTCGACATCGCGATCATTGGAACCGGTTCGGGTAACACCATTCCGGACGAACGCTACGCAAACAAACGCGTGGCGATCTGCGAAGAGGGCGCCTTCGGCGGCACCTGTCTCAATGTGGGTTGCCTGCCCACCAAGATGTTCGTCTATGCCGCAGATGTGGCTTACACCATTGGCAATGCGACACGCTATGGTGTCGACGCCCACATGGACGGCGTCCGCTGGGGCGACATCGTCTCACGAGTGTTCGGGCGGATCGACCCATTGGCGACCGGCGGCGAGCACTACCGCCGCTCGTCGCCGAACGTGACGGTCTACGACAGCCACACCCGTTTCGGGCCGAACCTGCCTGATGGGCGCCACCGGCTTCACACTGAGGCCGGCGACGAGTTAACCGCCGATCAGGTGGTAATCGCCGCCGGGTCGCGTCCGGTGGTGCCCCCGGCCATCGATGAATGCGGTGTCGCCTATCACACCAGCGACACCGTCATGCGGATCCCCGAGCTCCCGGAGCACCTGGTGATCGTCGGCGGCGGCTTCGTCGCCGCGGAGTTCGCGCATATCTTCTCAGCCCTAGGATCCCGGGTCACCTTGGTGCTCCGCGGCACCACCATGCTGTCGCACTGCGACGACACCATCTGTGAACGCTTCACCGACCTCGCCGCCAGGAAATGGGAGATCCGCAGCCGCCGAAATGTCGTCGGGGGTTCGTCTGACGAATCCGGGGTGATCTTGCGGCTCGACGACGGCTCGTCGCTGCAGGCCGACGCCATGCTGGTGGCTACCGGACGGGTGCCCAACGGTGATCGACTCGACGCCCATCTGGCCGGCGTGAGGGTCAGCGGCGGGCTGGTCGAAGTCGATGAATACCAGCGCACCAGCGCACGCGGGGTTTACGCGCTCGGCGACGTGTCGTCGCCGTACCAGCTCAAACATGTCGCCAATCACGAGGCCCGAGTGGTGGCACACAACCTGCTGCAGCCATGGGATGACACCACCGCGCTGATCTCATCCGATCACCGCTACGTACCCTCGGCGGTGTTCACCGATCCGCCGATCGCCTGCGTGGGGTCCACCGAAAATGATTTGCGGGCAATGGGATACAACATCAAGGTGAAGGTGCAGGACTACGGCGACGTCGGCTACGGCTGGGCGATGGAGGATACCGCCGGAATCGTCAAACTCATCGCGGACGCCGACACCGGGCTGCTTCTCGGTGCCCACATCATGGGCCACCAGGCGTCCTCGATCATCCAGCCGATCATTCAGGCGATGAGCTTCGGACTGTCGGCCCAGGACATGGCGCGGGGCCAGTACTGGATTCACCCGGCGCTGCCCGAGGTGGTCGAGAACGCGCTACTGGGCCTGGGCGAATCCTGACCGGTCGCGGGTGCGCCGAGATTGAAGACCCGCGGGCCCGCACTCGCGTTTCCACGGTGGATTCGCCGTCTCGGCGCGATCCGGGCGGTATCACCGCGTGGGAACGACGAACCCCCAGGGTAATTCGAGCCGATGCGCTGCCAGCAGCGCAGCATCGGCCAGGATTGTGCTCACCGGTCCGTCGGCGACGATCCGGCCGCCGTCCATCACCACCACCCGGTCGCACAGCTGCGCGGCATAGGGCAGGTCATGGGTGACGATCAGCATGGTCGCCGACAGCCCGAGCAGCGTCTCGGCAAGCTCACGCCGGGCCACCGGATCCAGGTTGGCCGACGGCTCGTCGAGCACCAGGATCTCCGGCTGGCATGCCAGTACCGTGGCCAGGGCCGCACGGCGCCGTTGGCCAGCCGACAGATGCGTGGGGCTGCGCTCGGCCTCGTCCTCCAGCGACACCGTCTTCAGTGCCTGTCGCACACGGACGGCCAGGTCCTTTCCACGCAAGCCGAAATTGGCCGGGCCGAAGGCGATGTCCTGCGCCACGGTCGGCATGAACAATTGATCGTCAGGATCCTGGAACACCAGGCCCACCTTGCCGCGGAGGGCACGGACGCTCCTGCGATTCAAAACCGTCCCGGCGATCCGCACCGAACCTTCGGTGGCGGTGAGTACCCCGTTGAGGTGCAGCATCAGTGTGGTCTTGCCCGCACCGTTGGGCCCGAGGACCGCCACTCTCTCCCCCCGGCCGACGCAGAGGTCCACACCGTCGAGGGCCACCCGCCCGTCGGGGTACACGTGCCGCAGCCCGGCGATCTCGACGGCACTCATCTGACGACCCAGGCCAGCGCCGACACCGCTACCGCCAGGCACCCGGGAATCATCGCGACCACCCACTGCGGCGCGCTCGCTTTCGGCGGGGCGCCGATCGCGGCCAGATCGGGCACCGCGCCGTCGAAGCCGCGTGACAACATCGCGATGTACACCCGCTCGCCACGCTCGTAGGAGCGCAGGAACAGCGCACCGATGCCCTTGGCGATGGCACCGGCCTGGTGCAGCACGCGCGGCGCGTCGCCGCGCGAGATGCGAGCCATCCGCATCCGGGCGGCCTCGGCGGTCAGCAGGTCGACGTAGCGGATCATCAGGGTCAGCACCGACGTCGCCACTGCCGGAATCCCGAGCCGGCCCAATGCCGTGGGCAGTTCGGTCGCCGATGTGGTGGCGGCGACGGTCAGCGCCGCGGCCACCCCCAGCGTGCCCTTGGCGACGATTCCCCACGCCGCGTACAGACCAGTCACCGACAACTGCATCCCGCCCACTTCGACACGCTCACCCCCCTCGGCGAACGGCAGCAGCACCGCGAGCACCACGAACGGCGCTTCGATCAGCATGCGCGGCAGAACCCAGCGCAACTTCATCCCGGCCACCCTCCAGACCGCGACGACGACCGCCGCGTAGGCGGCGAACGGCCAGAACATCTCCGGCGGGGTGGCGACCACGGCGAACACGAACACCAGCAGGCAGACGATCTTCACCTCGGCGGGCATCCGGTGCACCGCGGAGTCCCCGTGGCAGTACAGCGGATGCGCTGCGGTGCCCATGCCTAGCCCCTGCTACGCGACAGCAGCCAGAAGGACGACCCGGCCACCGCCAGCGTCACCAGCACCCCGACCATGCCGACGACGCCGCCACCGGCATAGTCGGCCATCGGTGATGCGGACATCGGATGCTCCGAGGCGTGCTGAGCGATGCAGTCGCCGGTCAGTTCTTCGGTTCCGCCGGATTCGACGATCACACAGCCTCGCAAGGTGGCCGCGTCCAAGCCGTCGGGGCTGGAACTGGCGAAATAGGAGAGCACACCCGCGACGGCCAACGTCACGGCCAGGAACGCGATCCAGAGCCATCCGTTGCGTGTCACGCCGGCACCCGGGGGCGCTCACGCCGCATCAGATAGATCAGGTCGGGTCGTGCACGAGCGACGGCCATCACCGTCACCGCAGTGATCAGCCCCTCGCCGATCCCGATCAACGCGTGGGTGCCCAGCATGTATCCGGCCACCGCGGTGACTGATGTGGACACCGACACCGCACCGCCGATCGCGTACTCCACGACGAATCCCATTGCTGCGCAGATCGTCCCGATCCACGCCGCAACGAACGCGATGCCGCCCAACCCGGCGACCGGCAGCTCGCCCCGGCGCCGGGCCATCGTGTAGAGAAGCACCGCGGTCGCGTACCCGATCGCAACACCGAGCACCGCCATGTTCACGACGTTCATGCCCAAGGCGGTGACCCCGCCGTCGGCGAACAGCAGCGACTGCACCACCAAGACGATCGCGATGCACAGCGCCCCGGTAAACGGGCCGACCAGGATCGCGGCCAGCGCGCCGCCGAGGAGGTGGCCGCTGACGCCGGGCAGGATCGGGAAATTGATCATCTGGACCGCGAAGATGAAGGCGGCGACCAGGCCTGCCAACGGCACGGTTCGTTCATCGAGTTCGTTGCGGGAGAGAACTGCGCAAAGTCCCACTGCCGCAACTGCGATGACAGCGAAGACCAGCGACGTGGGCGCGTTGACGATGCCATCGCTCATGTGCATCGCAACGGAGTGGACGACCACACGCTCAGCCTAGGACCGGCAGTTTTATATGTCCAGATGAACAGGTGATCAGGCGGTCAGCCGTGCCGGGCACCGATCCAGTGCAGCAGGTCATGCACGATCTCGTCCTCGAGCCGGTACGCGACGGATCGGCCGGCCCGGGTGGACCTCACCCAACCCTGCCCTCGAAGCACCCGAAGCGCCTGGGACACCGTGTTCTCCGACCGGCCCAGAGCGCAGGCCAGGTCGCCCACACAGATTCCCGGCGCGCGGTGCAGCCCGAGCAGTATCTGCAAACGGTTGGGATCCGACAGAAGGTCGAAGCGCCGCGTCCAGCCGACGGTGTCGACGTCAGCCAGTGCCGACGACGCTCGATCGACCTGAAGCCGGTTACCGGTCTGCTCCACCAGGATCAACTTAACCCAACGGGGTCACATCGGCGTCACGTAGGCCGAGCTGATGCCCCCGTCGACCAGGAACGTCGAGGCGGTGATGAACGATGCGTCGTCGCTGGCCAGAAACGCCACCGCGGCGGCAACTTCCTCGGCCTCGGCGAACCTGCCCAGCGGGATGTGCACCAGCCGCCGGGCCGCCCGCTCGGGGTCCTTGGCGAATAACTCCTTCAGCAGTGGCGTGTTGACCGGGCCGGGGCACAACGCATTGACGCGGATGCCCTCGCGCGCGTATTGCACGCCGAGTTCGCGCGACATCGCCAGCACGCCCCCTTTGGAGGCGGTGTACGAGATCTGCGAGGTGGCCGAACCCATCACGGCCACGAACGACGCGGTATTGATGATCGAACCCCGCTGCCGTGGCGCCATGTGCCGCAGAGCCGCCCGGCAGCACAGGTAGACCGACTTGAGGTTGACGTCCTGCACCCGCTGCCAGGCCGGCAGTTCGGTGCTCTCGATCAGATCGTCCTCGGGCGGCGAGATGCCCGCGTTGTTGAACGCGATGTCGATCGCTCCGTACGTGGCGGCGGCGGTCTCGAAGAGCGCGTCGACGGCATCCTCGTCGGCGACGTCGACGGGCATGAAGATCCCGCCCAGCTCGGCGGCGACCTGATCACCGATCTCGGCGGCGATGTCGCCGATCACCACCCTGGCGCCCTCGGCATGCAGGCGCCGCGCGGTAGCCAGACCGATACCGCCGGCGCCCCCGGTGATGACGGCGACCTTGCCGGCGAGTCGCTGGGTGAGATCCATCAGGCCTCCTCAACGGCGAAGAACACATTCTTGGTTTCGGTGAACGACAACGGTGCATCCGGCCCGAGTTCACGACCCAGGCCGGACCGTTTGAATCCGCCGAAAGGCGTGTTGAACCGTACCGACGAATGCGAGTTGACCGACAGGTTCCCGGACTCCACGGCACGCGAGACCCGTAGCGCCCGAGACAGGTTGTCGGTCCAGATCGACCCGGAGAGGCCGTACTCGGAGTCATTGGCCAACGCGATCGCGTCGGCTTCGTCATCGAACGGCAACACGGTGACCACCGGGCCGAAGATCTCCTCGGTGACTGTGCGGTCACCGCGCTGGGGAGTCAGTACGGTTGGCGCGAACCAGAACCCAGGTCCTGACGGGGCGTCACCGCGGAACGCGACGGGCGCGTCGTCGGGCACGAAAGACGCGACGCTGCGCCGGTGCGTCGCCGACACCAGCGGCCCCATCTCGGTGTCACGCGAGGTTGGGTCACCCACGACAACACCCTTGACCGCCGGTTCCAGCAACTCCATGAACTTGTCGTACACGCTGCGCTGCACCAGAATCCGGCTGCGCGCACAGCAGTCCTGCCCGGCGTTGTCGAACACCCCGTAGGGGGCGGTTGCGGCTGCGCGCTGCAGATCGCAGTCCTCGAACACGACGTTGGCGCTCTTGCCGCCGAGTTCCAGCGTCAGCCGCTTGACCTGGGCCGCCGCGCCGGCCATCACCTGGACGCCGACCTCGGTCGAGCCGGTGAACACGATCTTGCGGACGCCCTGATGGGTGATGAACCGCTGCCCCACCACCGAGCCCTTGCCGGGCAGCACCTGGAACAGATCGGCAGGCAGACCGGACTCAGCGGCCAGCTCGCCCAACCGGATCGACGTCAGCGGCGTCCACTCGGCGGGCTTGAGCACCACTGCGTTGCCGGCCGCAAGCGCGGGCGCGAAGCCCCAGGACGCGATCGTCATCGGGAAGTTCCACGGCGTGATCACCCCGATGACGCCGAGCGGCTCGTTGAAGGTGACGTCGATGCCGCCGGCTACGGGAATCTGCTTGCCGGCGAGGCGTTCCGGACTGGCCGCGTAGAACTGCAGCACGTCGCGGACGTGGCCGGCCTCCCACTCCGCGCTGGTGATCGGATGCCCGCAGTTGGCCACCTCCAGCGCGGCGAGCTCACCCACATGCGAGTCGACCGCCGCGGCGAACGACCGCAGCGCCGCAGCCCGCTCGGCCGGCGCCCACCGGGCCCACTTGCGTTGCGCCACGGCGGCCCGCGCCACCGCGTCGTCGACGCCGTCCTGGTCTACCAGTTCGACGGTTCTCAGCAGCTCTTCGGTCGCCGGGTTGATCACCTCACTGGAACTCACGCTCGTACCCTTCCCTGCGAGTTGCCCTGTGCGTACCCGGCAGCGGCCTGCACCGCGCCACCGAACAGCCGCAGGTCCTCCAGCCGTTCCTCCGGATGCCACTGCACCGCCACCACAAACTTCTCACCCGGCAGTTCGATCGCCTCGACCACGCCGTCGGAGCGGTCGGTGGCGCTGACGATCAGGCCCTCGCCCAGTCGGTCGATCCCCTGATGGTGGTAGCACTGCGCATCCGACGTCTCCCCGATCAACGAGGCCAGCAGGGTTCCCGGCACGGTACGGACATCCGAGGTCGAGAAGACCGCACCGCCGCACCGGTGACGCGGGTGACCGAGGACATCGGGCAGGTGCTGGTGCAGCGTCCCGCCCAGCGCCACGTTGAGCACCTGCGCACCCCGGCAGATACCCAGCACCGGCATACCGCGCTGCAAAGCGCCCCGCACCAGTGCGAACTCCCAGGCGTCCCGGTCCCGGTCAGGCTCGTCGGTGGCCGGGTGGGAGGAGTGTCCGTAACGCGCCGAGTCAACGTCTCGACCGCCTGTCAGAACGAGGCCGTCAATTCCGTCCAGCGCCCGAGCGACGGTGATCGCGTCGACCGGTTGCGGCGGGAGCAGCACCCCGATTCCACCGGCCCGGTTGACACCGTGAAGGTAGACGGCGGGCAAGAAACTGGCCGGCACATCCCATACGCCGCTTCGGGCCTGCTGCAGGTAGGTGGTCAGGCCCAGCACCGGCGGAACGTGACTAGAGCCGCTCAAAGCCACGAATCCTCTCCCAATCGGTGACGGTGCCGTTGAAGGCATCGATCTCCACCCGGGCGTTGTTGAGATAGTGCGCGACGACGTCGTCACCGAACGCCTGCCGCGCCACCTCGGAGTCGCCGAACAGTGCCGCGGCCTCGTTGAGCGTGGTCGGCAACCTTTGCGCCCCACTCTTGTACGCGTTGCCGGCCAGCGGCTCGGGCAACTGCAGCTCCCGTTCGATCCCGTGCAGGCCGCCGGCTATGAGGGCCGACGTCGCCAGGTACTGGTTCACGTCGCCGCCGGGCGCGCGGCACTCGACCCGCATGCTGTGCCCGTGTCCCACCACCCGCAGCGCGCAGGTGCGATTGTCCATTCCCCAGGCGAGGGCCGTCGGCGCGAAGCTGCCGTCCACGAAGCGTTTGTAGGAGTTGATGTTCGGGGCGAAGAACAGCGCCAGTTCACGCAGTGTCGCCAGCTGGCCGGCGATGAAGCTGCGAAACAACGGCGACATTCCGTCGGCGGTCCCGTCGTCGGCGAACACCGCGCTGCCATCGTCGCCGCGCAGCGAAAGATGGATGTGACAGCTGTTGCCTTCACGTTCATCGAATTTCGCCATGAACGTCAGGCTCTTGCCGTGCTGGTCAGCGATCTCCTTGGCGCCGTTCTTGTAGATGGTGTGGTTGTCACAGGTCACCATGGCATGGTCGTAGCGGAACGCGATCTCCTGCTGACCGAGGTTGCACTCGCCCTTGACACCCTCGCAGTACATCCCGGCACCGTCCATCCCGCGCCGGATGTCGCGGAGCAGCGGCTCCATCCGGGTGGAGCCGAGCATCGCGTAGTCGACGTTGTAGTCGCTGGCCGGGCGCAGATCCCGGTAACCGGCCGCCCACGCGTCACGGAATCCGGTGTCGAACACCATGAACTCAAGTTCGGTTCCGACGTAGGGCACCAGGCCGCGTTCGGCGAGCCGGCCGACCTGGCGGTTGAGGATGCTGCGCGGCGCTGCGGTCACCGGGTCGCCTTGGTGCCAGCGCAGGTCGGCCATCACCAGCGCGGTGCCCGGTAGCCACGGGATGCGCCGCAGGGTCGAGAAGTCCGGAACCATCACCATGTCGCCGTAGCCGGTTTCCCAGCTCGACATCGCGTATCCGTCAACGGTGTTCATGTCCACGTCCACCGCGAGCAGGTAGTTGCAACATTCGGCGCCGTGTGCCGCCACCTCCTCGACGAACAACCGGGCCGACACCCGCTTACCGGTCAGCCGGCCCTGCATGTCACAGAACCCGACGATGACGGTGTCGATCTGGCCGTCGGCGACCAGACGTTCGAGCTCGGCTCTGCTGAGCAGACCGGCGGGGGCGGCATTCCCGGAAAGCATGACCTGAAGTCAACCATTGCGATGACCGCACGCGCGCATCCCGACCGAATGTCAAGGTCACAGCGGTCACCGCTCCCCGGACGGCCAGGTCGGGTAGGGTCGGCACGTGTGCGGTGCCACTGGCGAGATACGTCTCGACGGTAAAACACCTGACGTAGCGGCGGTGTCGGCGATGGCCGACACGATGGCCGCGCGGGGTCCTGACGCCGCCGGGGTGTGGGCTCAGGGCCGTGTCGCGCTGGGCCACCGCCGCCTGAAGATCATCGACCTCACCGAAGCCGGCAGCCAGCCGATGGTCGACGCCGAGCTGGGCCTGGCGATCTGCTGGAACGGCTGCATCTACAACTATCCGCAGCTGCGTGACGAACTCATCGGCCACGGCTACCGGTTCTTCTCCACCAGCGACACCGAAGTGCTGGTCAAGGCCTACCACCACTGGGGTGACCGGTTCGTCGACCACCTCAAGGGCATGTATGCGTTCGCGATCGTCGAGCGCGACACCGGCCGGGTGCTGCTCGGCCGGGACCGGCTGGGCATCAAACCGCTGTACATCACTCAGGACGCCAGGCGGGTCAGGTTCGCGTCCTCGCTACCCGCGTTGCTGGCCGGCGGCGGTGTGGACACCCGCATCGACCCGGTCGCACTGCACCACTACCTGACCTTCCACTCGGTCGTCCCCCCGCCGCTGACCATCCTGCGCGGGGTACGAAAGGTGCCGCCGGCGTCCTTGATGGCTTTCGAGCCCGACGGGCGGGTGACGACGACCACGTACTGGACCCCTGACTTCTCCCGCCGCGCCGACCGCGCCGACTGGTCCGAGCGGGACTGGGAGGACGCGGTACTCGAGACGTTGCGGATCGCGGTCGAACGACGGCTGGTGGCCGACGTCCCGGTCGGCTGCCTGCTGTCGGGCGGAGTCGACTCCAGCCTCATCGTGGGTCTACTGGCCGAGGCCGGCCAGCACGGCCTGAAGACCTTCTCGATCGGCTTCGAATCAGTGGGTGGTGTCGCCGGCGACGAGTTCCGGTACTCAGACATCGTCGCCAACCGGTTCGGCACTGATCACCACCAGATTCGCATCGACACCGACCGCATGCTGCCGGCCCTCGACAACACCGTCGCAGCCATGAGCGAACCGATGGTCAGCCACGACTGTGTGGCGTTCTACCTGCTCAGCCAGGAAGTCGCCAAACACGTCAAGGTCGTGCAGTCCGGGCAGGGGGCCGATGAGGTGTTCGCGGGCTACCACTGGTACCCGCCGATGGCCGACGCCGGCGCCAGCCTCGAAGGCGCACTCGCCAGCTACCGCGAAGCGTTCTTCGACCGGGATTCGGCCGGCGCCGCGAACCTGGTGACACGAGACTTCCTCATCGACGGCGACCCCAGCGGACGGTTCGTCGCCGAGCACTTCGCCCAGGCCGGCGCCGTGTCCGGGGTTGACCGGGCGTTGCGCTTGGACACCACGGTGATGCTGGTCGACGATCCGGTCAAGCGGGTGGACAACATGACCATGGCGTGGGGCCTGGAGGGACGAGTACCGTTCCTCGACCACGATCTCGTCGAACTGGCAGCCACCTGCCCCCCCGAGCTCAAGATCGCCCAGGGCGGCAAGGGTGTCCTCAAACAGGCGGCGCGCCGCGTCATTCCAGCCGAAGTCATCGACCGCCCCAAGGGGTACTTCCCGGTGCCCGCCCTGACCCACCTGGAGGGTCCCTATCTTGAGATGGTGCGCGACGCCCTCTACGCACCGGCGGCCAAGGAGCGCGGGCTGTTCCGCCCCGAGGCACTCGAGAACCTGCTGGCCGACCCGAACGGCCGGCTCACACCGCTGCGCGGCAACGAGTTGTGGCAGGTCGCCCTGCTGGAGCTGTGGTTGCAGCGGCACGGGATCACCGGGGCCGCGGCATGACGACACTCGATCCCACCGGGTCGGGTCCGTCGGAGACGTCGGCTCCTGACCACACCGAGGCCATCACGATGGGCCTGCACGCGGCGTCCCCGCAACACCTGGTGGACGCCATGTCGGACAATGTGGTCCTCGAACTTGGCTGGGGCCGACTCATTTTCGGCCAGACCTTCGCCGACCCCGAAGAACTCGCCGAGGTGTTGCGCCAGGAACGTCCCGGACGCCGCGACATCTGCATCTACGCTCGCGAATCGCATGTGCTGGTGGCGCGCGCCCCGGCTGAGCTGTTCATCGATCCCAGTCACACCTACCGGTTCCGTTTCCTCGACGACGAGCAGTTAAGCGCGACCACGGTGGGGATCACCGTGCGCCCGCTTCGGAGTCTGCACGAGGCCGATGCGATGAACCGCATCTACGTGCGGTGCGGCATGGTGCCCGCGACAACCGACATCATCTGGGCCAATCATGTCCAGTCCACGGCGGTCGACTACCTGGTCGCGGTCCGCGACGACGACGGGTCCATCATCGGTACGGTCACCGGAGTCGATCACAAACGGCTGTTCGACGACCCCGAAGACGGATCGAGCCTGTGGACCCTAGCCGTCGATCCCGCGGCCGGAGTGCCCGGCGTCGGCGAGACCCTCACCCGGGAACTGGCCGACATCTTCCGCGAACGAGGCCGCGCGTACATGGATCTCTCGGTGGCCCACGACAACGCCGCCGCGATCAACCTCTACGAGAAACTCGGCTTCCAGCGGGTGCCGGTCCTGGCCGTCAAGCGCAAGAACGCGATCAACGAGCCACTGTTCACCCATCCGCCGGAGACCGTCGACGACCTGAACCCCTACGCGCGCATCATCGCCGATGAAGCGATACGCCGGGGCATCCGGGTGGAGGTGCTCGACGCCGAGACCGGCGAGATGCGGCTCTCGCACGGCGGACGAACCGTGGTCACCCGGGAATCGTTGTCGGAGTACACCTCCGCGGTGGCGATGAGCCGCTGCGACGACAAGCGCCTGACCCGCCGCATCGTGAGCGAGGCGGGGATAACCGTTCCCAATGGGCGACTCGCCACATTCGACCAAGAAGACCACGCGTTTCTCGCCGAGGTCGGCGACGTGGTGATCAAACCCACCCGCGGGGAGCAGGGCAAGGGCATCACCGTAGGCGTCGGAAGCCCAGACGAACTCGACGCCGCCCTGGCCCGGGCCCGGGAGCAACATCCCGAGGTCCTCATCGAGCAGCGCGCCAGGGGCGATGACCTGCGTTTGGTGGTTATCGACGGCAAGGTGATCGCCGCCGCGCTTCGCATACCCGCCGAGGTGATCGGCACCGGCAATCACACGGTGAGAGAACTCATCGAGGCGCAGAGCCGACGGCGCTCGGCCGCCACCGGCGGCGAGTCACGCATCCCACTCGACACCGTCACCGAGGACACCGTCAACGAAGCGGGCTGGTCATTCGATGACGTGTTGCCGGAGGGCCAGCGACTGCGGGTGCGCCGAACCGCCAACCTGCACCAGGGCGGCACGATTCACGATGTCACCGGCGAGGTGCATCCCGAGTTGTGCCGGGTCGCGATCGCCGCGGCTGAAGCCATCAACATCCCGGTGACCGGTATCGACCTGCTGGTCCCCGATGTCGCCGGCGACCAGTACGTGTTCATCGAAGCCAACGAACGCCCAGGACTGGCCAACCACGAGCCCCAGCCCACCGCGGCGGCCTTCGTCGACTTCCTGTTCCCCGGCTCACCGGGATTGCCGCAGGCCTGGACCCCGGAGGAGCCGCCGGCCTGACCGATCATCACCAGGTGCTGGCACGCAACACGATCTCAGCGGCCAGCTGCGCGGTTGACTCGGTCGCGTTTCGTCTGCTCTGCAGCTCCACCAGCCGGAAGTCGGCCAGCACGTAACGCTGGCTGGCCTGCGCAACCGCGCGCGCCGCTGCGGTGCTGACCAACGCCGTCGTGTTCATCTCCACCGAAGGGCAGTGCTCATCGCGGATCACCCCGGCAGCGTCGGCGACCCGGGGGTGCCCGCAGTCGATCACGATCAACGCGGTGAAACGGTCCAGGCGGGTGGCCGCGAGTTGCCAGGCCAGGTCCCCCCCGCTGCGGTCTCCGACGAGCACCCCCCATTTGACGTTGAGGGCGTCGAGCACCCCGACGACGGACGTGGCGGTCAGCCGCGGATCAGGTCCGATGGTGACGGTGCGCAACGAAGCGGTGTGCAGCCGCTGACACAGGCTGCCGTAGGCCGACGGCGCGTGGTTGGCAGCGCCAAGCAGCACCACCGCGGGCTCGTGCTCGGGTCCGGCTGCTTCGACGGCGACGGGAAACCCCTCAACGGTCATCATGGAGGAGACCATCTGGTCACGCTACACCCGAACGGTCAGTCCACCTCGATGCGTTTTGCCTGCTCCGCCGCGATCTTGAGAAACGTCTGCGGCAGTTTGGCTTCGACTGGGATCGCCGGATTCGGTATCGGGAACGCGATGCCGTACACCGCCATCGAACCGATGTTCTCGAAGGTGAAGTACACGCTGCTCTTCGTGTCACGCAGCTGCATGGTCTGCTGGTAGGCCAACGCGTCCGGACGCGGCGACATCAGCTGCGTGGTGGTGATCGGAACCCCCTTGTCGGCCGCGTCGAAATACGCCCGGAACTCTGCGCATCGCTGCGCGGCGGCTTGCAGTTTGGCGAGGTCCGGTGTCCAGGACAGCACGGTCATCACGATGCGGGCCCCGTCGTAGGCCACCACGTATTCAGCAGCGCTGCCCGGGCCCCTTTCGGCGGACTCGGCAATGACCCGGGTCAGCGCATCCGAGCAGCCCTCAGGCGATGACAGCATTGCCGGTGCTCCACCGGTGGTGCCGGTGGAGTCGGGTTCGTCGTCCGGTCGAATGATCCTGTCGTACTGCACGCCGGGAGGAAGATCCTCCGGGCCCAACAACACCCGCTCGAGAGTCGCGCCCGGCCAGGTCGCGGTCCCATCGACATTGCGGGCGCAGCCGCCCACAACGAGCACAGCCGCCGCCAACACGATTCCCGCCGCGGACCGCTTGTTCATGGGAGACAGACTAGCGGCGCAGCGCCGTGCTCACCGTGGGCCGTTCGGGCGGACCGTGTTCGATGAGGCCCAGCACGGCGTCGACGTCGAGGTGAGCGGTCAACAGGTCGGCCATCCTGTCCAGCTGAGCGTCCCGCCGCGCGGTCACGTCGATGTCGTCGGCCACGGCGAACCCGCTCCGGCCGGCGGCTCGAGCCGCACCGGTCAACCAGATCCGCCGCACGTCGTCGTTGTCGAACAACCCGTGCCAGTGCGTGCCGAACACCGCTCCGCGACTTACGCCGACCTGGGTCTCGCCGCATACCCAGGCCTGTTCTGCACACCTGGCGAGTCGTCCGTGGTGAATCTCGTAGCCGTGCGGCGGCGCTTGGCGCCGGGTCAGCGTCTTGGCCGGCTCGAAGACGATGTCCGCGTCGAGTAATCCGAGCCCAGGAACCGGGAGCCCGTCGGCATCGGATTCGACGGAATCGACGATCTGCCGGCACAGCATCTGGAAACCACCGCAGATGCCGAGCACCGGGCGCCCCGCCCTTGCGTGAGCGATCACCCCGTCAGCCACGCCACGCTCGCGCATCCAGCCAAGATCGGCGACGGTGGACTTGCTGCCGGGCAGCACAACCACGTCGGCGTGCACCAGGTCGGCCGGATCGGTCACCCAGCGCACCAGCACGCCCGGTTCACACGCGAGGGCTTCGAGGTCGGTGGAGTTCGACACTCGGGGCATCCGTACGGCCGCGACGGTCAGGAACTCGCCGCCAGCGTGCGGCTGCGGCTCTCCGACCACTCGGCCGGCCACGACCGACACCGAGTCCTCGGTGTCCAGCCACAGCCCGTCGACGAACGGAAGCACTCCGTAGGTAGGCCGGCCGGTCCTCTCCCACAACTGCTCGAGCCCCGGCTTCAGCAGCGCCGGGTCGCCTCGAAACTTGTTGACCACGAAGCCGGCGATGAGCGCCTGGTCGGCGGGTTCGAGAATGCAGACCGTGCCGTACAGCTGGGCCAGCACTCCGCCGCGGTCGATGTCACCGACCAGGACGACAGGCAGGCCGGCGCTGCGTGCCAGCCCCATGTTGGCCAGATCCGTTGCGCGCAGATTGATCTCGGCAGGCGAACCCGCCCCCTCACATATGACCACCTCGAACTCGCTGCGCAGCGCAGCCAGTTCCGCTGCGATAACCGAAGCCAGCCGGTCCCGGTGGGCGATGTAGTCACCGGCTGCCACCGAGCCGGCGACCTGCCCGCGGACCACCAGTTGCGAGGTACGGTCACTGCTCGGCTTGAGCAGCACCGGGTTGAACCGGACGCTGGGTTCCAGGCCCGCCGCGCGGGCCTGCACGGCCTGCGCTCGGCCGATCTCGCCGCCTTCGACGGTCACTGCCGAGTTGTTGGACATGTTCTGCGCCTTGAAGGGCGCGACCCCGATGCCCTTTCGTGCCAGCAGTCTGCACAATCCGGCCACGACCATGGACTTGCCGGCGTCCGAAGTTGTTCCGGCGACCAGCAGAGCACCCGTCACGGGGCGAGGGTGAGAATCTCGGCGCCGTCCTCGGTGACCACGAGTGTGTGCTCGAACTGAGCGGTCCACTTCTTGTCCTTGGTGGCAACCGTCCACCCGTCGTCCCAGATCTCGTAGTCCAGCGACCCCAGGTTGATCATCGGCTCGATGGTGAAGGTCATGCCCGGCTCGAGCACGGTCTGCACCAACGGCTGGTCGTAGTGCAGCACCACCAGACCGTTGTGGAAGGTGGTACCGATCCCGTGACCGGTGAAATCACGAACAACGTTGTAGCCGAACCGGTTCGCATACGCTTCGATGACTCGTCCGACGACCGAGAGCTGCCGGCCCGGTTTCACCGCCTTGATCGCGCGCATCGTCGCCTCCTGCGTGCGCTGGACCAGCAGCCGGTGCTCCTCGGAGACGTCCCCGGACAGGAAGGTGGCGTTGGTGTCCCCGTGTACACCGTCGATGTAGGCAGTGACGTCGATGTTGACTATGTCACCGTCGGCGATCACCGTCGAATCGGGGATGCCGTGGCAGATGACCTCGTTCAGCGATGTGCAGCATGATTTCGGAAAGCTCTTGTAGCCAAGTGTCGACGGGTAGGCGCCGTGGTCGACCATGTACTCATGCGCGATGCGGTCGAGCTGGTCGGTGGTGACTCCCGGTGCCACCGCTTTGCCGGCTTCGGCCAGGGCCCCCGCAGCGATGCGGCCGGCGACACGCATCCGCGCTATCACCTCGGGGGTTTGCACCCACGGTTCGCTGCCCTCTTTCGCCGTCGGCTTCCAGGCGTACTCGGGCCTCGGGATCGAGTTCGGCACCGGCAGCGTCGGTGCCAGCTCACCGGGGCGAAGTGGGGCGCGAACAGGCATGGCGTTCAGGATAACCGGGGGCTCGGGTGTGGCGACGATCGTAGGTCTGTCGGCCTCAGCGGTGCCGGTCGCGGCCGAACCAGGCCTTGCGCGGACCGCGCACGTCCAGCGAACCCCAAACGACCTTGCCGGTGAAGATGACGTGCGGCGTCCCCTCGGCCGGAGCATCCCGACGGTAGTCCCGTGCGCTGCCGACAATGACCTCGACGTCGTCGATGGAGGCGCTGGCACCCTCGGGCAGGCGAACCCCGACCGAACCGAACTTCATGTCCAGTTCGACCAGCACCATGGGCCCGGCGAATCTCGCTCTGGTGAGGTCGAGGTCGACTGATCCCATCCGGCGCACCAACGCCAGCCGGGTGGGAACAATCCATTCACCCTGGCGCTTCAGCGAACCCAGCACGCCGCGCAGCTCGACGCGGTCGGCTACCGAGGTGACGACCGCGCCGGGCCCCGGCAGGTCATCGACCAGCGTGTCCAGATCCGAGCGCATCCGGGCCTGCGACACTGCAGCGGAGCGTTCCTCGAACTCATCGATGTCGATGAGCCCGAGGGCGACCGCGTTGTGCAACCGGCGCAGCGTGCCGTTGCGGTCCGCGTCGGAGACCCGCAGCGCCGGTGGATGCTCGATTTCGGTCATGACTCTTCCAACGTACCTTCCCCCCTTTCGCCCAAACCAACGAACGGGCGGGGAAAGGCGAGTAGATCACGCCAAAACGTCGAGCTGGGCAGGCTCAGCTGGCCGTGAAACGGCCGTCAGGAGAGATAACCGGGCGGGAGCGCATCCAGCATCTGCTTACACATCCGCACCGCGTACTCCGAGCTTCCGCCGCCGACGATCAGCGCGGCGAACGCCAAGTCACCTCGGTAGCCGGCGAACCACGAATGCGACCCGCCCTCGAACTCGGCCTCACCGGTCTTGCCCCGCACGTCGCCGGCGCCGCGCAAGGCCTCGGCGGTGCCGTTGGTCACGACCAGCCGCATCATCGGCCGCAGCCCCTCGACCACCTTCGGACTGATCGGTTGGCGGTCACCGGTGACGACGGTCTGACGGCCGTGGATCAGCTGCGGCATCGGTGTCTTGCCCGCGGCAACGGTAGCGGCGGCCATCGCCATGCCGAACGGGCTGGCCAGCACCTTGCCCTGACCGAACCCGTCCTCGGTGCGTTCGGCGAGATTCACCGTCGGGGGCACCGAGCCGGTCACCGTGTTGACACCCTCGATCCGGTAGTCGGCGCCGATACCGTACTGGGCTGCGGCCGTGGTCAGCCCGCGCGGCGGCATCCGGCTGGCCAGCTCGGCGAACGTGGTGTTGCAGGAACTGGCGAACGCGCGCGACATCGGAACGGTGCCCAGATCGAAACCTCCGTAGTTGGGCACGGTGCGGTGGCCGATATCCATCTCTCCGGGGCATCCGAGCAGGGTGTTGGGCGTGGCCATGTCACGCTCGATGGCTGCTCCCGCGGTGACGATCTTGAAGGTCGATCCGGGCGGGTACAGGCCCATGGTCGCCAGCGGACCCTCGGCGTCGGCCGCGACGTTCTGGGCCACAGCCAGAATCTCGCCGGTCGACGGCTTGACGGCGACGATCATGGCCTGCTTGCCGGTGGTGTTGACCGCTTCCTGCGCGGCATCCTGCAGTGCTCGGTCCAGGCTGATGGTGATGGCCGGCGCCGGCGCCGGTGCCACCTCGTGCAGCACGTCGACCTCGACGCCGTTCTGGTTGACGTTGACCACTCGCCAACCGGCCTCGCCATCGAGGTCGCCCATCACCGCCTGTCTGACCTGCTTGACGATCGTGGGCGCAAAGGTGTCGTCGGTGGGTAGCAACTCGGCCTGCGGAGTGATGACCACCCCCGGCCGGGCGCCGATGGCGGCGGCAACCGGGGTGTGGTCGCTCCGGCGCAACGTGATCAGGTCGATCGGTTGCGACGAAGAGCTGGCCTGCTCGGCCAGCCACTGCGCATCAAGGGTGTCGTCGAAGGGCCGAAGCGCGTCGACGACGGCCCTGGCCGTCGGCATCAGCTCAGCTCCGGCCGCCCGGGCGTCCAACTCGTAGTGGTAGAGGTTGCCGGGCCGCAGCACGTCGGTGCCACCACGTTCGCTGACCGATGCCCGCCGCGGCGGGTCGGCGCGCAGCGCGAATGCCTGGTTCTCGCCGAGCCTGGGGTGCAGACCCGTTGCGGTCCAACGCACTCCCCAGCGCCCGTCATGGCGGATCATGTTCAACCGTCCGTCATAGGTCCAGGCCCGGTCCTTGGGCAGGTGCCAGGTGTAACGGTAGGTGATGCTGCCGGTGTCCTCGGAGTACTCGGAGCCCACGATCTGGGCGTCGAGTCGGACTGCCTGCAGCCCGGCCCACGCTTCGTTGAGCGCAGCCCTGGCCACGACGGGCCGGTCGGTCAGATCCGCGGCGGTCGCGGTGTCGCCGTTGGCCAGCGCGGCGAAGAACTCGTGTGCGGCGGATTCGGGCCCGTCGGGCCTCGGGGTGCACGCGCCCAGACTGAGCACGATCCCGACAACTGCTGCCAAAGCGACCAATCGGGTGACTGGTGAGACTGATGAGGTAAGAGTTGCCATTGAGGCAGATGGTAGGTAGACCGCCGCACAATCGGGTGGAGGCGCACCGAGACGAGGTCACCATCGGCGACCTCGGGCTCGGCTCAATCCATCAGCACCGTGGCGAACGTGCCCACTCGCACGAAGCCGATGCGCGCATAGGTAGCGCGCGCGACGCTGTTGTATCCGTTCACGTAGAGACTCGCGATGCGACCGCTGCGGATCACGGCGGCAGACAGCGCCGCCGTGCCCGCGGTGCCCAAGCCTCTGCCGCGCCAGTCCGGGTGAACCCACACGCCCTGGATCTGGCCGACCGCCGGAGATTGCGAACCCACCTCGGCCTTGAACACCACCCGGCCACCCTCGAACCGGGCCCAGGCACGACCCGCCGCGATCAGCCCGGCGACCCTGCGCCGGTAGCCACGCCCGCCGTCACCCGCCCGCGGATCGATGCCGACCTCGCCGATGAACATGTCGATGGCCGCCACCAGATAGGCGTCGAGTTCGTCCATCCGCACGGGCCGTACCGAGGGATCAATCCGCACCGACGGGTGAGTGCTCAGCGCCAGCAATGGCTGGCATTCGCGCAGATCCCGCGCCGGCCCCCAGCCCTGCTCCAGCCGCCGCCACATCGGCAGGACCAGTTCGGCGCGCCCGACCAGTGACGAGCACCGGCGCGGCTGGCTCATGGCCTTGTCGGCGAACGCGTTCAGATCGTCGGATTCGCCGCGCAGCGGGATCAGGTTCGCCCCGGCAAAACACAACGACTCGTCAGATCGACGCCTGGTCCATAGCTCACCCCCGATGGCGGCCGGGTCCACGCCGTGGTCGGCGACCCGGGATGCCACCATGCACGAACCGACCGGATCCCCGTCGAGCACCCTGCCCACTGCCACCGGGTCGCGCGCCACCGATACCCGACGCTCCTCGACGAGCCGGAACAACGGCGGAGCCGACATGGGCACTCTTCCTCAATAACCCGGGGCGATGATGCCCCCGCGCATAGGGTCCGGTTTCAGCTTACGGTCACAATCGGTGTACCGCTGGCATCTGCATCGGGTGCATCTCCGGTTTCTGGGCCCGCTTTCGAGCCCGCCTGCGAATCCATCTCGGAGGCGAGCCGCATGGCTTCTTCGAGCAGTGTCTCGACGATCTGCGCCTCGGGCACGGTCTTGATGACCTCACCCTTGACGAAGATCTGGCCCTTGCCATTCCCAGAAGCGACTCCGAGGTCGGCCTCCCGCGCCTCACCGGGCCCGTTCACCACACAGCCCATCACGGCCACCCGCAACGGGACATCGAGCCCGTCAAGCCCTGCGCTCACCGCGTTGGCCAGCGTGTAGACATCGACCTGTGCCCGACCGCAGGACGGGCAGGACACGATCTCCAGCCCGCGCGGGCGCAGGTTCAGCGACTCCAGAATCTGGTTGCCGACCTTGACCTCCTCGACCGGCGGTGCGGACAACGAAACCCTGATGGTGTCTCCGACGCCACGGGACAACAGCGCACCGAAGGCCACCGCGGACTTGATCGTGCCCTGGAAAGCGGGGCCTGCCTCGGTGACACCGAGATGGAGCGGATAATCACACTGCTCGGCCAGTGCCTCGTAGGCAGCCACCATCACGACCGGGTCGCTGTGCTTGACGCTGATCTTGATGTCGCCGAAGCCATGCTCCTCGAACAGTGACGCCTCCCAGAGCGCCGAAGCGACCAGTGCCTCCGGGGTGGCCTTGCCGTACTTCTCCATGAATCGCTTGTCCAGCGATCCTGCGTTCACGCCGATGCGGATCGGGATCCCGGCGGCGCCGGCGGCTTTGGCAACCTCCTTGACCCGGCCGTCGAATTCCTTGATGTTGCCGGGGTTGACCCGCACGGCCGCGCAGCCGGCGTCGATCGCAGCGAAAATGTACTTCGGCTGGAAGTGGATGTCGGCGATGACCGGAAGCTGGCTGTGCCGCGCGATCTCCGACAACGCGTCGGCGTCCTCCTGGCGTGGGCAGGCCACCCGGACGATGTCGCAGCCCGCCGCGGTCAATTCAGCGATCTGCTGCAACGTCGAGTTGACGTCGTGTGTCTTCGTCGTCGTCATCGACTGCACAGCTATCGGATGATCGCTGCCGACCCCGACGTCGCCTACCATCAGTTGCCGGGTTCGACGCCGTGGCGCCAGCGTGGGTGGCGGCGGCGCCGGCATTCCGAGCCCGATGGATCCGGTGGACGAACCGGTAGACACTTTGTTCTCCTATTGCGCCGACTACTGGAACAGTCTGATCGGGTTGACCAGGTCCGCGGTCACGGTGAGCAGCATGTAGCCGACCACCACCAACAAGACTACGTAGGTAGCGGGCATGAGCTTGAGGTAGTTGACCGGCGCCGCTGCAGCCATGCCGCGCAGCGATCTGATCGAGTTACGGATCTTCTCGAAGAACGCGATCGCGATGTGGCCGCCGTCGAAGGGCAGCAAGGGCACCAGGTTGATAGCGGCCAGCACGAAGTTCAGCTGAGCGAGAAAAAACCAGAACGCCACCCACAGTCCGTGGTCCACGGTGTCGCCGCCGATGATGCTGGCGCCCACCACGCTGATCGGGGTCTCGGGGTCGCGCTCGTCACCGCTGATGGCGCTCACCAGCGCACCGATCTTGGTGGGGATCTTCGCCAGCGCCTTGCCCAGTTCGACCGTGAGTTCACCGGTGAACACAAAGGTGCCAGGCACGGCGGTCAGCGGGTTGTACTGGGTCGGGCCGAACCGTGCGGCACTGACACCGATCGCGCCGACCGTGGAGGCGACGGCCTCGCTGCTGCCGTCTTCAACGGTGAACCGCTGGGTCGGGACGACGTCCACCGTGGTCGTGAAGGACTTCCCGTCACGTTCGACCTGCACCGGCGTCGGCGCGTCGAGTACACGTACGGCTGCCACCAGTTCGTCGAAGTTGGCGATGTCGGTGCCACCGACCCTGGTGATGACGTCACCGGATCGGATACCGGCAGCGGCGGCGGGTCCGGCGCCGGTGCACTCGGCCAGCTCCCCCCGGGTGACTTCCGCTGACACGCAGCCCGTTTCACCCACGACGGCGGCGGTCGGCGGATGCAGGTTGGGCAGACCCCAGACCACGGCGATCGAGTAGATCAGGACCAGGCCGATCAGGATGTTCATCGCGGGGCCGGCGGCCAGTACCGCGGTGCGCTTCCAGGTCTTCTGGCGGTACATGGCGCGTTCATGCTCGCCGGGCTGGAGTTCCTCGACCGAGGTCATGCCCGCGATGTCGCAGAATCCGCCCAGCGGCACGGCCTTGATGCCGTACTCGGTCTCCCCCAGCCGGTTGGGTCGGCGCGTGGACCACAGAGTCGGTCCGAAGCCGACGAAGTAACGCCGCACCTTCATTCCGGTGGCACGCGCCACCCACATATGACCGCACTCGTGCAGCGCCACCGATACCAGGATCGCCAGCGCGAAGAGCACGATGCCAATCGCAAACATCATGACTGCACCACCACCCTGACCATCATTTCTCTACAGGACCTCCCGGGATACCGCCCGCCCGGCCCGCTCACGGGCCCAGCGCTGCGCGTCGAGCACGTCGTCCACGGTAGCGGGTTCAGCGGCCCATTGATCTGCGGCGTGCAGGACCTCGGCGATGATCCTCACGATGGCGGGGAATCGGACACGCCCGTCCAGGAACGCCGCGGCGGCCTCTTCGTTCGCGGCGTTGTAGACCGCCGTCAGGCAGCCGCCGCGCTGACCGGCCTGGCGGGCCAGCTCCACCGCGGGAAACACCGCGTTGTCCAACGGTTCGAACTGCCAGCTCGCCGCCGTAGAGAAGTCACAGGACGGCGCTGCTCCAGGCACCCGCATCGGCCAGCCCAGAGCCAGAGCGATAGGCAGCTTCATGTCCGGCGGACTGGCCTGCGCCAACGTCGAGCCGTCGGTGAAGGTGACCATCGAGTGCACGATCGACTGCGGATGGACAACCACCTCGATCCGCTCGTAGTCGATGCCGAACAGCAGGTGCGTCTCGATCAGCTCGAGCCCCTTGTTGACCAGAGACGCCGAGTTCAAGGTGTTCATCGGCCCCATCGACCAGGTCGGATGCGCTCCCGCTTGCTCGGGGGTGGCCGTTTCGAGGTCGGCCGCGCTCCAGCCGCGGAACGGCCCGCCGGATGCGGTCAGCACCAGCTTGGCCACCTCCTCGGCGGTGCCACCACGCAGGCACTGGGCCAACGCCGAATGTTCGGAGTCGACGGGCACGATCTGTCCGGGCGCTGCGGCCCGAAGCACCAGCGGACCGCCGGCGACCAGCGATTCCTTGTTGGCCAGCGCCAGCCGCGCGCCGCTCTGCAGGGCGGCCAGCGTGGGCTCCAGCCCGAGCGCACCGACCAGCGCGTTCAGCACGACATCGGCTTCGGTGTTCTGCACCAGGCGGGTGACGGCACCGGGCCCTGCGTAGGCGACGTCACCGACTCGTGCGGCGGCGTCAAGATCGGCGACCGCGATGTTTGTCACCGCCGTTTCGGCGCGCTGGCGGACCAGCAGTTCCGGATTGCCACCGCCGGCGGCCAGGCCGACGACCTCGAACCGGTCCGGATTGGCCGCGATGACCTGCAGAGCCTGGGTACCGATCGAGCCGGTGCTGCCGAGAACCAACACACGCAAACGGCTCACCCCGGACCCCTCAGAACTGCTCACCGCCTCATTGTGCCGCCCCGAAAGGAATCCGAGCGCGACCAGCGCCAGATCGTAAGGCGGCACCATATCGCGATGACGCGGCAACTGCGACAAGGCACCCGACCCATCCGGATGCTCCCTCGCACCGAATAGGCAACGGAGGACGACAGCCGTCGGCCACCCATACCGACATTGGAGACGAACACAATGAAGACAGCTCACCGGAGAACATCAGCGATCATCGGACTTGCTGCGGTCGCCACACTCGGCGCGGCAGCGTGTTCCTCGGACAACTCGAACGAATCCGCCACCACCACCGGCACCACGATGGTGCAGACGACCACCACGGCGAACTCGCCGAGCCCGACGGCTGATCCGGCCGCCAACCTCATCGGCGCGGGCTGCGCCGCCTACGCCGAGCAGGTGCCCACCGGGCCCGGCTCGGTGGCCGGCATGGCTCAGGCTCCGGTCACTGTCGCCGCGTCGAACAATCCCATGCTCCAGACCCTGGCACAGGCGTTGTCCGGCCAGCTCAACCCGAATGTGAACCTCGTCGACACCCTCGATGGCGGCGAGTTCACCGTGTTCGCCCCCACCGACGACGCGTTCGGCAAGCTCGACCCGGCGACCATCGAGACGCTGAAGACGGACTCCGATCTGTTGACGAGCATCCTGACCTACCACGTGGTACCCGGCCAGGCCGGCCCGGAACAGGTCGCCGGTGAGCACACGACGGTTCAGGGTGCGCCGCTGACCGTCACGGGTGCGGGCAACGATCTCAAGGTCAACGACGCCGGTTTGGTCTGCGGCGGAGTGCAAACCGCAAACGCCACGGTCTACATGATCGATACGGTGCTCATGCCGCCAGCGAACTGAGTTGCGTCACAACTGAATACCTGACGTCAGCCCGGCCGCAAGGCCGGGCTGACGGCATTGTGACGCCGCAAGCCGCCCTGGGCCGTTCCCACCATTTGCGGCTCGTTGCCGACGCCGCCCCATCCACGGTCCCACCGGCTCCGAATAGCACACGTCAACAGCACATCCGGCCAGGGCGCTGCACGCGCGTCCGGGCACACCTGGCCGAACACCTGGAGGAGACTTCGATGAACATGCGTAGCAAAGCAGTTGCCATCTCTGGCCTCGCCGGAGCACTAGCGGTGGGGCTCTCGCTGGCAGGCTCGCCGCTGGCCGCAGCCCAACCCACCAGCCTGGTCGGACCCGGCTGCGCGGCCTATGCGGAGCAGGTTCCCACCGGCCCGGGGTCGGTGGCCGGCATGGCTCAGGAGCCGGTGACTGTCGCCGCGTCGAACAATCCCCTGCTCCAGACCCTGACCCAGGCGCTGTCGGGCCAGCTCAACCCAAACGTCAACCTGGTCGACACCCTCAACGGCGGAGAGTTCACCGTGTTCGCCCCCACCGACGACGCCTTCGGCAAGCTCGACCCGGCCACCATCGAGACACTCAAGGCTGATTCGGCCCTGCTGACCAGCATCCTGACCTATCACGTGGTGCCCGGTCAGGCCGATCCGGCCCAGGTCGTCGGTGAGCACACCACCGTGCAGGGCGCGCCGCTGACCGTCACCGACCAGGGCGGGGACCTCAAGGTCAACGACGCCGGCGTGGTCTGCGGAGGCGTGCAGACCGCGAACGCCACGGTGTACATGATTGACGCGGTGCTGATGCCCCCGTCGAACTAACCCGGTGAGCCCGGCGGGAACCGCTCGATCCAATGACGAGCGATGTCAACCCGCCGGGCTACCCACACCCCGTCGTGTGTCTGCAGGTACTCGATGAACCGCTCCAGCGCGGCGGTCCGCGCAGGCCGGCCGACCAGCCGGCAGTGCAGGCCGATCGACAGCATCTTCGGCGAACCCGCGACTCCCTCCGCGTAGAGCACATCGAAGGCGTCGCGCAGATAGGCGAAGAAGTCGACACCGCTGGCGAACCCACCACCCGCGGCGAAACGCATGTCGTTGGTGTCCAGCGTGTACGGCACCACGAGATGGTCCGCGTCACCGACCCGGGTCCAATAAGGCAGATCGTCGGCGTAGGAGTCCGAGTCGTAGAGGAAGCCGCCGTGTTCGACAAGCAGGCGCCGGGTCTGCGGCGAGTCGCGCCCCGTGTACCAGCCCACCGGCGCGGTCCCGGTGAGTTCGGTCACCAGGCGCACTGCCTCGGTCAGGTGCGCCCGTTCGGTCTCCGGTTCGACCAGCTGGTAACTAATCCATCGCAGGCCATGGCACGCGATCTCGTCGCCTCGCGCCCGAAAGGCCTCCACCGCGTACGGGTTACGGGCAAGTGCCGTCGCGACGCCGAAGACCGTCAAGGGCAGTTCCCGCCGGTCGAACACCCGCAGCACCCGCCACAGCCCCGCGCGCGAACCGTATTCATACACCGACTCCATGCTCATGTGCCGGTTCGGAAACGGCTTGGCATCGAGGATTTCGGAGAGGAACGTCTCCGAAGCCGGATCACCGTCGAGCACGCAGTTCTCGGCGCCCTCTTCGTAATTCAGGACGAACTGCACAGCGACTCGAGCGCCGCCGGGCCACCGCGGGTCGGGCGGGTTCGGCCCATAGCCGACCATGTCCCGCGGGTAGCGGCCCGACGTCATGGCTGCATTGTCACTCGCCGGCTGTCACTCTTCGGTTGTTTCGGCATCGGCAGAATGCGGGCAGCATGACTGGTATGCCCACGCTGCTGTGGTTCCGGCGCGACCTACGCCTGCACGACCTGCCCGCACTGCTCGACGCCGCCGACGCCGACGGTGATGTGCTGGCCTGCTATGTCCTCGACCCGCGCCTGCAAGCCTGCGGACCTCGGCGGCTGGCTTATCTCTACACGGCCCTTGGTGAACTCCGCAGCGCCCTCGGCGGTCGGCTACTGGTCACCGGCGGCCGGCCGGAAGCTCGGATACCGGCGCTGGCCACCGCGATCAACGCACAATCGGTGCACGTGTCGGCCGACTACTCACCGTTCGGGCGACGGCGCGACGAAGCTGTCCGCGCCGCACTCGGCGATGTCGAACTGCAGGCATCGGGGTCTCCGTATCTGGTGTCACCGGGGCGGGTGAAGAAGAGCGACGGCACGCCGTACAAGGTGTTCACCCCGTTCTTCGGCGCGTGGCTCGACCATGGATGGGCCGGGCCGGCCGACACCGGACCGGAATCGGCACGCTGGATCGAGCCGTCAGACGTGCCCGACGGCGGGTGCCCCACCGAAATCCCCGACACCGATGGCGAGCTCGACCTGCCGGCGGGCGAGAGGGCGGCACGGCGGCAGTGGCGGAGCTTCGTCAGGACCGGGCTCGCGGACTACGCCGGCCACCGCGACCGGCCCGACCTGGACGCCACCAGCCGGATGTCGGCGCACCTGAAATTCGGCACCATCCATCCCCGCACCATGGCGCCCAACCTGCGGCGCGGCACCGGGGCTCGGGCCTATCTGCGGGAGCTGGCCTTCCGCGACTTCTACGCCGCGGTGCTGTGGGAATGGCCACACAGCGGCTGGCGCAACTTCAACCGGAGCTTCGACGCGATCGCTGTGGACGATGACGAGGCGGCGCGGCGACGGTTCGCAGCGTGGAAGGCCGGGCGTACCGGCTTCCCGATCGTGGACGCCGGGATGCGCCAGCTGTCGCAGACCGGGTGGATGCACAACCGGGTGCGAATGATCGTCGCGTCGTTCCTGGTCAAGGATCTGCACCTGCCATGGCAATGGGGTGCGCGCTGGTTTCTCGATCAGCTGGTCGACGGCGACCTGGCCAACAACCAGCACGGGTGGCAGTGGGCGGCCGGCAGCGGCACCGATGCAGCACCGTATTTCCGGGTGTTCAATCCGGCCACCCAGGGCGACAAGTTCGATCCCGACGGCGACTATGTCCGGCGCTGGATACCCGAGCTCGGCAGCGACGACTATCCTGCGCCCATCGTCGACCACCAGCGCGAGCGGGTCGAGGCACTGCGTCGCTACGCCGAAATCCGCGGGTAGCCGACCACTGGCACGCCACATACGACCGTGCGTCGTATGTCAGAATATGCGCAGGTGCCAAACCTTCCGTGCGGACACCTTCCGTGCGGACCTTCCCAGAGGAGAAGTCATGGCCAACACCGAAGTGGAACGACACGCCGGCGTCGACATCGAAGACGTGCCGTCCGCGGAATGGGGTTGGTCCAAGGAGAACCCCACGCTGCTGCACATCGGTGGCATCGTGGCAGCCCTCTTCCTCCTGGCGATGACGCACGGCAACCACGTCGGCCACATCGAGGACTGGTTCTTGATCTCGTTTGCCGCGCTGATTCTGTTCTTCGTGGGCCGCGACTGGTGGATGCGTCGCCGCGGCTGGATCCGGTAGCGCGCCTCTAGTTGCTCAATCCCCCGGATCGGCCGTAGACGCGAGTTGGCCACAAGCCGCCGCGATCTCGCGGCCGCGGGTATCGCGCACCGTGCAGGAGACTCCGCGCTGGCGGACCCGTCGGACGAACTCACGCTCAGCCGGTTTGGGACTGGCGTCCCACTGGCTGCCGGGTGTCGGGTTCAGCGGAATGACGTTGACGTGCACCAGCGGTCCGAGCGCTCCGTGCAACCGTTTGCCCAACAGGTCGGCCCGCCAGGGCTGATCGTTGACATCGCGGATCAACGCGTACTCGATCGACACCCGACGACCGGTCACGTCGGCGTAGTACCTTGCGGCAGCCAGCGCTTCGCTGACTTTCCAGCGGCTGTTCACCGGGACCAGCGTGTCTCGCAGTTCGTCGTCCGGTGCATGCAGCGACAGCGCCAGCGTCACTCCGAGCCGCTCGTCGGCCAGCTTGCGTATCGCCGGTGCCAGCCCGACCGTCGACACCGTGACCGATCGCGCTGAGATGCCGAAGCCGTTGGGCGGCGGCGCGATGATTCGGCGCACTGCCGCCGTCACCCGGTTGTAGTTGGCCAGAGGTTCCCCCATGCCCATGAACACGATGTTCGACAACCGGCCGCCGTCGCGATCCCGCAGTTCGACCGCAGCGGCCCGCACCTGCTCGAGGATCTCGGCAGCAGAAAGGTTGCGCTTCAGCCCGCCCTGTCCGGTGGCGCAGAACGGGCACGCCATTCCGCAGCCGGCCTGCGAGGAGATGCACGCCGTGTTGCGCTGCGGGTAGCGCATCAGCACCGATTCGAACATGGTGGAGTCCACTGCGCGCCAGAGTGTCTTGCGGGTGGCACCGGCGTCGCATTCGACCTCCCGAACCGGCTCCAACAGACGGGGGAACATCGCCTCGGCGACTCGGTCGCGGACGGCCGCGGGCAGGTCGGTCATCCTGTGGGGGTCGGCGATCAGCCTGCCGTAGTACTGATTGGCCAGCTGCTTCGCCCGGAAGGCGGGCAGCCCGAGGCCGGTGACGGCGGCCGTCCGGCCGGCCTCGTCGAGATCGGCGAGGTGCCGTGGCGGCATCGCCCGACGGGGGGCATCGAATACCAGAGGTAAGGAGGTGGCCATAGTTGCTCGCACTGCCGGGTCAGGCCAGCAGGGTCAGCACGATCCAGGTCGCGACTGCCGACGGCATCACCGAGTCGATGCGGTCCATCAGGCCGCCGTGGCCCGGCAGCAACGTTCCCATATCTTTGATCCCCAGGTCGCGCTTGACCTGCGACTCGACCAGATCGCCCAGCGTGGCGGTGAGCACCAGCATCAGACCCAGCGGGATGCCGACCCAGGCCGGCTTGCCGAGGATGAAGTGGACCGCAAGCACCGAGGCGGTGATACCGAACAGCAGCGACCCGGCCAGCCCCTCCCAGGACTTCTTGGGGCTGATGGCCGGCACCATGGGGTGTTTGCCGAACAGGACGCCCGCGGTGTAGCCGCCGATGTCGGAGAACACCACGCCGAGCATCAGGCAGAACACCCGTCCGGCCCCGTCCTCCGGGTAGATCAGCAACACGCCGAACGCACCGAACAGCGGAATCCAGGTCGCCAGGAAGACGGTCACCGACACGTCGCGCAGGTAGTTGGTGGGAGCATTGGCCAGGCCGCCCGACAACAGCCGCCAGATCATGCACAGCACGACGGTGGCGCCGAATCCGCCCAGTGCTCCCGCCGTGCCGAACGGCCAGGTGAGCCAGATCATCGCCTGCCCACCGACCAGCAGCGGCACCACCGGAATCTCGAAACCCCCGGTGCGCAGCCGCCGCACCACCTCGTGGGTTGCGACAACCATCGCCACCGCGACCACGACTATCCACCCATAGGGCGCGAACACCAGGACCGCGATGAGTCCGCCGCCGAGGATCACACCGATCGCGATGGCGGCGGGCAGGTTGCGGCCGGCGCGCGACACCTTCTTCGCGGGCTCCGCTGTGCCGGCGTTCACCTGTTCTCCCTGTTCTTCGCGCAAGCGCTCATCGATTCTGTCTGTTCTTCGCGCAAGCGCTCATCGATTCTGTCTGTTCTTCGCGCAAGCGCTCAT
>CAZEMS010000007.1:0-83691 GCA_964513475.1 uncultured Mycobacterium sp. | reverse complement strand
TGTTCTTCGCGCAAGCGCTCATCGATTCTGTCTGTTCTTCGCGCAAGCGCTCATCACACCTCGAGGAGCTCGGCTTCTTTGTGTTTGACCAGTTCGTCGATCTGGCCGGTGTATTGATGCGTCGATTTGTCCAGGTCCTTCTCAGCGCGCCCGACCTCGTCTTCACCGGCCTCGCCCTCTTTCCGGATTCGGTGCAGCTCCTCCATCGCCTTGCGGCGAATGTTGCGCACCGACACCTTCGCATCCTCCCCCTTGGATCGCGCCTGCTTTCCCAGCTCGCGGCGACGTTCTTCGGTGAGTTGCGGAATCGCGACCCGGATCACCGAGCCGTCGTTGGCGGGGTTGAGACCGAGATCGGAGTTACGTATGGCCTCCTCGATCGGCTTGAGCTGGGACTGCTCGTAAGGCTTGATGACTACGAGGCGCGCCTCGGCCACGTTGACACTGGACAACTGCGTGATCGGGGTGGACGCCCCGTAATAGTCGATCGTGACGCGCGAGAACATGCCGGGGTTGGCCCGACCGGTTCGGATGGACGACAGGTCATCGCGCGCGACGGACACCGCCTTCTCCATCTTCTCCTCGGCGTCGAAGAGCGTCTCGTCGATCACGGTTTCCCTCTCCTGTCGCTTGCGCTCGCCCGGACATTCTCCGGTCAGGTGGTGACCAGTGTTCCGATCTTCTCACCTGCGACCGCCCGGGCGATATTGCCGTCAGTGAGGAGATTGAACACCAGGATCGGCATGCCGTTGTCCATACAGAGACTGAATGCGGTGGCATCGGCCACCCGCAGGCCCCGGTCGATGACTTCACGATGCCTGATCGTGGTGAGCAACTCGGCGTTCGGGTCCAGCCGGGGGTCCGCGGTGAACACCCCGTCGACCGATTTCGCCATCAGCACCACCTCGGCCCCGATCTCCAGCGCCCGCTGAGCAGCCGTGGTGTCGGTGGAGAAGTAAGGCAGGCCCATCCCGGCGCCGAAGATGACCACCCGCCCCTTCTCCAGGTGCCGCCGGGCCCGCAGCGGGATGTACGGCTCGGCGACCTGGCCCATCGCGATCGCCGTCTGCACCCGGGTCTGGATACCCTCGTTTTCCAGAAAGTCCTGCAATGCAAGGCTGTTCATCACAGTTCCGAGCATTCCCATGTAATCCGACCGGGACCGCTCCATGCCGCGCTGTTGCAGTTGCGCACCCCGGAAGAAGTTGCCGCCGCCGATCACCACCGCGACCTGCACCCCGCTGCGGACGACTTCGGCGATTTGGCGGGCAACCAGGTGGACAACGTCAGGATCGAGCCCGACTTCCCCACCGCCGAACATCTCACCGCCCAGCTTGAGCAGTACCCGCGAGTAGAGCGGACGGATTGGCGAACCGGCCGATGAGGACACGGCGACATCTGGCTCCGCCATCCAGACTCCTTCGGGGTCCGCGCATGAGATGGCCATCCCGGCGGGTGCGCCAGACGGCACCCCTAATCCTGCCTCATCGCCGGCGCGCAGCCGCTACAGGGTCGACGTCCGAGACCGAGCCCACTTCTCGCGGCAACGCGCGTCAGGGCAGGTGGGCAATGAGCAGCCAGGCCGGAACGGACTTGCGACCGTTGGGTTCGTCCTGCATGTCGCCGAACGGCAGCGGCAGCCCCTCGATGTTCGCCGGCAGGTTCGCGTGAATGCGCGCGGGCCTGATCTCGTCGATTGCCCAGTACTTGGAGACCACCGCCCGCAGCTCATCCTCGGTGACGGGGTTCGCCGGCCCGTCCGGCATTCCAGCTCGGTCGAATGCCAGCACGAAGTACGAGGCGCCCGGGGCTGCGGCCCGAACGATCGACTGCTGGTAACCCTCCCTGGCCTCGACCGGGATCGAATGAAACAGCGTGGAGTCCACGATCGTGCCGAACCGACCGTCGAAGCCGGAGAACGCGCTGATGTCGGCGACCTCGAAGCTGGCGTTGGACAACCCGCGTTTGGCCGCCTCCGCCCGGGCCAACTCGATAGCGGTCGGAGACAAGTCGAGGCCGACCGTGGTGAACCCCCGCTCGGCCAGGTGAAGGGACATGGCGGCCTCACCGCACCCGACGTCGAGGACATCTCCGTGGAACTTGCCCTGGTCGATGAACACGGCGAGCTCCGGCTGGGGCTCACCGATGCTCCACGGCGGTCTGGCGCCCAGTCCCAACTCCTCGGCGTCGCCTTTGTATGCGCTCTCGAAAAGGTCTTGGGGGTTCGTCATGAGCTCCGGTATATCAATGCAATTGATATGTGTCAATATTCTTGATATGGGAGAGCTTCTCGAGGATCAGCCGCTGGGCTACCTGCTGTACCGAGTGGCGAACGCCCTGCGCAACGAGGTGACAACGGACGTTCTCGAGCCGATGGGATTGGCCTTCCCGCAGTACATCTGCATGCGAATCCTCTCGAAGTTTCCCGGACGCTCCAATGCCGAACTCGCCCGCGACACCAACGTCACTCCTCAGGCGATGAACATGGTGCTACGCGGACTCGAACAGCGAGGCCTGGTCATCCGCCCCGCGAGTGTGCCATCGGGCCGATCGCTACCGGCACAGCTGACACGGGAGGGTGCCGAGTTGCTCAACCGCACGGACGCCGGTGTGCGAGCCGCCGAACGTCGCCTGATGACCAGCTTTTCCAGCAAGCAACGCCGTGAGTTCAAGCGGATGCTGGCGACCCTCGGCTCCGACCCGGTCTGATGTAGTCACGGCCACTGGACAAATCTGGGCGCGAAACGCGGCAGTCACGAGCTCGCGTCGGCCTGGATGCGCGCCCACGGGCGCGCCTCCTCGAGTTCGTACGCCAGCTCCAGGAGCATGGCTTCCTGCCCTCGACCCGCAGCGAACATCATCCCGACCGGCATACCGTCGGGGGACTGCGCGATCGGAAGCGAGATGGCCGGCTCGCCGGTGGCGTTCTGCAGCGGCGTGAAGGCGACCCACTCGACCAGCCGGTCGATGATCTGCTGGTAGTTCGCGGTCGGGTCGAGGTGCCCGATGCGCGGAGTCAGGTCGGCCACCGTCGGCGTCAATAGCACGTCGTAGTCGCCCGACGACCGCAAGGTGGTGCGCCGAACCCGGGACAGCCGCGCGATCGCCATCGGCAGCCGGTGCAGCTTGCTGCTCGCGTGGCGACCCAGGCCCAGCGTCAAGTTGTCCAGTTGCGCTCGGTCGAAACTCGGACCGAACGTGCGACGCCCACCACGCACCAGCGCCAGCGCAAGGAAGGACCAATAGAGCAGGAAGTCATCGATGAACTGCTCCGGCACGGGGTTGTCGATACGCGTCACCCGATGGCCCAGTTCCTCGAGCAGCGCAGCGGTGTTCAAGGTCAGCTCGCGGACCGGCGGGCTGGCGTCCCGGGCGACCGAGTGCGTACAGACCGCGATATGCAACCGTTTTCTGCCCGGATGAGCGATGTCACCCAAAGGGGGAAGTTTCGGGTTGCGCTGCACTCGCTCCATCTCGCGGTAAAAAGCTGCGGTGTCGCGCACCGAGCGCGTCAGAACTCCGTTGACCACGATGCGCAGCGGCATCTGACGCATCTCCTTGTCGAGCGGCAGTCGCCCGCGAGAAGGCTTCAGACCGACCAGCCCATTGCACGCGGCGGGAATCCGGATCGATCCGCCGCCGTCGTTGGCGTGGGCGATGGGAACCACCCCGGCGGCGACGAATGCACCAGACCCCGAGGACGACGCACCGGCACTGAATTCGGGGTTCCAGGGATTGCGCACTGGGCCAAGCCTCGGATGTTCGGCCGAGGCGCTGAAGCCGAACTCCGACAGCCGGGTCTTGCCCAGCGGCACGACGCCTGTGGCCAGATATGCGCGCGCGAAGTCGCCGTGGGTGGACGCCGGCCGCGGCTGCCACGCGTCGGTTCCCTGCAGGGTCGGCATGTCGAGCACGTCGATGTTGTCTTTGACGAACGTCGGGACGCCATCGAAGTAACCGCCATAGGGATGCGCACTGCTGACCCGGGCCAGCGCCCGGTCATACGCCTCGTAGGCCAAACCGTTCAGGGTCGGGTTGACCGCTTCGGTCCTGGCGATCGCGGCCTCCACCAGCTCGCGACCGGAGATCTGCCGGGAGCGCAGAGCCTCGACAAGCCCGACGGCGTCCCGATCGCCCAGAGCGTCGTCGCGGAAGGCAGATACGCGGGGCATCACCAAACGCTAGCAACCCTCGCCACGGGTCAGACCTGTCCCACCTCGAACCGGACGAACCGGGTGATGGTGATCCCGGCATCGTCGAGCAGCGCCTTGACCGTCTTCTTGTTGTCGGAGACCGACGGCTGGTCCAGCAGCACCACGTCCTTGAAGAAGCCGGTGAGCCGACCCTCAATGATCTTGGTCAGCGCTTGCTCGGGCTTGCCCTCGGCGCGGGCCGTCTCCTCGGCGATCCGGCGTTCAGCGGCAACCAGATCCTCGGGCACCTCATCACGGGTCAGATACTTGGCCTTCAAAGCAGCGATCTGCAGCGCGGCTGCGTGGGCGGCCTCGGCGGCACCCTGCTGATCCCCGCGAGCTTCGTATTCGACCAGCACACCCACCGCTGGGGGAAGATCGGCGGCCCGCTTGTGCAGATACGTCTCGACAGTGCCCTCGAAGTACGCGGCACGGCGCAGTTCGAGCTTCTCGCCGATCTTGGCCGACAGGTCGGCGATCGCCTGCTCCACGCTCTTGTCGCCGGTCTTGGCGGCCTTGAGAGCGTCGACGTCGGCGGCCTTCGATGCTGCCGCCGCCGCGACGATATCCCCGGCGAGCTTCTGGAACTCGGCGTTCTTCGCCACGAAGTCGGTCTCCGAGTTCAGCTCGATGAGCGCGCCGTCCTTGGCCGCGACCAATCCCTCGGCGGTAGCACGCTCTGCACGCTTGCCGACATCCTTGGCGCCTTTGATCCGCAGCAGTTCGACGGCCTTGTCGAAATCGCCGTCGCTTTCCACCAGTGCGTTCTTGGAATCAAGCATGCCGGCACCGGTCAAGTCGCGTAGTCGCTTGACGTCGGCAGCAGTGTAGTTGGCCATATTCAGCCTTCCGTGACAGTGACGGTGACGTTGGTGGACTCGTCCGCGACCGGGCCCGGCTCGGTCGGAGCCGCGTCGATGGCCGCGCTGGCCAACAACTCCTGTTCCCACTCGGCCAGCGGCTCGGCGGCGGCAGCGGGCTTGTCGGCAGCACCCGCGCCGCTGCGCGCCTGCAGACCCTCTGCGACAGCGGAGGCGATCACCTTGGTGAGCAACGCCGCCGAGCGAATAGCGTCGTCGTTACCCGGAATCGGGTAGTCAACGAGGTCCGGATCGCAATTGGTGTCGAGGATCGCGATCACCGGAATGCCGAGTTTGCGGGCCTCGCCGACGGCGATGTGCTCCTTGTTGGTATCGACGACCCAGACCGCAGACGGGACCTTGGCCATGTCCCGAATACCGCCGAGGGACCGCTCCAACTTGTTCTTCTCGCGGGTCAGCATCAAGATTTCCTTCTTGGTGCGACCCTCGAAGCCACCGGTTTGCTCCATGGCTTCGAGCTCCTTGAGGCGCTGCAACCGCTTGTGCACGGTGGAGAAGTTGGTGAGCATGCCACCGAGCCAGCGCTGATTCACATACGGCATGCCGACGCGAGTGGCCTCGGCCGCGATCGACTCTTGCGCCTGCTTCTTGGTGCCGACGAACATCACACTGCCGCCGTGGGCGACGGTTTCCTTGACGAACTCGTAGGCCTTGTCGATGTAGGTGAGCGTCTGCTGCAGGTCGATGATGTAGATGCCGTTGCGGTCGGTGAAGATGAACCGCTTCATCTTGGGGTTCCAGCGCCGGGTCTGATGCCCGAAGTGAGTGCCGCTGTCCAGCAGCTGTTTCATGGTTACAACAGCCATAGTTCGGCCATTCCTTGCAGTTGTCGGTTGTCGCCAGGCGTCGGGTGATGCCAGGCCCTGGTGTCTGCGGGAGTGCCGACCCTGCCCGACGAAACCTCGGGCGGGGACCGACGGCATCCGGATACGGCCTTGGTGGAACGGGGCCGTGGTGCAGACACGCGAAGTCAGCCCGCTCATGCAAGCTGCGGATAGGAGTTTACACACTGCAAGCGGGTGCTCTCACCTGCTGCTTTTTCCCGACGGTTCCCCGGGCAGTTCCCTCGTGCACGTCTTCGGTGCACGTCTTCGGTGCACTTCTTCGGTGCACGTCTTCGGCGCACTTCCTCCGTGCACAGAAGCGTGGTTCTGCACAATCTGATGATTCGTCCCTTCCCCAGCCCACCGCAGCGCGGTGAACTGGGGTGATGCGATGGACCGCGCTGGTGCTCACGGTGCTGTTGTGGGCAGTACCCGCCCACGCCGACGGGGAACGGCTGGACTGGCCGCTACGGCCGCGACCCAAGGTTGTGCGAGTGTTCGACGCCCCGTCACCGAACTGGAAGCCGGGCCACCGGGGTGTCGACCTGGCCGGAACTGCCGGTCAAGTCGTCCACGCCGCCGGCTCGGGCACGGTGGTCTTCGCTGGTGAACTGGCGGGACGGGCGCTGGTGTCGATCGCTCATCCGGGCGGACTGCGGACCAGCTACGAGCCGATCCAACCGTCGGTGCGGGCCGGGGATCGCGTCACCGGCGGCAGGGCGATCGGCCGGCTCGACGCCGGCCATCCCGGCTGCGGGGTGCACGCCTGCCTGCACTGGGGCGCGATGTGGGGACGGGCGGCGCTGGCCGACTATGTCGATCCACTGGGCCTGCTGGCCAGCACGCCCATCCGGCTCAAACCAACGCGCGGATAACTGGTTTCGGCGCGCACCTTCGCATCTACGCGCGTGGATGGGCCTGGTCGTGCACGGCACGCAGTCGCGCCACCGTGACGTGGGTGTAGAGCTGGGTTGTCGCCAACGTCGAGTGCCCGAGAAGTTCCTGCACGATGCGCAGGTCGGCGCCGCCCTCGAGCAGGTGTGTGGCAGCACTATGACGCAACCCATGCGGACCGATGTCCGGGGCGCCTTTGACAGCGGCAACGGTCTGATGCACCACGGTGCGGGCCTGCCGTTGGTCGAGTCGTCGCCCCCGGGCGCCGAGCAGCAGCGCGGGTCCGGACTCGGCGGTCACCAGCTCAGGCCGACCGTTGGTCAACCACTCAGAAAGCGCAACCTGCGCCGGCTCGCCGAACGGCACCGTGCGCTGCTTGTCTCCCTTGCCGAGCACCCGCAGCAGCCGCCGGGGCCTATCGACATCGTCGATGTCCAGTCCGCACAACTCGCTGACCCGGACACCGGTCGCGTAGAGCATTTCGACGATCAACCGGTCCCGCAGGGCCAGCGGATCTCCCTGTTGCGCACCAGAGGCCGCGGCCGCCATGGCATCGACGGCCTGGTCCGGGCGCAGCACCGCCGGCAACGTCCGGCGAGCCTTGGGCACCTGCAGCCGGACCGCCGGGTCGCTCGTCAGAATTCCTCGCCGCAGCGCCCACGCGGTGAACAACTTCACCGCCGAGGTGCGCCGCGCCAGCGTGGTCCGCGCCGCGCCGGCGGCGGCCTGGGCCGCCAGCCACGACCGCAACAGCGGCAAGGTCAGTCCGCTGGTCCCGGTACCCGGCGAGCGCTGGTCAAGGAAGTCGAACAACGATCGCAGGTCACCGAGGTAGGCGCGCCGGGTGTGCGGCGATCGGCCACGCTCCAACGCCAGATAGTCAGCGAAGTCGTCGAGGATCGCGTCCACGTTCTCACCGTGACAGATCGCGACGACGGGACTCAGGTGACGCGCCGTAGCGCGTCCGGGGTCAGATCCTTCAAGGAGGGGTAGCCGTCGACGGCCATGGTCAGGTCGGCTTCGGCCAGTAGCGAGCGCAGGACGTGTACCACCCCCTCGACTCCGCCCAACGCCAGCCCGTAGGCGTACGGCCTGCCGATACCGACCGCGCTGGCGCCGAGCGCCAGCGCCTTGACGATGTCGGCGCCGCTGCGGATTCCGGAGTCGAACAGCACTGGCATCCCGTCGACGGCAGCCACCACCTCGGGCAGGCAGTCGATGGCAGGAAGGCCGCCGTTGGCCTGCCGTCCGCCGTGGGTCGAGCAGTAGATGCCGTCGACTCCGCCGTCCTTGGCCCGCCTCGCGTCATCGGGATGGCAGATGCCTTTGACGATCAGCGGCAGCTTCGTCAGTGATCGCAGCCAAGGCAAGTCCTGCCAAGTCAGCGGGTTGCCGAAGATCTGCACCCAGCGCAGGACAGCGCCTTGCGGGTTCTCCTCGGGCGGTTGTTGCAGGCTGGCCCGGAAAACGGGGTCGCTGGTGTAGTTCGCCAGGCACTTGCCGCGCAGCTGGGGGAAGTTCGCTGTCGAGAGGTCACGCGGACGCCAGCCGGGAATCCAGGTGTCGAGAGTGACGATGATGCCCTTGTAACCTGCCGTTTCGGCGCGGTGCACCAGGCTCGCGGCCAGGTCGCGGTCGGTGGGTGTGTAGAGCTGGAAGAAGCCGGGGGTCTCGCCGAACTCCGCGGCGATGTCCTCCAACGGATCCTCGGTGAGCGTCGACACCACCATCGGCACACCGGTGCGGGCGGCCGCACGGGCGCAGGCGAGGTCACCGTGGTTGTCCTGCGCGCACAGCCCGATCACCCCTATCGGCGCCATGAAGGCCGGTGAGGGCAGCGACATGCCGAACAGGTCCACCGTCAGGTCGCGCTCCTTGGCGCCGACGAACATCCGGGGTATCAAGCCCCAGTGATCGAACGCGGTGCGGTTGACGCGCTGCGTGCGCTCGTCGCCGGCGCCGCCCATGACGTAGGACCACACCGACGGCGACATCGCCGCCCGGGCCCGTTCCTCGAGTTCGGCATAGGCCATCGGCAGCGACGGCACAATCCCGGACAAGCCCTGCAGGTAAATCTCGAGTTGATAATCCCCAAACGGCATGGGCCCAGCGTGCCAGGTTCGACCTACCCGGTGGTTCCAGATGCCTCAGCTGCTGCGAGTTCGGCTTTCCACTGCCGGAACGTTTCCTCGGTGCGGCCGCGCCGCCAATAGCCGGAGATCGAAGCCCATTCAGGTCCGACACCACGATGGTTGCGCACATAGGGCCGCAGGTTGTGCATGACAGCCTGGGCTTCGCCGTGGATGAAAGCCTGCACCCGCCCAGGCAGCCAGGGCGCTTCCTTGACCGCCGCGACCAACGGCGCCTGGTCGCCGGCCTGGTCTTCGGGGACCAGGTCGGCGCGCCCACCCCGGTAGATCCAGCGCACCTCGCAGCCGGGCGGAGCGGTCAGCTCAACCTCGTCGTCGGGGCCGCTGACTTCAACGAAGACTCGGCCGACGGCGTTGGCGGGCAGGGCTTCCAGTGCCGCACCGATCGCGGGAAGGGCCGCCTCGTCACCGGCGAGCAGATGCCAGTCAGCCTCCGGGCGCGGGCAGTAGGCACCGCTGGGCCCCATCAGATACGCGGGCTGACCCACGGATGCGGCCACCGCCCAGGGGCCGGCGGCGCCGTGGTCCCCGTGGAGCACGAAGTCGATCGCGATCTCGCGGCATTCGTTGTCCACCCGTCGCACGGTGAACGTACGCACCGCGGGCTGCTGTGCGGGCGGCAGGTTCTTGAAACTGTCCAGCGTGAGTGGCTGCGGCAGGGCACCGACGTCGACGCCGTCCTTCACGATCACCAACTTCACGTAGGCGTCGGTGAAATCATTGGGCGTGAATGTATCGAAGCCGCTGCCGCCCAGCACAACCCGCAGCATGTGCGGCGTCAGCTGCTCGGTTCGGGTCACATCGAAGGTGTGCACCGGACGTCCTGCCACGTCGCCTCCCAGCCTTGGCCAATCTCACCGACTATACGAGCGTGGCCGGCGCAGCGGCCCACTGCGCGAGGCGACCGGTGCGGTTCGAAGGGCGCGGACGGCACCGGAAGCAGCGACACCGTGATCGCGGTAGCCGCCGATGCGACCATCCGGGGTGTTGGATCCAGGGGGTTGACTCCAGAGTGTTGGTTCCAGAGTGTTGGTTATTGTCATCACGACGGGCGCACCGCCGTCACGAGTGGGAATGCGAGGTGATCACCGGTGCCGGACACACCTGGGCCTCATACCCTGGCCGAGGCGCTCGAACTACTCGATCAACGTGACGCCGATCTGCGCCGGGCCACTGACGAACTCGAGGAAGCGCGGCAAGCGGAGGCGCGGCTAGCCGCGGTCCTGCAGTCCTCCAGCGACGCCATCATCTCGATGACCCCGGACGGAGTGATCCAAACCTGGAATCCGGGTGCGCACAAGCTGCTCGGTCACCCCGCTCAGGAAATCGTCGGTAAGCCATTGCAGTCCCTGATGCCCGCAGAGTCGCAGCAGATGTTTTCCAGGGACCTGGCGCAGCTCCGCCAGCGCGGGCATGCCAAGCCTTACAACACCCGCTGGGCGAGCCGGGCCGGAACTCCGATCGATGTCGGCGTCAACATCACCGCGGTTCGTGACAGCAGCGGCGACGTGATCGGCCTGTTGGCAGTGGTGCACGACATCACCGCACGGCTCCAAGCCGAGCGGCAAATCGACCAGATGGCCCGGTTCGACGGCCTGACCGGGCTGGCCAGCCGCGCCGAGGCGATGGCCTCGCTCGAAGCCGCGTTACGCCGCCCGCGAATCCCCGGACCCCACCTGGGTGTGTTGCACTGCGATATCGACCATCTCAAGACCGTCAACGACACCTTGGGTCTCGACGCCGGCAACGTGGTACTCGCGACGCTGGCCGAGCGGATTCGGGCAAAGGTGCGCGGCGGCGACACGGTGGCCCGCATCGGGGGTGACGAGATGCTGGTCGCGCTGCCCAACATCCACAGCCTCGACAACCTCGCCCAGATCGCGGAGAAGATCCGTTGCCTTGCGGCGGAACCGATCCCGTACAAGCGCGGCAAGACCATCCAGGTCACGATCAGTATCGGCGCCACCGTGGCCGCGGCCGACGAGTCGGTCCAGACGCTGATGCTCCGGGCCCAGTCCGCACTGAAGAAAGCCAAGGAAGCCGGCCACGACACGGTCACCTGCATCTGAGCGGGTGAGACCTGCGGTGCCGCATCTAGCCTCGGCGCAGCCTCCAGCAGCCACCGTCCTGGACGACCAAGCCGGCGAGCACCAGCGACGAGAGCGGCCCCAGCACCTGGTGGGCGGGCAACCCGGATGCCACTGCGATCTCGTCCGCGGTACGCGCACGCCGGGCCGGTAGCGCGTCATAAACCCGCTGCTCGATCCCGGTGAGACCATCGAGTACCGATGTCGGGTGTTGCTGCTGCGGCGCCAGTTCCCCTATCCGCCCGACGAGTTCGATGACGTCTTCGGCGCGGGTCACGAGTTCGGCCCCAGCCCGTAGCAGGACGTGACAACCCGCCGAGGCCGACGAGGTGACGGGGCCGGGCACCGCACACACCGGCCGGCCCAGCATCCTGGCCCACGAGGCGGTGTTTGCCGCGCCGCTGCGTAGTCCGGCCTCCACCACCACGGTGGCCCGGCCCAGCGCGGCGACGATTCGGTTCCGGGTCAGGAATCGGTGCCGTGCCGGCCGGACACCGGGCGGATACTCGCTGAGCAGTAGGCCGTCCTCGGCAACACGCCGCAGCAGTGAGGCATGCCCCGCCGGGTAGGGCACATCGACACCGCCGGCGAGGACTGCAACAGTGCAACCATCGGCGGCCAGCGCCGATCGATGGGCAGCTCCGTCGATACCGAAGGCGCCGCCGGACACCACCGCCACATCGCGCCCGGCCAGACCTCCAGCGAGGTCCGCCACGACATGTTCGCCGTAGCTGGTGGCCGCCCTGGTGCCCACCACCGCAGCTGCCCGCTCACCGATGTCATCGAGTCGCGCCGGGCCCACTGCCCACAACACCATCGGCGGATGACCTTCCGATCGGGTGTGGACGCCCGGCCCGCCGAACGCTGCGAAGGACAGCTGCGGCCACTCGTCTTCGCCGGGCGTGACCAGTCGCCCGCCCAGCTTATCCAGCTCGTCCAGATCACCTGTTGCGCAGTCGATTCCACGCCGAGCAACAGTACGATCGGCCAACCTTGCGCTCACCTGGCCTGCGCGCACCCGCCCGGCGGCCTCCAGCGGACCCACACTCGCCACCAGGGCGGACAGCTCCGGGCACGGGGGCTCCGCGACCCGCGACAAGTAAGCCCAGGCCCGGCGTGTCTCATCGGTCATCGTGCGGCCCCCGTCCGGCGAAAACTCAGCGCAGCCGTGACGTCGTCGAGTCCCGGGGCAGGGTGTCCGGCGAGGTCCGCCAGAGTCCACGCCACGCGCAAACACCGGTCCAGACCGCGGATGCTGAGCAGACCCCGGTCCAGCGCGGTGCGCAGCGGCACCATCGCGGCGGCACCCGGGCGGTACCGGCGGCGCAGCAGTGCACCGCCTACCTCCGCGTTCGTGCGGATTCCATGCGGCTTCCAGCGATCCGCGGCAGCCTCACGCGCCATCGCGACCCGGTGCCGGACCCTTTCGGTCGACTCGCCGACCTCGGCGTTGAAAGCGCTCGTCCGCACTGAGTGCATCTGTACGCGCAGATCCACTCGGTCCAGCAGCGGACCGGACAACTTGCCCAGGTATCGACGCTTGGCGGCTGCCGCGCACATGCAATCCTGCGGATCGGCCGGCGCACACGGACAGAGGTTCGCGGCGAGAACCAACTGGAAGCGTGCCGGGTACCGTGCGACCCCGTCACGGCGAGCCAGCCTGATCTCACCGTCCTCCAGCGGGGTTCGCAGTGCTTCCAAAGCTCGCGTGCCGATCTCCGCGCACTCGTCGAGGAAGAGCACTCCGCGGTGCGCTCTGCTCACCGCTCCCGGGCGGGCGAGCCCCGAGCCGCCGCCCACCAGCGCGGCCACACTCGAAGTGTGGTGAGGAGCAACGAAAGGCGGCCGGGTGATCAGTGGAGTGCTGTCGGAAAGTAGGCCGGCCACCGAGTGGACGGCGGTGACCTCGAGCGACTCGCAATAGGACAACGGTGGCAGCAGACCTGGAAGGCGGCGCGCGAGCATCGTTTTGCCTACCCCCGGGGGTCCGGTCAGCATCAGATGGTGAGCGCCCGCCGCGGCGACCTCGACCGCGAAGCGAGCATGTGACTGGCCGACCACGTCCGCGAGGTCGACTGGCTCGCTCGGCGCCGAGCGTGGCACGGCGATCCGCTGGTCGAGTTCCGCCTTTCCGGCCAGCCATGCTTGTAACTGACCGAGGGTGCGTGCGCCGAGGACCTCGATGCCGTCTACCAGGCTGGCCTCGGTCAGGTTCTCGGCCGGCACCACCACAGCAGGCCAACCCTCACGCTTGGCGGCGAGCACCCCCGGTAGCACACCCTTGACGGGACGTACCCGGCCGTCGAGCGCAAGTTCGCCGAGCAGCACCGTCTTTTCCTGCCTCGGCCATTCCCTCCTGCCTTGTGCCGACAACACCGCCGATGCCAAGGCGAGGTCGTACACCGAACCCATCTTCGGCAGGGTGGCCGGTGACAGCGCCAAGGTCAGTCGCGCCATCGGCCAGGTGTTGCCGCAGTTGGTGATCGCGGCCCGCACCCGGTCGCGTGACTCCTGTAGCGCCGCATCCGGCAGCCCGACAAGGTGCACGCCCGGCAGCCCCGAGGTGATGTCGGCTTCGATCTCGACGATCCGGCCGTCAAGACCCTGAACCGCCACCGAGAACGCCCTACCCAGAGTCATCTAGCCCACCGCCTGGAGGTGGGTGATCTCCGGCACCGGCCGCCGGCCTATGCGCACGCCGATCACATCGATGCGCGCCGCCGCCCACCCGCCCGATTGTTGGGCCAGCCACAGCCCGGCCAGTCGCCGCAGCCGGCGCACCTTCGCCGGGGTCACGGCTTCGGCCGGAGGTCCGAATCCGTCCCCGGTGCGGGTCTTGACCTCGACGAAGATTACGGTGCCGGTGGCGGGCTCGGCGGCGATCACATCCAGTTCGCCATATCGGCACCGCCAATTGCGTTGCAGCACCATCAGCCCCATTGACACCAGATGCTCGACGGCCAGCTTCTCTCCCAGTACGCCGATCTCGGCTCGGTTCAACGCTGTCATGGCCCCACAATGTGACCCGACACCGACACGATGCCCGCTGCAGCGTGCCGCCATCCCCAGTCACGACTTCATCCACAATCGGATGCGATCACCTGGGTGCGCGGTCACCACGTCGCAGAATCAAGAAACCGCCGCCGCAGCGGTTGCTGCGGCGGCGGCTTCGGTGCTCGACTAAACGCCTTAGGACAGTTCGTCGAACAGTAGAGCCAACTGACCCGGCGAGACCGAGATTCCGCATTGACTGCGCAGGTCGGTCAAGGGCCGAACGATGTTCTGAAGGTCGAAGAACTCGTTCGGATGGGCAAGGAAGTAGCTGCGTACCGAGGACTCGGCATCGGCGGCCGACTTGTTCGCGGCCGCGGTCAGCACATCATTGGCACCGGCGTGGGTGGCAAGATATCCGCCCGCGGCATTCAGCACTCCGCTCGCCGTGGTGGCCAATCCACTCGCCGTGCACGGTGCCGGTGCCGGTGCCGGCGCCGGTTCAGCGTGAGCAGCCGGAATGGCGATGGTGGCGGCGGCCACTCCCCCGAGTGCGCTTGCGATAAGGGCGCTATATAGGCCGCGGCGCGCAGCAGTCGTAGACAGGTTCATTGTTTCTCTTTTCTCGATCGTGTTGCTCAAGGGTCGATTCCGTCCCCCTGACCCGAAAAAAAGGGTACCTGCGAATTTCAAGATCAATTCCCGGCGATGGGCTTGCCAGATCGGAGGGCGCGGTGCGTTACATCTGAAACGGTGATCTCCGCCTCACTTCTGGCGCTGGCCCTGAGTATTCAATAAGACCGAAACGCGATCGGCGAGAAAACCGCTAAGGAAACTGCCAAGAATGCACAAGGGTAGACAAGAGTTGGCGTGTGCGCTCTCAGACAATTGTGACCTTTCCGTCGACTGCGTTCTTTCCGTCGATTCAGATTCGGGTACGGTGATTCAGGCCCGATGTAGCTAATCCTTAGCTAAGTGGCGAGAGGGGGGCGATGCGAACACGCTGGCCCGCCCAGTTGGACCGCAACATCCTTGACCACCTACGGACGTTCGGGGAGCTGCCCGCGGTTATGACCGCGAACCAGCAACTGAGCTACTTCGAACTCGCCGACCACGTGGACACCGTCGCCACGGAGCTAACAGGCCTGCGCCGGCTCATGCTGGTGGAAACCCGAAACGACCTACGCACGCTCGTGCACTATCTCGGTGGTCTTTGCGCCGGTCATGTAGTGATTCCGGTGCCTGCGGGGCGCGATCACTCGGCAATCCTGAAGACCTACGACCCCGAGTTGATAGTCGATGCCGACGGGGTTCACCGGCGGCACCGCGGCGGTCGGCGTCACTTGCACGACGACCTGTCACTGCTGCTGTCCACTTCCGGTAGCACCGGTTCACCGAAACTGGTCCGACTATCGCGGACGAACCTGATCGCCAACGCCGCGGCGATCGCCGACTACCTCGACATCGGCAGTACCGACCGCGCCGCGACAACCTTGCCCATGTCGTACTGCTACGGACTGTCGGTCATTCACAGCCACCTGCTACGCGGCGCCGGGCTCATCCTGTCTGAGCACTCGGTGGTCGATGATGAGTTCTGGCAACTGTTCCGAGCGCACCGCGGCACCACCTTCGCCGGCGTCCCCCACACGTTCGAGATGCTCGAACACGTCGGCTTCGAGGCCATGCATCTGCCGAGCCTGCGTTACCTCACCCAGGCCGGCGGCCGGATGTCCCCCCAGCGGGTGCAGCGGTTCGCCAGGCTCGGCGAGTCGCGGGGGTGGCAGCTGTTCGTCATGTACGGCGCGACCGAGGCCACCGCCAGGATGGCCTATCTTCCACCGGATCTCGCCTCGACGCGGCCGACCGCGATCGGACGACCGATCCCCGGAGGCTCGTTCAGCATCGAACCCCTCGACGGTGTCGACACCGACCAACCCGTCGGCGACCAACCCGCCGGGGACCACCCCGACGGTCTCCTCTGGACCGCAGATTCGGGCGAACTCGTCTACCACGGACCCAACGTGATGCTGGGCTACGCCGAGTCACCGGCCGACTTGGCGCTTGGACGCACCGTGGATCGGTTGCGCACCGGGGACATCGCGCGACGCTGCCCAGATGGGCTGTATGAGGTGCTCGGCCGCAGCAGCCGATTCGCGAAGTTGTTCGGCCTGCGAGTCGATCTGCAGCGGCTCGAGACGACACTGCACGAGCAAGGTGTAGAGGCCCTCTGCACGGCCGACGAGAATGATCTGATCGTCGCAGCCACCGGCACGCCGACCGATTCCCTCGATATCGAAAGAGTCCGGCACGCGGCGGCCGCAGCAGCGGGTATTCCATCCGGCGCGGTGCGCATGGTGCCCGTCGGCGAGTTGCCGAGGCTACCGTCGGGCAAACCCGACTACCAGGCCGTACGCCGGCTTTCCGCAGAACTGAGCCGCCCCTGCGGGCGCGAGCTGCACACACATTTCGCCGAAGCGCTCGGCATCGACCCGACAGCCATCGATCCAGACCGCAGCTTCGTGGAAATGGGTGGCAACTCATTGAGTTACGTGGCGGTGTCGGTCCGGCTGGAACGCGTGCTAGGCCGGTTACCTACGGACTGGCATCGGATGCCGCTGCGTGACCTGCAGCGCATCCGACGTGGACCGCACCGGCGGTGGTCGGCGACGATCGAAACCAGCGTCGCGCTGCGGGCGGCGGCGATCGTGCTGATCGTGGCCTCACATTCGGGCTGGTTCGAACTGTGGGGTGGAGCGCACATCCTGCTCGGTGTCGCCGGCTACAACTTCGGCCGCTTCGCTCTGACCCCGATGCCACAGCCGGACCGCATCCGGCATCTGCGCAACACCATCGCCTGGATCGCTGTGCCATCGGTGCTGTGGATCGCCCTGGTGGCCTCGATCACCCACGACTACGGCGCGTCGAACCTGATTCTGGCCCAGAAGTTCCTCGGCCCCGCCGACAGTATGACGGCCGGCCGGCTGTGGTTCATCGAAGTGCTGGTGTGGACGCTGGTCGCGCTTGCCCTCGTATGCCGGCTATCCACGGCCGATCGCCTGGAACGACGACACCCGTTCGCCGTTGCGCTCGTTTTCCTCGCGGCCGGCCTCGCCTTGCGTTACGACGTCCTGGTTCTCGGGCTGGGGCGCGAGGCGTGGTTCACCCTGCTGGCCTTCTGGTTCTTCGCGGCCGGGTGGGCGGCGGCGAAGGCGTCGACGACCTGGCAACGCGTGGCCGTCACCGCCGTTCTGGCGGTCGGGTTGTCAGGATATTTTCAAAGCACGGGCCGCGAAGCCTTGGTGATGGCGGGCCTCGCATTGCTGATCTGGCTGCCGGCGCTTCGCTTTCCGGGCCCGCTGACCGCTTTGGCAGGGCTGGTCGCAGAAGCGTCGCTGTACATCTATCTCACGCACTTCCAGGTGTATCCACTGTTCGGCAGCCACCACGGAGTCGGGGTTGCGGCATCGGTGCTGGTCGGTGTGCTGATCGCCCGGGCAGTTGCCCTCCTGCGAAGGTGGATTCGCGCACGATCTCGCTCATCGCCTGGTCTGATCCCGGTCGGCGATAAGTCCTTCCTGCACCAGGGTGGCGGCGATGGCCCCGTCGGATCGGATCAGGCTTCCGGTGACCAGGCCACGTCCGCGCGAACCAGCAGGTGAGGTGGATTCGAGCAGGTTCCACTGGTCGGCTCGGACCTGCCGATGGAACCAGATCGACGAATCGGTGGTGCCGCTGCGATGGGTGCGGGCCTTCATGGAGTGGCCGTGCACCTGCAGCGCGGGGTCGATCATGTACACGTCGGTGACGTAGACCGACAGCAGGGTGTGGACCAGCGAGTCCACCGGCAGGCTAACCGTGGCACGCCACCAGAACCGGCGAATGAACTGCCCGTCGACCACATCGTCAGCGATACGAATGTCGAGTTCGTCGAGCGGCATCGACGGCGCAGGGCCGGCCGGACCGGTTTGCGGCAGCGTGTCGGGGGAAACCGGCATCGGTGATCGGTGACCGTGTTCGGGACCGACGACGTCAGCGGCGAACGACACCGTGGCGATGGTCAGCAGCCGGCCATGCTGTCGGGCCTCCACCCGGCGTGCGGCGGCAGTGCGACCGTCGAACACCCGGATGACGGTGTAGTCGACCAGCCCGGCGGCCTCCCCACCGCGCAGAAACTGCAGATGCATGCTCGTCAGGGGTCGATCGGCGGCCACGGTGCGGCAGGCTGCCGCCAGGCTCTGCGCCACGAGCTGTCCGCCATACGCTCGTTTTCCCTCCGGACCGCTGCCGCGCCCGATCCAGTTGTCGCCGCCGCCGCGCTGGACGTCGATCAGCGAGAGCAGCGTACTCATCGGGGTCCGGAACCGGTTGCGACAACACCGGATTCGATGAGAGCCCCAACTTCGCTGGCACTGAACCCGAGCCAGTCCCCCAGTACGCCGGCGGTATCCTCGCCCAGCGCCGGGGCCGCGACGGCCGGCGGGTACGCGCCACCGAGCGCGATCGGCAGACCCGGCGCGGGGTGTTCGCCGATCCGCGGTTGTTTCAGCACCCTGAACAGCGGGTTGGCGGTGACCCGGTCGTCGGTCGCAACGTCGGAGAAGCTGCGGTAGCGCTCCCACAACACCGACGTCCGGGACAGCGCTTCGGCGATCTCATCGGCGGGGTGGGCGCAGAACCATACCGTGAAAAGCCCGGTGAGCGCATCGCGGTGGCGATACCGGTCGCCCTCGTCACCGAAGTCCACCCCGAGCGTTCCCGCTAGTGCGGCAACGGCTTTCGTCGTTTCGGTCATCTCGGTCAAATCCCGGAAGTGCCGACCGGTCAGCGTAACGATCATGAAGGTGACGCCGTCACTGCTGGTGAAGCTCTGGCCGTAGGTGCCATAGATCGAGTTGCCGATCCGCTCGCGCCGGGTCCCGTTGACCACGGCCTCGGCGAGGTAGCCCAGATTGCCGGCCGTCGCCAGCGCCACGTTCTCCAGCGCAATCCCGATCCGCTCACCACGGCCGGTGGATTCGCGGTGCCGCAGGGCCGCGGCGACGGCCAGCGCAACGTAGAGCCCGCACGCCACATCCCAGGCCGGCAGTACGTGGTTGACCGGCGCCCGCAGTTCGGCCGGCCCGGTGACCATCGGGAATCCGACCGACGCGTTGACGGTGTAGTCGACCGCGGTCCCCCCGCCGGCGCGCCCGGACACCTCCACGTGAATGAGATCCGGGCGCAACCGTGCCAGCGTGTCGTATGACTGCCATCCACGCCCGACAACATTGGTGATCAGGACACCACACTCGGCGATCAACCGCTGTACCAGCTGTTGGCCCTGCGCTGACCGCAGATCTGCGGCCACCGAGCGTTTGCCTTTGTTCAGCCCGGCCCAGTAGATGCTGTCCCCACCCTCGGTGACCGGCCAGCGGCGGTAGTCGGCCGCACCGCCGATCGGATCGACGCGGATCACCTCCGCACCGAGTTGCGTCAGCGTCATCCCGGCCAGCGGAACCGCGACAAAACTGGAGATCTCGACGATCCGCGTTCCGGCCAGCGGCCTGCCGGCATCCGGTGCGGAATCGGCGGGAGTGTCTGCCATGCTCACCTCACTCGATGGACTCTCGTTGGTTGAATGCGTCAACCGCGGTCGGCAGGGTCATGAATATGTGGTCTTCACCGATGGTGTCGAGCAGCCCGGCCCTGGCGAGAGCGTCGCGGAGATCCTGCTTGACCCGGGCCATGACAAACACGATCCCGCGTTTGTTCAGCTGCGTCCGCAGCTGCTGGAGCGCATCCATCGCGGTCAGGTCGACCTCGACATTGGCTTCGGCGTTGAGGACGAACCACTTCACCTGGTGCGGGTTGGCCTCGACCGCCGCCAGGGCACGGGCACGGAAGTCGTCGGCGTTGGCAAAGCACAGCGGAGCGTCGTAGCGGTACACCAGCAGGCCCGGCAGCTGTTGGGCCCGCGGATAGTCGTCGATGTCGTGCATGCCCGCCAACCCGGGAACAAAACCCTGAACGCTGTCGTGCGCGCGAGCCAGGCGGCGCAGTAGGTCGAGGATCGACAGACCGACCGCTGCCAGCACCCCGTAGAGCACGCCGATGCCCAGCACCGCCACCGTGGTGGCCAGCGCGATGACCAGTTCGCTGCGACGGAATCGTGCCAGCCGGCGAAACTCGGCCACGTCGATCAGCCGCGTGGCCGCATAGATCACCAACGCGCCCAGGGCAGCTGACGGAAACATGGCCAGCAGATCACCCGCGAAGAGCATGACCCCGGCCACCACGACGAGGGCCAGCAGCGAGTAGAGCTGGGTGCGGCTACCGACCGCGTCACCCAGCGCGGTCCGGCTGCCGCTGGAGCTGATCGGAAACCCTCGGGTCAACCCCGCGGTGACATTGCAGATTCCCAGTGCCCGAAGCTCGGCATTGGCGTCGATCTCCTCGCCCCGGCGACTGGCGAAGATTCGCGCGGTCAGGACGTTGTCCGAAAAGGCTACGATCGCGATCCCGGCGGCCGGGACCACCAACGCGACCAGGTCGGTCGCCGTGATCATCGGCAGTGCCGGCGTGACCAGGCCGGAGGGGATGTCGCCGACGACCTCAATCCCGTTGGCGTCCAACGAGAACACCCCGACCACGGCTGTGGCGGCCAGCACCGCCAGCAACGGACCCGGGGAGCGCGGAGCCCAACGGGCCAGCCCGAACAGTGCCGCCAGGACAGCCGCGCCCAGCACCAGGGTGGGCCCGTGGGCGCGGTCAACCGCGCCCACGAATGTCCGCACCTGATCGACGAATCCCTCCCCGGTCACCGGGGTGCCGGAGATCTTGCCGAGCTGGCTGGAGATCATGATGGCGGCGACACCGGCCATGTAGCCGATCAGCACCGGGCGGGACAACAAGTTGGCCAACATGCCCAGCCGGGCCAGCCCGGCCACCAAACAGATGACCCCGACAAGAATCGCGGTGGCCGCTGCCAGCGCGGCGTAGCGGACCGGGTCTGCGGCCGCCAGCGGTGCCAGCGCGGTGGCGGTCATCAGCGCGGTGGTGGACTCCGGACCGATCGACAACTGCCGGGACGAGCCAAAGACCGCGTAGAGCACCAGCGGTGTGAGAGCAGCCCAGAGCCCGACGATGGGCGAGAGCCCGGCCAGGGTCGCGTAGGCCATCACCTGTGGAACCAGATATGCCGCGACGGTCAGCCCGGCCAGCGTGTCACCGCGCAGCCAGGCGCGCTGATAGCCCCGGAACTGTGCGATACCCGGGAACACGTCGACTGGTTTCACGAGGATCCGTCTACCAAGGATTCGTCTACCGGGGATTCGTCAACCGGGGATTCGTCTACCGGGGGATTCGTTCTCACCCCGAGGCTTCGCGGCAAACCATCACCGGAATCGGGCTGTGCTGCAGCATGTTGAGGCTGGTCGAACCCAGCAGCGTGCTGGTGAGCGCATTGCGACCGCGGGTTCCGACGATCACCAGCTGCGCTGCCTCGGCGTGACGCATCAGCGCGCCGCCGGGGCTGTCCATCTCGACGAAGCACTTCGCCTCGACGCCGGGGTGCGCCTTGTTGTACTCATCGACCAGGTCGGTGAGTGCCACGACCTGGGCGGTCTCCAAGGCCTCCCAGTCGATCAGAAACGGTACCCGTGGCGCGCCCGGTGGCAGCCGCGACGACCACGAGCGAACAGCACGAAGCGGTGCGCCGAATCGGTCGGCGAACTCGAACGCCGCCGTCAACGCCGCCGCGGCAGCAGGGGTGTCGTCAACCCCCACCACCACCGGTTGATCGCTGGGCGAGAGGTCAGCACCACGCCAAACGACCACCGGGCAGCGCGCATGAGTAGCGGTGGCCAGCGTCGTCGAGCCCAGCAGCAGCGCCGAAGCGGGTGTCACCTCGTTGCTTCCCAAGACGACCAGGCGGGCGTGGGCGCTGGCTTGGACCAAAGCCTCGTCGGCCGAAACGGCAGCCGACTCCGTTGTCACCGACAGCGCCGGGAAGTCGGCGCGAACCGCGTCGGCGGCCGCGCTGAGGAAGATCTGCGAACTGTCCTCCTGGTAGCTGGCGATGGCGGCCCGGATCGCCGCGGCCGTCTCGCTCAGGTTGCGCCCGAAGCTGGGCATCGCATGCACGATGTGCAGCCCTGCACCGTATGCGCTGGCCACTGCCGCGGCCCACCGCGCCGCCCGCACTGCGTGATCACTTCCGTCGATGCCGGCGACGATCGCGCCGGTGATGTCCGAGTCCATGAGCCCATTCTCGCCTGACACGGCGGTGCGCACTGCGGTACCCGGCCCAAGACCTACTCCGGCAGCCGCAGCTCGGGCTTCTCGACCTCTTCGATGTTGACGTCTTTGAAGGTGATCACCCGGACCTGCTTGACGAAGCGAGCCGGCCGATACATGTCCCACACCCAGGCATCGGACAGGCGCAACTCGAAATACACCTCACCGTCTGAGTTGCGCGGCACCATCTCGACGCTGTTGGCCAGATAGAAACGCCGCTCCGTCTCCACGACGTAGCTGAACTGCCCGACGATGTCCTTGTATTCGCGGTACAGCGAGAGCTCCATCTCGGTTTCGTACTTCTCGAGATCCTCGGCACTCATCTGGTCAGCTGTCCTTCTGGTCGATCAGGCTCAACGGGCCCATGTAGTCTTCGCCATCTTCCTCAACTTTCGCTAGACCTTCTGGTCAACCCACCCTGACTGTCCACCGACACCAGCCGGCGCACGTTGATGAACGAGTAACGGTGCTGCGTGCATGGCCCGAGTTCGGCCAGCGCAGCGGTGTGCGCCGGGGTGCTGTACCCCTTGTGCTCGGCGAACCCGTAACCAGGGTGCTCGGCCTCCATCTTGACCATCAGCCGGTCCCGGCTGACCTTGGCAAGCACGCTGGCCGCCGCGATACAGGCCGCGGCGGCGTCACCGCCGACAACGGGCAGCGACGGCACGGCCAGCCCGGGCACCCGGAAACCGTCCGACAGGACGTATCCCGGGCGCAGCGACAACCCGGCCACCGCCCGGCGCATGCCCTCGATGTTCGCCGCGTGCACTCCGCGCCGGTCCACCTCGGTCGACGGTATGAACACGACGTGCCAGGCCAGTGCGTACCTGCGGATCAGCGGAAAGAGCCGCTCCCGTTCCTGCTGGGTGAGCTTCTTGGAATCGTCGAGCGCCGCCAGGCTGTCCAACCGGTTCGACCCCAACACGCATGCCGCGACGACCAGCGGGCCCGCACACGCCCCACGACCGACTTCGTCGACCCCGGCGACCGGCCCCAGGCCGCTGCGGTAGAGCGCGGACTCCAGGGTGCGGAGCCCCGAGGACCTGCGGATCACGGCTCGCGGGGGCCAGGATGCCGGCAAAGCAGACTCTCCACTTCTCGCGGGGCGACTCGCTGCCACCTATTGGGGCATCCGGGCAGTGATCTGGGCGCTGACCTGCTCCTTGACCTGGGGATTCACACTGTCTATCAAACCCCACCGCGACGGCGGCCAGGCGATGAACCGCGCCTTGCCGATCACATTGTCTACCGGCACCGTTCCGGCCATCGGGTCGCCTGTGCACAGCAATCCCCGCTGAGCATCGCTGGGAACACTGGTGCAGTGCGCGCGGGAGTCGGCCGAGTGGGTGCGGTTGTCGCCCATTACCCACAGCCGGCCGTCGGGCACCTCAACCGGGCCGAACTCATTGCCGAAGCAGCGGTAGGCGGCGGGATCGGGCACGTTCATGGTGGCGAGATCGAGGTAGGGCTCGTCGAGCGGTTCGCCGTCGACCGTCAGCCCGGTGCTCTGACGGCATTGCACGGTCTGCCCGCCCACCGCGATGATCCGTTTGACCAGGTCGTTCTCGTCCGGTGGTACGAACCCGACGAACGAGAGCGCGTTCTGCAACCAGCGCAACGCGGTGTTCTCGGACCGGATGGACCGGTACCCGATATTCCAGTTCGGCGGGCCTTTGAACACGATCACATCGCCCGGCTCCGGCGACGAGAAGCGATATGTGACCTTGTCGACCATGATGCGGTCGCCCACGTGCAACGTCGGTTCCATTGACTCCGACGGGATGAGGTAAGGCCGAGCCACGAAGGTCAGCATCACGTAGTAGAGCAGCAGCGCGATGGTGACCAGGAGCGCGGCTTCCTTGAGCGCGCCGCGGCGGCGGTTCGGCAACTCGCCCTCGCCGGACTCCGATGTGACGGCTACCGGCTCCGAGTCCTCGCGGCTGGCTGCTTCGCGGTCGGCGTCCTCAGAGTCCGTTGTTCCGGTCACGGCAACAGAGTAGTCAGCAGATCGGCCGAACCCGCGGCACGTCGCGCCTTCGGTAGCCGCGCGATCAGCGCTTCTCCTTGATCTTCGCCTTCTTGCCGCGCAGTTCGCGCAGGTAGTAGAGCTTTGCCCGGCGCACATCACCGCGGCTGACGACATCCATGTGGTCGATATTGGGCGAGTGCACCGGGAAGGTCCGCTCAACGCCGACGCCGTAGCTCTCCTTGCGCACAGTGAAGGTCTCGCGGATTCCCCCGCCCTGCCGGCGGATGACCACACCCTTGAAGACCTGGATGCGCTCCTTAGAGCCCTCGATAACCTTGACGTGCACATTTACCGTGTCGCCGGGGCTGAAGGCCGGGATGTCGTCGCGTAGCGACGTCTGGTCGACGAAATCCAGCGTGTTCATCGGTGACACTTCCTTGCTCTTGGCGGCTTCGGGGCGGACTTCGCACGATGGCGTGCTGCCGAGCCGATCGATCTGGCGTTTCTGGGTGTAGCGCGCAGCGTACGGGGTAACCGTTCAGCGCGGACAACTGCCCAATTGTGCCAGACCGGCGGCGGTGCGACGAAATCGTCGCGACCGGGAACCGTGACGTGCCGTGACTTGCGACAGGAGATTCCCGGTAGATGTGAAGACGCAGATGACGAAATCGACGGCTAGGCTCTCAATACGGCGCAGGGCTGTCCGGCGCAGCCCGGTCATCCGGTTCGGGATTCTCGGAGGTTGGGCAATGCGACAACAGCCCTCCAGACAGCCCTCCAGACAGCCCTCCAGACAGGCCTCCAGACAGCCATCAAGACGGCCCTCGAGGCTGGCGGCAGCCGGTGCAGCCGTCATCATCTCGGTACCGCTGATAGCCGCGTGCGAGGCCAAGGGCTACGGCACGCCGCCGGTGGCTACCGGACCCCCGAAAATGACCGTCGTCGCCCCGCAGGGCAGCAAGGCGCCGCTGCCCGAGGCGCCACCGGACCAGCTCGCCGCCTCGTTCGACGGTTTGGACGGGCGAACCCAGCAGGCCACCGCCGATGCCGCCCGGGAAGGCGCGGAGATCACCGTTCTGGTGCTGGACCGCAACACCGGGCTGCGGGTGTCCAACGGAAACGGCACAATCATCGCTATCGCGTCGGTCGCCAAACTGCTGATCGCCGACGACCTGTTGCTGCGGGAGTCCACCGGAGAGATCGACATCTCTGCCGCCGACCGGAAGTCGCTCGACACCATGCTGCGGTCGTCCGATGACAACGCGGCGGAGAACTTCTGGAACCGCGGCGGCGGGGCCGCGATCATCAACCGGGTCGCCGCTCGCTACGGACTCGTCTCAACCCACCCACCGGGAAACGGCAGATGGTGGAACACCACCAGCACCGCGGCCGACCTGGTGCGCTACTACGAACTCCTGCTCAACGGCGGCGGCGGGTTACCGCCCGAACAAGCCAACGTCATCCTGGCGAATCTGTCCAGGTCGACGCCGACGGGCGTCGACGGCTACCCGCAGCGGTTCGGCATCCCCGACGGGTTGTATGCCGAACCGGTCGCGTTCAAGCAGGGCTGGATGTGCTGCATCGGAGCAGCCTGGATGCACTTGTCGACCGGGGTCATCGGATCGGACCGCCGCTACATCATGGTCATCGGATCGATGAGACCGGGCAACGAGGCCGCCGCACGCGCCACCATCACACAGGCGGTCAAGACCATGTTCCCGGGGGGCCGCATTTAACCTCCGCCCGGCCCGGAGCCACCTCGTTCCAGCAGATCCGGCCGACGGTCACGGGTCCGCTGCAGCGCCTGCTCGGCGCGCCACATCGCGATCCTCTTGTGATCCCCGGAAAGCAACACCTCGGGCACGTCCAGACCCCGCCAACTCGGCGGTCGGGTGTAACTCGGCCCCTCCAGTAGGCCGTGAGAATACGAATCATCTTGGTGCGAAGCGGGATTGCCCATCGTTCCCGGCAGCAACCGAAGCACCGCTTCGATCATCACCAACGCCGCCGACTCCCCGCCGGAGAGAACGTAGTCACCGATCGACACCTCCTCGACGCGCATTCGCCGGGACGCATCATCGACGACGCGCTGGTCGATGCCCTCGTAGCGGCCACAGGCGAACACCAGGTGCGATTCGCCGCTCCAACGCGCCGCGATGTCCTGGGCGAAGGGCCTGCCAGCCGGCGTGGGGACGACCAGAACCGTTTCGTTCGAACAGATCTCGTCGAGCGCGTCGCCCCACACCGGCGCGGTCATCACCATCCCCGGCCCGCCGCCGTAGGGCGCGTCATCGACCGCACGATGCACACCGCGGGCCCATCGACGCAGGTCGTGGACGCCGAGGTCGACGATGCCGGCGTCGATCGCTCGGCCGGGCAACGCCTGCCGTAGCGGATCGAGATAGCCGGGGAAGATCGTCACCACGTCGATGCGCATGGTCACGTCAGCTCCAGCAGGCCCTCGGGGGGATCAATCTCGATTCGGCTGTCGGCAAGGGACACCGATGTGACGATGGCGCTGACGAACGGGACCAGAACTTCACCGCCCTCGGTGCGCACCGCCAGCAATTCCCCGGCCGCGGTGTGCAACACCTCCGAGACGGTCCCGACCTCACAACCGTCCACGGTCAACACCGCCAGCCCCTCGAGCTGGTGGTCATAGAACTCGTCGGGGTCCTCGATGATCGGCAGTTCGGCGCTATCGACCAGGAATACGGTGCCACGCAGCGTCTCGGCGTCGGCGCGGTCGTTTACTCCGTGAATCCGCACCAGCAACCGGGTGCCGTGGGCGCGCACTGCGTCGATCCGGTGACGCTGTTCAGCACCGCCGCGCGCCGGCCGGCCGCGCAGGGTGGCACCCGGCACGAAGCGGGCGTCGGGGTCGTCGGTACGCACATCGACGACTACTTCACCGCCGACCCCGTGGGCCTTGACGACCCGTCCGACGACCAGGTCCATGGTTCGCTGTGACCGCTACTGGTCGGTGTCCACCACGTCGACGCGGATACCCCGCCCCCCGATGCCGGCGACCAGGGTGCGCAGTGCGGTGGCGGTGCGGCCCCCGCGTCCGATGACCTTGCCGAGATCGTCGGGATGCACATGCACCTCGACTGTGCGGCCGCGTCGGTTGGTGACCAGGTCTACCCGCACTTCGTCCGGGTTGTCCACGATGCCGCGAACCAGATGCTCCACGGCGTCGACGACCATTGAACTCACGGCCGGGCTCAGCTCTCGGTGGACGCGGCGGCGTCCGGTGCGTCAGCGGTGGCCTCGGGTTCGTCCTTGACCGGGGCGGTCTCGGATCCGGCGTCGGCGGGCTTGCCCTCCGCGCTTTCGGGGGCATTCTCCGGATCCTTGTCGGGGGTCTTCTCGGCCGCCTTCTTGGGCGCCTTCTTCTTCTTGGGCTGAGTGGCCTCTCCGCTGGGGCCGCCCTCCGCCTCGGCCAGCGCCTTGTTGAACAGATCGAGCTTGCTGGGCTTGGGCGGTTTGACCTTCAGAGTGCCTTCCGCACCCGGCAGTCCTTTGAACTTCTGCCAGTCTCCGGTGATCTTCAAGAGTTTGAGCACGGGTTCGGTGGGCTGGGCGCCCACCCCCAGCCAGTACTGCGCCCGCTCCGAATCGATCTCGATGAGGCTGGGCTCTTCCTTCGGGTGATACCGGCCGATGACCTCGATCGAACGGCCGTCACGGCGGGTGCGCGCGTCGGCAACGGCGATGCGGTACTGGGGATTGCGGATTTTTCCAAGGCGGGTGAGCTTGATCTTGACAGCCATGGTTGAGCGAATTCTCCTGTGAGTGTCACGCTGCAATTCAGCGATGCGGACGGGGTTGCCCGCAACCGGTTTTGCCTCGCGTGTATGACCGCGGCGCGGCGCGGCGAGCGTGAGCCTGGCGAGGTTCACGCATCAACCTGGTCGCGGAGCGGACAGCCGCCCATTGTGCCAGAACGCCCACGTCCCGACTAAATCGACCGAATCGCAGCGCAGCCGGCGCAGAGCACGCCGGCGGCGCCGCTCTCAGATACCCAGAACCGCCTTGGCGATGAGGAAATAGATCAGCAACCCGGTCGCATCGACGAACGTCGAGATGAACGGGTTGGAGAACACCGCGGGATCGGCCCGGACGGCGCGGGCTAGCAACGGCATCGCTCCGCCGACGGTCGCAGCCATCGTGCACAGGCTCAGGAACGTCAACCCGATCACCGTGCCGATAGACCGTCCGTAGAGCAGACTCGTCACGACAAAGGCCAGTGAGCCCAGGAGAAGCCCTAGGGACAGACCTACCCGGAACTCGCGTACCAGGACCTTTCCCAGGTCACGCGGTCGCACGTCGCCCAGCGCCAGGGCCCGGGTCACGGTGGTGGCGGCCTGGTTGCCGGTGTTGCCGCCGGTGCCGATCAGCAGCGGCACGAACAGCGCCAAAGTCACTACTTGGGTCAACGTGGCCTCGAACACTTCCAGGACCTGCACGGTGAGCGTCGCACCGACTGCCAACACCAGCAGCCACACCACCCGGGAGCGGACCAGCCCGGCGACCGGCGCGGTGAGGTAGGGCCTGCGCAGCGGCTCCACGCCGCTGATGCGGGCCTGGTCCTCCGAGTCGGCGCTCTCCAGAATGCTCAACGCGTCATCGACGGTGAAGATGCCGACGAGGTGGGTCTGATTGTCGACCACCGGCATTGCCAGCAGTTTCAGTTCGGCGCACCGGCGTGCCGCCGTCTCGGCGGACTCGGTGGCCCGGGCCCAGTGCGCCGGCTTCGTCAGGGCGGCCACGGTGGTGCCGGGCGGCGCGCCGAGCAGCTCGCGCAAGCTGACCACACCGATCAGCACCCGATCGCCGTCGGTGACCGGCAACGTGTAGATGGTCTCGGCGTCCTCCAGACGACGTGACACCCGGGTGATCGCCTCCGCCGTGGTCATCTCGGGGCGCACTGACACGAACTCGGGGCTCATCCGGCGGCCGATCGACCCCTGCGAGTAGCCCAGGATGCCGGCGGTCAGGTCGCGTTCGTGGGGCGGCAATTCCTGCAGCAGCCGGCTCGCAACCGTCGCCGGCAGTTCGTCGATCAGCTCCACCCGGTCATCGGGGTCCAGGTCGGCGAACAAATCGGCGACGGTGTCGTCCTGCAGGGCCCCGACCAGATCGCCCTGCAGCGCCGCGTCGAGGTTCTCGAACACCTCCAGCGCCCGGTCCTTGGGCAGCACCCGGTACACCACTGCCCCTTGCTTGCGGTCCAAACGTTCCAGGACGTCGACGATCTGGGGCGAAGACAGTGGTCGCACCGCCGCGGTCAGCGCCGCGATGTCCAGGTCATGCAGCGCACGTTCGATCGCCTTCATCTCGGCGTTGCTGGGCGCTGTGTCGGTGTCGGTGTCGGTGTCGGTGTCGACCACGTTGGCCGGTCCTTTCACAAGTCGTTTCACACCAGCTTGTCGAAACACTTGGCCTGGACCCGTCGACTCATTCGCCACCCGTGAGCGGTACGGACGAACCCGTCGTCATACCAGAACCCGCAGAACAGCACCTGTCGCTGATCACCGCCGGAATCCATGGGGAAGACCATGGGATTGAAACACAGGGTCCGCGACTTCGCAGTGTCACCGACGGTCTCGCCGTCGCCACCGCGCAGAACTCGCACGTCGAAGTTGCCGAGCAGGTGCGCATGGGACGCGAAATTGGGCAACACGTCTCGCAGCCAGGCCTTCACCTGGGGGTAGCGGCCGTCGATGCCCCCCATGGCGCGGTAGTCGACGTAGGCGTCGGAGGTGAACACGTGGTCCAGGTCGTCGAATCTGCGCTGATCGATCGCTGACGAATAGTCCACCAGCAACTGCTGGATCTCCAGCCTGTCCGAGATCTCGATGAGGCTCAACATGGCTCGATTCAACCGTTCGGTCAGCGATCGCGCCTCGACGGCGCGTTTTTTTCGACGCCGCGCAACCGGGTTAGGCTGTCGCGTCATGAAACGGTTCATCTGCGTGCTCACGTTGTTGCTCGTCGGACTGGCCGGGGTGGGCGCCCCGGTTGCCGGCGCGGACCCCGTGGTCCGGCCCGCGGGTACGGTCCCGGTTCCGCAAGGTCCGGCCGAAGCGTGGATCATCGCTGACCTCGACACCGGCCAGATTCTGGCCGGGCGCAACGAGAACCACCACTACGCCCCCGCCAGCACCGTCAAGACGCTGCTGGCCCAGGTGGTGCTCGACGAGATTCCGCTGGACTCCACCATCGTCGCCACCGAGGCCGACGCCGACGTCGTCTGCAACTGCGCCGGAGTTGCCCCGGGACGCACCTACACCGCGCGCCAACTACTCGAGGGGCTGCTGTTGGTGTCGGGCAACGACGCCGCGAACACGCTGGCGCGCATGCTCGGCGGCGAGAACACCGCGGTGATGAAGATGAACGCCAAGGCGGCTCTGCTCGGCGCCTACGGCACCAACATCGCAAGCCCGTCCGGTCTGGACGGGCCGGGCATGCCGTTCTGGTCCACGCCACACGATCTGGCGGTGATCTTCCGCTCGGCGATGAGCTATCCGGTGTTCGCACATATCATCGCGATGCCGTCAGCGGTCTTCCCCACCAAGACCGGCGATACCGTGCTGGTGAATCAGAACGAGTTGCTACGCAGCTATCCCGGCGCGCTCGGCGGCAAGACCGGCTACACCGACATCGCCCGCAAGACGTTCGTCGCCGCCGCACAGCGCGACGGCCGCCGACTGGTGATCGCGATGATGTACGGGCTGGTGAAGGAGGGCGGACCGACCTACTGGGACCAGGCTGCCTCGCTGTTCGACTGGGGCTTCACCCAGGATCGCAACGCCACCACCGGAATGCTGTAGGCATGCACCACGCCTGAAGTTGCTGTTTCGCAATGCATTCGAGACAGGATCGGATGCGGATCGACGGCTGGCCGATTTTCGGCGTGGCTACGCTCGGGCAGCGTGCCAGTCCACGAGTCGTCGGCCCGGACGTCTTCCAGCTCGCTGCGGCGAAAGCTGTTGGCGACGTTCGCCTGTGCCATCGCGGCAATTGCGCTCACGACGGTGACCCCGGCTCGGGTGGCGCTGGCCCAACCTGCCGGTGTCATCTCACTGCCGCAAGGACCGGCACAGGCCTGGCTGGTAGCCGACATGGACACCGGCCACATCCTGACCGCCCGCGACGCATATGTACCCAGAGCGCCGGCGAGCACCATCAAGACACTGCTGGCCATCGTCGCGCTCGACCAACTCAATCTGAACTCGGCGATCCGGGCCAGCGCAGCCAACGCCGACGTCGAATGTTCCTGTGCGGGAGTCAAAGCAGGGCGGGTGTACACCGCGCGCCAACTTCTCGACGGTGTGCTGATCGCCTCCGGCAACGATGCGGCGAACACCCTGGCCGACATGCTCGGCGGGTTCGATGTCGCGGTGGCGAAGATGAACGCCAAGGCGCACGCGCTGGGCGCGCGTAGCACCCGGGCCACCACGCCGTCCGGCCTGGACATCCCGGGCACCGAGATGCTCACCACGCCCCACGATCTGGCGTTGATCTTTCGCGCCGCGTTGTCGTACCCGGCGTTTGTCCACATCATTTCTCAGCCCACCGCTTCGTTCCCCAGCGACAACGGGTTTCGCACGTTGTCCAACCAGATCGAGCTGCTGGACAGTTATCCGGGCATGATCGGCGGCAAGACCGGTTACACGAGGAAAGCCCGAAAAACCTTCGTCGGCGCGGCGCAACGCAACGGTCGGCGTTTGGTGGTGGTCCAGATGTACGGCACGGGCGATATGTGGGGGCAGGCGAAGGGTCTACTGGACTGGGGTTTCAGCCGGTACCGGTGACCGTGCACGCCATTGGGCGCGCGTCACCGCCCGCGGAACGCTCGACCCCGAAGGATCACCACGTCGGGGTGATTGACCACTTCGGGGCCGCTGCGCGGGTCTTCGCGGTAGCAGACCAGGTCGGCGGGCGCACCGTGCACCAGGCCCGGTCGGCCCAGCCAGTCCCGGGCCGCCCAACTCGCCGCGCCCAGCGCTTCGGTCGGGCTCATCCCGATCCGCTTGAGCGCCTCGATCTCGTCGGCGATGCGCCCGTGCGCCACCATGCTGCCGGCGTCGGTTCCGGCGAACACCGGAACTCCGGCCTCCCGGGCGGCGGCGACCCGCGGGTAGCAGCTCTGGTACAGGTCGCGCATGTGGCGCGCATAACGCGGGTACCTGCTCGCCGCGTCGGCGATCCCCGGAAAGTTCTCGACGTTGATGAGCGTCGGAACCAGCACTGTGCCGTGCTCGACCATCAGCTCGATGGTGTCGTCGGTGAGGCCGGTGCCGTGCTCGATGCAGTCGATGCCGGCCCGGATCAGCCCCGGCAGCGCATCCTCGCCGAACACGTGCGCGGTGACGCGCGCACCGACCGCGTGCGCCGAGGCGATCGCACGCACAAGAACATCGTCGGACCACAGTGGGGCCAGATCGCCGGTGCCGCGGTCGATCCAGTCGCCGACGAGCTTGACCCAGCCGTCACCCCGGCGCGCCTGCTCCGCCACAGCCTCGGGTAGCTGGGTTTCGTCCTCGAGTTCGATCGCCAGACCGCGTTGATACCTCTTGGGCCGGGCCAGGTGCCGACCGGCCCGAATGATGCTCGGCAGGTCGGCGTGATCGTCGAGGCTGCGGGTGTCGGTCGGCGACCCGCAATCGCGTAACAACAGAGCACCGACGTCCCGCTCGACTTCAGCCTGGCTTATCGCGGTCTCCGGCTCCACCGCGCCCTGCGGCCCCAGCCCGACGTGGCAGTGGGCGTCGACAAGTCCGGGCACGATCCAGCCGCCATCGGCGCCACCGCCGAAAACGGTTTCCGCGCCGTCGACCGGCTCGGAAGACAGCAGACCATCGGCGATCCACCAGTCCACCGGCTGCCCGCCGGGCAGCCCATGGCCGCTGACGTGCAGCGGGGTCACTTCTTGCCGGGGAAATTCAGTTTCGACAGATCGATATCTGCCAGTCCGGGTGGCAACTCATCGAGGCCCTTGGGCATCTGTGACAGGTCCGGAAACCCGGCCGGCATGTTGGCCCCGAGCAGCGGATTGCGTGCCTTCGGCGGCGTCGGGCCTCTCCCCCGCTGCCCACCCTTCTTGCCCTTCTTGCCCTTCCTGGCGTTCTTGGCGCTCTTGCGACTGCTGCCGCCCTTGCGGCCGAACGGCATGCCCATCTGCCCTGCCATCGACGACATCATCTTGCGCGCCTCGAAGAACCGCTCCACCAGCTGGTTGACTTCCGAGACGGCGACACCCGAGCCGTTGGCGATGCGCAGTCGCCGCGAAGCGTTGATGATCTTAGGGTCGGCCCTCTCCTGGGGCGTCATCCCGCGGATGATGGCCTGCACCCGGTCGAGCTGGCTGTCGTCCACGGCGGCCAGCGCGTCCTTCATCTGCCCGGCGCCGGGCAACATCCCCAACAGATTGCCGATCGGCCCCATCTTGCGGATGGCCAGCATTTGTTCGAGGAAGTCCTCCAGGGTCAGCTCGCCGCTGCCGATCTTGGCGGCCGCCTCCTCGGCCCGCTCGGCATCGAAGACCTGCTCGGCCTGCTCGATGAGGGTAAGGACATCGCCCATGCCCAGGATGCGGCTGGCCATCCGGTCCGGGTGGAATACGTCGAAGTCCTCGAGCTTCTCGCCCGCGGACGCGAACAGGATCGGCACTCCGGTGACCTCGCGCACCGACAGCGCAGCGCCACCGCGGGCGTCGCCGTCGAGCTTGGTCAGCACCACACCGGTGAACCCGACTCCGGCGCCGAACGCCTCGGCGGTGCTGACGGCGTCCTGGCCGATCATGGCGTCGAGGACGAACAGCACCTCGTCCGGGTTGACGGCCTCCCGAATCGCCGCGGCCTGGCCCATCAGCTCGGCGTCGATACCCAACCGCCCGGCGGTGTCGACGATCACCGCGTCGAAGAGCCTGGCCTTGGCCTCGGCCAGGCCGGCCGCCGCGACGGCGACCGGATCGCCGGGTCCGGCTTCGGCCGACCCGGTCGACGAGACCCCCGGATGCGGTGCGTACACCGCGACACCGGCTCGTTCACCGACGATCTGCAGCTGGTTGACGGCGCCGGGACGCTGCAGGTCGCAGGCCACCAGCAACGGTGTATGGCCTTGTTCCCGAAGCCATTTGGCAAGCTTGCCGGCGAGCGTGGTCTTACCGGACCCCTGCAGGCCGGCGAGCATGATCACCGTCGGCGGGACTTTCGCGAAGGCCAACGGGCGGGTCTGCCCACCCAGGATGCCGATCAGCTCTTCGTTGACGATCTTGACGACCTGCTGCGCGGGGTTCAGCGCGGCTGAGACCTCCGCGCCTTTGGCGCGTTCCTTGATCCGGGTGACGAACGCACGCACCACCGGTAGTGACACGTCGGCTTCCAGTAACGCCAGCCGGATCTCCCTGGCGGTCGCATCGATGTCGGCATCGGTCAGTCGGCCCTTGCCGCGTAGCCCCTGCAGGGCACCGGTCAACCGGTCGGAGAGGGATTCAAACACGGCATTCAGCTTAGCTGGCCTGCTCCGCCGGCTTGGGCGGCGGCGGCGTGGGCAGCACCGCGTACAGGTCACGCTCCAGATCGCGAATCAACGTGGCCCTCTCGGCTGCGGGAGAGGTGATGCAGAACGCGTCGATGACCGAGGAGCCCAGCGTGGTCACCTTCGCCCAGCCGATGTCGACACCATCACGTTCGAACACAGCGGTGAGCCTGGCCAGCAGGCCAGGTCGATCGATGGCACGAACCTCGACGATCAGCTCGCCGGGCGAGGGGCCGTCGAACCAGATGATGCGCGGCGGAGCCGGGACGGCTGTGGCCGGGACCGCAGCCGGAACGACCCCCGCGCGTGCGCCGTGTGCGCCGTCGCGGTCGCGGCGCTCCAGCTCTGCGATCACGTCGAGCCCGCCATCGAGAGCCAAGATGAACTGCTGTCGCAACAGTTCGGCGGCCGGCGGCGAACCGAAATGCGGTGATACCACGAAGGTGTTGACGGCCGAGTCTGCGTGACTGTTAACCGAGGCCGAGTGCACGCGCAGGGAGTGCAGCGCGAGCACGCCGGCGGCCTTGGACAACAGGCCCCGCCGATCGGGTGCGATCATGGTCACCCGGTAGATACTCGGACCGTCACCCGGGGTCATCGCGACCTGTACCCCGCCCGCGGATGCCATCAAGACGGACTCGGAGTCGATGGGGTCGGGCGCCGGCAGCGTTTCACCGGCCATCACCATCCGGCACCGGCGAACCAGGTCACCGATCAGGGAGGCCTTCCAGTCGCCCCAGACTCCCGGGCCCGTCGCCAGCGAGTCCGCCTCAGCCAGGGTGTGCAGCAACTCGAGCAACACGGAGTCGCCGCCGAGCAGTTCGGCGACGGAGTCGATGGTCTTGGGATCCTGCAGGTCGCGGCGGGTGGCAGTCGCGGACATCAGCAGGTGGTACCGGACCATTTTCGACAGGATCTCGATGTCCGAGGGCCACAACCCGAGCCGGTGGCCTATCTGAGTGGCCAGTTCGGCGCCGATGTCGCTGTGGTCGCCACCGCGGCCCTTACCGATGTCGTGCATCAGCGCGCCCAGCATCAGCAGGTCAGGCCGCGATACCCGGGTGGTGAGCGCGCTTGCCCGCCAAACGGTTTCGACAAGGTGGCGATCGACAGTCCAGATGTGAATGACATCGCGCGGCGGCAGGTCGCGCACCGCACCCCACTCGGGAAAGAGTCGGCCCCACAATCCCGTTCTGTCCAGGGCTTCGATCGTGGACACGGTGGCAGCGCCGGCACCGAGCAGCACCAAGAGATCCTTGAGCGCCGGACCCGGCCACGGAGCCCGCAGTTCGGGCGCCTTCTCAGCAAGCCGGCTCAGCGTCGAGGCTGAAATGGGCAACCCGGCAGTGGCCGCCGCTGCGGCCACCCGCAGGATGAGACCCGGGTCGCGTTCCGGCCGCGCGTCGCGCGCGAGGACCACCTCGCCGGCGAATTCCACGACGCCTTCGTCGAGAGGGCGGCGCACCGGTCTGCGTAATGCGGCCAACCCACGCCGGGGCAGCGCGTTGGCTGCGGTACGCAGCCCGGCGTCGACGTAGTAGCTCACCGTGCGGGCGGCGTCGCTGAGCATGCGGGCCAGGTCGAACCGATCGCCGATGCGCAGTGCGGCGCCGATTTCGTCGGCGTACTGGGCCAGCAACAGTTCTCTGCCACGACCCGACACCCGGTGCAGTTCGGTGCGGACGTTGAGCAGTGCCAGGTGGGCTCCACCCAATGTTCCGGTGGGCGAGGCCAGCGATGTACTCGGGTAGACATCGGCCATCTGCGCGATCGCCAGAGCGTTGAGCAATTGCACGTCGCGAAGACCTCCGCGCCCGCACTTCAGGTCGGGCTCCGCGCGATGGGCGATCTGACCGCTGCGCTTCCAGCGCGCCTGGGCATGTTCGACGAGTTCGTCGAAACGCGATGCGATCCCGGTCCGCCACAGCCTACGAGCTCCGCTGGTAACCAGCGCAGACAGATTCGAATCCCCGGCGATGTGGCGGGCATCCAGCATGGCCAAGCCGGCCGAGATGTCCTCACCGGCCACAGCCAGTGCCTGCGGCACCGTACGCACGCTGTGGTCAAGACGAATGTTGGCGTCCCACAAGGGATACCACAGCAGTTCCGCTACCTTTCCCACCACATCGGCGGGCATGTCGTCATGGAGCAGCGTCAGGTCCAGGTCGCTGTACGGCAGCAGCTCGCCGCGGCCGAGGCCACCGGTCGCGAGAATGGCGAAGCCGCTAGTCGCGGTGATACCGATCTCGTTTGCCTTTGTGGCGAGCCAGAATTCGTACAGGTCCAGCAGGGCATCACGGAGGGCGGCCGCGTCGAGTTGGCGCGCACCGCCGGCGAGCAGCTGCTCGGCGGCGGCGACGAGGTCAACCGCAGGTCGCGAGGAGCCCGTCACCGGAGTTCCGATCGGATCGCGCCGGCGACGGGCTCCGTTGTCTCGCGTGTCATTTCAGCGCACGCTATTGCTCTAGCGAAACGCTCTACAGGGCGTCGGACCCCCGTTCCCCGGTGCGCACCCGGACCACGGCGTCAACCGGGCTCACCCACACCTTGCCGTCGCCGATCTTGCCGGTACGGGCGGCCTGCACGATCACGTCGACTACCTTGTCCACGGCGGAATCATCGACCACCACCTCAACCCGTACCTTCGGCACGAAGTCGACGGAGTACTCGGCGCCGCGGTACACCTCGGTGTGCCCCTTCTGGCGGCCGTAGCCCTGAACCTCGCTGACGGTCATCCCGAGAATGCCCGTCTGCTCGAGGCCCGTCTTCACGTCTTCGAGCGTGAACGGCTTGACGATCGCAGTGATCAGCTTCATATGTTCCATCCCTTCTGAGGAAGATTGTTCCCGATCAGACGAGTTCGTAAGCCGTTTCGGCATGTTCGGTCTCATCGATGCCGGTATCTTCGTCCTCTCGGCTCACACGCCAGCCCAGCGGCTTGAGAACCAGAACGATGATGACCGTCATGATCGCGGTGAAAATCATTGCCACCAGAGCGATCACTAACTGCACGACCAGTTGCTGAATGCCGCCGCCGTAGAACAGGCCGTCCTCTGTGGCAAGGAAGCCGATGGCGATCGTGCCCCACAGGCCGGAGACCAGGTGGACACCGACGACGTCGAGCGAATCGTCGTAGCCGAACTTGTACTTCAGCCCGATCGCCAGCGCCGAGAGGCCACCGGCGATCGCGCCGAGGATGAGGGACCCGATCGGCGACAGCGAACCGCAGGCCGGGGTGATGGCCACCAGCCCGGCCACCACGCCTGAGGCGGCGCCGACGCTGGTCGGATGTCCGTCGCGGATACGTTCCACCAGCAGCCAGCCGAGCATTGCGGCGGCCGTGGCAGCGGTGGTGTTGACCCAGACCAGGCCGGCAAGCGTGTCGGCGGCGCCTTCGGATCCGACGTTGAAGCCGAACCAGCCGAACCAGAGCAGAGCTGCGCCGAGCATCACCCACGGAATGTTGTGCGGTCGGTACGGGGTCTTTCCGAAGCCGGTGCGGGTACCGACCATGATGGCCAGCACCAGCGCAGCCATGCCGGCGTTGATGTGGACCACGGTGCCGCCGGCGAAGTCGATCGGCGCGACATTGGCCACGCCTTCTTCCTCGTTGAAGCCAAATATCCAGGAGGCGAAGCCGGTCTCGGCGCCCGAGAGCAGGCCACCACCCCAGACCATGTGGGCCAGAGGGAAGTACACCAACGTCGCCCACACACCGGCGAACAGCAGCCAGGTGCCGAATTTCACCCGCTCGGCGAGTGCGCCGCTGATCAAGGCGACGGTGATGACGGCGAACGTGAGCTGGAAGCCAACCCACACGATCGCCGGGACGGTGCCGAATCCGCCGATCACGCCGAGTTCTTCGCCGCCGATCTCCCGGGTTTCCAGCAGCGGGCTCAGCCCGAACAGTGAGAACGGGTTGTCGAAGAGGCCGAGTATGTCGGACTCGCCGGTGTGTGCCGAGGAGAACGACATCGAGTAGCCCCAGAGCACGTAGATCACGCTGACGATGCCCAAACTGCCGAAGCTCATCATGATCATGTTGAGGACGGACTTCTGCCGGGACAGACCGCCGTAGAAGAAGGCCAGTCCTGGCGTCATCAACAACACCAGCGCTGCGCTGGCCAGCACCCATGCGGTGTCGCCACTGTCGAAGGCAGCGAATGCTTCGTCCGGTAAGGCTAATACCACTTTGTGTAAACCTCCTTGGGGAATGCGCCGACGGATCGGCCTCCCGAGAAGGTTCAATTGCCGGCGTTTCGCCGGTGATGCACCTGCGTTTCTTCGAGGTGAACGAAAACCGCTTCGTTGTTACGGCCGTGTTTCGTCCTCGACGGAAATCAACCGAGCAGGGCGTCGACGAACGCCGCCGGTTCGAACGGCGCGAGATCGTCGGGGCCTTCCCCGAGGCCGACCAGCTTGACCGGGACGCCGAGTTCCTGCTGAACCCGGAACACGATGCCGCCCTTGGCGGTGCCGTCCAATTTGGTGAGGACCACGCCGGTGATGTCGACCACCTCGGCGAAGACCTTCGCCTGGGGCAGGCTGTTCTGGCCGATCGTCGCGTCGAGGACCAACAGCACCTCATCGACGACGGCGCGCTTGCTCACCACCCGCTTCACCTTGCCGAGTTCGTCCATCAGGCCGGTCTTCGTGTGCAACCGGCCGGCGGTGTCGATGAGCACCACGTCGGTCCCGGCGTCGATGCCGGCGTCGACCGCGTCGAAGGCCACCGAGGCCGGATCGGCGCCTTCGGCTCCCCGCACAACTTGCGCGCCCACCCGTTCCGCCCAGGTCTGCAGCTGATCTGCCGCCGCGGCCCGGAACGTGTCGGCGGCCCCCAGCACGACCCGACGGCCGTCGGCGACCAGCACCCGCGCCAGCTTGCCGACCGTGGTGGTCTTGCCGGTGCCGTTCACCCCTACCACCAACAGCACCGAGGGTTTGTCGTCGTGTGGCAGAGCTTGAATGGAGCGATCGAACTCCGGGTCCAGCGCGGAGACGAGCACATCCCGCAGAACCGCCCGGGCATCGGCTTCGGTGCGTACCCGGCTGCTGGCCATCCGTTCGCGCAGTGCGGCCACGACCGACGCGGTCACGACCGGGCCGAGGTCAGCCATCAGCAGGGTGTCCTCGATTTCTTCCCAGGAGTCCTCGTCGAGGTCACCGCCGCCCAACAAACCGAGCATGCTGCGGCCCAGAGCGTTCTGCGACTTGGCCAGACGGCCGCGGAGCCGGTCCAGCCTGCCTTCTGGAGGCGCAATGTCGCCGACCTCGGCAGGGGCAGGCGCAATATCCCCCACCTCGGCAGGGGCCGGCGCAATATCCCCCACCTCGGCAGGGGCCGGCGCAGTGTCGTCGACTTCGGGGGGGGCGGGTGGCAGTTCCGGTGGCGCAATCGGTGGTTCGGGAAGACGAAGGTCGGCGATCGGGCGTTTGGGCGCGTCTCGCGGAATGGTGGCGTCGTCACCGACCGCCGGCAACCCGGTGGTGTCGATGCGCTCCGGTGGCGCTTTCGCCGGGCTGGCCGTGCCGGCCGACGATTGCGTGAAGGTGATGGCTGATGAGGCGGTGTATCCGCCGGAACGATCGACGGGTGTGGCAGGCTCGGCGGAGGACTCGGCAGAGGAGAATGTGATCCGTCGGCGCCGGTACCGAACCAGGCCGACTATCAGGACGGCTACGACCAGAACGGCGATGACCGCGATTGCGATCCACAATCCCAGCGAAAGATCTAGGGGCACCGCGTCATTGTCGCAGGGGCAGGACCCGATGACGATCCGCCCCGCCACCGCCGCAGACCGGATGGAGTCGCGAAAGCGCCGCCACATCGACGTATGCCTGACCGAGGCCGTCGAGTACCAGCACCTCACCACGGGTTTCGAGCGGTTCCGGCTGTCCTACAACGCGCTGACCCAGACCAGCCTCGGTCGAGTCGACCTGAGCGCGGACTTCCTCGGCAAGCGGTTGCGCGCACCGGTGCTGATCGGTGCCATGACCGGCGGCGCAGATCTGTCCGGCACCATCAACCGAAACCTCGCCGCGGCGGCCCAACAACTGGGTGTCGGGATGATGCTCGGCTCGCAGCGCATCATGCTCGACAGCGAGTCCGCGTCGGCCAGCTTCGCCGTGCGGGAGGTGGCCCCCGACGTTCTGCTGATCGGCAACATCGGGCTGGCCCAGCTCGTCGACCTGTCGATCTCGGACGTGGTGCGGCTGCTGGATCGGGTCGGTGCCGATGCGCTGGCGGTGCACACCAATCCGTTGCAGGAAGCCGTGCAGCGCGACGGGGACACGGACTTCTCCGGTTCGATAGCACGGCTGGGCCGGCTCGCCGAGAGCCTGCGATATCCGGTGCTGATCAAGGAGGTCGGCCACGGAATCGGCGCTGCCGGAGCCGCGGAGTTGGTGGACTGCCCGGTCGCTGCGATCGACGTCGCAGGCGCGGGTGGTACATCGTGGGCACGCGTCGAGCAACTCGTCCACTACGGCGAGATCCGGTACCCGGCCCTGGCCGAATGGGGCATCCCGACGGCCCGGGCCATCCACGAGGTACGGGCCGTCCTTCCGGGCCTTACCCTGGTGGCATCCGGTGGTATCCGCAGCGGGATGGATGCAGCCAAAGCCCTGGCGATGGGGGCCGACGTCGTGGCGGTGGCCCTCCCCCTGCTCGCCCCGGCCATCGAGTCGGCCTCGGCTGTGACGGTTTGGCTGAAGCGATTCATCGAGGAACTGCGGATCTGCCTGCACGGATGTGGCGCGGCCGACCTGGCCGCGCTGCGCCGCGCCGGTCTGAACGAGATCAGCTAACGCCGCCTCGGTCCGGAGCCGAACGTGAAGCCACTGCGAAAATCTGTGCGTTTCGTCGCAGCCAGCGCACGTTCGGCGATCAGCTGGCTCAGTTGATGGCAGAGCCCACGAGCTCCTGCCCCCGTAGCCGTTGCGAGATGACGGTGGTCAGGCCGTCGTCGCGCATGGTGACGCCGTAGAGGGCGTCAGCCACCTCCATGGTCGGCTTCTGGTGGGTGATCACGATGAGCTGCGAACGCTCCCGAAGCTGTTCGAACAATCCGATCAACCGCCCCAGGTTGACGTCGTCGAGGGCGGCCTCCACCTCGTCCATCACATAGAACGGCGACGGGCGGGCCCGGAAGATCGCCACCAGCATCGCCACCGCGGTAAGTGACTTCTCACCTCCGGACAGCAAGGAGAGGCGTTTGATCTTCTTGCCCGGCGGGCGGGCCTCGACCTCGATGCCGGTGGTCAGCATGTCGTCGGGATCGGTGAGCACCAGCCGGCCTTCACCCCCCGGGAACAGAGTGGCGAAGACCTCGGTGAACTCCCGCTCTACGTCGGCATACGCCTCGGCGAACACCTGCAGGATGCGTGCATCGACGTCGGCGATCACGTCGAGAAGGTCCTTGCGGGCCGCCTTGACGTCCTCCAGCTGGGTGGACAGGAAGTTGTAGCGCTCCTCCAGCGCGGCGAACTCCTCCAGCGCCAACGGGTTGACCCGGCCCAACTCGGCGAGTTCACGTTCGGCGCGTTTGGCCCGGCGCTCCTGGGTGGGCCGGTCGAAGGTCATCGGGGTTGGCGCGGTGACCTGTTCGCCGCGATCGCGGGCCTGCTCGTACTCGGCCATCTCCAGCTCTGAGGGCGGCAACGCAACGTCGGGCCCGTACTCGGCGATCAGGTCCGCAGCGGCCATCCCGAACTGCTCGAGCACCTGCGCCTCGAGCTGCTCGATGCGAAGCGCCGCCTGCGCCTTGGCGACTTCGTCGCGGTGCAGCGCCTCGGTGAGCGCGGCGATCTTGGCGCTGAGTTCGGTGACCTGTTCGCGGGCTCTGGCCAGAGCGTCGGCGCGCTGCCGGCGTTCGGCGGCGAGCCGGTCCCGCGACCGCGATGCCAGCCCGACCACGTCGCCGAGCCGCTGCGCGACCAGCCGCCCCGAGTCCGCCACCGCGGCCGCCACCGCGGCGGCAAGCACCCGAGCCTCGCGCGCCCGCCGAGCGCGCAGCCGCGCCTCACGTTCGGCCGCGGCGGCCCTCCGCAGCGAATCCGCCCGCCCGCGAACGGCATTCGCGCGTTCTTCGGCGGTACGCACCGCGAGCCGGGCTTCCACCTCGACGGCGCGGGCGGTCTCGGCCGCGGCCATCGACGCCTGCCGGTCGACGGGCTCGGCATCGAACAGGGGGGCCTGCTGTGCGTTGTGCAGCCGGGCCTCGAGCTCGACGAGTTCCTCGACAGTCTTCACCCGGCCGGCTTCGAGTTCGTCGCGCTGCGCCTGCAGGCGTTGCCATTCGTCGTCGGCGGCTCGGGCGTCGTGACCGAGTCGGCCTAGGTGTTCGTACATGGCCGAAATCGCCGCGTCGGACTCGTTGAGCGCGGCCAGCGCCTGTTCGGCGGCGTCGCGGCGGGCTCCCTGTTCGGTCAGAGCACCTGACAGCGCCGCGCTGAGCTCTCCCGCCTGCCGCTCGGCGGCGCCCAACTCGACGCGCGCCTTGTCGATCTCCGAAGTGATCTCCAAGGTGCTGGGCTTGCGATCCGAGCCTCCGTTGATCCAGCCCGAGCCTGCCAGGTCGCCGTCGACGGTCACCGCGCGCAGGTGCGGTCGCTGGGCAACCAGTTCGAGCGCGGCGGACAAATCAGCGACGACGGCGACCCCGGTCAGCATTGCGGTGATCGCACCGTGCAGCCGCGACGGCACTTCCACCAGGTCGACCGCCCATACCGCGTCCTGGGGCAGTGGCGCCGACGGGGCGGGGACATCGGCCGGCCAGTCGCCGAGAACGATCGCCGCGCGCCCACCATCAGAGGCCTTCAGCGCCGCGACGGCCGATTGCGCGGCGCCGGCATCCTCGGCCGCCACCGCGTCGGCCGCCGCCCCCAGCACAGCTGCAATCGCGACCTCATGGCCGGCCCGAACCTTGATCAGCTTGGACACCGATCCGAAAAGCCCTGAGCCGCTGCGGTTCTTCTGCAGCCAGGAGGCGCCGTCCTTGCGATCCAGACTCACCGCCAGCGCATCGATGCGGGCCTGCAACGAGGCGACCCGGCGTTCCGCGCCGCGTTCGGCGGCCTGCAGTTCGGCCACCCGTTCGTCGGCCAGCCGCAATGCGGCGACCGCGCGGTCGTGCTGCTCGTCAAGCCCGACCTCGCCGGCGTCGAGTTCGCCGACCCGGTTCTGCACGGTCTCGAATTCCGCCTGGGCCTGCTGCGCACGTTCGGCGGCCTCCTCGATACCAGCGGTGAGCCGGGTCACCGTCTCGTCGATCGACTCCACGCGGGTGCGCATGGTGTCCACCTGCCCTGCAACCCGGGCCAGCCCTTCGCGACGGTCGGCCTCGGCGCGGGCGGCAGCCATCTGGGCGCGCTCGGCCTCGGCCGCCACCCTCTCGCGTTCGCCGAGTTCGGCACTCGCCGCCTCCAACTCGGCCCGCGACTCGGCGAGCTCGGCAAGCAGCCGCTCTTCCCGCTCGGCCACCTCGACGGCTTCGGCCTCGAGCGCATCCGGATCGGCGCCGCTGGCCGCCTCCGGTTCCGCTTCCAGGTACTGGGCACGTTCGGTGGCTATCCGGACCGTCGCGCTGACTCTCTCAGCCAGGGCTGACAGCCGAAACCAGGTCTGTTGGGCGGCCTCGGCCCGCTCGGAAAGACCCGAAACCGCCGCCTCCTGGGTCTCCAATTCGGAGGTCGCCGCCTCCAGCGCTGCGGTGAACTCGTCGTGTTCGCGGCGCAGCGAGGTTTCAGCCTGGTTGGTGTCGTTGAACTCCGACTGGCGAGCGACAAGATCGTCGGCGGCGAGCCGCAGTCGCGCGTCGCGCAGATCGGCCTGGATGGTCTGGGCCCGCCGGGCCATTTCGGCTTGACGGCCAAGAGGTTTGAGTTGGCGGCGAAGTTCGGTGGTCAGATCGGTCAGTCGGGCCAGATTGGCCGACATCGAGTCAAGCTTGCGAACCGCCTTCTCCTTGCGCTTGCGGTGCTTGAGCACCCCGGCGGCTTCCTCGATGAACGCCCGGCGGTCCTCGGGGCGCGACTCCAGGATCTCGGCGAGCTTGCCCTGACCGACGATGACGTGCATCTCACGGCCTATGCCCGAGTCGGAGAGCAGTTCCTGCACATCCATCAGACGGCAACTGCTGCCGTTGATCTCGTACTCGCTGGCGCCGTCCCGGAACATCCGGCGGGTGATCGACACCTCGGAGTACTCGATCGGCAGCGCGTTGTCCGAGTTGTCGATCGTGACGGTGACCTCGGCGCGGCCCAACGGCGCTCGCGAGGAGGTCCCGGCGAAGATGACGTCCTCCATCTTGCCGCCACGCAGCGTCTTGGCCCCCTGCTCGCCCATCACCCACGTCAGCGCATCGACGACATTGGACTTACCGGATCCATTGGGACCCACGACGCAGGTGATACCCGGTTCGAAACGCAGAGTCGTCGGCGCGGCGAAGGACTTGAAGCCCTTCAGCGTCAGGCTCTTGAGGTGCACGACTTCTCACCCTACCGGCGCGCAGATCACCGCTCGGTGAAGCCGTCGATTGGGGCTCCGGCTGCCGACCAGTCGGCGATCACCGTATCCACCGAACCAGGCGTCGACCCGCTTTCGAGCAGGTCAAGCAGCCGTTGACAAGCGGCGCGCGGCCCTTGGGCGACGACCTGCACCCTGCCGTCGGGACGGTTCGACGCGTACCCGGTCAATCCGAGTTCCCGGGCTCGTGACCTCGTCCACCAGCGGAATCCCACGCCCTGCACGTTTCCGTGCACCCAGGCGGTGAGCCGAACTCCCGTGTCAACGTCGAATCTGACATCGGTTCCCGACCTCAGGGTGCGACCCACTGTGCACACCTGATCGACAGCGCGCTGCACGACGACCAGCAGTCGCGCCACCTCCTCCTCGGCAAGCCCGGAAAGATCGAGCTCGAGTGTCTCCTCGAGCAGTGGGTAACGCTCCTGCTCGCGGTCGGCCGCGCCGGTCACCCGGATCACGGCGCGGTAGTCGTCCCCGAGCCGGCGACGCAGTGGTGCGTCGCTGCTCATGCCGCTGCACGCGGCCAGCGCGATCTTCATCAGTTCGCCGGGGGTGAAGACACCCTGGACGTCCTCGGATCCGACCAACACCTGAGCGCCGCGTGAGCTGTGGCCGGTATAGCGACGCACACCAGTGCGCTCAACCCACAATTCCGTCATGGTTCTGTTCCCATCTACCCCCGGCGGCTACCCCAGCGCTTGCGCGGCTCGGCGCCGTGCCGGGTGACCGGAAAGTACCGCTCGAACAGCTGCGCGAGCAGGCTTGTCGAGACAGCAATGTCGAACTGTTGCTCCACGAGTTCTCGTCCCGCGCGGGCGTATCGCGCTGCGGAGGAAGGTTCTTCGATAAGTCGATCGAGCGCGTCACAAAGACTGCGGGCATCTCCGGGTGCAGCCAGTAGGCCCGTTTCTCCGTCGACAATGATCTCCGGTATCCCGGAAAGCGCCGTAGCGACCGCTGGCAGACCGCAGGCCAGTGCCTCCATGAGCGCGACCGGCAATCCCTCCATCTGTCCGTCTGCCGCCACCACGCTGGGCAGTACGAACATGTCTGCTGCTGCCAGAGCGTTCCGCACATACGTCTCCGTGCGGCTGCCATGGAACGAGACTCGATCACCGATTCCGAGATCGTCCGCAAGTCGACCAAGACTTTGACGCAGTGGTCCGTCGCCGATGAGATCTAGCTGAATTCGGTCGACGCCCGGCCCGCCCATCGCGAGAGCGCGGAAAAGCACGGCGTGTCCCTTGTACTCCTGCAAGGACGCGACACAGAGTGCGCGTACCGGGCCGGCTGCCGGCATCTCCCGCTTGCGATAGAGGTAGGCCTGCACATCGATGCCACAGTGCACCAGGTGGATGGCCACCCCCGCCGGAGCCACTCGCTGCAGCAGCCGCCGGTTGAACTCCGAGATGGTCACAACGAAGTCGGCATCGGCCACCTTCACCGGAAGCATGCCCTGATCGACATAGAGATCGTGGGCATGGGCCGTGAAGCTGTAGCCGATTCCCAGCAGCCGACGGCAGACCCACGCCGCGAGCGCCGGGTACGTGGCGTAGTGAGCGTGCAGGTGCACCGGGACGTCCGATCGGGCAAGTTCCCGCGCATGAGCACAGGCAAGCGCGACGGTGATCAGGGACCGCGCGAGCAGGTTCGGACGTTTGGCGTATTCCTTTGTGACCGTGGCGATGACGGATGCCAGCACCATGGGGTTGCGAACCGTGGCCCACCCAAGACCGACTGACGCCTGGGTCGCCGTCGGTCGCCGCAGCTGCGGAACCCATTTGCGCGCAATGTCGTGCACCGCCGAATCGTGCGCCGGGAACAACGAACGCAGCCCGAACGCGTACTGCGTCTGCGACGCCACGCTGTCGAGTTCGCGGACGATGAAGGTCTCGGATGTTTGCGGGAACCGGGAGACCAGGTAGACGATCCGGGGGGTACTCACCGGTGCCGCCGAATGGCCTCGCGGTATATCTCGCTGAGATGCCGGACCCATGCCGCCGAGGAGAACTCGTCGTTGGCGCGCACTGCTGCTGCCGCACCAAGCGTGTTCCGCAGCGCCTCGTCGCTCAGCAATGCACAGACCGCCTCTGCGAATGCGCTGGAGTTGCCGGGCTCGAACAGCACGCCGGTATCCGCGAGGATGTCCGGGATGCCGCCCGTCCTCGATGCTGCTATGGGCCGACCGGAGGCCGAGGCTTCGATCACCACCGTGGGGAGGTTCTCACCGTAGATGGACGGTACCACCACGACGTCGGCGGCCCTGTACACGTTCGGCATGTCTGTGCGCACGCCGGCGAACACCACCGAGTCCTCGAGCTCCGCCGCGGCCACCTGCGCGCGGAGCTCGGCTTCGAGTTCTCCACCTCCGACCAGTGACAGCACCGCGTCCGGGAAAGCGCGCAGCACCTCGATCCAGCCGTCGATGGCGACCGGCAGGCCTTTGAAATCCCGAAATGCCCCGGGCGCCACCACCAACGGCCCGCTACCGCCGCCGAGCTCGCGCCGCACCACCGGGTCGGCCGCACCCGGACTGAAGTTCGCGACGTTGATGCCGTTGTGTACAACGACCCAGTTCTCGGGCATTCCTTGGGGGCGGTAGCGGGCCCGGTAGGACTCCCGTGACTCCTCGGAAACAAAGATCGCCTTGTCGGAACGACTAGCAGCCTCGACCGCAAGGCGCGCGCGCTTCTCCGCCCGGCCTTCCAGCGGACGGTAGACATTGTGGAACGTGCACACCACCGGCCGCCGCGCGAGTGCGGCAGCAGGCACCGCGAGAGTCATCGCCATCTCGAGGTGCGCATGCACGACGTCGTAGTCGAATCGGCGGATCTCTCGCCACAGTTTGGGGATCGCCGACGGATCGAGGAGCCGGCGGATGTTCAGCGACCGGGTCGAGACACCCGCGTCGCGCAGAATCGCCATTGTCTTCTCCGCGTTCACGGTCTCCGGCGACACGCTGACGAACTCCATGTCGATGCCGGCCGCACCGGAAGCTCCGGCCAGCGGGGCGAGCAACGTTTCCGCGCCACCCATCCTGAACCCGTCGATCAGGGTCAGCACCCGTAGGTCCGCCATCACGCAAGCACCTGCAGGCGATCCCACGGCACGCCGTCCATGCCGTCATAGTCCCACCGGAAACCGGCCTCCACGTACGATTCTCCGACGGAACCCTCGGGGGCCTGGGTGTCGAGCTCGAAGCTAACACTCAGCGGCGCGGCTCCGACGTCCATCACGTATCCACCGTAGATCTGCATAGCCGTTGCGACCGCCAACACACCGGGCGCCAGGTCCAAGGCATTGAGATCGAGCGACGGATCGAGCCGCAGCCGGGCACCCTCGGGTATGCAGTCCGGCCGGTCCGATTTTCCGTCCGTCTTGACCGCCGGTGGGCGGAACCCGCCGGCACACACATTGTCGGACTGAAGGGCGAGTGCGTGCGAAATCCTGCCCCGCTCGATGTCGGAAATCCGCACCACCCCGGCAAGCCTGGAGGCGCCCGAACCGGTACTCGCCCCACCCCACCCGGACCCGTCGAACTCGTTGACCGCACCGAACGCCGTGGACCAGGTATCTCCGTCCCGTTCCATGCGCCAGAACTCGTATACCTTGCCCTGCTGTTCGTCTACGACCACCATCGCGCCGTCTGACCCGCTGTGTGGGCGGGCGCCGTCCGGTATCGGCACTTCCAGATCGGCGAACGGACATGGGCCCCATGCCTTTTCCCGGCAATCGACCCGGTAGCGCGGTGACGAGGAGTCGGCCCGGTAGATCGGGATACCGAACTCGACCAGGTTGGCGTGCAGGTTCCCGTCGCGAGTCGCCCAGGCGATCATGGCCTGACTGTTCGGATCGACCTTGGCATCCGGGGGAATCTTGCTGTACCAGGAAGGCGAACCCGCGAAGGCTTCGCTGGGCTCGGGGGTCTTCAGCACCCCTTTGACGATCAACGTCACAACAACCAGCACGCCAACGGCAGCCAACGCAAGCAGAATCAGAAGTTCCGCCCGCATGCTCAGCTGACGAAAACGACGACTCCCAGACACCACTAACTTCCTTCCCGCTCCGGCAAGCGCTGCCGGTCGAGCGCCTCGGATACTCTCGCTGCGGCCGCTTCCCAGGCACCGGCAACACTTCGATGCCCTGCGGCGCCCATCATGTCGGCACGCTGCGGATCGCCGAGCAACATCAGCATCGCATCGGCGAGTTCCCGACGGTTGTCGGGCCGCACCAGCAGCCCCGTCTCACCGTCCCTCACCACCTGCGGAACATCGCCGATCGCCGTGGCCACCACCGGTCGCGAGAACGTGTACGCCAGATGCGCCACACCGCTCTGGGTGGCTCGGATATACGGCGTCACGACGACGCGCGTGCCGGCAAGCAGGTCTGGGACGTCCTCGACGGCGACGTACCCGGGCCGAGCATCGATGTTTCCGACCTGGTTCGACCGGGCCAGCACCGCGTCCAGGTCGATGTCGGCCCCGACCGCCCCGGCGAGGATCAACCGGGCCTGCGGCAGGCTCTCACGCACCAGTGCGAACGCCTCGAGAAGGACATCGATTCCCTTGTAGGTAGACCACGTTCCGAAGAACAGGGCGACCGGGCCGGTATCTGCGACCGGGGCAACGGTGGCGCCGACCCGGAGTGCCCTTTCGTCGCCATGCGGGATCACCACCACCTCCCCGCGGGGGCGCCAATGGTGCAGCACCAGGTTCCTGGTCTCGGGCCCGAGCACGAAGACGACGTCCATCCGACGCCACGCTGCACCGAATGCGAACTCCAGGAACCTGCCCGACTTAGGTTTGCTGGTGTCCTTGGCATCCGATCGCGGTAACGGCTCGTGCGCGATGAGTCCCAGCGTCACCTTGCGCAAGACGGCTGCGATCAAGACGACGAACAGCGGCTCGAAGCTGAACCGCCATTGCGACCACAACACTGCCCGCGGCCGGATGCGTACCAAGTGCACGCCCAGCACGACCCAGGCAAGCACCAATTGCGCCGCCCGCCAGCCTCGTCGGACCAGGCGCAGCATCCGCGAGACCGGCGCTGTGTCAGCCGGGTGCCATGTCGGCAAGACCGGCCGCACGGTGAATCCGGGTTGTGTGGCGGTCAGCTCGGGGTCGGGGCCGGTCAGCAGTTGAACCGGCTCCCCAGCGGCCGCAAGCGCGTCGCCGATCTGAACGGCGAACTGGAAAAGACCACCGGACGGAGAGAACTCCACCAATACGATAGGACGCTCGGTCATCGTGCCACCACCTCCCGTGCCACGTCTGTTCGCCGCCGGCGCAGCGCAGCGTGCGCCAGTGAGACGACGAGCGCGACCCCGGCGCCGGTCACCGCCGCTACGAAAGTAGTGCCTTTGGGGTACTCCGTCGTCTGCTCGATGTTGACACGGCCGACGTCGACGATCGCATACCGAGGATCGGCGCCGAGCCGAGCCCACAGCATCGGTTCGGCCTGAGCGGTCGCATCGGCCAGTTGGGCACGCGCAGTTCGTTCGTCGGAAGCCGTTGCGGTGAAGGTGATGATCCCGCGGATGGGATCAGCCCGGACCGAGACAGGCGAGTCGAGCGGTGTCATCAGAATCGCGAAGGTGGGCATCATCTCCACCCGTGACCGGATGTCGAGCGCGTAGGGATACCAGCCGGGAGGTTGGTCGGTCGGGGTCAGGGTAACCCGTTGGGTGGCGATGACCGCGGGCGATCCGCTGGGCAAGAACACCAGTCCGAAGGCGAGCACACCCAGCCCGATCGCAGCCACCGCGGTAGTCGCTCGGGTCCGAACATAGACCAGCGCTTCGTGGGTGATCGGTCCGCGGCTGGCGGCAAGAGCGCCGCCCAGCGCGATCACCACCGCCAGGGTCCGGAAGTAAGCGAGGTGCAGGAAGAGGCTCGCGACGATCCAGGCCGTGATGGCTGCGATCGCCGCCGCGATGAGCGAACGGTCCTGCGACCGTGGATCGGTGGCGATCCTCAGGATCAACAAGGCCAGGACTCCGATGGCCACGGCCGCACCGGCAACCAACCCCACTATCCCCAGCTCGGCGGCAGTCTGCGCGTACAGATTGTGCGGAGCGTCGGTCGGTTCGCGAACGGCAGTGGAGACCAGGCCGGCGTAGTCGGAGATCCCCGACTGGTAGGTGCCCGGACCGAAACCGAACATCGGCCGATCCCCGAACATCAGCCACGCGATCTCCTGCGCGGCGGCCCGGCTGATGATGGACAGATCGATTCCGTAGTCCGCGCCGCTGCTGTTCAAGTCCTCGATCATCGCGGTGAGCCGATTGCCGATACCGGGCAGCATGAACAGCAGCCCGAACACGGGCAGCAGCAGCAGCCCGTACCGACGCGCGGAGCGACCGCCGAAGATCACCCACACCACGACCGCCAACGCGGCTGCAAGGAAGGTTCCCCTCGACTGGGTCAGATAGGCGCCCCCGAGTAGGACGAGGACAGCGGCACCCCAGGTGACCACCGACAACCGCGTGCCCTGTTTGATGTTTCGGGTCAACAGGGCGCAGGCCAAGGGCAGTCCCATCACCAGATGTCTGCCCCAGAAGTTGGAGTCCGGCAGTGGACCGCCGTAGCGCAGGGTGGTGATCAGCTCACCCGACGCCTCGGTGGCGGTCGAAAACCCTCCGAAAGTCGCCGCGCCGCCCAGCGCCACCTCGTTGACCACGGTAAGGAAGGCCAGCACTACCATCGGGACCACGATCGCACCCGCAAGCACCCAAGGCCGATTGGTGATCTGCGCGAGAAGGAGCAGCACCAGCAGGAAGACGCAGTCCACCGCGCTTCTGCGCAACGTCGCGATCGAAATCCCGACGTCCACGCTGCCGGCAGCCGGGATCAGCTGTGTCGCGAGGTACACCATACCCAGACCGATCAGGATCATTGTGGTGCGGTTGAGCCGGCTCCGCGCCTCGGGATCGCGCAGTGCCAGGCCGACGCTGGCAATGCCCGCGGCCAAAGAAGCCGGAAAAATCGGTAGCCCGAGGCCTTGTTCTGCGAGTACCCCGCTGACGTTGGTGACCTCGGCAACGACCATCAGCACCATGACCAGCAGCGGACGGACCACCACGAACGCACCGACGACCACGGCCGCGGGCACCCCCACGAACAGCAGCACGGGGTGCACCGGGCCGATCACCACGGCTCCGGCCGGAATCGCCAGTCCGGCAATGATCCACACGGCCGGCACCAGTTCTGGCGGCAGAGCCGCCGGAATCAGAAACTCCCGCACCGGCTTCCGTGCCGCCTTCCGCGCCGGGGCCGAGTCCACTCTCACCGGCGGGTATCGGTTCCCAGGCCTTGAGCAACCCCTGCCGAACCGGCCGTGCCGGATCGGTCGGCGTCGGGCACCCGGGGCATCCGGGCGTGGCTGTGCGGCTTCTCTACTCGGGTGCGTCGACCGAACGGTAAAGAGCGGACAACGAACGAGACACCGACTCCGGCCAGCGCCCCCGCGACGCCGAAGGTGGCCATGAGCTGGTTTCGGGAGCCCAAGGGCTGCACCTCCGTCGTCTCCGGCGGAGAGGCTGTCCGCAACATGAACGGCGCAGCTAACGATCGGGCCTCCGCACCGGCCGCCAGGAGTACTTCGTCAAGTGCCGCCTGGGCCGCCGAAGACGAATTCGCTTGCACCTCAACCTGGATCAGCGAGGTCTCGGGAATGGCACCCGCCCGCAGTTGCAGGTCCGAAGCGGGCACGCCGGCCGCGACCCCGGCCCCGGGGAGCCAGCGCGGGTCTTCGTAGATGACGGCCGCTATCCGGTTCACCTGACCGCGGGTCAGGACTTCCCAATAGCTCGAGACGGCCTCGGCGCTGGCGTCCGGTGGCGGCACGACGGCAATCATCGACTCGGCGACGTAGGTGTGACCCCCCCTCGACGAAATGAACAATGCCGCCGCGACTCCCGCTGACAACCCGAGGAGAGCTGCGAGCACCAGAACTATCACGGACGTTCTGCCAGACCGTCCGGCTTTGGTCTCGCTCAACCTGATCCCTCCGCGTCCGGCGAGGTCCCAGCCCCTGTCCCCCTTTGCATTCCTGACTTCACAGTCGACCGCGCCAGCCCCATCCCCGCCGCGAACAGGTGCGGCGCGGTGAACCGCAGTGCGGCCAAGTAGAGGAGCACACCGACGAACGAACCCGCCACCAACTCCGCCGGAGCTGGGATTCCATGCGTGAAGCGCTCCACGGCAAGCAAGGTTACTCCCATAAACGCCGCGGCCGCGGTAGGCCGAAACACAGCCGACAGGAGTGCCGACCATTTCAACGAGATGACTCTTTGCACCACGGCGATCCGGACGATGAAGTGAATGACCTCGACCCCGAGTAGCGATACCGCGACCAGAACGGCATTGTGTCCGGCCGCCCACCACACCGGGCCCACCATCACCGCGAGCTTTCCGAGATTGATGGCCGTCAGGATGCCCGGACGACCAATGGCCTTGTAAACGTCGCCGGAGTGGAACGACGCCGAGTACACGACGGCATACAACGCCAGCACCGCCAACATGGGGGCGGCATCGGAGTACTTCGGTCCGTAGAGGGTGGCGATCACCGCGGGCGCGAGGACCGCCAACGCTGCACCTATCGGGGCCGTCAGAGCGACAACGACGCCGACCGCCTGCAGATAGTGATCGGCGAGGGCTTTGCGGTCGTTCTGCAGACTTGACAGCGAACTGAACAGGACTTCGCTGATGACGATGCACAGGTTGAGCACGACCAACTCGGGTAGTCGGTAGGCGAGCACGTACAAGCCCAGGTCGGTTTCGTTGAGACGGGCACCGATCGCAAGGTAGTCGACGTTATAGATGGCGAACGCCAACAACGTGACCACCGATACCGGCACGCCAAACCGGATGAGCAGCCGGGCCTCGTGGACGTCGAAACCGAACCGCGGCTTGGTCTTGGCGACCCGCCAGTACAACGCCGCTGTGACAGCCACAGCTGCCAACTGTCCGTAGACCAGGCTCCATACCCCGAGTCCGGCGACGGCGAGACCAATGGTCAGTCCCATCTTGGCAAGAGCCCCGAGGAACTCTGGCAGCAGTCGACTGCGGAAATCGAGCTTGCGGCGCAACCATGCCATGGGCAGAACGCTCAAGGCTGAGATCGCCACCCCAATCGCGAGCACCCGGATCACCGGGACCAGTTCCGGATCACCGAGAATGCGAGCGGCGATGTCAGCACTGCCCAACAGCAGCAGCCCGGCCACGGCCGCAAACATCACCGACAGGGTGAGGCCGGTCGGAGCGATCTGATTCCACTTGCGCGGGCTCTGCACCAACGCCGCGCCCACGCCGAGATCCTTGATGTAGTCGAACAGGTTCACGACGAGCAGGGCGAACGCGAACAGACCGAACTCCGCCGGCACCAGAATGCGGGCCAGCACCACCGTCATGATCAGCGTCGAACTCTTGCTGAGCGCGAAAACCAGGTAGTTCCATGCCGCCTGTCGCCCAGTGGGCGGCATGGGTTGCTGCTCTTCGTGCTGTGAGGGTCGGTCGCCACCCCCATTCGCCGCATCTGCTGGCACGACACCCCCGTAGAACTCGACGATTGGCGCAGATTGCGAGCCTAGAGCGTCCCAGCCGGCGATGCGGGAGTACTGCAGCGACACGATGACGAGGATGCGGATTGCCGGTGCCGACTGCACCCGGATGTCCTACTCTCGGCGAAATGACGCAGGAGATGGCATCGGTCGCCTTGATCAGCGCCGTTGACCCTTATCCCGTCGACGCCGGCAAGAAAGTCGTTCTCGCAGGGTTTGTGCAGTACTTCGTCGACCGCCTGGGACCGGAGAACACTCACTACTTGTTGATCGGCGGTCAGGACCGTCCAGAGTTTCCCGCCCGACTCCATGCGCTGCCGAAACCGCGCCCTGCCGCGGCGCTTGGGAACGCGCTGATCAGGTCGGGCACCGGCCGGGCGAGCCTGCAGGAGTCGCTGCTAAGAGACGCGAAGGTGGGCTCGGCGATCGAATCGGTCTTGGCAGCGCTGCAATGCTCGCTCGAGGTCTACGACACGGTCCGAACTGGTCAGTACGCGGCCGGGGAACGTTCGCATCAGCAGATCTGCTACCTCGACGACCTGTTCTCCGAGCGATACGCGGCAATGCTGGACGCTGCCCGACGATTCCCCGACGTCGAGATCAACCCGTTGGGCAACTTCGCCGCCCATGTGCCAGAACGAATGCACTTTCTGGCCGAGGTCGGTCACGCCCAGCGCACGCTGCTGCGTGTCGAGCGAAGGCTGATAGCGCGTAGCGAAGATCATGCGGCGCACAGGTTCGTCCGTTGCCTGCTGGTGAACGACGAAGAAGCAGCACTACTGCGAAGCCGAGCTGGCGCCGATGCCGGTCGACTTCAGACCGTCCCGCCCCTGGTAGCGGCGCCCGAATCTGCGCCGCGATCCTACGCGGGCAAGCCGGAGTTCGTGTTCCTCGGTCTGTTGTCCCTTCCGCACAACGACGATGGTCTGCGCTGGTTCTTGACCTCCGTCTGGCCCAAGGTGCTAGCCGAACGGCCCGGGGCGAAGCTGCACATCCTAGGCAAGGATCCGCTGCCCCACCTGACCCGCGCAGCCGCCGACCACACCGCGAGCGCCACGTTCCACGGCTTCGTCCCCGACCTCACCGAGATCCTCGGGCGGTCCGCGGCGATGATCAACCCGTTGCGCTTCGGTTCCGGTGTCAAACTCAAGGTCATCGAGTCGCTCGGACGCGGAATACCGGTGGTCTCGACACCGGTCGGCGCCAGCGGGCTCGCGAGCGGAGCGGACCAGGGAATTCTCGTTGCCGACGATGCAGCCGAGTTCGCGCAGTCATTGCTCGATGTGACAACTCCGTCCTTGAACACAGAGCTGTCAGACGCCGCTCGGGCGCATTTTGCGCATCGCTACTCACGCGAGGCCGTTTTCGCAGCCTACGACGCCGCCTTCGCAATCTGATGCGCTGAACAACCGACGGCGGCGCTTCGGTGAAGTGTCGCTGTGACTTATTTCACGGCAGATGGCGGTCCGGCCATCGCGCCTTGCACCACCGCTGCCTGCAGCGTAAAGGGACGCTATATCGCTGACCTGCATATTTACTGATGATGTGATTTCAATTACGAATCGGCCACCAATCGGGTTTGATGCTCGACGGCGCTGGCCGTCTACAGAAAACTGGTGCAACATGTGGGGCCGGCACAAAAATCGTGCCCACTCAGATGGCCACGAAAAGGGGATCTGCTAGGTGATTTGGACGATCTGATGGAGGTGAGCCGGTGTTTTTAGTCAACGACGATTCTATTTCGGCAATTTCCCGATCACAATTCACCAACGTTTCCCGAAGCCGCCAATCGGATCTGTCGCTCATATTGCCGGAATCGCTTGGCAGGGTGAGCAAAGGGGCTGATGAACGGTCCGAATATCGGCTTTCTGCCAGCCTCCCGATCGACCGGCTCGCGATCGTCACGGATCTGTTGGCGGTTTTTGCCGTTCTCGCGTTCGCGGAGGGCCGCACTATGGCCTTGGCTGCGTTCGTCGCGGTGGTCACGCTCATGGCATCGGGCGCCTATCGCACCCGCCTGACCCTGTCCGTCCTCGACGTGCTGCCCAAATTGGGACTGGCCTCGGCCCTCACCGCACTGAGCGTCGGGTTGGCCGGGTCGGACTCGCTACGGCGCGTCGTTCTCCTCACCGGGGCCGTATTGGCGACGCTGATGGTCGCTCGGGCCGCGGCCCTACAGGTGGAACGCGCCCGGCGAGCCAAACCCGCCGGTCGACGTCCGACGCTGATCGTCGGCGCCGGAAGGCACGGCACCGAACTCGCCGAGGCGATGTTGCACAGGCCCGACTGCGGACTCGAACCCATCGCGTTCATCGACGACCTGCCGTCTCGGCGACCCGATGGGAGCCGACCGCCGCTTCCGGTCGTCGGTTCGGGCTCCGAGCTGCTCAGCACCCTTACCGCCCTCACCGAGCGCGAGATCGCCTGCGCAGTGGTCGCGGATCCGAGCATCTCGGAGACCGACGTGTTAGAGGTACTGCGCGAATGTGATCGCTTGGACAGCGAGATCTATGTGCTGCCCCGGCTCTGGGAGATGACCGCAGTCAGCGGCGAGATGGATCGGATCGGCGCATTCCCCTTGATGCGGATCCGCCGCGCCGCACACCGAACCATGTCATGGCATCTGAAGATTCGAACCAGCCAGGCACTCAGCGCGCTGTTGCTGATCTTGCTGGCACCGTTGCTTCTCATCATCGCGCTGGCCGTCTACCTGTCTGACACCAACGCGCCGATTCTGTTCCGGCAGCGGCGCGTGGGCATGGACGAGCGCGAATTCGAACTGCTGAAGTTCCGGACCCTGCGGCCGGAAAGCGCCCAGGAGGCAGCCGAGAAGTGGAACATCGCCGATGACCATCGCATCAGCCGGCTGGGTCGGCTGCTGCGGGCAAGCGGCCTGGACGAGCTGCCTCAGCTATGGAACGTCTGGCGTGGTGACATGACGATCGTCGGCCCCCGTCCCGAACGTCCGCACTTCGTGCGCTTGTTCACCGACGCGATTCCGCACTACCGCGCCCGGCACCGGGTACCCGCCGGGTTGACCGGCTGGGCGGCAGTCAGTGGGTTGCGTGGCGACACCTGCATCGCTGACCGGGCGCTGCACGACAACTTCTACATCGAGAACTGGAGTGTGTGGCTCGACGTGAAGATTCTGCTCCGCACGGTCCTGGAACTGCTGCCCACCCGTCGCCGTTAGCGCACTCCGCGACATTTAACCCTCGGCGCCACACGCCGAAAACGTCCGCAGTAGCTTAAGTCTCGAGGGGCCGGCGGCCCCGACCCACGCCGGTTCAGCCCCGCGGCCGCGGCTGACATCTCGGACAGTAGAACGACGACCGGTTCATGAACTTCTCGCGCCGCATCACCGCGCCGCAGCGCCGGCACGGCTGTCCGTCACGGCCGTAGGCGTCCAAGGACCGTTCGAAGTATCCCGACTCACCGTTGACGTTGACATAGAGCGAGTCGAACGAGGTGCCGCCGTGGTCCAGCGCAGCGGTCATCACCTGCGCAGCGGCGTCGAGCAGTTCACCCAGCCGGCGGCGGGTCAGCGACGACGCGGGCCGGGCTCCGTTGATCCTGGCCCGCCACAGCGCTTCGTCCGCGTAGATGTTGCCGATACCCGACACGACGGTCTGGTCCAGTAGCAGGCGTTTGATCTCGGAGTGCTTTCGCCGCAACACCGTTACCACACCTTCGCGGTCGAACAGCGGATCGAGCGGATCGCGAGCAAGGTGTGCGACGGGTATCGGCACGGTACTGCCTCCGACGTCGACCAGATCCGACACCATCCAGCCACCGAAGGTTCGCTGATCGACGAAGCTCAGCGCCGTGCCGTCATCGAGGAGAGCGGCGATGCGCAGGTGCTTGCCGTTGGGCACTGCGCCGAGCAACATCTGCCCGCTCATCCCGAGGTGCACAACCAGCGCCGCCGACCCGTCGTCCAGAGTGAGCCAGAGGTACTTGCCCCGCCTCCCGGTCGCAGTGACACGGGCACCGAGCAGGCGCGCAGCCAAGTCGGCGGGTCCCGCGTGGTGCCGGCGCACAGCGCGCGGATGGTGCACCCGCACCGCCGCGATGATCCGGCCCGCGACATGGGCTTCCAGCCCCCGCCGGACCACTTCAACCTCAGGTAGTTCGGGCACTCCGATCAGGCCCCGGACCCGGCCCTGTCCAACGCGGTCCAGGCCGCCGCGGCAGCTTTGAGTTCGGCTTCCTTCTTCGTTCGGCCTACTCCCCTGCCGTACTCGACGCCGGAGACGACGACGGTGGCGGTGAACTCCTTGTCATGGTCCGGCCCGGCCGAGGTCACGGTATAGGCCGGTGCGCCCAGACCCCGGGCGGCGGCCACTTCCTGGAGGCTGGATTTCCAGTCCAGGCCTGCGCCCAGAGTGGGCGCGGTGTCGAGAAGCTCGGCGAACAGCCGCAGAATCACCTCTCGGACCCGCGGCAGCCCGCAATCGACATAGATTGCGCCGAGCAGCGATTCGACGCCGTCAGCCAGGATGCTGGACTTGTCGGCGCCGCCGGAGTTCTCTTCGCCCTTGCCCAGCAGCAGGTAGGCGCCGAGACCTTTGTCACTGAGCCGGCGACCCACATCTGCCAGTGCCTGCGTGTTGACGATGCTGGCACGCAGCTTCGCCAGGTCGCCCTCGGAGCGTTCGGGATGGCGGTGATAGAGCTCTTCGGTGATGGTCAGCCCGAGCACAGCATCGCCGAGGAACTCCAGCCGTTCGTTGGTGGGCAGGCCACCGTTCTCATAGGAGTAGCTGCGGTGGGTCAGAGCGACGGTCAGCAGCTCTTCGGGCAGGTCCACCCCCAGCGCCTCGGTCAGCGGGGCACGGTCCACCGTCAAGGCGACTCCTCCGACCCATCCTCGGGTAGCAGGGCAGTCAGCTTCGCCCACCGCGGATCGATCTGCTCGTGCCGGTGATCCGCCCGAGCCTGCTCGTCCAGGCTCGCCAGCAGAACACCGCACTGCGGACATAGGCCCGCGCAGTCCGGCGCGCAGAGCGGGCTGAACGGCAGAGCCAAGCCGACGGCATCGATGATCGGCTGTTCCAGGTCGATGGAGTCGGCCTGCCCCGCGCAGCGGACTCGCCCCACCTCGTCGGGTTCGGTTGTCGAATCGGTGGCGCTGTCCGGGTAGGCGAAGAGCTCGGTCAGCTCGACTTCGACGTCCCCGGTGATCGGAGCCAGACAACGCGCGCACTCGCCGGTGGTGGACGCCGACACCGTCCCGGTGACGAGCACGCCCTCCGATACCGACTGCACCTGCAGGTCGAGGTGCAGTGGCGTTTCGGCAGGGATGTTGACCAGGTCGAGACCGATGCGGACGGGGCTGGGAACGTTTTCGTGGACGGCCAGCATCGACCCCGGCCGCCGACCGAGCCTGGAGATGTCGAAAACGAGCGGCGACCGCGCCTCGCGGTGCGCCGCCGCGCCCATACGCGTCGCCATGCCGGCAATCCTACGGCGATGGCCCTGCGGACTCGGCCGTGGAGCAGGCCGGAGCCGGCAGCGGCCGGTCAGCGCGTCGCGTAGTCGTGTGTGCCTGCGGCGGTGCGCAGCTGGTGACGGCCCCGCCCGACCGAGCGCAACGTCCCGTTGAGGAACTCCTCGAACTCGGCAAGTTTGCTGTCGACGTAGATGTCGCATTCGCCGCGCATCCGCTCAGCCTCGGAGTGGGCGGCGTCGATCAGTCTGGTCGACTCGGCATTGGCGGTCTGGACGATCTCGGTCTGCGAGACCAGCCGCTGTTGTTCCTTGATGCCCTCCTGCACGGCCTTCTCGTAGGCGAGGTTGCCGCTCTCGATCAGCCGGTCGGCCTCGGACTTGGCGCGCCCGGTGCTGGTTTCGTACTCTCGCTTTGCTGTGGCGGTTATCCGGGCCGCCTCTTCGCGAGCCTCGGCGACCATCCGCTCGCTGTGGTGACGGGCTTCGGCGACCATGCGATCTGCCTGCGCCTTGGCATCGGCCAGCACCCGGTCCGCCTCGCCGCGAGCGTGGCCGACCATCGATTCCGCCTCGGCGCTCGCCGTCGACACCATCGAGTCGGACTGCTCCTTGGCCTCCCGTAACAGGCCGTCCCGCGCGTCGAGCACATCCTGGGCGTCGTCGAGTTCGCCCGGGATGGCGTCCTTGATGTCATCGATGAGTTCGAGGACGTCGCCGCGCGGCACGACACAACCGGCGGTCATCGGCACGCCGCGCGCCTCTTCAAGAATGGCGCCCAGTTCATCGAGCGCTTCAAAAACTCGGTACACCGCAGCATCCTCCAGGCCTAGTTGTTGATGACCAGTGTGCCTGGTGTTACCCGTGTGACTCAGCTTCCGAGCCGGTGTGTCGTCACCTCTTCCCACATCACAGGCACGACACTGATTATGTCAGGCGCTTCACATCAGGTCTGCCCGTCGAGCTTGGCCCGCAGCCGCAGGTTGACCGACTCCGGCAATAGTCCCGAGACATCACCGCCGAGCGAGGCCACCTCCTTGGCCAATGACGAGGAGACGAACGAGTACCGCGGCGTCGTGGCGACGAAGAAGGTGTCCACTCCCGCGATGTGCCTGTTCATCTGCGCCATCTGCAGCTCGTACTCGAAATCGGTGCCGGTTCGCAGGCCTTTGACGATCGCGCTGAGGCCACGGGCCTTTGCGAAGTCGACCACCAGACCATCGCCGGATTCAGCACGAACGTTCGACAGGTGCGCGGTGGCCTCGCCGATCATCGCGATGCGCTCGTCGACGGTGAACATCCCCTTCTTGTTGGGATTGGTCAGCACCGCGACCACGAGTTCGTCGAACTGGGCGGCGGCCCGCTCCAAGATGTCGACATGGCCCAGGGTGACCGGATCGAAGGATCCGGGGCATACCGCGCCACTCATGGTCGATGACCGTATCAGCAAACCAGCTGGGCCAGCTCGATGCGGGTTCCGCCGTAGCGGCGCGACGGCCAGCGCGTCCAGCCATGCGGCCACCGTAGTTCGCCGCCCGCCGCCCGGCGTTCCACCGCCGCCACCGTCCCGGGGCCGGCCCAGCCGTGTTCGGCGAGAGCGACCAGGACGGCCTCCACCTCGGAGCCGGGAAGGTCGTAGGGCGGATCGGCGAGCACCAGATCCACCGGCCTAGGTGGACCCGCAGACAGCGCGGCCACTACATCGGCCCGCCGCACCGTGGCCGCGGCAGTGACGGCGAGAGTGTCGATGTTCTGCGCGATGACGGCCGCCGCGCGGTGGTCGGCTTCGACGAAGATCACCGAGTCGGCACCACGCGACAGCGCCTCCAGGCCGAGCGCACCAGAACCCGCGTACAGGTCCAGCACCACGGCACCGGCCAGCTCCGTCCGTGCGGCCAGCACGTTGAACAGCGATTCGCGCACCCGATCGGTGGTCGGACGGGTCACGTTGCGCGGTACCGCGATTCGACGCCCTCCGAGTGTGCCAGCGACGATGCGGGTCAGCTCACCACCACCAGCAGGTCACCACCTTCCACTTGGGCGGTGGCTGAAACTGCGACCCTGGCGACAGTGCCGTCCTTGGGTGCGGTAATGGCCGCTTCCATCTTCATGGCCTCTATGGTGGCGATCGTCTCGCCGGCCCGCACCTGCTCGCCGCCGGTCACACTGACTGTGACGACGCCCGCGAACGGTGCGGCAACGTGATCGGGATTGGATCGGTCGGCCTTCTCGGCTGCGGGCACTTCGCTGGCGATGCTCTTGTCGCGCACCAGGACCGGGCGTAGCTGTCCGTTGATGATGCACATCACGGTGCGCATACCCCGCTCGTCCGGGTCGGAGACCGCTTCCAGCCCGATCAGCAGCTCGACTCCGCGTTCGAGCTGAACTCGGTGCTCTTCGCCATGACGCAGGCCGTAGAAGAACTGGTTCGCGCTCAACAGCGAGGTGTCGCCGTAGAGATCGCGGTGTGCCTCGAATTCTTTTGTCGGCCCGGGAAACAGCAAGCGATTCAGGGTCGAACGCCGCCTGGACCCTGTTTGGGTCAGAGCGACCTCCTCTTCGGCAGCGAGTCGGTGAGCCGGTCTGGCCGGCGGTCGCCCGGCGAGCGCCTTGGTACACAAGGGCTCTGGCCATCCCGCGGGCGGATCACCCAGTTCTCCCCGCAAGAAGCCGATCACGGAGTCAGGGATGTCGAGTCGTGCCGGGTCGGCAGCGAATTCGTCTGCGCTGATGCCCGCGCCGAGCAGTGCCAGGGCGAGGTCCCCGACCACCTTCGACGAGGGGGTGACCTTCACCAGCCGGCCCAGCACGCGATCGGCGGCCGCGTAGTTCGCCTCGATCTCTTCGAACCGGTCACCGAACCCCAGCGCGATGGCCTGCTGACGAAGATTCGACAACTGGCCGCCGGGGATCTCATGGTGATAGACCCGGCCGGTGGGAGCGGGCAGCCCGGATTCGAACGGCCCGTACACCTTTCGTAGCGCTTCCCAGAACGGTTCGAGATCGCAGACCGCCTGCAGTGATAGACCGGTGTCGTACTCGGTGTGCGCGGCCGCCGCGACTATCGAGCTCAGCGCCGGCTGGCTGGTTGTTCCGGCCATCGGTGCCGCGGCGCCGTCGACCGCGTTCGCTCCCGCGCGCCAGGCCGCCAGATAGGTGGCCAGCTGCCCGCCCGGTGTGTCGTGGGTGTGCACGTGAACAGGCAGGTCGAATCGGCTACGCAGCGCGCCCACCAACGTGGCGGCGGCCGGCGGTCGCAGCAGGCCGGCCATGTCCTTGATCGCCAACACATGCGCACCCGCGTCGACGATTTGCTCGGCGAGTTTCAGATAGTAGTCCAGGGTGTAGAGGTTCTCGGCCGGATCCGACAGGTCGCCGGTGTAGCTCATCGCGACTTCGGCTATCGCACTGCCGGTTTCGCGCACCGCGTCGATGGCCGGGCGCATCGACTCGACGTTGTTGAGGGCGTCGAAGATCCGGTAGATGTCGATGCCGGTCGCTGTCGCCTCTTGGACGAAGGCCGTCGTCACGGTCGCCGGGTACGGCGTGTAACCGACGGTGTTGCGTCCCCTCAGCAACATCTGCAGGCAGATGTTGGGGACCGCCTCGCGAATGGCGGCCAGCCGCTCCCACGGGTCTTCCTTGAGGAAACGCAGCGCCACGTCGTAGGTCGCTCCGCCCCAACATTCGATGGAGAGCAACTCCGGGGTGAGCCGGGCGATGTAGGGCGCCACCATGAGCAGGCCGGTGCTGCGCACCCGGGTCGCCAGCAGCGACTGGTGGGCGTCCCGAAAGGTGGTCTCGGTGACACCGACCGCCGCCGACTCCTTCATCCAGCGGGCGAACCCTTCGGGCCCCAGCTGCGCAAGCCGTTGCTTGCTACCGGCCGGCGGGGGCGCTTTGAGGTCGAGTGACGGCAGCTTGTCCTGCGGGTACACCGATGACGGGCGCGGTCCGTGTGGCTGGTTGACCGTGACGTCGGCGAGATAGTTCAGGATCTTGGTGCCGCGATCCGCGGGGGTGCGCGCCGTCAGCAGGTAGGGGCGCTCTTCGATGAACGACGTGGTCACCCGCCCGGCGCGGAAATCCGGGTCGCTGACCACCGCTTGCAGGAACGGGATGTTCGTTGACACGCCCCGCACCCGGAACTCGGCGAGCGCCCGGCGAGCGCGGGCCGCCGCGGCAGCGAAGTCACGTCCGCGGCAGGTGAGTTTGACCAGCATCGAGTCGAAGTGAGCGCCGATCTCGGCTCCGAGGTTGGTTCCGCCGTCGAGCCGGATGCCGGCGCCGCCTGGTGACCGGTAGGCGGTAATCCGTCCGGTGTCGGGCCGGAACCCGTTGGCCGGATCCTCGGTGGTGATGCGGCACTGCAGGGCCGCTCCCCGCACCGACAACGTGTCCTGGCTGAGCCCGAGATCGCTCAGGGTCTGGCCGTCGGCGATGCGCATCTGGCTGGAGACCAGGTCGACGTCGGTGATTTCCTCGGTGACCGTGTGTTCGACCTGAATACGCGGGTTCATCTCGATGAACACGTGCTCGCCTCGCTCATCGAGGAGGAACTCCACCGTCCCCGCGCACGAGTAGTCGATCTGGTGGGCGAATGCGACCGCGTCCGAGCAGATCTTCTGCCGCAACTCGTCGCTCAGGTTCGGGGCGGGCGCCAGCTCGATCACCTTCTGGTGCCGCCGCTGCACGCTGCAGTCACGCTCGAAAAGGTGCATCACGTTGCCATGCTCGTCGGCGAGGATCTGCACCTCGATGTGGCGCGGGTTGAGCACGGCTTGCTCGAGGTAGACGTTCGGATCGCCGAACGCGGACGCGGCTTCCCGGCTGGCCGCTTCGATGGCCTCGGCCAGCGAGTTCGGATCGGTCACCCGCCGCATCCCGCGACCGCCACCGCCGGAGACGGCCTTGACGAACATCGGGAATGCGATGTCCGCCGACGCCGCCACTAGCTCGTCGACCGACGCCGAGGGCGCCGATGATTTCAACACCGGCAGCCCGGCCGCGCGGGCCGCGGCGACGGCGCGGGACTTGTTGCCGGTCAGCTCCAGCACGGCGGCGCTGGGCCCGATGAAGCGGATACTCGCCGCGGCGCACGCGGACGCCAGCTCGGGATTCTCCGAAAGAAACCCGTAGCCGGGGTAGACCGCATCAGCGCCGGCGTGCCGGGCGACGCGGATGACCTCGTCGACCGACAGGTAGGCCCGGACCGGGTGACCTACGTCGCCAATCTGGTACGACTCGTCGGCCTTGAGCCGGTGCAGCGAGTTGCGATCCTCGTAGGGGTACACGGCTACGGTGGCAACACCCATCTCGTAGGCCGCCCGGAAGGCGCGGATCGCGATTTCCCCGCGGTTGGCGACCAGCACTTTGGAGATGGAGACCACGCGTAACTGTAACCCCCGACCGTCAGATCAGCGTCGACCAGTAGGTCCAGAAGCGCACCAGGATCAGCAGAATCACGCCGGTGAACCAGAGGGTGGTCAACGACCAACGCCATTGATGGAGTGTCCGCGCGACGACGTTAGTGCGCAACGGCTGCAACGCTATCGACGCGGTGACCACCAACAGCGGAATCGTGACCGCCCACACCACCATGCAGTAGGGGCAGAGCGCGCCGATCCGATAGAGGCTCTGGAAGATGAGCCACTGCACGAACGCGGCGCCCAACAGCGTGCCGGCGGCAAGCCAGACCCAGTACCAGCGCGGCAGCGCGACCTTGGCGACTGCCAACACCCCGGTGACCAGTACCACACTGAATCCGACCACGCCGATCAACGGGTTCGGGAAACCGAACACCGAAGCCTGCGGGGTGACCATCACCGATCCACAGGACAGCACCGGGTTGATGCTGCAGGTCGGCACGTAGTCGGGGTTGATCAGCAGCGCGACCTTCTCCACCGTCAAGGTCAGCGACGCGGCCAGGCCGAGGGCGCCCCCTATCAGTACCCAGACCGCACTGGACCGGCCGACCGGCACGCCGGCCGGTCGGTCGGCGGCATCGCCACCCGCCGCGGCAGGGCCGGGCGCGGTCACGGTCATGGTGCCGTCGGCGAGGGGGCGGGGCGTGCCGGGGCGGCGGCTTCCAGGCCGGGAAGGTCGCCGACGATCTCCTTGATCTTGGTCACCAACGCGTCCGGGGTGCTGAACCGGTAGTCCTCCCCGTTGATCCGCACACTCGGGGTGGAGTTGATGCCGGTGGTGCCAGCCAGTTCGTCCACCATCTCGATGTAGCGGCCGCTGTTGATGCATTCGGCCACGTCCCCGCCGGCGCCGGCCTGCCGGGCGGTCTCGATCAGTTGCGCATTGGTCGGGTACTGCGCACCCATTTCCCTGGGCTGCATGACGAACAGCGCCGAGTGGAAGCGCTGAAACGCCTCGGTGGACTCGTCGGCGACGCAGTAGGCCGCGGCAGCAGCCCGCGACGGGTAGTTGTCGTTCTGCGCCGTGTTCAGGATGCTGACCATGTAGTAGTCGGCTTGGACCGCGCCGCGCTCGATGAGCCGGGAGATCGTCGGCCCGAACTGCTGCTCGAAGTCGGCGCAGTGCGGGCACAGGAAGTCCTCGTAGAGGGCCAACACGGCCTTGGGCTCGGCGGTGCCCTCCTTGGTGATCAGGTCGGCTGAGGCGACCCGCACCGGCTTGGCTTCTCCGGCCACCGGTTTGTCGCTCGACATGACGATGTAGAGCACCAGCCCGACCGCGAAGACCACGACGACCGCCGTCAGGCCGATCTGGACCAGCAGGTTGCGCTTGCGATCCGCCGCTTTGAGGTCGTAGCGGGCTTTCTTCTTCGGTTTCGTGGCCACGGGGCAATGGTACCGGCGGCGCTGCCCGGACCCTCAAGCCCGGCCCTCAAGCCCGGCCCTCAGGCGTGGCCCTCAGGGGTGGCCCTCAGCCGTGGCTCAGATGCGCCCGCAGCGCGGAGATCATGTCGGCGGTCGCAGTGACGCTGCCGCCGCCCAGTACGGAGAAGCTGGCGAACCCGTGGACCATCGACCCGTACTCGCGCAGGTCCACCGTCACGCCGGCCGCTCGCATCGCCTCGGCATAGTGCGTGCCTTCGTCACGCAGCGGGTCGAACCCTGCGGTGACCACCAACGCGGGTGGCAGGCCGCCGAGGTTCTCGGCCCGCAGCGGTGAGGCCAGCGGGTCGGACCGCTCAATCGCACTGCCGTCCAGGTACAGCGCTTCGAACCAATCCATGTCCCGTTTGGTGAGGAAATATCCGTCGCCGAACAATGTGCGCGAACGGGTCTCAGCTCCCAAGTGGGTGGCCGGATAGATCAACAGTTGCAGCGCGGGCAGTGGCATCCCGTCATCACGGGCCCGCTGCGACACCACGGCGGCGAGGTTGCCCCCCGCGCTGTCGCCACCCACTGCCACCCGGGCGGCTTCTGCGCCCAGTTCGGCGGCGTAGTCACGGGCCCATCGGTAGGCAGCGTAGGCATCATCGACGGCAGCGGGCGCTTTGTGCTCCGGCGCCAGCCGGTAGTCGATGGAGAGCACGTGGATTCCGGCGTCGCGGCAGATCAGCCGGCACAGATCATCGTGGGTGTCCAGATCACCCAGGACGAAACCTCCACCGTGATAGAAGACCAGCAGTGCCGATGCTGCGGCGCCGTCCAGCGGCCAGTAGTGACGGGCCCGGATCGGGGCGACGGGCCCGGGAATGGTCAGACTGTCGACATCGACGGGGCGGTGTGCGGCGAACTGGAGGGCGGTCTTACGCAACTGCGCACGTGCGATCTCCGGCTCCGGGCTGGCGACCAGATTCCCTACACCGGCAAGGCGTTCTGCGGTGAGCATCATCTGCAGCGTGGTGTCCAGGGTGTTGCCGTCGACAGTGACCGATCGGGCGCCGAGCATGAGCCGCTTGATGCGGTCGGGAATGCGGGGCAGCATCGGCAGCATCGCCCCCGCCGCACCCTCGACCAAGCGGTCGCGGATACGGCTGCTGCCCGGTGGGACTCGATCGACGGTCGGCGCCGGCGGCGCCTGTCCTGCCAGACTCTTCGACATGGCGGCTCCTTTCGCAATCCCTGCGACACGCCGCAGCGTACGGCACTGTCAACCAGACAAGCCGACCCAACCATCGCAACTGCGATCGGCGGGAACCCGCAGGCATCGGCTAGCCGGCATGTCCCGACGAGTAATTCTGGGGGCCTATCCGGTGGTTGATCCTGACGGGTAATCCCGATGAGTAATCCAAGTGGGTAATTCGGGTGAGTAATATCGTCATCCCGAAGTCGGTCCCCAACGTCGACCCGGGTCCCGATCCACGAACATTCAACTTCGCAGAGCAGGTTCAATGACGTCGCCGACCACGGTCCCCACGGTCACCCTCAATGACGAAAACACCATTCCGGTACTCGGTTTCGGGGTGGACGAACTGTCCGAGACCGAGACCGAACGCGCGGTCGCCGCGGCACTCGAGTCCGGTTATCGGCTGATCGACACGGCGGCCGCTTACGGCAATGAAGCAGCCGTGGGCCGCGCGATCGCGGCCTCGGGCATTCCGCGCGCCGAGGTGTTCGTCACGGCCAAGCTCGCGATCGCCGACCTCGGGTTCCAGTCGTCTCAGGATGCCGCCAAGGCCAGCGCCGAGCGGCTGGGCCTGGACTACCTCGACCTCTATCAGATCCACTGGCCAGCCGGGGAGAGCGGCAAGTACGTCGACAGCTGGGGCGGACTGCTGCGGCTCAAAGAGGACGGCGTCGCCCGCTCGATCGGGGTGTCGAACTTCAACGCCGAGACCCTCTCGAACATCATCGACCTCTCGTTCTCGACTCCGGCGATCAACCAGATCGAACTGCATCCCCTGCTCAACCAGGCCGAGCTAAGGCAGGTCAACGCCGGCTACGAGGTCACGACCGCGGCCGACTGCCCGGTCGGAGTCGACGGATTGACCCACCATCCCGCGATCGTGGCGGTGGCGCAGACGCACGGCAAGACCCCAGCGCAGGTTCTCATCCGGTGGAACCTGCAGCTGGGAAACGTCGTCATTCCGCGTTCGGTGACCACTGATCACATCCGGCAGAACCTCGAGGTGTTCGACTTCGAACTCAGCGATGACGAAATGACCGCGCTCAACGGTCTCGATGCGGGCACCCGCTACAGGCCGGACCCCGAGACCTATACCGGATCCTGAGGCGGTTCAGCCGCTCGGGCAGTCGGCGGCGCCCTCGCGCAGCACCGCCGCTGAAGCGGCGTCGATGGGCAGCTGGTAGCCGCGCAGCACCTCGATGAACTGGACCGAGTACTGGCACCAGAACGCCCTGTTGGGCGGCATCCAGTCGGCCGGCCCGGAATCGCCCTTGTCCTGATTCGCGTCCCCCTCGACGGCCAGCAAGTTGGCCGGGTCGTTGGCGAAGCGGATCCGCTTCGCCTCCGGCCAGGAGCGGGCACCGAGATCCCAGGCCAGAGCCAGCGGGACGATATGGTCGATCTGCACGTCGGCGCCGGTGATGTGGCCACGGGTGAAGGCCACCGTCGCGTTGGTGTAGGGGTCGCGCAGCGTTCCTGTCGCGACCGCCTGCGGACACCGCGCAATCGCCGCGTAGGTCTTGTCGAGCAGATCGCGGTCGAGGATGTCGTTGCGGGTATCGCATCCGTTATGACCACCGGGAGCGTCGCTGTCATCGGTCCACGCGCGGCCGAACGCCGCGCGCCGGTAGTCGTACCCGCGGATGCGCGCCGGAATCACCGCCACGCCGGCCAGCACGTCTGTTCCGGGAGCGATCGTCGGGATGTCGGCGTCGGCGACGAATCGGCTGGAGCGCGGTCCGGTGGACCCAACCACTTGATAGGCAACCAGGACCGCCAGCGCGACCGCTGCGACGAGCCAGATCAACCGCCGACGGCTCATGTCTTGTCCAGATACTCGACGCGGTCGGTGTCGGTGAATTGCGCTGCCAGTAAGGATATTCCGGGATCTGCCGGCCCGCGCCGGTAGAGCTGTTCGCAGAGGTCGTGGGCTGCCTCGATGATCTCACGATGCTCGGCCAGCGACAGGAATCGCAGCGAGACCGCCCGACCGGACTGGGTGGTACCCAGCACGTCCCCCTCACGCCGTTCTGCGAGGTCGAGCTCGGCGAGCTCGAAACCGTCGAGCGTTCCCGCCACCGCGTTGAGCCGCTCTCCCACCTTGGAGCCCTCGGGCATTCGGGTTATCAACAGGCAGAGACCGGCGTGCGCACCGCGGCCGATGCGCCCGCGCAGCTGGTGCAGTTGACTGATGCCGAACCGGTCGGCGTCGAAAACGACCATCACCGTCGCGTTGGGAACGTCGACACCCACTTCGATCACCGTCGTGCAGACCAGTACGTCGACGTCCCCCGCCCGGAACGCCCGCATCACCGCGTCCTTCTCGTCGGCGGGCAACCGTCCGTGCATCAGCCCCAGCCGCAGCCCCGACAACGGACCGGTGCGTAGCCGATCGAACAGGTCGACGACGGTGGTGGCCGGCGGCCCGGTGTCGCCGCTGCCGGTCTTGTCGTTCTCGTCGATGCGCGAAGCGACCACGTATGCCTGCCGGCCGGTGCCGACTTCCTCGATGATTCGCTGCCACGCCCGGTCGACCCAGCTCGGACGTTGCCCGGCGAAGACGGCCTTGGTGGTAATGGCGCTGCGGCCCCGGGGCAGTTCGCGCAGTGTGGAGATCTCGAGGTCGCCGTAGACGGTGAGCGCCACGGTGCGCGGGATCGGAGTCGCGGTCATCACCAGCAGGTGCGGGGTCAGTCCGGCCGGCGCTTTGGCCCGCAACTGATCTCGCTGCTCGACGCCGAAGCGGTGCTGCTCGTCGATGACCACCATGCCGAGCCGGTGGAACTCGACGGCTTCCTGTAGCAGTGCGTGGGTGCCCACGACGATGCCTGCCGCGCCGGTGACGACGTCGTCGCGGGCCTGCCGCTTCTGTTGCTGGGACATCGACCCGGTCAGCAGCACCACCCGCGTCGCCCCTTCGGCACCGCCGAGCTGCCCGGACATCCCCAGCGGCCCGAGCACATCGCGGATCGACCGGTCATGTTGGGTTGCAAGCACTTCCGTTGGCGCGAGCAATGCGCACTGGTAGCCGGCATCGATCATCTGGAGCATCGCCAGGACCGCCACGATGGTCTTTCCCGAGCCCACCTCACCCTGGAGCATTCGGTTCATCGGACGGGATTCGGCGAGGTCGTGCTGTACCTGCTCGAGCACCTCGCGCTGACCGCTGGTCAACTCGAACGGCAGCTGATGGCGCAGCGCCGCGAACAGACCTTCGTCGGATCGCGGCGCCGGCGGGCCCGATTGGCTCAATTCGCTGTACCGGCGGGCCACCAACGCCCACTGCAGACCGATGGCTTCATCGACGGTCAGGCGACGCCTGGCCCGGTCCCGTTCGCCCGCGCTCTCGGCGAGGTGTATCGCACGCAACGCCTGGTCTTCGGAGATCAAATTCCATTGGCGCAGAAACTGTTCCGGCAACAATTCGGGTACCGGATCGAGCATGTCTAGCACTTGGCGTACACAGGCATAGATGTCCCAGCTCTGCACCTTGGAGTTGGCCGGATAGATCGGGAAGAAATCCCGGGCGAACGCCGACATGTCGAGCCCGCCGCCCGATGTCTGCGATCCCTCGGCGATCTTGGCCAACGACCGGCTACCACCGGTGCGGCCCAGTGGCGAATCCACGACCAGAAATGCAGGATGCGTGAGTTGCATGGTTCCGCGGAAGTACTTGACCTCCCCGGAGAGCATCACCCGCACGTCCTGAACCAGAGTCTTCTTGATGACCTTGGCGTTGAAGAACGTGGCCGTCACCTTTGGGCGGCGCTTGCCCAGCGTCACCACCAGGTATTCCCGCCGGGGCTGCCGGTTGGTCCACCGCACCTCCGCCTTGGTCACGACGTCGACGAAGGTGATGTGTTCACCTTCCTCGGGCGGTTCGCCGTCTTCACCGAGCACGGTGGAACCGGCCTGGTACTTGCGGGGGTAGTACCGGAGCAGGTCGTTGACGGTACGGATGCCGAAGTTCTCGTCGAGTTTGGTGGCCGCCTTGACGCCGATGACGCGGTCGAGCCGATCCGAGAGCACCGCCACCGCTACTCCACCCCGATCAGCAGCGGGTCACCGCCGTGCCCGGTGTGATAGGTGACCAGCTCGATCCCCGGGTGCCGGCGGTGGACGTGCTCCCGCAGCCCCTCGCTGATAGCGCCGTCCAGACCGGCGCCGGTCAGCACCGTCACGAGCTCTCCGCCGGCGGTCAGCAACAGGTCGATCAACCCCGCTCCCGCGTCGGCGACATCGTCCCCGACGACGAGCACCTCGCCGCCGGCGATCCCCAGCCCGTCCCCCGGCCGGCAGCCACCCGCCCAGGTCAGTGCCTCCTGCGTCGCCAGCCGGACCGAACCGTGCCGGACACCGCCGGCGGCGCGAGCCATCGTGTACCCGTCGTCGACGGCCTGGCGGGCCGGGTCGTGCACCGCCAGCGCAGCCAGACCCTGGACCATCGACGGGGCGGGCACCGGAACCACGTCGATGCCCCAGCCGATTGCGGCAGTACAGCCGGCGACCAGTTCCTCCGCGGCGACGTACCCATTCGGCAGCACCATGATCTGCGCCGCCCCGGCGTCGACGAGCCCGCGAAGCAGCTGCTCTGCGTTGACCGCGGCGCCCGGTTTCAGCCGCAGCACGTTGGCCCCCTCCCCGGCGAACAGCCGCTGCGCGCCCTCGCCGTCGACGACCGCAAGCACCGCCCGGTTGCGGGACCAACTACCTCGCGGAAGTCCCGCACCCCCGGTGAGGGCTGTGATCTGGATGCGGCTGGGTCTGCCCGAGCTCAGCCCGGCCTCTACCGCAGCGCCGGCGTCGTCGGCGTGCACATGCACCGAGTAGTCACTGCCGGCACCATCGGCCGCGGCGATGGCCACCGACTCACCGAGCTGTCCGAGCCGCTCTCGCAGTCGTTCGCTACCGGCCGAGTCACAGCCGCTGAGCAGGTACATCACTTCGAATTGGGGCGGAGCCACGGTCGGACCGGCCGAACCTTTCACAGCCGGCCGTTCGGACGTGGGCGACGGGCGATACTCGCCACGCTGCGGCGCCCGCCCGCTCACCGTCAGGACCATGGCGTCGAGCAGGACCAGCAATCCTCGCCCCCCGGCGTCCACGACCCCGGCTTCGGCCAGCACAGCGAGCTGTTGCGGCGTCTTGTCGAGCGCGTCGACCGCGGCATCTGCCGCGGCGCACACCGCATCGGCGATGCCGGCGCCGTCGGCGGACGCGTCCTCGGCGGCACCGGCCGCTGACTGCAGCACCGAGACGATGGTGCCCGGGACCGTCGCCCCCACCGAGGTCACAACCAACCCGATCGAATGCCGCAATGCCGCTGCGAAGACGACGGCGTCGATCTCCGGCAGGTCGCCGGCCCGTTCGGCCGCCGCGTCGGCCGCGACGTCGGCCAACCCACGCAGGATCTGCGACAGGATCACCCCGGAGTTGCCGCGTGCTCCGGCCAAGGCGCCGGCTGCGAGCGCCGCGGCCACCTCGGCCACGTCATGGCCGGCACCGCGAACGTCGGCCTGCGCTTCCGCCGAACGCATCGTGAACAGCATGTTTGTGCCGGTGTCGTGGTCGGCGACCGGGAAGACGTTGAGACTGTTGATCTCGTCGGTGCGGGCGATCAGCTCGGTCACCGCAGCGTGGGCCCAGGTCCGCAGCCCGGAGGCATCGAGGCGCCGAACCGACATCCGCACCTCCCGACCGCAGCGAACCCAGACGCGCAGAACCCGCACATCACCGCGGGCGCCAGCTTAGCCAGCGGTACCGACACCTGGTCACCACGGCCACGCCGCGCCCGGCCGTTGGGCGATGCTCCCGAGTCGCTTTTGGTGATCGCTTCGGCGGCCGGTATCCTGATCAGGCTGTTGGATCACCCGGCTGGGTTCGCCGGCTGGTCGTTGATCCCCAAGTACTGATCCGAGGAGTTCTGCATATGGCTGCCGTGTGCGACATCTGCGGGAAGGCGCCCGGCTTCGGCAAGTCGGTGTCCCATTCGCATCGCCGCTCGAATCGGCGGTGGGACCCGAACATCCAGTCGGTGCGCGCGGTGAGCCGCCCGGGTGGCAACAAGAAGCGGGTGAACGTCTGCACGTCCTGCATCAAGGCAGGCAAGGTCCTCCGGGGTTAGTCGTCCGGGTTAGCGGCCCGGATCGGTCAGGGCAGCCGCCAGTCGATCGGTTCGGCGCCCATTCGCTGCAACAACTCGTTGGCGCGGCTGAAGGGGCGTGAGCCGAAGAACCCCCGCGACGCTGACAGCGGCGACGGGTGGACAGACTCGATGGACATGCAGTTCTGGCCACCCTCCGGACCGCTCAGCATCGGTTTGAGGGTGGCGGCGTCGCGGCCCCACAGCACCGCCACCAGCGGCTGGTCCCGTCCGACCAACGCCCGGATCGCGCATTCGGTCACGGACTCCCAACCCTTGCCGCGGTGCGACGCCGGGTTGCCTGGCCGAACGGTGAGCACCCTGTTGAGCAGCAGTACGCCGCGCTCGGCCCACGGCGTCAGATCCCCGCACGCGGGCCGCGGATACCCGAGGTCCGCCGCATACTCGGTGAAGATGTTCTCCAGGCTGCGGGGCAGCGGGCGCACGTCGGCGGCCACCGAGAAACTGAGGCCGACCGCATGGCCCGGAGTGGGGTACGGATCCTGCCCGACGATCAGCACCCTGACGCGATCAAACGGAAACGTGAACGCCCGCAGCACATTCGGACCGGCGGGAAGGTAGCGCCGGCCGGCGGTGAGCTCGTCGCGCAGAAACTCCCCCAACTGGGCGACCTGCGGCGCGACTGGTTCGAGGGCGCGCGCCCACCCATCTTCGACGAGTTCGGCGAGCGGTCGCGCTGTCATGGCCTGCCGTCCTGATCGGAAGCGGCAGCACCGAAGGACTGCCAGCCCGGGTCGCCGTCCCACTCGGTCCCGTCCACCAGGACCCGCGCGGGTCCGTCGAGCACCCGGCCGATGACCCGCCAGCCTGGCGGGACTTCATCGGCGAACGTCGCGACCAGGGCATGGTCCTCCCCGCCACCGAGCACCCACGCCCAGGCGTCACCGCCGGATGCGGTCGCCGCCGGGGCCAGCGCGTCGTGGTCGGTGGCCAGCGCCGCGGTGGACAGGTCGATGCCCACTCCAGAAGCCTGGGCGACGTGTTGCAGGTCGGCGATCAGGCCGTCGGAGACATCGGTCATGGCAGACGCGGCGGCGTCGGCGGCCGCACACCCCTGCCCGTAGGGCGGTTCGGGCACCAGGTGCCGGCGGCGCAGGGGTTGGTAGTCGTCGATACTGTTGCGCCACAACCAGTATCCGGCCGCCGCGCATCCGAGATCCCCGACCACGGCCACCGCGTCTCCTGGGCCGGCACCGGATCGACGCACCGGCGTGCGCCCGTCCAGCTCGCCCAGCGCGGTGACCGAGATCACCCATTGGGGCGCGCTGACCACATCGCCGCCAATGATTCCCGCACCGACTCGCCGGGCTTCGGCCCACATTCCGTCGGCGAGCGCGAGTGCGGCCGTCGCGGCGGTGTCGGCGGGTGCGCCAAAGGCCACCACCAGCGCGGTGGTACGTGCACCCATCGCCTCGATGTCGGCGGCGTTCTGCGCGACGGCCTTGCGCCCGACGTCAAATGGTGAAGACCAGTCCAGGCGGAAGTGACTCCCCTCGATCAGCATGTCGGTGGAAACCACTGTCCTGCTGTCGGCCGTGGAGACCACAGCGGCATCGTCGCCCGGGCCGACCGCGACGTGTGCGGGCTGCGAGCGCCCGGCGACCAGCCGGTCAATGAGGGCGAATTCGCCCACCTCGGCGAGGGTCTCGCCATGTGCGGTCGCGCCGTGACCCGCCATGCCACCTCCCCTGCCGGGTCAAGCCGCCCTGCGTCGGCGCGAACACCGGCCCGACCTGCGATACGTTTGGACCCTGCGGCGTGGAGTCTATGCAGCGGGACCGAGGAGGCGGCGGGTGGTCGAGGCTTTCATGCTGATCCAGACCGAAGTGGGTCGCGCCGAGGTGATCGCCCAGCAGCTCACCGCGCTGCCCGGGGTGCTCTCCGCCGAGTACGTCACCGGGCCTTATGACGTTGTCGTCCGGGTGACGGCAACCGACATCGGCGAACTGCGGACCGCAGTCGCGCCCAGCGTCCAGCAGGTCAGCGGCGTTACCCGCACTCTGACCTGCCCGATCGCCGACGGAGCCCAGCCCTGGAGTCAGCCCTAAAGTATCTGCCGTGGTTGCCAAGGATTCACCTCCGGTCACCGGCGACGGCCCACCGCGGTGGCTGCTGATCATGGCGGTGGCGGTGGCCGCGGCGGCCATCGTCGCGGTGCTCGCCGTCGCAGTGCTGCGTCAGGACGAGTCCGGGAATTCTCCGGTCGCGATCGCGGCGGTTCCTGCACCGCAGGCGGAGACAACCGAATGCCGGTCCCTGCTGGATGCGCTGCCCGAAACGCTCGGCGAGTATCGGCGGGCTGCGACCGTGCAGCCGGCCCCTGCCGGTACGGCCGCCTGGCAGCGGGAGCCGGGTACCGAACCGGTCATCCTGCGCTGCGGGCTGGATCGTCCTGCCGACTTCGTCGTCGGCGCGCCGCTACAAGTGGTAGACGCTGTCCAATGGTTCCGGGTGGGCGAAGGGACCGGGGACCGCGCCGTGGGCGAGGGTGAGCGCAGTACCTGGTATGCAGTCGACCGGCCGGTCTACGTGGCGCTGACCCTGCCGCCGGGCTCGGGGCCGACGCCCATCCAGGTCGTCTCGGCGGTAACCGAGAAGACATTGCCCGCCAGGCAGATCGACCCGGCACCACCGCGCTGAACGCTGCGGGTTCAGCGCAGTCCGGTGCCGCGGGCGATCGCGGTCTCCACCATTGCCGCCAGCAGCGTCGGATAATCCACCCCGCTTGCAGCCCACATCCTCGGGTACATCGAGATGGTGGTGAACCCGGGCATCGTGTTGAGCTCGTTGATCAACGGTCCGCTTTCGGTGAGGAAGAAGTCCACCCGGGCCAGACCCTGGCAGTCGATCGCGCGGAAGGCCCTGATGGCCAGCCGCCGCACCTCTTCGGCGACATCGTCGTCGATCTTGGCAGGCACATCCAGTTCGGCCACATCCTCCAGGTACTTCGTCGCGAAGTCGTAGAAGCCGCCTTTCTGGGCACCGACTCCGGCCACCCGGATCTCACCCACCGTGCTGGCTTCGATTCGGCCATCGGGGAATTCCAGCACGCCACATTCAAGTTCGCGGCCTGTCACCGCGGCCTCGACGATCACTTTCGGATCGTGCCTGCGGGCCAGGTCGATCGCAGCCGGCAACTGATCCCATGACGTCACCCGGTTGACACCGATCGACGAGCCCCCGCGGGCGGGTTTGACGAAAACCGGCAGCCCGAGGCGGTCACGTTCGTCGAGATCGAGGGTGGCCCGTCCGGGGCGCAGCACGCAGTGGTCGCCGATCGGCAACCCCTCGGCGGCCAGCAGCTTCTTGGTGAATTCCTTGTCCATACCGGCCGCGCTGGCCAGCACACCCGCCCCGACGTACGGCACGCCGGCGAGTTCGAGCAGTCCCTGTATGGTGCCGTCCTCGCCATACGGACCGTGCAGAACCGGAAAGACCACGTCGACTGCCGCCAGGACCTCGCCCGCCCCGGGCCCGAGGGACACCAGCTGGCCCTTCCGGCGCGGGTCGGCGGGCAGCGCCAGGACCTCCCCGGAGGCACCGCTCACCTGGGGCAGCTGACCGTCGGTGATGGCTAGCGCCTCGGGCCGGGCACCGGTGAGCAACCAGGACCCATCGGGGGTGATCCCCACAGCGAAGACCTCGAAGCGTTCGGGATCGAGGTGCCGAAGGATGCTTCCGGCCGAGACACACGAGATGGCGTGCTCGGAGCTGCGGCCACCATAGACGACGGCGACGCGGGCGCGGCCGGGTTGGTGGCGGGCAGTCACAACCTAGAGAGGCTACCGTCCGATGGACAGGCCTCCGGGTGCGGTTGAGGTCGCCGATGAGGTTGTCGGCGTGCCTCGACACCCGATGAGATCCGGAAGAATCCTGGAACTTCGGAAAACATTTGTGTATGGGGAGCTTTCACGAGGCGAGCGGAGCCTTCGCGATGGCCGTACCCGTCACTCCGGCTTGGTGCTGCGCCCGAGCAGCAAGCTGACGGCCGCGTCGACCGGCAGACCGCGGTGGCACACGCGGTGCACAGCGTCGGTGAGTGGCATCTCGACGTCGTAGCTCGCGGCCAGTGCCAGAATGGACTCACAGGATGTGACCCCTTCGGCGACCTGGCCGTCGGTGGCGCGTAGGACGGACTCCAGGCTGCCCCCCCTGCCCAGTCGCTCACCGAAGGCCCGATTGCGGGAACTCGACGACGTGCAGGTGGCGACCAGATCCCCCACCCCGGCCAGCCCGGCCAGCGTCGCGGGTTTGGCGCCCAACGCGATTCCCAGTCGCATGATCTCGGCCAGCCCACGGGTGATGATCGCCGCCGCGGTGTTCTCGCCCATCCCGACCCCTGCCGCCATGCCGCACGCCAGCGCGATGACGTTCTTACAGGCGCCCCCCACTTCGGCGCCGATGACATCGGAGTTCGTGTAGGGACGGAAGTAGCCGGTCGACAGTGCCCGCTGCAACGTCACCGCCCGGCCGGAATCGGGGCAGGCCACGACCGTGGCCGCCGGTTGTTCGTCGACGATCTCGCTGGCCAGATTGGGGCCGGTAAGCACCGCAACCCGCGCCGCGTCAGCTCCGGTGACCTGAACCACCACCTGGCTCATGCGCAGCAATGTGTTCAGTTCGATCCCCTTGGCCAGACTCACCAGGGTGGCGTCTGCACCGATCAGTGGTGCCCACCGTTCTAGGTTGGCGCGCAAGCTCTGCGATGGAACCGCAAGCAGAACGGTGCAGGCACCGGCGAGCGCGACAGCCGGATCGTCGGTCGCGCGAATGCTGTGGGGCAGTTCGACGTTGCGATCCAGATACGCGGTGTTGCGATGAGTTTCGTTGATCTCCCGGGCCAGGGCCGCGCGGCGGGTCCACAGAGTGACGTCATTTCCTCCGTCGGCGAGCACCTTGGCCAGTGCCGTACCCCACGAACCGGCTCCCATCACCGCCGCAGCCACCACGAGTTTCACCCTAGCGCGCACCCTGGTGCGCACGCGGAATGGCGGATCCGGGCGACCCGATGTCTGCTGGCAGGATGGCGCCCATGAGCAGCACCACCGGCGAGGTCGCGCTGGTGATCGCGGTGAAACGCCTCACAGCAGCCAAGACCCGCCTGGCACCTGTCTTCTCGGCCGCCGCCCGCGAGAAGGTCGTGCTGGCGATGCTTGTCGATACCATCACCGTCGCGCAGCAAGTCGCCGCAGTCACCGTCGTCACCCCGGACCGTGCAGCCGCCGATGCCGCCCGAGCACTCGGCGCGCGGGTTCTGACCGACCCCACACCGCGCGGACACCACGATCCACTCAACAACGCAATAAGCGAGGCCGAGTCGGCCCTGCGCGCTTCCGAACCGAACATGGTTGTGCTGCAGGGTGACCTACCGGCACTGCGCCCGCTGGAGCTGTCCGCTGCGATCGCTGCCGCCCGTGCGCACCGGCGCAGTTTCGTCGCCGACCACCACGGCACCGGCACCACCGCGCTATTCGCGTTCGGGGTTCCACTGCGCCCACGATTCGGGCCACACTCAGCCCGGCACCACCGCGATTCGGGGGCGATCGAACTACATGGAACCTGGCCGGGCCTGCGCTGCGACATCGACACCCCTACCGACCTCGAGGTGGCGCGCCATCTCGGGGTGGGCGCGGCGACGACCCAGGCTGTCGCTGATCGCGAATGAACAGCGGCTGACCAAAATGCGGTGTGGTAGCCGCGCGAGCGCCCGATGAGGAATGATCTTTGAGATGACCGAAGCCGAAGCCCAGACCCGAACGACCGACACCGAGTGGTTGGCAGGCAGTTCGGCGCCGGAAGCTCCACCCGCGGCGACTTCCCCGGCGGTAGACAACGCGCTGCCCGAAGACCGCTACCTCAACCGGGAGCTGAGCTGGCTCGACTTCAATGCTCGCGTGCTGGCGCTGGCCGCCGACACCTCGCTTCCGCTGCTCGAGCGCGCGAAGTTCCTGGCGATCTTCGCGTCGAACCTCGACGAGTTCTACATGGTGCGGGTAGCCGGCCTGAAACGCCGCGACGAGATGGGGCTGTCGGTTCGCTCGGCGGACGGCCTCTCACCGCGCGAGCAGCTGCGCCGTATCAGCGAGCGCACCCAGCAACTAGCCAGCCGGCACGCCGACGTGTTCCTCAAGTCGGTGCGCCCCGCGCTGGCCGACGACGGCATCGTGGTCGTCACGTGGACCCAGCTCGACGACATCGAGCGCGAAGAGTTGTCCGCCTACTTCCACGAGCAAGTGTTCCCGGTCCTGACCCCGCTCGCGGTCGATCCGGCGCACCCGTTCCCGTTCGTGAGCGGCCTGGCTCTCAACCTTGCGATCACGGTCAGACACCCCGAGGACGGCGGCCAGCACTTCGCCCGAATCAAGGTGCCCGACAACGTGGACCGGTTCGTCCGGCTGGCCGACGGCGCAGATGACGGGTCTGTGGCCCGTTTCCTGCCCATGGAGGAACTGATTGCCGCGTTCCTCCCAGACCTGTTCCCCGGTTGCGAAATCGTGGAGCATCACGTGTTCCGCATCACCCGCAATGCCGACTTCGAGGTTGAAGAAGACCGCGACGAGGACCTCTTGCAGGCCCTTGAGCGCGAACTCGCGCGGCGCCGATTCGGGTCTCCGGTTCGCCTGGAGGTCTCCGATGACATGACCGAGGGCATGCTCGAGTTGCTGCTGCGTGAGCTTGACGTCAACCCCGGAGATGTCGTGGAGGTGCCCGGGCTGTTGGATCTGTCGTCGCTGTGGCAGATCTACGGGGTAGACCGACCGGCGCTCAAGGACCCCCCTTTCGTGCCGGCTACCCCTCCGGCCTTCGGCGAGCGCGAGACTCCCAAGAGCATCTTCTCGACATTGCGTGAGGGCGACGTCCTCGTGCATCACCCCTATGACTCCTTCTCCACAACAGTTCAACGGTTCATCGAACAGGCGGCCGCCGATCGCAATGTGCTTGCCATCAAGCAGACTCTGTACCGGACGTCGGGCGACTCACCGATCATCAACGCGTTGATCGACGCCGCGGAAGCGGGCAAGCAGGTGGTGGCCCTGGTTGAGATCAAGGCACGGTTCGACGAGCAGGCAAACATCAAGTGGGCCCGCGAGCTAGAGCAAGCCGGCGTCCACGTGGTGTACGGGCTCATCGGACTCAAGACGCACTGCAAGACCGCCCTGGTCGTGCGCCGCGAGGGTTCCATGATCCGGCGTTACTGCCACGTGGGGACCGGCAACTACAACCCTAAGACCGCGCGGTTGTACGAAGACGTCGGCTTGTTGACAGCCGAGCCCGACATCGGCGCCGATCTCACCGATCTGTTCAACTCGCTGACCGGGTACTCGCGTAAGGATTCCTACCGGAACCTGTTGGTGGCACCGCACAGCGTCCGCCGCGGCATCATCGAGCGAATTGACCGCGAGATCGCCGCGACCCGTGGCGGCGCTGACGGCCGAATTCGATTGAAGGCCAACGCGTTGGTCGATGAGCAGGTGATCGACGCGCTGTACCGGGCATCGCAGGCGGGTGTCCGGGTCGAGGTGATCGTGCGCGGCATCTGCGCGTTACGGCCCGGAGTGCACGGCTTCTCCGATCACATCACCGTGAGGTCGATCCTAGGGCGTTTCCTCGAGCACTCCCGGGTGATCAACTTCCGCGCCATCGACGAATTCTGGATCGGTAGCGCTGACATGATGCACCGGAATCTCGACCGACGGGTCGAGGTGATGGCACAGGTCAAAGATCCTCGCCTGACCACCCAGCTCAACGACATCCTCGAGTCCGCAATGGATCCCGCCACCCGCTGCTGGGAGCTTGGATCCGACGGCCAGTGGAGCGCGTCGCCAAGAGAAGGTGAGACCGTCCGCGACCATCAGGTCTCGATGATGGAACGCCACCGGTACTCCTGATCTCGCCGACTTCAGGAACTCAGGTGCCCAAAAGCAACGCCGCAGCCGCATCCCCGGCGAGAGTGCCTATCCTGGCCGCCGGAGCGGTGTTGTGGCGACCGACCGGCGATCCAACCGGTACGGAGGTGGCCGTCATCCACCGCCCACGCTACGACGACTGGTCCCTGCCCAAGGGCAAGGTGGACCCGGGCGAGACGGAGCCGGTAACCGCGGTGCGCGAGGTGCGCGAGGAGACTGGCTACACATCGCTACTCGGCCGGCAGCTCGCCGAAGTCAGCTATCCCATCGAGCAGGGCGAAAAGAAAGTACGGTACTGGGCTGCGCGCGGCATCGACGGTGAGTTCTCACCCACCGAAGAGGTGGATGCGCTCGACTGGCTGCCCGTTGCCGAGGCGATGCGGCGGGTGCGGTATGCGCACGATCGCGAAGTGCTGCGACGGTTCGTCGAGATTCCACCGAACACTCGCTCTGTGTTGATCGTTCGGCACGGAATCGCGGGCAGCAGATCCCGGTGGAAGGGCGACGACCGACTGCGGCCTTTGGACAAGCGGGGCCGGGCCCAGGCCGAAGCCCTGGTCGGTCTGTCACTTGCGTTCGGCGCGAACCGTCTGTACGCCGCCGATCGAGTGCGTTGCCAGCAGACACTCGAACCGCTTTCCGACGAACTCGGTGTGCCGGTCCACAGCGAGCCGGCGTTGACCGAAGAGGCTTATGCGCGCGACCGCGATACCGCACGTGACCGACTGCTCGAGATCGCTGCCGGCGACGGAACAGCGGCTATCTGCACTCAGGGCAAGGTGATTCCCGATCTGATCGGGTGGTGGTGTGAGCGGGACGGGGTCCGCGCGGACCTGTCACGCAACCCCAAGGGCAGCACCTGGGTGATATCTCTGCTCGACAAACGGGTGGCGGCCGCCGATCACATCGCCAGCCCGCTACCCGTCAGAAGGTAGCGCCTCGCGCCGTTGAGACAGCAGGGTCAAGGAGGGCCTGCCCGAGCAGCCGCCGACGCTTGAACCGGCGGCTGCTCGGGGTTCGATCTACTTGCGACCCCTCCTGGCCGGGGCTTTCTTGGCCGGAGCTTTCTTGGCCGGAGCCTTCTTCGCGACCTTCTTGGCCGGGGCTTTCTTCGCAGCCTTCTTGGCCGGGGCCTTCTTGGCCACCGTCTTGGCCGGGGCCTTCTTGGCCCCCGGCTTGGCCGGGGCCTTCTTGGCCGCCGGCTTCGCCGGGGCCTTCTTGGCCGG
>CAZEMS010000006.1:0-132097 GCA_964513475.1 uncultured Mycobacterium sp. | reverse complement strand
ACCCACCAATGAACGACTCTCGTTCGCCGTGGACCAGTTCACGGGGTCCGGTCACCGTGTCTCCGCGGTGCTAGTTCACTCGCCCGGCTGATCCTGCTCTCCTAGAACTCGATCGATAGGGTCTACGCGGTTCCCCATGACGCGCTCTGATGCCGTCTATTGCGGCGGCGCGTGCCGCCGGCGGGCGTACCGGCGTCGGCAGCAGCGATCTCGTCGCTACGCGCCCGGCGTGCGACGATTGGAGGTGTCGGCCGGGTCCGGGGGAATACGCACCGCCTGCCCGTAGTGAACGACGGCCGGGCGAGTGGGAGGCCCGGTCCGGCGGGTTTTTGACGTTGGAGGTCCCATGGCCACGTACGACTGGGCGCACCGCCAGCTGCGCCGTCGGGTCGCCAAGGTCGTCGACGCGGGGTCGGCGGTGTGCTGGCGGTGCGGGCGGCCGATCCACCCGTGTGAGCCATGGGACTTGGGACACTCCGACGCGCCCGCCGCCAAGGTCCGCCGGCTCTACAACGGGCCGGAACATCGGTCCTGCAGCCGGGTCAGCGGAGGATGGAAAAGGTGGGGTGTCGTCGTCAGAGCGCCCAGGCAGGTGCCTGCGCAGCCGAGACCGAAGGCGTTGGAGTTCTTCGACTGAGTCGGTCGGCTGTTGGACTGCGCTTTGATAGAATCGTAACAGGGAGTTTGCTCTCGCATCTAAATGCCCGTTTCGGCGATGTTTTAGTAGTTTGCTCGGTAAATTACGGTAGATAGATATCGCCTCCGCACCTGTGGTAGAACCGCCCTGGCGAGAAAAAACCGAGACGCCTGTACCATTTTTCCGGTACGCGCATGTACTACACCGAATCTGTTGTGCGAGTTCGACTTTCGCGACTGCACGAAGTGTGTGATACGACAGTACCGAACTAGTGGCACGGACGTACCGGTGCCTGTCGCCGCACCTTGCGACCTGCGCGGATGCGTTGGTACGGGCGTACCGGACCTAATGGCGTTTGCTACCCGGCGGGGTGACACCCGCCGGGCACATCCAGCGACCCAGTGCGGCTAGCGGAATCACCCACACGCACGACGACGACACCGCCGGTGGAGGCGTTGGAGCGCCGGGACCGCTGTCGCTGCCGGAGGTCGACAGCACCCCGACGCTGCCGATGATGTTGGCAGCCAGCGACAGCCACACGACGGGTTTCAGAAGGCGACCTTACGTGCCCGACCGCTCCAATAGGTTCGGCGCGGGGGGCTAGCGGGCCTGACCGGTAACCCGGTTTGCTGGCGATCAGTCCGTGCCACCCATGCCACCCTCCGTTGGTTTGTTTCTCGCGCGGGCGGTTTCCTGAATTGAATAAGGAGAGGGTGGCAAGGGTGGCATAAGTGCAGGTCACGGCGTTTCAGCCCCTACTTGGCGACATCGACGCCGTGCCAGATCGTCGACCGCTTGCCGTCGATCACTTTGCGGCCGCCGTCTTTGCAGCCCCGTTGGCGCAGGGTTGCTGCGACCTCGTTCATCCGCGGGACCTCGATGTTCTGCTCGGCGCACCAGTCGTCGAGCTCGGCCTTGATGACGCTGGAGTAGCACCAGCAATTGCGCAATCCGGTATCGGTGGTGTCGACCTGGAGGCACTCGGCGATGAACCGTCCGATGACATCCTCTTCGGCCCGGTACGCCGCTGTGGCAGCCCGCACCGCATCGGGAGGATTGAGCCCGTCGCGGTTGAACCGGACCGCACCGTCGACGATCCATCGCAGGATGCCGGAAGCTTCGGTCGCCAGCTTGGCGGCCAGCTGTTCGTCGCGTTCACCCTCGGGGATGGTGGCGTTCCACGGCACCAGCCGCAACCGCCGCCAGATGCCTTCGTCGCGGCCGGTGACGGCAGGCTTGTGGTTGGAGAACATGATCAGCGTGTGGGAAGGCCAGAACTCCCACGGGTCTTCGCGCATCCGCCGCCCCTGGAGGCGGTCACCTCCGGTGAGGTTCTTCACCGACTCGTCGTCGAGGTCCTCGGCCTGCTTGGTTTCCGACGCCAGCGCCAGGCGCTTGCGGAACAGGTCGGCGACGACGGTGGGGTGTTGCTCGAAACGCCCGGCGACCAGCAGGCTCTTGTGCGGCACGCAGGCATAGGGGCCGAGCACCTGCTGTGTCGCACCGTGGAATTTCGACTTGCCGTTGCCGCCGCCGCCGTAGTCGATGTCGACGGTTTCGGTGGGGTTACCGGTGGCGCTCGCGCCCGCGCGCAGCTGCAGGTAGTCGCGGATCATTTCGTCGGGCTGCCAGCGCCCTAGGCAGGCTTCCCACAGCGGCGCTTCGGCATCGGGGTTGTAGGCGACGGGTGCCTGCAGGGTGCACAGGTCGGCGGGGTCGTGATCCAGCAGGTTCCCGGTGCGCAAGTCGACGGTGCCGTTTAGGCAGTTGAGTAGCCACGGGTCAGCGTCGAGCTGTTCGTGTTCGACGACGATGCCGGGGGCGCCGCGGGCGAGTCGGATCATGGCGGCGATAGCGCCGGAGGTGTCCGATTTGAGTGCCCACGCCCAGATGGGTTTGGCCGCCTCGGGATCGGTAAGTGCGGTTTCCGCCGCGAGGCGGTACAACCGTCTCGCCACCCCTTTGGCGATTTCGGTGACGAGGGCGTCCTTCTCGTCGATGATCCATCGGCCGTTCTGGTAGACGATCCATTTTCCCCACGCACGCACGTAACGGATGCGCCCACGGGCGTGGGCCAGCAGCCGGTCGGCGTTGCCGACGTCGGTGGGCCGGTGTTTGTCGGGGAATTTGAACGCCCGGATACGGTCCTCGTCGTCGTCTTGCGGCGGCTGCGCGTCTCCGTTGAGGTCGGCGACGCCTGACGGGTAGCGGCCGTACACGTCGGCGAGCTTCGCTCGCGCCTCGTCCCACGTGACTGGCCAGCGGCAAGTGGGGCTGTGGTAGCGGGCTTCGGGTATTTGCCCGGCGGGTTGTTCGCACAGCAGCCAGCGTTGATGGAACGTCGGTTCGGCCTCGTGGTAGTCCAAACCGGCTTTCCGCAGCCGTCCGGAGTAGGCGACCAGCTCTGTGTGGCGCTTGCCGTCGGGGATCTTCTCGGTGTTGGGGTCGGCCGACGGCTCCCAGAACTGCCCGCTGTCGACGGGTGCGCCGTTGTGGCCGTCGAGCAGCAGTGTGGTGACCTCGTCGGGCAGGTCGGTGATCGGCCGGCTGTTGCCGGTGTAGACGACACCCGACTCGTGCACCGACCCGTGGCCGATGATGTAGCCGCCGTCTCCGCGCACGTTGATCTTGTAGCCGCCGAACGCCTTGTCGCTGTTGCCGATGGGTTTGACGGTGTGGTCCCACCGGTAGTACAGGTGGCGCCCGCCGCCGCGACGCCCGGTGGTGACCTCGTAGGTGGGTGGCAGGGTGATGCCCTTGTTCGAGCACCAGGCGTCGACCGCGCCCCGCTCGTCTTCGTCGAGGACGACGAGGTTCGACGGGCCGCAGGCGATCGCGACGTTGCACAGGCCGCCGTGTTTCTGCCACGCCATGTCGATCATCTGGGGTGTGACGGTGACGGCCCAGGTGCCGAATTTGACGGCCGGGTGCTTGCCGCGGATGCCGTCACACGGCGACGTGACAGGGTCGTGCAGGCCGATACACCGGGGTTGGTCGGGGTGGTCAGCGGGGAAGACGTGCAGCCCGAGCGCGAGCTGGGCGTGGGCTGCGGCGCGGTACTCACGCAGGTCACTCATGCCGACCTACACTCAGGTTGGCTATGCCATGGCGGATTGCGCAGAAATAGGCTCACCGGCTTCTTCGTTCGCATCTCACCCGACGCCCTCCTGGGCTTCCAGCCACGCGAGCACAACCGATCGCCGCCAGACCCTCCGGCGCCCGAGCTTGAAAGACGTTGGGCCGCTTTGTATGTGCGCCCAGTAGCGCCAGGTGCTCGCCCTGGTGCCGGTCAACGCCTCCAGGTCGACCGCAGTCAGGAATTCGGGTAGTGCGGATCCGGCATCGTGTTCCAGCTGCCGCCGCCCAGCGTTAGCAATTGCCCTTGCGTTTGTCTTGGTCGTCATGGTTGACAGCGTGACTGATGACTGGCATGTTTGTCCTCGTCAGTGACAAGGTATTTGTTGACTAGGTTTGGCAGGACGCCCAGGCGATGACGCACTCGTTCACCTTTTGGGACGGTCATGGGCGGGCGACATGGGAACACGACGTCCTCGTCGAGGTCGGTGACCGTCTCGTTCCGCGAGAGATTTTCGTGCATATTCGTGGCGGCACCGCGCAACCTGATCTAGACATGAAAATTGAAGTGCACGATGGCATTCCGCAGTGCGTCGAACTCGTCTTGCGAGCGCGACCCCATGGGCCCGAGGTCCGTGACAAGGACCTTGCTGTTATACGCGTGACTGATTGGTTGGACCAGATCGTTGCCCAGTGTTCACTCAAGCGTTCGGGGTCAGACCTTGACTGGTCAGGCTGGGCGAAGCCCGTCGACGATCGGACCGCTCTCGCTGATATCACACGAGTCAGATCAGGGCGACCGCGCATCTCGCGCGAGCACCTGAGGAGCGTCGCTGAGATCTACCGGCAGCACTTCGACAAGCGGCCGACCGAGGCAGTCGCGCGCTCGTTCGGCGTGTCTCACCGCACGGCCGCGCGCTACGTCCAACAAGCTCGGGCGGCAGGGCACCTGCCGAAGACAGACCGCGGCAAGAAGAAGGCATAGAACAAATGAAGCGCAACGTTAGGGCCGGTGTCGACGATCTTTGGACCAAGACCGCCCGCGACCCCGACGGCACCACCCGGACCGTGCCCAGCGCTCGGAATGGCCGTGGAATGCGCTGGCGCGCGAGGTATGTCGACGACACTGGGAACGAGCACACCAAGGCGTTCGCCCGCAAGACAGACGCACAGCGGTGGCTCGACAACGATGTGACACCGTCGCTCGCAACCGGTACCTACGTCGCGCCGCAGGCCGGCCGGGTGACGGTGGCAGCCGTCTACGCCCCGTGGTCGGCGTCTCAGAGCCATATCGCCCGCACTACGGCGGCGACACGACGTTATACCTGGGACAGTCGGGTAGCTCCGCATTGGGCTGATGTGGCCGTGATGGATGTCAAGACGGCCGCGGTGCGGGCGTGGGTGTCGAAGATGGTCGCCGACGATGTTGGCGTGCCAACGATCGAGAACGCGTTCGGGCTGCTGCGCCAGGTACTCGGCGCCGCGGTGGAGGACCGGCGCATACCCCGCAATCCGTGTGAGGGTGTGCGGCTGCCGAAGCGCAAGCACGCCGACCGTGGCTATCTGAGCCACGATCAAGTGGCGGCGGTGGCCGATGCGGTCGAGCGCCAGGGCGAGGCCGTCCGGTTCCTGGCCTACACCGGGCTGCGCTGGGGTGAGATGGCGGCGCTGCGCGTGCAGGACTTCGATATGTTGCGGCGCCGGGTGAACGTGTCCCGGTCGGTCACCGAGTCCGGTGGTCTGGTGTGGAGCACGCCGAAGACCTGGGAGCGGCGCTCGGTGCCTTTCCCGGCGGCGTTGACCGACGAGCTCGCCGCGCTGATGGCCGGCAAGGGCCGCGACGCGCTGGTGTTCACCGACCAGCGGGGCGGGGTGCTGCGCGTCTCCAACTACCGGACGCGGGTTTTCGCGCCCGCGGTGACGCGCTGTCAGCGCGACGATGACACGTTCCCGGCGATCACTCCGCACGATTTGCGGCATACGGCCGCATCCTTGGCGGTCAGCGTCGGGGCCAATGTCAAGGCGGTCCAGCGGATGCTCGGACACGCCAAGGCGTCGATGACGCTGGACGTCTACGCCGACCTGTTCGACGTAGACCTAGACAGTGTGGCCGCAAGCTTGGACGCGGCAATCCGATCTGCTGCGTACCCCCTGCGTACCCACCGCAAGCCCTAGCCACCGGCCAGCGCGGCGACCTGCACTTACGCTGTCGGGGTGGCGGGATTCGAACCCACGACCTCTTCGTCCCGAACGAAGCACGCTACCAAGCTGCGCCACACCCCGCGTAAAGCGATGCCAGGGTATCGCACTGCTCGGGTGTGAGGCCAAATACCGTCGCCGCCCGAGCGAGGGGCGATATCGCGGGGCGATTCAACGGTGAATAACGACACGCCGCGGGATGAATATGACCTGGCGACAGCGTTGTGCACACTGACGATAGGGACGCGGGTGGATTCGCGGTGAGCTGACGAAACGAGGCCCTGAAATGACCGGTTTAGGCGCCACCATCTATCTTGGCTTCTTCACCCTGGCGGCGTTGTGGTTGTACGTGACGTCCGACGATCAGGGACGGCGTCAGGGCCAACAACCCGAGCGCTCGAACTCGGCCAGCACCGCTGTGGCCGATGACAGATCGAGCCCCTGGCTGGTCAGCCAGTCGTCGTCGAAGTAGGTGTCGTCGTACCGGTCGCCGCTGTCGGCGATCAAGGTGACCACCGAGCCGCTTCGGCCTTCGGCGACCATCTCGGCCAGCAGACTGTACGCACCCCACAGGTTGGTGCCGGTCGAGGGGCCGACCCGACGTCCGAGCAATGTGCTGAGGTGTCGTGCTGAGGCGACCGACGCCGCGTCGGGAACGGCGATCATGCAATCGACCACTCCTGGCAGGAACGACGGCTCGACGCGGGGCCGGCCGATGCCCTCGATCCGCGAGGACGCCCCGGTGACGAGGTCGCTGTTGCCCTGGGCGTAGGCGGGGAAGAAGGCCGAGTTCTCCGGGTCGACGACACAGAGACGGGTGCCGTGGCGCCGGTAGCGGATGAACCTGCCGAGCGTGGCGCTGGTGCCGCCGGTGCCCGCCCCGACCACGATCCATTCTGGCACCGGATGCGCTTCGTCGCGCATCTGCTCGAAAATCGACTCGGCGATGTTGTTGTTGCCGCGCCAGTCGGTGGCCCGTTCGGCGTTGGTGAACTGGTCGAGATAGTGCCCGCCGGTCTCTCCGGCCAGCCGTTCGGCCTCCGCGTAGACCTGCGAAGACTCCGCGACGAAATGGCAACGGCCACCCTGAGATTGGATCAACTCGATCTTGGCGTGGCTCGTCGACGACGGCATCACCGCAATGAACGGAAGTCCCAGCAGCGCAGCGAAGTACGCCTCGGACACCGCGGTAGAACCCGAGGACGCCTCGATGACGGTGGTGTCCTCGCCGATCCAGCCGTTGCACAACCCGTAGAGGAACAGTGAGCGCGCCAATCGGTGTTTGAGGCTGCCGGTGATGTGGGTGCTCTCGTCCTTGAGGTAGAGCTGCACATCGACACCGTCGCTCCACGCCGCCGGTAGCGGGCAGCGCAGCAGGTGGGTGTCGGCGCTGCGCCGGGCGTCAGCCTCGATCAGCCGGACCGCGTTGTCCACCCAATCGCGCGGTTGGCTGCGGGCGACGACGTTGCTGTCGGTCACCGCGCAGAGACTGTGGGGTGTGACCGACCCGTGTTCGGTTCCCCGATGGCACGACCCTTCACGGGGGCGGCCACCAGCGTCAACAATGACGCTTCCGGCCGGCAGCAGAACCGGAACGGCGCGAATGGGGAGGTGCCGATCCCCGCCGACACGTGCAGTCCGGTCTGCGAACCCCAACGCGAGACACCCTTGGCGCGGGAGCGGTCCAGTTCGCAATTGGTGACGAGAGCACCGTAGAACGGCAAGCGCAGCTGTCCGCCGTGGGTATGGCCGGCGAGCACCAGCTGGTAGCCGTCGGTGGCGAACCGGTCGAGCACCCGGGGTTCGGGGGAATGAGTCAAGCCGAGCGTCAGGTTGGCTGTACGGTCCGCCGGACCGGCCACGGTGTCGTGGCGGTCTCGCTTCAGGTGGGGGTCGTCCACCCCGGCTGCGGCGATGCGCAGGCCGCCGACCTGAAGCTCGCGGCGGGTGTGCGTCAGATCCAGCCAGCCACGCTCGGTGAACGCGGCCCGAAGATCCTGCCAGGGCAGTGGTGCGCCGTGCACGCGGTGGGTCGGGTTGGTCACGTAGTGCAGCGGGTTCTTGAGCCGCGGCGCGAAGTAGTCGTTGCTGCCGAACACGAATACCCCGGGCACCGACAGCAGGTCGCCCAAAGCTTGGACGACCGTCGGGACCGCCCTTGGGTGTGACAAGTTGTCTCCTGTGTTGACAACCAGATCCGGCTGCCACCCGGCCAGCTCCCGGAGCCAAGCCTGCTTCCGTTTCTGCTGGGGCCGCATATGGATGTCGCTGATGTGCAGCACGCGCAACGGTGCGGATCCCGGCGCCAACACCGGCATGGTCGCCTCGCGCACGACGAATGCGTTGCGTTCGATCAGCGACGCGTAGCCGACCCCGGCAACTATCGCACCGGCGGTCACCGCGGCGGTGTTCTTCAGGACCGCCGCCGGGGAGGCCGGTCGGTTGGAGACTGCGAACATAGGTGCAGCCTACTGCCAGAAATCCGGGCAGACCGCCGCACGCACCCAGCCGTCACCAATCACACAGTTCGGAGGTCACGGCGGCGGCGGTGGAGGTGGCGGCGGCGCCAGGGGAGGCGGCGGCGCAGGCGCCGGTGGCGGAGGTGGCGGCGGTGGTGGTGGTGCCGCCGGCGGCGGTGGAGGCGGAAGCCCCGGCGGCGGAGGTGCCGGCGGGGGCGGACCCAAGATCGGCACGGTGATCGGCGGTAGCCCCGGAATCTGGACGACGGTCTGGCCGACCGGTAGAGGAGGTGGCGGCGCACCCGGAGCCCCTGGCGGAGCCGGGGGAGCGTTGGCCGGCGGCGGCGGGGGTGGCGGAATCCCGTTGCTGAGCAGGATGGTGACGATCGAGCCGGGAATCGTCTGCCCGCTCGGGGACGTACCGACGACGGTGCCCCGGCGTGAGCCGCTGTTCACCGAGCTCGCCTGGTCAGCGACTTGGAAGCCGGCATCGCGCAGGCGCTGACGAGCGCCGGCCTCGCTCAGTCCCGACACGCTGGGCACCCGCGAGCCTGGTCCGCCGTCGACATAACGCGGATCGGTGGGCGGCAACCTGACCTCGCCGAAGTCGCTGGCGATCGGCTTCATCGCGGCGAACCAGGTGCGGGCCGGTTCGTTGCCGCCGAACAGATTCCCGTAACCGCACCGGCGCAGCGGGAACGAGCACAGCGGTCCGGGCTCGGTGGAGTCGTCGTAGATGTAGCTCGCTGCGGCCAGCTGGTTGGTGAATCCGAGGAACGCCGAGGAACGGTTGGACTCGGTGGTGCCGGTCTTGCCCGACATCGGCAGGCTCCACCCCACGGACCCGGCCGCGCCGGCCGCGGTGCCGGCTCCGGTGTCGTCCTTGCTCAGCGCGTTGGCCAGGGTGTTGGCCAGGCCTTCGGGTACTACTTGTTCGCAGGTCTCGGTAGTCACCGCGACTTCGTCGCCGTTGCGGTCGAAGACTTTCTCGATCGGGTTGGGTGGGCACCACATGCCTCCGGAGGACAGCGTGGCCGCCACGTTGGACAGCTCCAGCGCGTCCACCTCGAACGGCCCCAGCGTGAACGATCCGAGGTTCTGCCTCTTGATGAAGTCAGCCAGACTCTCGTTGCTCTCCGGGTCGTAGTCGCGGGCAGTGCCGGGCAGGGCGTAGGAGCGCAGCCCGAGCCGGACCGCCATGTCGACCGCGCGTGGCACCCCGACCTGGGCGATCAGCTTGGCGAACGCGGTGTTGGGCGAGGTGGCCAGTGCGTCGGTGACGTTCATCGACCCGCGGTAGTTGCCCGCGTTGCGCACGCACCAGGTCTCCGGCGGACACCCCGGACTGGTGCTGTGGCCCAGGCCCTTGGCCTGGAAGTGGGCCGGCACCTGCAGTTGGGTGTTGATGCCCATGCCCATTTCCATCGCCGCGGCGGTGGTGAACACCTTGAAGACCGACCCGGCGCCGTGACCCACCAAAGAGAAGGGCTGCGGCTGCATCGTCTCTTCGGCTTCCATGTCCAACCCGTAGGTGCGGCTGCTGGCCATCGCCAGTATGGGATGTTCCTTCTTACCCGGCCGGATCACGCTCATCACGCTGGCGACCCCGTCGGCGTCCGGGTTGGCGTAGTCGTTGATCGCCGTCTTGACCGCGGACTGCACGCGCGGGTCCAGTGTGGTGCGGATGAGATAGCCGCCGCGGGCCACCTGTTCCTTGCTGAGACCGGCACGGGCCAGGTAGTCCAACGCGTAGTCGCAGAAGAATGCGCGGTCGCCGGCGGCGATACAGCCGCGCGGCAACTCGTTGGGCTGCGGCAGGATTCCGAGCGGCTCCTGCTTGGCCGCGCGCAGCTCCTCGGCGTGCTCGGGCAGGTTCTCGATCATGGTGTCGAGGACCACGTTGCGTCGGGCCAGCGCGCCGTCGGGGTTGGTGTAGGGGTTCAGCGTGCTGGTCGACTGGACGAGGCCGGCCAGCAGGGCGGATTGCTGCCAGTTCAACTCGGCGGCGTCGATGCCGAAGTACGTCTGTGCGGCATCCTGAACCCCGAACGCCCCGTTGCCGAACGACACCAGATTGAGATAGCGGGTGAGAATCTCGGGCTTTGTGAAGGTCTTGTCCAGGGTCAGCGCCATCCGAATCTCCCGCAGCTTGCGGGCCGGGGTGGTCTCGATCGCCGCGCGCTTCTCGGCTTCGGTCTGTGCGACCACGAGCAGCTGGTAGTTCTTCACGTACTGCTGTTCGAGCGTGGACCCACCGCGGGTGTCGACGTTGCCTCGCATGTAACCGGCCAGGCCGGTGAGCGTTCCCTGCCAATCCACGCCGTTGTGCTCGGCAAACCGTTTGTCCTCGATCGAGACGATCGCCAGCTTCATCGAATCGGAGATTTGCTCGCTGGGAACCTCGAATCGGCGCTGCGCGTACAGCCACGCGATCGTGTTGCCATCGGAGTCCACCATCGTCGAGACGGCGGGCACCTCACCTTCGACGAGTTGCGCCGAACCGTTCGCGACGACGTCGGACGCCCGGTTGGACATCAAGCCGAAGCCGCCCACGATCGGGAACATCAGGGCGGCCGCCAGCACCGCCGCCAACAGGCAACACCAGGCGATCTTGATGATCGTCGACGTCGGCGTCGGTCGGGTCGGGGCGCTCTCCGGCATGCGTAATAGAGTAGCGATGTGGCCGGTCGACGTTCCTGGGGTGGGTTCGAATTCGGGCGTTCCCGGGACGGCTCGACGTCGTCATCGCGGGGACGTACAAGTTCGAATTTTTACGGGGACGAGACGGTCGTCCCAAAAAAGTGGACCGCAGACTGTTGCGCAAACGCGTCCTGACCACGTAGCTTCATGTCACGGTGCGATTTAGGTAACAGTCACGCGACAATGTGGCATAGATCGCATTCGTGTCGAGTCGAATAGTGGACCGCCGTGCCCGACGGTCGGATGAAGGGATTGCTGGTGTCAAGTAACCGGCCCGCACCCAGCAGTACAGTCGATGCAATTTCAGCTTCCGGTTCAGCCCCCACCCCCGTTCCCGGCGCGCAGGCTGAGGCCCGCATCGCCTGGGTTTCGCAGGCGCGGTGCCGGCAGACCGACCCAGACGAGTTATTCGTTCGGGGAGCTGCGCAGCGTAAAGCGGCGGTCATCTGTCGCCACTGTCCGGTGATTCTGGAGTGCGGGGCCGATGCACTCGACAATCGGGTCGAGTTCGGCGTCTGGGGCGGCATGACCGAACGTCAGCGCCGGGCTTTGCTCAAGCAGCATCCCGAAGTGGTGTCATGGGCCGACTTCTTCGCCACCCAGCGCAAACATCGCAGCGCCGGATAGAGCCCGCGCCAGCAACGCCTATGTCGCCGGGGCGACCCCGGTGATCTGATCCGCTATCGCCCCCAACGCGTCCAAGTCCGACACGTCGAAGGGCAGCGACGGCACGCCCACGATCCCCACGTGCGGGTTGGCGCCGGTGAATCGCGACAACAGCCGGACCTCACGCTTGGCGGTGGCCGCGCGGTCGGCGTGAACACGCAACACCGCCGCCGCCAGCGACTGAGGATTCTCCGCCGCCAACTGGTCCGCGGCATCGGACGCGCGTTCGGCATGTAGATCACAGAGCATCGGGTGGGTGCGATTCAGGATCAGCCCGGACAGCGGCATGCGCTCCTCGGACAGTCGGTCGACGAAGAACGACGCCTCGCGCAGCGCATCAGGCTCGGCAGCCGACACCACAACGAACTGCGTACCGCGTCGCTTGAGCAGTTCGTAGGTGCGGTCCGCCTTCTCCCGGAAACCACCGAACGTCGCATCCAAGGACTGGACGAACGCCGCCGCGTCGGCGAGCATCTGTGAACCGAGGATGGTGGACATCCCCCGCATGGCCAGCCCGACCGCGCCGGTGACCAAGCGGCCGATCCCGCGTCCGGGTGCCAGCAGCAGTCGCCACAGCCGGCTGTCCATGAAGCTGCCCAACCGCTTCGGGGCGTCCAGAAAGTCCAGCGCGTTGCGCGACGGCGGCGTGTCCACGACCACCAGATCCCACCTGTCCTCGGCGAGCAGCTGGCCGAGTTTCTCCATCGCCATGTACTCCTGCGTGCCGGCCAGGGAGGTGGCGACGGTCTGATAGAACTGGTTGTCCAGAATCGCATCTGCGCGTTCGGGTCCCGAATACTGGACCACCATCTCGTCGAAGGTGCGCCGCATGTCGAGCATCATGGCGTGCAGTTCGCCGGTGACCTCCGGCGCCAGCGGCACCCGCTGGGGCGAGTTGCCGAGATCGTTGATGCCCAGCGCCTGGGCCAGACGCTTGGCCGGGTCGATGGTCAGCACCACCACCGTGCGGCCGTACTCTGCGGCGCGCAGCGCCATCGCGGCCGCCGTCGTGGTCTTTCCGACGCCGCCCGCACCGCAACACACCACGACGCGATTGGAGGTGTCGGCCAGGATCGCGCCCATGTCGAGCACCGGGGGTTTCGCGCTCATGGTGTCTGGTGCCGGCCTTTCTGTGTTTTGACCGCCGGTTCAGCGAACGCCTTGATGGGCCAGTGCTTCGGCGAGTTGATAGAGGCTGCCCAGATCGATTCCGTCGGGCAGGGCAGGCAGTTCCAGGCGCGACACGTCGCTCTCGTCCAACTGCGCGGCGCTGGTGGCGCGGGCGCTGAGCCGGGTGGCGTGCTGGATGGTCTCGGTGAGCAGACCGGCGAAATTGGGATCATCGAGTTTGATGCCGACCTTGGCGAGATCGGCGCGTACCGCCTCGGCGTCGATGTCGCCGCCGTTGGCGGCCTTGGCCAGGTCTTCCGGCGTCAGATACGCCGGAATGGTGCGGTTGACGATCACGCTGCCGATCGGCAGGTCCATCGATTTGAGCTCGTCGATCGCCTCGAGAGTTTCCTGCATCGGCAGCGCCTCGAGCAGTGTGACCAAGTGGATGGCGGTGCGGTCCGAGTGCAGGATCCGCACCACGCCCTCCGCCTGGGAATGGACCGGGCCGCCCTTGGCCAGATCCGACACCGCCTTCGTCACGTCCAGAAAGCGGGCGATGCGACCGGTCGGCGGCGAGTCCACCACCACCGCGTCGTAGACGGTCTGCTTGCCGGCCCGCTCCGGCCGTTCGGCGCGCACCACGATCTCCTTGATCTTGCCGGTGAGCAGGACGTCGCGCAGACCCGGTGCGATGGTCGTCGCGAACTCCACCGCGCCGATGCGGCGCATCGCCCGGCCGGCCAGGCCGAGGTTGTAGAACATGTCCAGGTACTCGAGGAATGCGGCCTCGGTGTCGATCGCCAACGCGTTGACCTGACCACCACCGTCTGCGGTGGCGATCTTGACCTCCTCATAGGGCAACGGTGGTACGTCGAACAGCTGCGCGATGCCTTGGCGTCCTTCTACCTCGACCAACAGGACTTTGCGACCGCCGGCGGCCAGCGCAAGGGCGAGCGCGGCGGCGATGGTCGACTTGCCGGTGCCGCCCTTGCCGGTGACGAAATGCAGCCGCGCCTTGGTCAGACGCGACGGCCAACCGGCCGGCCTACCGGCGCTGGTAGTCGATGCCACCACTGCATGCTAGCCAAGGTGGCCGCCGGGGACCGATAAGCTCAAACAATGACTGAACCGACGACTGCACCGACCCAGTGGGAGTACGCCACTGTGCCCTTGCTCACCCACGCCACCAAACAGATTCTCGATCAATGGGGCGCCGACGGTTGGGAGCTGGTGTCGGTGTTGCCGGGCCCGACCGGTGAGCAGCACGTCGCCTATCTGAAGAGGCCGAAATGAGTGGGCCGGCCCGGTGGTCGGCCCGGCTCCTCGAGTTGGGTATCGAGCTGCCCGAGGTTGTCGCACCGGTGGCGGCCTACGTGCCCGCGGTACGCACCGGCAACCTCGTCTACACGGCAGGGCAGCTGCCGATGGCGGGTGGCAAGCTGGCGGCCACCGGCAAGGTCGGTGCTGACGTGTCGCCGGAGGTGTGCAAGAGCCTGGCCCGGATTTGTGCGCTCAACGCACTCGCGGCGGTGGATTCGCTGGTCGGCATCGATGCCGTGAGCCGCGTCGTGAAGGTGGTCGGCTTCGTTGCGTCGGCGCCCGGGTTCACCGGCCAGCCCGGCGTCGTCAACGGTGCTTCCGAACTGCTCGGCGAGGTGTTCGGCGACGCGGGTGCGCATGCCCGCTCCGCGGTCGGGGTGGCCGAACTGCCGCTGGAGGCGCCGGTGGAAGTCGAGCTCATCGTCGAGGTCGCGTGAGCGACGGTGAGCAGAGTCGCGTGAGCGGCGATTCCGCACGAGCCGTGTGAGCTGATGGCTGCCGCCGAGCATCCGGCTTATGGGGTGCTGCGCCCGGTGACCGAGACCGCCTCGGTGCTGCTCGCCGACAACCCCGGGCTGATGACGCTGGAGGGCACCAACACCTGGGTACTGCGTGGGCCGCGCAGCGACGAATTGGTGATCGTTGATCCAGGTCCTGCCGACGATGAGCACCTCGATCGGGTCACCGAACTCGGCCGGATCGTGCTGGTGCTGATCAGTCACCGCCATGAGGACCACACCGGCGGCATCGACAAGGTGGTGGCCGCAACGGGTGCGACGGTTCGCGCGGTCGGACAGGAGTTTCTGCGTGGGTCCGGCGGATCGTTGAGCGATGGCGAAGTGATCGACGTTGCGGGCCTGCGGATCACGGTGTTGTCCACCCCCGGTCATACGGCCGATTCGCTCAGCTTTCTCGTCGATGATGCGGTGTTGACCGCCGACACCGTACTGGGCCGGGGCACCACCGTGATCGACAACAGGGACGGCAGCCTGCGCGACTACCTGGAGTCGCTGCGCCGGTTGCAAGGACTGGGCAGGCGGGTCGTGTTGCCCGGGCACGGCCCGGAACTCGGCGATCTGGAAGCGGTTGCGGCCATGTATCTGGCGCACCGCGAGGAACGTCTCGACCAGGTTCGCGCCGCGCTGCAGACCCTCGGCGAGGACGCGACGGCTCGAGCGATCGTCGAGCAGGTGTACACCGACGTCGACGATAAGCTCTGGGACGCCGCCGAATGGTCGGTGCAGGCCCAGCTGGACTACCTCCGCAGCTGACCGACCCCTCTTTTCTCCCGCCCAAACTCACGTTTGGGCGAAGAAGTGCGAGTAGAGCCCGCCATTTCGTCGATCTGGGGCGTGCGAACGACAGCCTGAGCCAGCGCTAGCGGGCTCTGCGTGCCAGTCGCTCGGAGTCCGAGATCAGCACGCTCTTGCCCTCCAGGCGAATCCAGCCCCGGTGTGCGAAGTCGGCCAGGGCTTTGTTGACGGTCTCGCGCGAGGCGCCGACCAGCTGCGCGATCTCCTCCTGGGTGAGGTCATGGGTCACCCTCAGCGCTCCGCCCTCCTGGGTGCCGAACCTCTGCGCCAGCTGCAAGAGCTGCTTGGCCACTCGGCCGGGCACGTCGGTGAAGATCAGATCGGCAAGGTTGTTGTTGGTGCGACGCAGTCGACGGGCCAGCACCCGCAGCAGCTGCTCGGCGATCTCGGGGCGGTCGGAGATCCAGGCGTGCAGCGCTTCGCGGTCCATCGACACCGCGCGCACCTCGGTGATCGTGGTCGCGCTCGACGTCCGCGGACCCGGGTCGAAGATGGACAACTCTCCGAACATGTCCGAAGGGCCCATGATGGTCAGCAGGTTCTCCCGGCCGTCCGGCGCGCGACGGCCGATCTTCACTTTGCCGGCGATGATGATGTACAGCCGGTCGCCGGGCTCTCCCTCGGCGAAAACGGTGTGCCCGCGGGGGAAGTCGACTGGTTGCAGCTGCTTGGTGAGCGCCGATACAGCAGTGGGTTCAACCCCTTGGAAGATTCCGGCCCTGGCCAGGATCTCGTCCACGTTGCCCCTCTTAACTCATGGAATATGACATGCACGAACCGGCCCCCAGCCGAAAAAACAGTCGGGGGCACGTCAGATCACGACTAGCCCACGCTACACAGAATCCGAATGTCGAGGCGGCTAAACACGGGATTCGGGCGGCTGCGCCGGGCATTCCCGCCGGACCGCAGCGATTCTGCAGCCGGCCCACTCGTGCTAGCCGGTACTCGACGCGTCGATGAGCTCGCGGAGCATTGGCCGGGCGGCGGCGACCGGCGGCGTCGCGTCGGGGCCGTTGGTCCCGGCCTGGGCGAGGAAGGCTACGACCTCACTTTCGGAGAGCGTGCAGCCGGTAAGTGAGGATTCCAGCCGATCCAGTCCGAATGTCGCCAGCATCAACAACCCGGGGATGAGGGCGACCAGCAGCCAGGACATAGGGGTGAAGTAAACACGGCGATGATCTCAGGGCGATCACGAATTGCCACCGGTCCGCATCGGGCTTTCCAGCCACCAGCGCTGTCCGCTTGGCCCGTCTGAGCGGCCGGTCTGCGCGGCCCGTCTGAGCTACCTCAGTACGCTGGCTCTCGTGAGCACGGGAGCGTCCTCGGCCGAGAAGCCGGCGAAGATCGGCCGCGCACGCCGGGACGCCAAAGCGCGCGACTGGGACAGCGAAACACACCTCGGCCTCGTCCGGCGTGCCCGTCGGATGAATCGCACTCTGGCGCAAGCATTTCCTCGGGTGTACTGCGAGTTGGACTTCACCAACCCGCTGGAGCTGACGGTGGCCACCATCCTGTCGGCGCAGAGCACCGACAAGCGCGTCAACCTGACCACCCCGACGTTGTTCAGCCAGTACCGCACCGCGCGTGACTACGCCCAGGCCGACCGCACCGAACTCGAGGAACTGATCCGGCCCACCGGCTTCTATCGGAACAAGACCGACTCGCTGATTCGGCTCGGCCGTGCCCTGGTGGAGCGGTTCGACGGACGGGTTCCCGGAACCATGGCCGATCTGCTGACGCTGCCGGGCGTCGGGCGCAAGACCGCCAACGTCATCTTGGGAAACGCCTTCGACATACCCGGGATAACGGTGGACACCCACTTCGGTCGCCTGGTCCGGCGCTGGCGATGGACTGCCGAGGAGGATCCGGTCAAGGTCGAGCACGCGGTCGGCGAACTGATCCCCCGCGCTGAGTGGACGCTGCTGAGCCATCGGGTGATCTTCCATGGCAGGAGGGTTTGTCACGCGCGACGTCCGGCCTGCGGGGTGTGTGTGCTGGCCAGGGATTGCCCCTCGTTCGGTACCGGACCGACCGACCCGGAGACCGCGGCGGCACTGGTGCGGGGCCCTGAGACCGAGCACCTGCTGGCCCTGGCCGGCCTCTAGCCTGGCCGACCGCCGTCATGAGTACACCGTTATGAGTGCACAGGTGAGGTGGACTGTCGCGGTACTGGCCGTGGTGGTGGCACTGGCCGTGGCACTGTGGCAACAACTCGGCGACGCCGACGGGCCGGACGGCCGCGGCGGTCTCGCGGCCGGCCCCGAGCACCGGAACGTGACCGCGCCAGCGGTACCGGCCGGCCTGCGTGCCCGCGCCGACCTACGCCCCTGCCCGTCGCCGGGCCCGGCGCCCGGCCCGGCCCCGCTGCAGGGGATCATCGTGGAGTGCGCGGCCGACGGCTCGCCGGTGGACATCGCGCTGGCCGTCAGCGGACGGGCCGTTGTACTGAATCTGTGGGCCTACTGGTGCGGCCCGTGTACCGAGGAACTGCCCGCGATGGCCGAGTACCAGCAGCGGGTGGGACCGTCCGTCACGGTGCTCACAGTTCACCAGGATCCGAACGAGGCGGCGGCGCTCACCCGGCTGGCCGAGCTCGGGGTGCGGTTGCCGACCGTCCAGGACGGCCGTCGGCTTATCGCGGCGGCTCTGCGGGTACCGAACGTGATGCCCGCCACCGTGGTGCTCCGACCGGACGGGAGCGTGGCGGAGGTGCTGCCCCGGTCGTTCTCCAGTGCCGACGAGATCGCCGCGGCGGTGGACGACAAGCTGGGGGTTTCGGGGTGACGTCTGACCGCGGCCGGAACCTGGTGACTCCGGAGGCGGCGCCGGCGTGGCTCAAACCGCTCCTCGACAACGTCGGCCACCTCCCGAGTGCCTACCGCCGTCGGGTGCCCGCCGAAGTGATCGCCGCCATCACTGCTGCCAACGCCGCCGCTTCGCTGACCGGCACTCGGCGCGACGCGGCCGTGTTGGTGCTGTTCTCCGGGTCGCCGAACTCGCCCCGGGGTGAGCTGCCCGACGATGCGGATCTGCTGGTCACCGTGCGTGCCGCCAGTCTGCGTCACCATGCCGGCCAGGCTGCCTTTCCGGGTGGTGCGACTGATCCCGGCGACACCGGCCCGGTCTTCACCGCGTTACGGGAGGCCAACGAAGAGACCGGTATCGACACCGCGAGGCTGCAGCCACTGGCCACCCTGGAGCGGATGTTCATCCCGCCGTCGGGTTTTCATGTGGTTCCGGTCCTCGCCTACTCCCCGGACCCGGGTCCGGTGCTCGCCGTGGATGCTGCCGAGACCGCGGCGGTCGCCAGGGTGCCGGTACGGGCATTCATCAATCCCAAGAACCGGATCATGGTGTACCGCAAAGGAATCACTCACCGGTTCGTGGGCCCGGCGTTCTTGCTCAACGAGATGCTGGTGTGGGGGTTCACCGGGCACGTGATCTCGGCGATCCTCGATGTCGCCGGCTGGTCGACGCCGTGGAACACCGGCGACGTTCGCGAACTCGACGAGGCAATGGCGCTTCTGGGGCGTGGTGGCGGCTACCGTGGGGCCCAACAATGACATCGTCTCAGTGGCTCGATCTCGCGATCCTCGCCGTAGCGTTCGTCGCCGCCGTCTCCGGCTGGCGGTCCGGAGCGCTGGGGTCGCTGCTGTCCTTCGTCGGTGTGGTGCTCGGCGCGGTCGCGGGGGTGTTGCTCGCACCGCACCTCGTCAAACATGTTGACGGGGCTCGCACCCAGTTGTTCTTGACGCTGTTCTTGATCCTCGCGCTGGTTGTGGTGGGCGAGATCGCGGGCGTGGTCCTGGGCCGTGCTGTGCGAGGGGCAATCCGCCACGGCACCTTGCGCACCGTCGATTCGGTCACCGGGGTGGTGCTGCAGCTGGTCGCGGTCCTGGTCGCGGCATGGCTGTTGGCAACCCCGTTGACCTCCTCGGACCAGCCGAATCTGGCTGCGGCGGTGCGTGGCTCCAAAGTGCTCGCCCAGGTGGACGAGGTCGCGCCGAACTGGCTGAGGTCGGTGCCGAATCGGATATCGGCACTGTTGGACAACTCCGGGCTGCCCGACGTGCTCAAGCCGTTCGGTCGTACCCCGGTCGCGCCGGTCGATGCACCCGACGCCACGCTGTCCAGCAATGCGGCAGTGGAGGTGAGCCGGGGAAGCGTGGTCAAGATTCGTGGGGTTGCCCCGGGTTGCCAGAAGGTGTTGGAGGGCAGTGGATTCGTCGTCGCACCGAACCGAGTGATGTCCAACGCGCACGTCGTCGCAGGGTCGGACAGCGTCACCGTCGAGGCCGATGGACAGACGTATGCCGCCAGCGTGGTGTCCTACGACCCGGACGTCGACATATCGATCCTCGACGTACCCGATCTGCCGTCGCGTCCGCTGCCTTTCGCCGAGGAGGCCGCACCGACCGGAACCGACGCGGTGGTGCTGGGCTATCCCGGTGGCGGCGACTTCACCGCCACGCCGGCGCGGGTGCGCGAGATCATCGAGCTCAACGGCCCCGACATCTATCGCTCCACCACCGTCACCCGCGAGGTCTACACGATCAGGGGGACGATCAAGCAAGGCAACTCGGGTGGGCCGATGATCGATCGCGGTGGCAACGTGCTGGGCGTGGTGTTCGGCGCCGCCGTCGATGACGTCGATACCGGTTTCGTCCTGACCGGCAACGAAGTGGCACGTCAGCTGGTCAAGGTCGGGAACACCGCGAAGGTTCCGACCGGTAACTGCGTGGGCTAGGGACCGTAGACGTGCGCCACGAATCGTGACAGCTGCTCGTTGACCGCACTGGACGCTTCCTCGTGCGCGAAATGTCCTGCGCGCGAGATTGATACATATTTCCCATACGGCGCGTAGCGCTGCGTCCGGTAGACCGGGTCAGCCAGGACGTAGGGGTCGGCCTCACCATGCAGATGCAGCATCGGTACACCGCACGGGCGCTTCATCGTCCGCATGAAACGCCGGCCCTCGCTGCGCAGCTGGCTGCGAACCGCCCACCTCTGGTACTCCAGCGCCGAGTGCGCCGCCGAGGGAATCTGAATCGCCCGGCGGAGGTGACCGATCGTTTCGGAGAAGTCCGCGGAGCCCACCCATTCTTCGCCTGCCCGGCTACGTACCAGCCGCTCCAGTTCGGCCCCGTCGTGACGGGTGAGCCTGCGCTCCGGCCACATCGGCACCTGGAAGCGCAACAGCGACGGCAACAGCGCCCGACGCTGGTCTCGTCCGGACAGTGCCGACGACCGCAGTGCCGCCGGATGTGGTGAGGACACCAGCGCGATCGCCCGGACCACCCGCGGGTGCAGCATCGCGGTCGCCCAGCACACCAGGCCGCCGTCGGCGTGCCCGATCAGCGTCGCGGACGCGTGGCCCAGAGCCCGGACCAGCCCGGCCGTGTCACCGGCGAGTGTCCAGCCGTCGTAGCCGCGCGGCGGCTTGTCGCTGCCGCCGTAGCCGCGCAGATCTACTGCGACAACCCGTGCCCCCCGCAGAGCCCGCAGCTGGTGCCGCCATGACCACCAGAACGAGCCGAACCCGTGCAGCAGCACAACGAGCGGGCGGGCCGGATCTGGCTTCGCGGCATCGGTTTCCGCTTCCACGACGTGGAAGCGGATGCCGTTGGCGTGCACGTCCAGATGGCGCCACGGGCCGTCGATGCGGGTGACCGACGGATCGGGTGAGGCCATTACCAACCCGAGGGATCGCTGGCCTTGGAGCCCGTCGTCTCGCCTTCCTGCGCGTCGTGCGTGCCGGCCGCCCGGGCCTTCTCGATGCCCGGGGTGAGTGCCTCGCGGGTTTCCCGGACCGATTCGATGGTCTGCTGTGGGCCGCGGATGCGGCGCACCTTGAGATAGCCCAGCAGTGCCAACACCGCGGTGACCACGACCATGATCCCGAAGACGATCAGGAACGACGCCCACCGCCACAGCCAGGTGTCCAGCAGTTCCGCCAGGAAGAAGAACAAGAAGAACGTCGAGTAGAACAGCACCACCAGAGCGGCGATGAACAGCACACTGCCGGTCAGCCCCTTCTTCACGTCGCGGGTGATCTCGGCTCTGGCCAGCTCGACCTCGGCCCGCACCAACGTCGATACCTGGGTGGTGGCGTCCCGGACCAACTCGCCTATCGACGGGTCCGGGACAGGGGCGTGCGGATCCACCAACGGAATGGAGGTGACGGTGGTCGGTACACCACTCTTGCGGTCGCCAATGCTCACTGGCGCTTCCTCCCCGGCTCGGCTCCTATCAGACGCGGTTCATGTTGCCATGCTGTGACCTCGCGGACGATTCAGGGCGACGTAAACTGCGTAGGTTCAGCCCCTAGACGGACCCAGGCACGTCGGTAAGCCAGGACCAAGGGAGGACCAAGGGAGGGCTCAGTGGCGACCGGTCACCGGCGGCACACACTGGTGGGGGCGCTGACCGCCATCCTGACCAGCTCACTTTTCGCTGTCATAGCCATGGTGGCAGCTCCCGCAGCCACCGCGGACGGACCTGTCCCGTTGGGTGGAGGCTCGGGCATCGTGGTCGATGGCGAGGCGTTCTGCACACTGACAACGATCGGCCACGACAACCGGGGAAGTCTGATCGGCTTGACGTCCGCGCACTGTGGTGGGCCGGGTGCCCTGGTGGCCGCCGAAGGCGCCGAGCATGCCGGTGTGCTGGGCACCATGGTTGCCGGAAACGACTCGCTGGACTATGCGGTCATCGAGTTCGACCCGCAGAAGGTCAAGCCGGTCAGCAACGTCGACGGTTTCCAGATCGACAGCATCGGGCCCGACCCCAAGTTCGGCGCGATCGCCTGCAAACTGGGTCGCACCACCGGCCACTCCTGTGGTGTGACGTGGGGCCCCGGCGATGAGCCGGGAACCATCGTCAACCAGGTGTGCGGTCTGCCGGGCGACTCCGGGGCGCCGGTGACCGTGAACAACCGGCTGGTGGGAATGCTTCACGGCGCCTACGCCGAGAACCTGCCTACGTGCGTGGTGAAATTCGTGCCGCTACACACCCCGGCGGTCACCATGTCGGTCAACGTGCAGCTGGCTGACATCGCGGCCAAGGGCCGACCCGGAAGCGGCTTCGTCCCGATCAGCGCCTGACACCTCCCGAGCTCCGGGACGCCCGAGTGCCGGGGCGCCTAGGTTTCGGCTTTGCTGACCCGGATCGCTTCGAAGACTCCGGGATCCAACAAGGTCGACGTGTCGCCGAGTTCGCGCCCTTCGGCGACATCGCGCAACAGGCGCCGCATGATCTTGCCGCTTCGGGTCTTGGGCAGCTCGGGCACTACGTGGATCTCCCGGGGTTTTGCGATCGGCGAGATCTCTTTGGACACCTCGGCTCGCAACTCATCGACCATGTGCGTGCGCGGCTTGTCGGCGGCTTGCGCTTCCAAGATGACGAACGCGCAGATCGCTTGGCCGGTGTGTTCGTCGGTGGCGCCGACCACGGCCGCCTCGGCCACGTGTGAGTGCCCGACCAGTGCCGACTCCACCTCCGCGGTGGAGATGCGATGCCCCGACACATTCATCACGTCGTCGATTCGCCCGAGCACCCAAATGTTGCCGGCCGGGTCGTAACGGGCGCCGTCGCCGGCGAAGTACCAGCCCTGCTCGGCGAACCGTGACCAGTACGTTTCCTTGAATCGCTCTGGGTCACCCCAGATTCCGCGCAGCATCGACGGCCACGGCTGGTCAAGCACCAGATAGCCGGTGACGTGTTCGCCGCGGTCCGGGCTGGGCTCGATGTCGTTGCCATCGTCATCGACGATCCGTGCGCAGATTCCCGGTAGTGGTGCCATCGCCGCACCGGGTTTGGCGGCCGTTACTCCGGGCAACGGGGAGATCATGATCGCACCCGTCTCGGTCTGCCACCAAGTATCGACGATGGGAGTTTGGTTGCCGCCGAAGGCATCCCGGTACCAACGCCAGGCTTCCGGGTTGATCGGTTCGCCGACCGACCCCAGTAGCCGCAGACTGGACAGGTCATGCGCATCGGGAATCTGGCGGCCCCACTTCATGAACGTTCGAACCAGCGTCGGTGCGGTGTAATAAATTGTGACGCCGTACTTCTTGATAATCTCGAAGTGTCGGTGCTCGTTCGGCGACGCTGGTGTCCCCTCGTAGACAACCTGAGTGACTCCGTTGGCGAGCGGGCCGTACACGATGTAGCTGTGTCCGGTCACCCAGCCGATATCGGCGGTACACCAGTACACGTCGGTTTCCGGCTTGACATCGAAGACGTTGTAGTGGGTGTAGGCCGCCTGGGTCAGATAGCCGCCCGAGGTGTGCATGATGCCCTTGGGTTTGCCGGTGGTCCCAGAGGTGTAGAGCAGGAACAACGGATTCTCGGCGTCGAACGCCTGCGGGGTGTGCTGGGGAGAAGCTGCGTCAACGGTATCGTGCCACCACAGGTCACGATCCTTTGTCCACGGCACGTCGATGCCGGTGCGCCGGACCACCAGAACGTGTTCCACACATGACTGCTCCCGCACCGCCTCGTCGACGGCGTCCTTGAGCGATACGGCGCTGCCGCGACGGTACTGTCCGTCGGTGGTGATGACGAGCCTGGCCTGGGCGTCGGCGACGCGGGCCGCCAGAGCTGCTGCGGAGAATCCCGCGAATACCACCGAGTGCATTACCCCCAGTCGCGCGCACGCCAGCATCGCCACGATGGCCTCGGGCACCATCGGCATGTAGATCGCAACCCGGTCGCCTGCCACCAGGCCCATATCGGTCAGCGCATTGGCGGCCTTGCACACCTCGGTCAGCAGATCGGAGTAGGTGAGGGTGCGGCTGTCACCGACCGGCTCGCCCTCCCAATGGATTGCCACCCGGTCGCCGTTTCCCGCTTCGACGTGGCGATCGACGCAGTTGTAGGCGACGCTGAGCTTGCCGCCGACGAACCATTTGGCGAACGGCGCCGCCGACCAGTCGAGCACCTCGTCGAACGGGGTGTCCCAGGAGAGCTGGGAGGCCTGGGTGGCCCAGAACGCCAGCCGGTCCTGCTCGGCCTCACGGTACAGACCCGCGGATGCGTTTGCCTGCGAGGCGAACTCGTCAGACGGCGGATAGGTGGTCGGGACCTCGCTGTGCGGCTCGCTCATGTCTGTGAGCGTAGTCACTCAACACTGGCGGGCCAGTGCCACCCACTGGGTAGAGCCCACCCGGTAGACCTAGCCTCGATCGCCGGGGGCGACGGCCGGTGTGTCGGGTTCGGGCCGTTGAGCTAGCGTCTGCTGCCGTGACCGATCCGCTCGCTCCACTGACGGAGTTGCCCGGTGTGGTCGCCGCGGGCGAGGAGGCTCGCGACGCTCTCAGTCGCGTCCACCGGCACCGCGCCAATCTGCGCGGGTGGCCGACCACGGCGGCAGAGGCGGCGTTGCGCGCTGCCCGAGCCTCGGCAGTGCTCGACGGCGGAACCCCGCACGGAACCCGGAATCAGTCCAAGCTTTCAGATCGTCCGGACCCGGTACTGGCCGGTGCGTTGCGGGTGGCGCAGGCACTGGAGGGGGGCACCACGGCGCTGGTGGGAGTGTGGCAGCGGGCCCCGCTGCAAGCGTTGGCCCGGCTGCACGCGCTGGCCGCGGCCGACTTCGCCGACGACGACCGGTTGGGACGTCCGCGCGCAGACACCGAGGTGGGGCGCCGGCTCGGGCTCCTAGTCGAGATCGTCGCCGGGGGATCGCGGGCACCGGCCACGGTGCTGGCAGCTGTCGCGCACGGCGAACTGCTGACGCTGGCGCCGTTCGGCACAGCCGACGGGGTGGTGGCCCGGGGTGTGTCCCGGCTGATCACCATCGCCAGCGGGTTAGACCCGCACGGTCTCGGCGTTCCCGAGTTGTACTGGATGCGCCACTCGGGTGACTACAGCGCCGCTGCACGGGGTTTCGCGTCTGGCACCCCCGACGGGTTGACGGCGTGGCTGACCCACTCCGGCCGGGCGCTGACAGCCGGCGCGCGGGAAGCACTGGATATCGCCGAAGGTCTGGACATCGCCGAAGGCCGGGGCTAGCCGTCCCGGGCATCGGTGAGTGGGTCCCAGCAACGCGAAGCGGGCGATGCTCCGAACGCTGTTCGGAGCATCGCCCGCTAGCGCGGGATCCGGCTACCATGCGTGCTGTGTAGGTTGCGTGGGTTGACCTCGGCGTCGCTGCAGTGCGCTTCGGCTGCGATCCCACCCAAGGGACCACGGAAACCGCTCGCTTCCCGCAATTACGCAGGCCCGCAACACTTCTGCCTTTGTCGCGGCATGTACTCCGCGTGGGTACCGGGGACCCGCGCTAGGTAGTCGGGTTCGGGAGATCGAGCCTTCTCTTCCGGTTCGACCTTGGCCTCACCTGACTGCCGTGCTTCATTTCTACTACGTGACCACCGTCACATCAAGGCCCAAATTGACTGCGATTCTGGAACTTCTCGGCAAAACGTGGTCGGGCGCCGGTTGCGGCTCAAAATGCGAAGCGGCGGAGCAGTGAGTACGTCACCGCGCCGGCCGCCAGCGCGCTCATACCGACCGCGGCCGTGGTCGCCACCGCGGCACCGGACGGCGCCGGAATGCGGTCCCGCAGCGGCACCGGGCGGGAGAAAGTCAACACCGGCCAGTCACGGGCAGATGCTTCCTTGCGTAGCGCCCGGTCGGGGTTGACCACGGTGGGATGCCCCACCGCCTCGAGCATCGGCAGGTCGGTGATCGAGTCGGAGTAGGCGTAGCAGTGCTCGAGCGGGTAGCCCTCGCGTGCCGCGAGCTGGCGAACCGCCTCGACCTTGCCCTCGCCGTAGCAGTAGAAGGCGATCTCGCCGGTGTACTTGCCGGCTTCCACGACCATCCGGGTGGCCATGGCGTGGGTGGCGCCGAGCGCGCGGGCGATGGGAGCCACGATCTCCTCGCCCGACGCTGAGACCACGACCACGTCGCGGCCGCACAACTTGTGGTCGGCGATCAGTTCGGCTGCTTCGGCGAAGACCAGTGGATCGACGATGTCGTGCAGCGTCTCGCCGACGATCGACCGCACCTGTTCGACGTCCCAACCCGCGCACATGGTGGTCAGGTACGAGCGCATCCGGTCCATCTGATCGTGGTCGGCGCCGGACATCAGGAACAGGAACTGAGCGTAGGTGGACTTGAGCACCGCACGCCGGTTGATCAGACCCTGGTCGAAGAAGGGTTTGCTGAATGCCAGCGTGCTCGACTTTGCGATGACCGTCTTGTCCAGATCGAAGAACGCCGCGCTACGCATCGGTTGATCGTTCGCCACACGAGGCGTCGGCGCGCCCGGGCGTGCTGCGCTCGAATCAGATGCCGTCACGGTGACCAGCTTAGGCTGCGGGCGCTACCGGGCCGTTCGGCGCGGCAGGCAAACCTGCTGTTCGTGGCGCGTGTCACCGGCCGCTGGATACCATTTCGGTCACGACGCTCACCACGGCGTTGCGCTTGGACTCCGTAACGCCGCGCTGTGTATAGTGAGCATTACTCAGCTTATGCTGGGTGTATATCAGTCCGACCCCCCGGGGCTGATGTACGACGACCTCCGCCTCCTCCCCCCCTGGCGGGGGTCGTCCCTTTTTGGGCGGGCTGATCCTGATCCAGACCTTCCAGCAACTTCTGCGTCGGTTGCCGAACGTCGTTTCCCCGTCGTTGTCCGTGGCTCTCCGCTGCCTTCCGCTGCCTTCCGCTGCCTTCCATTGCCTTTAACAGTGGCCGTTTCATCCCCAATTCGATCGGGGACTGTGGCGTCGGGTTGACGGCGGCCGCCAGGGTGGATGCATGTCTGCGACACCCGGGGCTCTGGCACTGATCATCGAGCCCGCACTCCGCGACGAGGTCGACCGCGTGGCAGCCGCCGCGGGACTGCCGGTCGTGCACGTGTCCGAGCCGTCCGGCGGTAAGGCGTGGACCGCCGCTGCGGTAGTGCTGCTCGACGCCCCTGCCGCGCGCCGCTGCGCCGAGCTCGCGCTACCGCGGCGTGCGGGTGTCGTCATGGTCGGACACGGTGCGGCGGAGGCTGTTGACTGGGAGGCGGCCCTGCTGGTCGGTGCCGAGATCGTCCTGACGCTGCCAGGCCAGGACGACAGGTTGATCGCGGTGCTCTCCGACGCCGCCGAGGACGCCGAAACCTCACGTGCGGGCGGTCCGCGCGGGCCGGTGGTGGCGGTGCTCGGCGGTCGGGGCGGTGCCGGGGCCTCGGTCTTCGCGACCGCGTTGGCGACAGTCTCGCTCGAAGCCCTGTTGGTCGATGTCGACCCGTGGGGTGGTGGTATCGACCTGGTTGTCGGCTCGGAACGCGAAGGTGGGCTGCGCTGGCCGGATCTGGCTGCACAAGGCGGGCGGTTGAGCTACCCCGCGCTGCGCGCGGCGTTGCCAAGACGCGGGCCGGTCACCGTCCTTTCCTGCGGACGCAGCGGCGGCGACATCTCGCCGGCTCCGTTGGCGGCAGTCATCGACGCCGGATGCCGTGCCGGGGCAACGGTGGTCTGTGACCTGCCGCGCCGAGATACCCCGGCGGCGGAAACGGCTCTGGACGCAGCCGATCTCATCGTCGTGGTCACGGTTGCCGACGTGCGTTCCTGCGCGGCGGGTGTAGCCGTCGCGCGCTGGGCGTCGGCGATCAACCCGAACGTCGGCCTGGTGGTACGCGGACCGGCCCCCGGTGGGCTGAGGTCGGGAGAGGTGGCTCGGATGGTCGGGGTGCCGTTGCTGGCCGGCATGCGGCCGGAGCGCGGGATCACCGAGGCCCTGGAACGCGGCGGCCTTCGGCTGCGACGACGTTCTGCGCTGACCATCGCCGCCCGGGAGGTGCTGGGGGTGCTGCCGCAACAACCGGCCGTCGGCCCAGCCGTGGAGGCGGCGTGAGCACATCTCTGGTCGAGCGGGTCCGCGAACGCCTGGCGGGCCAATCCGCGCCGTTACGCGCGAACGTGCTGGCCGAGGCGATCCGCGCCGAGTCGGGCGGGGTCCTGGGCGACACCGAAGTGCTGAGCAATCTTCGCGTGGTCCAGACCGAGCTGACCGGCGCAGGGATTCTCGAACCGCTGCTGCGTGCCGACGGGGTCACCGACGTGCTGGTCACCGGACCGGACGCAGTGTGGGTGGACGACGGGACCGGGTTGCGGCGCAGCTCGGTACGGTTCCCCGACGAGGCCGCCGTCCGCCGTCTCGCCCATCGACTGGCCCTGGCGGCCGGACGTCGTCTGGACGAGGCTCAGCCCTGGATCGACGGGCAGCTGAACGGACTGAGCTCCGGAGGGTTCACGGTGCGGCTGCACGCGGTGCTTCCGCCGATCGCGGCGGACGGGACGTGCCTGTCACTTCGCGTGCTGCGGCCCGCCACCCAGGACTTGGCGGCCCTGGCCGGCTCCGGCACCATCGCGCCATGCGCGGTCGAGCTGCTCGACGACATCATCGCCTCCCGTCTGGCCTTCCTGATATCCGGGAGCACCGGCGCGGGTAAGACCACGCTGCTGGCGGCCGTGCTGGGTGCCGTTGCGGCCGACGAGCGAATCATCTGTGTGGAGGATGCGGCAGAGCTGAATCCGCAACATCCGCATCTGGTCCGGTTGGTTGCCCGGGTTTCCAACGTGGAAGGCGTTGGCGCGGTGACTGTGCGCGATCTGGTCCGGCAGGCTCTGCGGATGCGGCCTGACCGCATCGTCATAGGGGAAGTGCGCGGCGGTGAGGTCGTGGACCTGCTTGCTGCACTCAACACCGGACACGACGGTGGAGCCGGGACCGTGCACGCCAACAATCCCGCCGAGGTGCCGGCCCGGTTGGAGGCGCTGGCGGCTCTCGGCGGGCTGGATCGTGCGGCCCTACACAGCCAGTTGGGCGCGGCGGTGCAGGTGCTCCTGCATGTCGATCGGGGCGGTGGCGGTGCGCGCAGACTCAGCGAGATCGCAGTACTGCAGCGTGGCGAAGACGGTCGGGTCCGGGTCGCCACCGCATGGCATGCCGACAGTGGATTGGGTTGCGGCGTGGAGCATCTGCGCCGAATCCTGCGGAATCGGGGCCGGATTTGACCGCGGCGGCGGTCATGTTGGCCCTGGCCGTGCTGGTAGCGCCGAAGTCACGCTGTCGGATCCTTGTCCCGCCGCAGCCCCGGCCGCGAGATCGTCGCGTCCGGATGACCAGGGCATCGGTGGGTGCGTGCGCTGCAGCGGTTGGGGTCCTCGGCGTAGCTCTGACCCCGGTGGTCCCGGTTACCGCCGCGCTCGCCGGTGTCCTCGTCGCCGCCACCTATGCGTTGCGGAGCCGGCGGCGCAGCGCGGCATCGTGTCGCGCGCGGGAATCGGCCGCGCTGCGGATCGCACTGGAGGTGTTGGTGGGTGAGTTGCGGGTGGGGGCGCACCCCGTCGCGGCGTTCGACACCGCGGCCGGCGAGGTCGATGGCGTGGTGGCGGACTCCCTGCGGGCGGTGGCCGCGCGGGCGCGGCTGGGCGCCGACGTCGTCGGCGGGCTGCGGAACGTCGCGCTCGACTCCGCGGTGCCCTCGCACTGGGAGAGACTGGCGCTCTATTGGCGTCTGGCCCAGTCCCATGGTCTGGCTATCGCCTCGTTGATGCACAGCGCCCAGCGGGACATCCTTGAGCGCGAACGCTTCGCTGCGCGGTTCGGCGCCGGGATGGCAGGCGCGCGGACAACCGCGGCGGTGCTGGCCGGACTGCCCGTGCTCGGCATCGGCCTCGGGCAGCTTGTCGGCGCCGAGCCGATGGCTTTCTTGCTGTCCACCGGTGCGGGCGGCTGGTTGCTGGTTGTCGGCGTCACGCTGGCGTGCTGCGGACTGTTGTGGTCGGACCGCATCACCGGTCAGGTACAGCGATGACCTGGGCCGGATTTCTGCTGGCGGCGGCGTTGCTGCTCTGGGGTAGCCGCACCCGGGCCAGTCAGGTGCCGGGTCTCGGATCGCCAGCGGGCAGGGCTTCCGCCCGCCCGCCAGTCCCCACCGCGGACCCGCTGGCCGTTGCATCGAGCCTGGACGTGCTGGCGGCGTGTCTGCGCTCGGGGATGACCGTGGCCGGCGCGGCCGCCGCCACCGCGCCGTCAGCCCCGGCAGTGCTGGCCCGCCCGCTGAGGAGGGCGGCCGATCTGCTCGTCCTGGGCGCCGACCCGGCCACAGCGTGGGCGACTCCGGACGCATCGTCGGACAAGAAGGCCGATGGCGGCGCTGCGGCGCTGCTGCGGTTGGCGCGTAGGTCGGCGGCCTCCGGCGCCGCGCTGGCCGAGGGCGTGGCCCAACTGGCCGACCAGGCTCGCCACGACGCTACCGATGCCGCGAGCGCAGCTGCCGCTCGAGCAGCCGTGCTGATTGCGGGTCCCCTCGGGCTGTGTTTTCTGCCCGCATTCGTTTGCCTCGGCATCGTTCCGGTGGTCGCCGGCTTGGCAGGGCAGGTTCTGCGGGCGGGCCTGATGTGAGAAGGATCGGCCAGTTTGCCGTGGCCGGTATGCGGAAAGCGGAAGAGACGACACAGGGAGGACAACATGGGGGTGGTCAACACGTTGCGAGTGCTACGCGCGCGAATGACCCTGCTGGTGGTCGACGAGTCAGGGATGTCGACCGTCGAGTACGCCATCGGCACCATCGCCGCGGCCGCGTTCGGAGCGATCCTGTACACCGTGGTCACCGGAGACTCGGTGGTGAACGCGCTGACCAAGATCATCAGCCGGGCGTTGAACACCAACGTATAGACGACGCCGGTGCCGTCACGGTTGAGGCAGCCTTCGCCCTCGCGGCGTTGGCCGTCGTCGCCGTGCTCTGTGTGTCCGGTGTCACCGCCCTGTCGATGCAGGTGCGCTGTGTCGACGCCGCGCGCGAAGCCGCGCGGCTGGCGGCACGCGGCGACAGTTCGGCATCGACTACGGCGCTCGCCCTCGCGCCCGGCGGCTCCGCCGTCGAGGTGCGCCGTGACGGGGAACTCGTGGTTGCCAGAGTCAGCGCGAATTCGCCGCTGCTGCCCGGGATCACCGTCGCGGCCGAAGCGATCTCGGTGGCTGAACCCGACAGCCGGTGAGAGCGGTGCGGCCAGCTTGGTCGGCGTCGCCGCGGTGATCGCCCTGCTGTCGATCACCGCGGGCATCGGCTGTCTGGGAGCAGCGGTCATCGCCCGCCACCGTGCCCAGGCGGCAGCGGATCTCGCGGCCGTCGCCGCCGCGGCGAAGCTCTCCGCAGGTGCCGATGCGGCATGCGCACAGGCGGCGAGGATCGCCACGGCGATGGACACCGTGGTCATCGCCTGCGCGGTAGACGGCCTCGACGTGGTGCTGACGGTCGGCGCCACCGTGGCGGTCGGGGCCTGGGATGTGGGGCCTGCCCGTGCACGTGCGCGGGCCGGGCCCATCGGTTCCCGTGGCCCGGACCCGGCCGGCTAGGCGGTGTTGTCGCCGGGGGGTCCTCCGGGCGCGGGCTGCCCGCTGGCTGCCGCTACGCCGTCGCGTTCGGCGGCGGCGAGTTCCTCCTCGGTGGGAAGCCGCATCGAAACCAGGGCCGCGAACGTCTCCGGCTCGAGTTCGACCCGGTGAACCGTCATGTGCACCGGCGTCCATCCGCCGTCCTTAGCCCGCAACCGTAGAACTCCCGCGGTGGCGCCCTCGGCGAATTCGATTGTCATCCTTGCCATGTGATGCGCGTCACCGGGATGAACCAACGCCTCCCCGCGCTGGCGGGTCTGGGTGTCGAAGAACGGCGGGGGTTCGTCTAGCCACTTCAGCAGCTTCCAGTTCTCGGTTTCCACCAGCATCCGGTACACGCCCGTTTGCGCCAGTCCGTTGATGATTCGTTGCGCCGGGTAGTCGTGCGGGACCGCTGGTTCCTCCTGCACGCTGGGCCAGTTCATGGCACGGCAGATCAACCGCTCGGAGCCGTCTTCCTGTCCCTCCGACAACGCGCGGGCGACGAAACCCACCGTGATGGTCTCGCCCCGGAAGTCGGCGACGTCCCAGACGCTGCAGAAGGCCTTTCCGGGCTCCGGCTTGATCGCCATCGACAGCACCTTGCTCTCACTGGCGGTGATGTCGCTGGTCGGCAGGTCGTCGGCGAGCGCTCGGCCTTGCGTCTGCTCCTGGTCGGAGTCATAACCGCTGTTTCGCAACGACGCTTCGGTGTCGGTGGCGACACCGGTGGCGAAGTCCCAGATCAGCGGACCGGGTATCGGCCGTTCCGGCGGCTCCTCGTCAGGCAGACCCACCCAGACCTGGACGCCATGGATTCGGCCGTCGGACATCTTGACGACCTCGGTGCGGATCACGCGGTCGTTCTTGGACGTGATGCTGCTGAGTCCCTCACCGGCGTCCACGGTCTCGGCGATGGCCGTCTGGATGGCCATCAGGTTGGGATCGCGCCGCAGAAACGAACTGATCGGTACCAGGTTCTTCGTGTGCTGGCCCGCCGCGACCACGGCGGGTTCGGTACCAAGCGTCTCCACGAGCAGCCAGTCGTGGGTCATGTCGGCATCCTACCGGCGGACCCGGCCGTCCTCATCCCGGCGACAGTGAAAGCAAGGTCGGGTTGCGGAATCCGGTTGCGGTTTCCGGTTGCGGATTCCATTGCCAGGCGGTAACTTTCCCTCCGCTCGAGCCACCCCGGTCGAGCCATTGTCGACCGTCGAGGGGTCGGTCGACCTCGAGGCCGATTCAGTCGTCCGCGCGATCGGGGAGTGCGTCGAGTACCAGGCGCAGCACCCGCACCGCACCCGACTTGTCGAGTGGGTCGTTGCCATTGCCGCATTTCGGCGACTGCACGCATGACGGACAACCCAGCGCGCAGTCGCATGCCTGGATGGCCGCGGCTGTGGCCGTCCACCAGGTGTCGATCTGGCGAAACCCGCGCTCGGCGAACCCGGCGCCGCCGGGGTAGCCGTCGTAGATGTATATGGCCGGCAGACCGTCCGCTGCCGAGTCCGCGGTCGAGACGCCGCCGATGTCGCCCCGGTCGCAGCTGGCGACCAGCGGCAGGAGTCCGATCGCCGCGTGCTCCGCAGCGTGCAGTGCACCGGGAACCTGTGTGGGTTGGACGCCACTGTGCGCCAACGCCTCCGGTGTCACCGTGCACATGACCGACACGGTGTCGAGGGTGCGGGCCGGCAGGTCCAGTTCGATGAAGTCGATCACCTCGCCGTCCAGGCGCCGGCGAAGGTAGCCGGTCACCGTACTGGTCACCGACACCGGAACCAGGCCGATCGTCACCGGGCCGAAGGTGATGCGTTCCCCGCTTCCGGTGACGGTGATCTCCGTCGACTCCCGGGCGAACGTCGTGTACCCGGGGTCGTCGGCGTGTACGAACGCGACGCCGTTCTCGAGGTCCAGGGAGTCGACCAGGTGACTCTGTCCCTGATGCAGGTACACCGCGCCGGGGTGCACCGACGTGTGCGCCTGGCCTACGCCGGCGCTGCCCAGCAGGCGTCCGGTGCCGGTTTCCAGAATCGCTATCTGGCCACCCGGGCAGCCGCGGATGTCGACGGCCGGATGCGGGTTCACACCCGGTGTCGGGAAGTAGCCGTGGGGTCGTCGGCGCAGCAGCCCATCGTCGACGAGCGATCCGGCCACCGACTCGGCGTTCCACATTCGGAGCTCGGTGTCGGTCAGCGGCAGTTCGGCGGCCGCGCAGAGGAGTTGTGGTCCAAGCACATACGGGTTCGTGGGATCGATCACGACGCGCTCGATGGGGCGTTCCAGTAGGGCCGACGGATGATGCACCAGGTAGGTGTCCAGCGGGTCGTCACGGGCAATCAGCACGATGAGCGCCCCTTGGCCCCGCCTCCCTGAGCGGCCGGCCTGTTGCCAGAACGAGGTGACCGTGCCCGGGAACCCCGCCATCAGCACCGCATCGAGGCCGGCGATGTCGACACCCAGTTCCAGCGCATTGGTGGTGGCCAGACCACGCAGGTCGCCGTCGGCCAGGGCGCCTTCCAGTGCGCGCCTGTCCTCGGCCAGGTAGCCGGCACGGTAGGAGGCGACGTTGTCGGCGAGCTCGGGTGCTGAGTCCGCCAACCGCGCCCGGGCGCCCAGCGCAATCAGTTCGGCGCCGCGACGGGAGCGGACGAAAGTCAAGGTCCGGGCACCTTCGGCCACCAGGTCGGCCATCAGGCGCGCAGCTTCGGCGCCCGCGGAGCGCCGTACCGGTGCTCCGTTCTCGCCGACCAGGTCGGTGAGGAGCGCGGGCTCCCACAGTGCGACCGTTCGCGCGCCCTGCGGAGACCCATCCTCGGTCACTTCGGTGACCGTCTGGCCGATCAACTCGGCGGCGGTGGCGGCGGGGGAGGCGGTGGTCGCACTGGCGAAGATGACCGTCGGGGTTGCGGAGGAGTCGGCGCAGTAGTGGGCCGACAACCGCAGCAGTCGGCGTAGGACCATTGCCACGTTCGAGCCGAAAATACCTCGGTAGTAGTGGCATTCGTCGACGACGACGTACCGCAGATTGCGCAGGAAGACTGCCCAGCGGGGATGGTTGCGCAGCAGGGCCAGGTGAATCATGTCGGGATTGGAGAAGACCCATCGGGACTGTTCGCGGGCGAACCTGCGCACTTCGGGCGGACTGTCGCCGTCATATGAGCTCGGGGCGGCGTCGTGGCACCCGGGCACCGCCCCGGTGAGCGCCTGGGCGGAGCGCAGCTGATCGTGGCTCAGGGCTTTGGTCGGCGACAGGTACAGCGCGCGGGCTCTGGGATTCTCGGCGAGCGCGCACAGGATCGGCAACTGGTACGCCAACGACTTGCCCGAAGCGGTGCCGGTGCTCAGCACCACGTGATGTCCGTGGTGTGCCAGGTCGGCGGCGGCATGCTGATGTGACCACGGAGCGTCCACTCCGCGATCACCGAACGCGCGAACCACGTCGGGGGGCGCCCACGCCGGCCAGCCCTTCCGGCATCCGCGGCGAGCGGGCAGGTCGGCGACATGACGTAGCGGGTGTTCACCGGGATCGGTGCCCCGGACAGCGCAATCGAGCAGCTCGCGGCCGAACGCTGACCCCGAATCGGACACCCGGAATACCCTCCTGCAGGCCACCTACCGGCCCGCGTGGGCTGCGTGGGGAGGCCCCATGGATCACTGTCTAGGTGAATTGTTCACTACCGGATTGCGTCGAAACTGTCGCGGCAGCCCCGAACGTGGTTGACTAGTCGCGGTCGCAGCTTCTGTGTTCGTGTTCTGGCACTCGCAGGATCGACGTTGCGATCGCGGTTCCTGCGAGGGTTGTAGGTCGGGCCGAGTTCCGACGACTCCACGAGGTATGGCGGTCGGAACGGGCCCGGTGCACCGAAACACGGTGGACCGCACCCGGTAAGAAGAGAAGGAAAGTACGAAAGATGCCACAGGGAACTGTGAAGTGGTTCAACGCAGAGAAGGGCTTCGGTTTCATTGCGCCGGAGGACGGCTCCGCCGATGTGTTCGTCCACTACACGGAGATTCAGGGTTCGGGATTCCGCACCCTGGAAGAGAATCAGAAGGTCGAGTTCGAGGTCGGCCAGTCCCCCAAGGGCCCGCAAGCCACTGGAGTGCGCTCCATCTAAGCAAGCGAGCACGACTTAGCACCTCACAGCCCCTCGTGGCATCCGATCCGGATGCCACGAGGGGTTCTCCGATTGGGGGCCGCGACTGCGGCCCGGGTAGCGCCGCCGTGGCGTGCGACTGGCTTACTGTCGATGCCGTGAGCCAGCTGTCTTTCTTCTCGGCTGAGTCGGTGCCCCCCGAGGTTTCCGACCTGACCGGGTTGCTCGCCGGCCCCGGCCAGATCGTGCTGGTCGGCAGCGGTGAGGGCAGGGGGGCGCGGCTGTCGGTCGTGGTGGACCGGTCGTGGCGAGCTGAGGCGCTTGCCGAGATGATCTCCGAAGCGGGGCTGAACCCGGAGATCACACGTACCGACGAGAACACCCCCTTGGTGCGCACCGGCTCCGACTCGCGGCTGCTACCCATTGCTGCGGACTGGACCCGTGGGGCGGTCAAGACGGTCCCGCCGCAGTGGTTGCCCGGTCCCCGTGAGCTGCGGGCCTGGACCCTGGCGGCCGGGACGCCCGAGGCTGAGCGTTACCTGCTGGGTCTGGACCCCCACGCTCCGGACACTCACGCCGCGCTCGCCTCGGCCATGATGCGGGTCGGAATCGCTCCCACCCTGATCGGCACCCGCGGAGCCCGGCCGGCGCTGCGGATCAGCGGCCGCCGGCGACTATCGCGCCTGGTAGAGAACGTCGGAGAGCCCCCTGACGGGGAAGAGGCAGTCAATCAGTGGCCTCACACCTAAGCTCTTGAGACGAAGAGGCAGTTTGCGTCGCGCCGCGTCGGGTGCCAAATTGTCAGTTGCCGACGGGCCGGATCGTTCGCCGGCGCCTAGGGAAGTGGAGCGTAAGCACAGTTGGCTGGCGAGGACCGCGGCGGACGCGGGAGCAGTAACGTACGGCGACTCGTCATCGTCGAGTCGCCGACCAAAGCGCGCAAGATCGCTGGTTTCCTGGGGTCTGGCTACGTAGTCGAATCGTCGCGCGGGCACATCCGGGACCTGCCCCGGTCTGCCGCCGATGTGCCGGCGAAGTACAAATCCGAGCCGTGGGCCCGGCTGGGAGTCAACGTCGACGCGGACTTCGAGCCGCTCTACATCATCAGCCCGGAGAAGAAGAGCACCGTCACCGAGCTCAAGAGCAAGCTCAAGGACGTCGACGAGCTGTATCTGGCCACCGACGGCGACCGCGAGGGTGAGGCCATCGCGTGGCACCTGCTGGAGACACTCAAGCCACGCATCCCGGTCAAACGGATGGTGTTCCACGAAATCACCGAGTCGGCGATCCGGGCGGCCGCCGATGACCCTCGCGATCTGGACAACGCCCTGGTCGACGCTCAGGAGACCCGCCGCATCCTGGACCGCCTCTACGGCTACGAGGTCAGCCCGGTGCTGTGGAAGAAGGTGGCGCCCAAACTCTCGGCGGGCCGGGTGCAGTCGGTGGCTACCCGCATCATCGTGCAACGCGAACGTGAGCGGATGGCGTTCCGTAGCGCCGGCTACTGGGATGTCACCGCGCTGCTGGACGCGAGTGTTTCCGATCCGCATGCCCAGCCGCCGACCTTCACCGCCAGATTGAACTCCGTGGACGGCCGCCGGGTGGCGGCCGGCCGCGACTTCGACTCGCTGGGGCAGCTCCGCAAACCCGACGAGGTGCTGGTCCTCGACGAGAGTTCCGCCGTCGCTCTGGCGTCGGGGCTGCGCGGCGCGCAGCTGGAAGTCTCGTCGGTCGAACAGAAGCCCTACACGCGCCGCCCGTACCCGCCGTTCATGACCTCGACGCTGCAGCAGGAGGCCGGGCGCAAGCTGCGGTTCTCCTCGGAGCGCACCATGAGCATCGCCCAGCGGCTCTACGAGAACGGCTACATCACCTACATGCGTACCGACTCCACGACGTTGTCGGGATCGGCGATCAACGCGGCGCGCAACCAGGCGCGCCAGCTCTACGGCGAGGAGTACCTGCATCCCTCGCCGCGCCAGTACACCCGCAAGGTAAAGAACGCGCAGGAGGCCCACGAGGCGATACGGCCGTCCGGCGACGTCTTCCAGACACCCGGCCAGCTGCACGCCCAGCTTGACGCCGATGAGTTCCGGCTTTACGAGCTGATCTGGCAGCGCACGGTGGCGTCGCAGATGGCCGACGCGCGGGGCACCACGCTGACGCTCCGCATCGCCGGCGCGGCGGGCAGCGGCGAGCAGGTGGTGTTCAGCGCGAGCGGCCGCACCATCACCTTCGCGGGCTTTCTGAAGGCCTATGTCGAGACCGTCGACGAGTTGGCCGGCGGTGAGGCCGACGATGCCGAGAGCCGGCTGCCGCAACTACGGCAGGGGCAGCGCGTCGACGCCAAAGAGCTCACCCCCGACGGGCACGCCACCACTCCGCCTGCGCGCTACACCGAGGCATCACTGATCAAGGCACTCGAGGATCTGGGCATCGGACGGCCGTCGACCTACTCGTCGATCATCAAGACGATCCAGGATCGCGGCTACGTCCACAAGAAGGGCAGCGCGCTGGTGCCGTGCTGGGTGGCATTCGCGGTCACCGGGCTGCTCGAGCAGCACTTCAGTCGACTCGTCGACTACGACTTCACGGCCGCCATGGAAGACGACCTTGACGAGATCGCCGCCGGGCATGAGCGACGAAGCAACTGGCTCAACAACTTCTACTTCGGCGGCGAGCACGGAGTGCCGGATTCGATAGCCCGCGCCGGCGGTCTCAAGAGACTGGTCGGAGTGAATCTCGAGGAGATCGACGCTCGGGAAGTCAACTCCATCAAGTTGTTCGACGACGAACAGGACCGCCCGATCTATGTGCGCGTCGGCAAGAGTGGTCCTTATCTCGAGCGGATGGTTGTCGGCGACGACGGTGAGACGAAACCGCAACGGGCCAATCTCAAGGATGCGCTCACCCCTGATGAGTTGACTCTGGAGTTGGCCGAGAAACTCTTCGCCACCCCGCAGGAAGGCCGTTCCCTGGGCGTCGATCCGGAGACCGGCCACGAGATCGTGGCCAAGGACGGCCGCTACGGGCCGTACGTGACGGAGGTCCTGCCAGAGCCGGATTCGGTTGGCGGCGAAGACGGTTCGGCGGGCACGCCGGCGAAGAAGGGCAAGAAGCCGACAGGGCCCAAGCCGCGCACCGGATCATTGTTGCGGACAATGGATCTCGAGACAGTGACCCTCGAGGACGCGCTGAAGCTGCTCTCGCTACCCCGTGTGGTCGGCGTTGATCCCGGCACCAACGAGGAGATCACCGCCCAGAACGGCCGGTACGGCCCCTACCTGAAACGCGGTAGTGATTCTCGCTCGCTGGCGACCGAGGATCAGATGTTCACCGTCACCCTAGACGAGGCGCTCAAGATCTACGCCGAGCCCAAACGCCGCGGTCGCCAGACGGCCGCCGCGCCGCCGCTTCGTGAGCTGGGCACCGACCCGGCGTCGGGAAAGCCGATGGTGATCAAGGATGGCCGGTTCGGCCCCTATGTCACCGACGGCGAGACCAACGCCAGCCTGCGCAAGGGCGACGACGTGTTGTCGGTCACCGACGAGCGCGCCGCCGAACTGCTCGCGGACCGGCGGGCCCGGGGTCCGGTCAAACGGACGAAGAAGGTGGCCAAGAAGGCAGCCAAGAAGGCGCCCGCAAAGAGGTCCGCGAAGAAGGCGTGACCGGCCGGCTCTAGCGCTTAGCGTCGCTGGGGACCTCGGGAACGTCGCCGGTCCGGGTGGAGTTCACCGGCCGCGCCAGCTGGGTGGGAGCGATCCGGCCCCGCAGTTCCACGATCTCGCCCACGTCCCAGCACAGGGCTTCGGCGTCCAGAGCTCCGCTGACGGCGATCGCCGAGGCCAGTACGCGGCCTTCCTCCAGCTTCGCCAACTCGGTGAGCCGAGCGGCCTCGTTGACCGGATCCCCGATCACGGTGTACTCGAATCTGGCCTGCGCGCCGATGTGCCCGGCGATGGCGCGACCTGCGGAGACCCCGATGCCGAAGTCGATGAAGCCCAGTACCGCGATCAGTTCGTCGTGCAGTTCCCGCGACGCTGCAAGCGCTGCACCGGAGGCGTCCGGGTGCTCGATCGGAGCGCCGAATATGCACAGCGCGGCATCGCCCTGAAACTTGTTGACGAATCCGCCGTGGTGCCTGACGGTGTCGACGATCACCCGGAAGAACTCGTTGAGGATGTTGACTACATCGGCGGCAGGGATGGTCGAGGCGAGCTCGGTGGAGCCGACGAGGTCGACGAAGAGCACCGCGACGTCTCGCTCCTGGCCGCCCAGTTCGGTGCCGCGTTCCAGAGCTCGGCGGGCGACGTCTTCACCGACATAGCGGCCGAACAGGTCGCGCAGGCGCTGACGTTCGGAGAGTTCTCGGACCATGTCGTTGAATCCGGCCTGCAGCAGTCCCAGCTCGCTGGCGTCGTAGATCTGCATGTGCGCGTTGTAGTTGCCGCGCTGTACCTCGCTCAGCGCCCAGCGCAGCTGGCGCAGTGGGTCGGCGATGGACATGGCCACCAGCAAGGTACCGGCCAGCCCGATGACCAGTGCGGCGATCGCCAGCAGCAGCACCGGTGTGTTGAGTCGGTCGGCGGGTGCGGTGAGAATGTCGAACTTGCTGGCGACCAGCGCCAGCACGATCGCCAATACGGGTACCCCGGTGGACAGTACCCAGGTGAGAAGCTGCCGCAGGACCACACCGGGGGCATGGAAGTTCTCCGGCACCCCGGCGCGCAACGCGGCCACCGCCACCGGGCGCAGGGTGCGCTCGGACTGCAGGTAGCCGATGATGGCCGTGGCGGTGGCGCCCAGAGCGACCGCGACCGCCACCACAGGAGCCGATCGGCTGGCCACCGGCCAACTGGCGACGATGAAGGCAATCGAGCCCAGGCACCAGTTGCTGGCGCTGATCACCGACCGGTAGAAGGGCATCCGCAAGGCCCGCGCGCGGGCCAGTTCGGTAGTCGCGGGGTCGCTGTCGGCGAGCAGGGTGTCGTGGCGCTGCCACCGGATCACCGGGACCAACAGGCGCAGGCTCACGTAGGCCCCGACGGTGAACGAAACGAACAGGTAGGCGAGGAAGAACACCAAGTTCGGTGTCGGTAGGTCCTGTAGTTGGATGCGGTCCTGTGGCGGCAGTCCGAAGCGCAGGAAGCCCAGCACGAACAGCGCGCCGATGATGTCGGCCTGCAGCATCCCCAGGGTGAAGACCGGCCACGGCGTGCGCGCGACCCAGCGGAAGAATCCGCGGATTCGCCCCATCGGTACCGCCACGGAGTTCACCTGATCACCGTAACGGGCCGCCGGAATCCTTCGGGCCGCTTGCCGGCGGCGCCGTGTCGGCTGTCAACAGTAGGGTTGGCGGTGATGAGCGGGGTGTTTTCGCGGCTGGTGGGGCAGGACGCGGTGGAAGCCGAGCTGGTGGCGGCAGCGGCGGCGGCGCGCGGTGATACCGCTCACATCGACGCCGCCGCAGCGACCATGACACACGCCTGGCTTCTCACCGGGCCACCCGGATCCGGGCGGTCCATCGCGGGACAGTGCTTTGCTGCCGCCCTGCAGTGCACTTCCGACGGTGTTCCCGGGTGCGGCGGCTGCCGGGCCTGCCTCACCACGATGGCCGGCACCCACGCCGACGTGCGCCGCGTCGTTCCCGAGGGGTTGTCGATCGGGGTGAGTGAGATGCGGGCCATCGTTCAGGTCGCGGCGCGGCGCCCCAGCACCGGCCGCTGGCAGGTGGTGCTGATCGAGGACGCCGACCGACTCACCGAGGGTGCGGCGAACGCACTGCTGAAGGTCGTCGAGGAGCCGCCCCCGTCGACGGTCTTCGTCTTGTGCGCGCCGTCGGTCGACCCGGAGGACATTGCGATCACGCTGCGCTCCCGATGCCGGCACCTGGCGCTGGTGACACCTGCTGTCGACGCGATCGCGCGAGTACTGATCGAATCCGACGGCCTGTCCCGGCAGGAGGCGCAGTGGGCGGCGTCGGTCAGCGGCGGCCACGTCGGCCGTGCGCGGAGGCTCGCCATCGACGAGGACGCTCGGCTGCGGCGTCAGCGCGCGCTGAGCCTGGCACGCGATGCGGCGACGCCGTCACGTGCCTACGCCGCAGCCGAAGAACTCGTGGAAGCCGCTGAAGCGGAGGCCAAGGCCCTGACGGCCGGACGTAACGAGCTCGAGACCGAGGAACTGCGGACCGCGCTGGGTGCCGGCGGCACTGGCAAGGGCACCGCTGGGGCTCTTCGCGGTGCGGCGGGGGCCATCAAGGACCTCGAGCGGCGGCAGAAGTCACGCCACACCCGCGCCTCGCGCGACGCGCTGGATCGTGCGTTGATCGACCTCGCCACCTATTTCCGGGACGCGATGCTGGTCTCGTCCGGGTCGGGAACGGTTCGGGCCAACCACCCGGACATGGCTGAGAAGGTAGCGGCCCTTGCCGCCCACGCGTCACCGGACAGGTTGTTGCGGTGCATAGAAGCGGTGCTGGAATGCCGGGAATCGCTGACGGTCAACGTCAAGCCCAAGTTCGCCGTCGATGCGATGGTCGCGACAGTAGGCCGGGCGCTCCGGAACTGACCGTTGGCAGAGCGACTTGGCGGCCCGGTGCAGAGCTGCCGTAGACTCATCGCGCCGGATCCGGCCGCCTTAGCTCAGTCGGCAGAGCGATTCACTCGTAATGAATAGGTCGGGGGTTCGATTCCCCCAGGCGGCTCCAACTTCCGCGGCGCGCGGGCCTGGTGCCGGGGACCGCGTCGTCCTCGCGCCGACCCGCCGCTCGGCTACGCATCGATCGGCGCCGGTCTGCCGAAGAGATATCCCTGCGCGCGATCCGCTCCTAGCTCGGCAAGCCTTTCCAGCACCTCCTGCGACTCAACACCTTCGGCGATCGCAGTCAGTCCGTAAGTCTTGGCCACGAAGACGATCGTGCTCACGGCGCGTTCGTCGTCGCGATCCTCGAGCATGCTGCGGACGAAGCTGAAGTCGATTTTCAATGCGTAGAGATCAAGATGTCGCAGTTCGGTGAACGTCCCGTAGCCGGTGCCGAAATCGTCGAGGGCAACTCGGCAGCCCCGATCTCGCATACTCACCGAAAATCTCTTGGCCATAGCAGGCGAAGCCAGGGCAGTCGTCTCGGTGATCTCGAAGATGATCTTGTCTGCTACGTCTGGCCCTGCGTCGGAGAGGGCTTCCAGAATCTGCTCCATCGTTGGGCCATCGGCGATCGTTTGACCGGTGATGTTCACCGAAACCTGCCGGCCACCACGCGCCAATTCGATCGCGCGTCCGACCATGTACTTGTCGATCAAAGGCATCAGCCCGTGCTGCTCGCACTGGGGCAGAAACGTGCCCGGAGGCAGAACCTCCCCTGTCTCGGGGGCGCGCAGCCGCACCAGCAACTCCTCGGCAACCGTTTGCCTGCTGGCGATGTCGACGATGGGCTGCGAGTAGACCAAGAGCCTGCCGGTGCTGATGGCGGAGGCGACCAGTTCTTGCCACTTGGCCCGTTCGGCGGCCTCCAGCTCGACTTGCTTGCGGTGAGTGATGTCTGTTCGTACCGTCACCAGCTCTGTGACTGTGCCAGCGCCATTGAGCAACGGAAATCGGTGGGTCACGGTCAAGATGTTTTCCGGACCACACCGGATCGACTCCTCATCGAAGGAAGTGCCCCCGGCCAGGAGCTCAGGCGCGGCACGCTGGGAGCGTTCAAGGACATCGCTCGGCAGGATCTCATCCTCGGTTCGACCGATCACATCCTCGACCGACGGATACCCGAACAACTGGCAGAACGCTGCGTTGACCATGGTGTAGCGGTGTTGGGGATCACGTACCGAGATAGCCGATGGCGTCTTGCCCACTACGGACTCGAACCGGTCTTTCTCGGTCTGGAGTTCGTGACGCGCTTCGATCAACGTGTCACGCATGTCCCGCACGGCAGTAGAAATCTCTCGAATCTCGCTGGGACCTGTTGTGCCGATGGGCTTGTCGTACACCCCGGCGGCCACATCGCGTACGTCGCCGACGAGCCGGGTAACCGGCCGATTGACCATGCGAGTCGTCAAGAGGAACACGCCAACGATGACGGCTACCAGGGCGGTTGCCGCGCTGTACTGAACGATGCTGGCCGTGCGCTGTACCGAACGGAGCTGCTGAAGCCTTTCGGCGATCAAGCTGTCTAGACGCGCGTTGAGCACCCGCGCTCGTTCGCGTAGCCGGTCGAACAGTTCTTTGGCGTCGAGGACCATCTGCCTGAGCTGTTCCTTGGGAATCGACTCAGCGCGCTGAGCGGCGATCTGCGGCTCGGCGGCCTGCTCGCGCCAGACGGTGGCCGCGGTGACGACCTCTTCGAACAGCTGGAGGAGTTCGCCGCCGTCTGGTTCCCGGGCAAGTTCGGCACGAAGCTCGGGGATCAGGCGCTCGGCCTCAACGGTTGCTGAGTTGTAAGGCTCCAGGGTTACTGGATTGTCGGTCAGCAGAAACCCGCGTTGGCCGGTCTCTTGATTGAGGTATGCGCGGGCCAACTCCGCGCTCTTCTCCTGGAACGGAAGGAGACGGTTCTCGAAGTCGGCGGCGATGCGCTCGACCGACGCCTGGCTGATGAGCGAAGCCGACACTGCGACGGCGAAGACCATCGCGATGACACCAAGAGAAACCGCAAGCAGCTGTTTCGCGGAGATCCGCAACGCCATGATCCCGCCCTTAGCCGAAAAACATAGACCTCGCAGACATCACGGTAACCGCCTCGGCAGCTTTCGGAGGCCACTTTGGCCGGGTGTAGCCGTACGACGATTCCGCGACCCATCGCTGTTGAGATGATGTGGCGGCCGGCCACCGCCGAGCGTGCAACCACTGCGAAATCGTGGCCGGGTATTCGCAGCCAGCGCACGCTCGGCCGAGGCTCGACGAGCTCCGGGGTTCAGCGTGGCGCCAGAAAGCCGACCGGGCCCGGCGAGATGCACACGGCGAGTGCGGCGGTGTTGGCTTGCACCCGGATAGCGTCGCCGGCACCGGGAAGGCGGACGAACACCCGGTTCAGTCCGGGCCGCACCGGCACCCTGGTTTCGCGGCCCTCGGGCAAGGAGAAGGTCAGCGAGCCGTCGACATTGGCCAGATAGTTGATTTCGGCGACCCAGTCCGCGGGTAGCAGGGGTCCGTCCATCGGCATCTCCACCTCGTGGTCGGGCCGGACGAAGTACCCACAGCGCGGTTGCGGACCCGCGAGGATGGCACGCACCCAGGTGACCTCGGCATCGACGAGATGTCCGCTGGTGTCGAACATCCGGAGCTCAGTGGTGTGATGGGCGAACTCCGGCCTCTCACGCACCAGCGCGAACATGTGGCTGGCCAGGTTCTCCGGCCACGCCACCCGTTGCAGCACCAGCGGGTCCACCTCCTGATCCAGAACCGGCGCGGGCGACGTGGCGTATGCGTGCGCCAAAGAGGATTGAGCGTTGTGCAGATACGGCCGTACCGGGCTGTCGCGCCAGGATCTCAGGAAGGTCGCCGTCGAGTACAGGCTGCTCACGAGGAATGCGGCTCCGATGACTATCACCGTCACCGTGCGCACCGGTGATGGTCCCAGGCGGCCGGACCGTTCCCGGTTGGGGGCCGCCAACGCAACCGCGGCAAGCAGTGCAAGCACGACTACCAGGTCAGGGAAGTAGCGCAATGTCTGGGCCAGTTCCAGCGCGGTGAATCGCGACGACCGCATCAAGTAGATCGGGACCTGGCATGCGACGACATAACCCACCGCGACCAGCCAGACCGCGCCGATCCGTTTCTTGCGCAACAGGGATACCGTCGCCGCGGCGGACAGCAGCAGCCAGCCAAGCACCATCACCGCCACCGGCGGCGTCGCCCACGGTGAGGCGGGAGCCCACCGCTGCCAGTCCCAAGGGCCACCGGCCAGCCCCGGCACGATGCCATGGGTGACGGAGCGGCGCAATAGGTCCCACGTCATCGCGAGGTCGAAGCTCCAGCGCTGCTGGTCGACGACGAACAGGTACACCCCGATCCAGAGCCCGGTCAACGCCAGGGCGGGAAACCATACCCGGATTGCACGGCGCCACACCGTCCTCAGCGCCCGGTGATCGCCACCGACGTGCAGGAGTAGCGCGGCGACAGCGAAGGCGACAAACGGGATGACGGCGGCCTTCTCGAAGAACAGCAGCCCACCGAAGTACACCAGCACCGCGGTGACGGCGTAGCGCCGGTTTCCGGTGCGGACCAACAGGATCACGTCGGCGCAAACCCACGACAGCGCCGCCAGCATCGGCAGCGAGTTCAGCGCCGCGGACCACCACGCGAAGCCCGGCACTGCCAACGGCGTGAACAACGCGAAAGTCAACGGCACCAACAACACCGGCCGCCAGCCCAGGATCACGTGCAGCGCTCGTAGCAGCGCCAGCGACGCAAGTAGCTGTAGCAGCACCAGGCTGATCGCCGGTCCGATCCAGTCCAGCGGTGCCACTCGGGTGATGCCGCCCGCCACCAGGAAGGCCGCCGGCATGACGTGGCCGTCATGGTCGTCGAACAGATACCCCGGGGACAGCAGTCCCTGAGTTCCGGCTCGGCCCACAAGAATCAGATCGTCCCAATAGAAGTAACCGCCGAAGGCGAGCGCCGCCCGGACGGCCAGCTGAACCGCGATCAGCGCGGCGGCGGCGCGGGCGACCCGGTTCACGACGGCGTCTACCGTGGGTAGGTGTCGCCGGCGCGTTGTCTGGCGACCCAGGCGGATTCCACCATCTGCTCGAGCGAATGGCGCATCTGCCAGCCGAGATCGCGTGCGGCCAGTTCGCCGGATGCGACGATGCGTGCGGGGTCACCCGGACGGCGCGCGTTGATGGACGGTTCGAAGTCGACACCGGTCACGGTGCGGATCGCCGACATGATCTCGCGAACCGAGGTACCGCCGCCACTGCCCAGGTTGTAGATGGCTTCCACCGGATCGCCGGCATCCAGCCGGCGCGCGGCAGCGACGTGAGCCAGCGCGAGGTCAGCGACATGGATGTAGTCGCGAACGCAGGTGCCGTCCGGGGTGGGGTAGTCGGCACCGTTGATCCGCGGTGTCTCTCCGCGGTAGAGCATGTCGAATACGACCGGGAACAGATTGTGCGGGCTGGTGTCGAAGAGATCCGGTGAACCCGAGCCGACCACGTTGAAGTAACGCAGGCTGGTGTGCCGCAGCCCGGTTGCCCGTCCGGTGTCGCGAAGAATCCACTCTCCGATCAGTTTGCTTACCCCATAGGGTGATTCGGGGTTGGTAGGTGTCTGCTCGGTGACGAAGTCGGTGTCGGGAGTGCCGTAGGTGGCTGCACTGGAGGAGAACACCACTTTCCCGGTTCCGACCGCGGCCATCGACGTGAGCAGGGTGACCATCGCCGAGACGTTCTGCTCATAGGTGTGCAACGGCTGCTCGACGGAGACTCCGGCGAACTTGAAACCCGCCACATGGATCACGCCGGTGACGGCATGCTCCCGAAGGGTGCGCTCGACGAGCCCCGCGTCGAGTATGGTGCCACGCACCAGCGGCACGCCGGCCGGGACGAACTGCTCCAAACCCGTGGACAGGTCGTCGATCACAGCGACCGGCATGTCGGCCTCGAGCAGAGCGCGCACCACGTGCGAGCCGATGTAGCCGGCCCCGCCCGTCACCAACCAGGTCATGTGGTTCCTCCGTCGTCGTAAACCTCCGTAGGATAGTGCGGCCGGGGCCCAGACCGGACCAGGGCGGCCAGGTGCACCGCGATGCCCGCCAGTGGGCCGCACAGCAGCGCGATCACCGTGCGGGTCTCCAGGCTCAGCGGCAGCATCAGCAACAGCACCGCGGCGACGGTGGCACCTACCCAACCCGCGGCGTAGGCGCGGTGAAGTGCCGCCGCGACCGCCGCGGCACCGGTCAGCGTCAGCAGCGCGATTGCCACCGCGGCTGCGGTCAGCCATGCCAGCAACGCCCCGCCGGCCTGATACTGGGGGCCGAACGCGACCTGCAAGAGCCACGGTCCCGCCAGTCCCGCCGCAGCAACGCCGACGGCGCCGAGGCCGGTCACCGCGGCGGCCGGGCCGGCCAGTGCACGCATCCGGTTGGCCCGCTGGTCGACGAAGTGGGCGATCAAATTTCCCTGCATGGCAGTCAACGGCACCAACAGTGGCGCCCGGGTCAGGGTGACGGCCAGGATCACCACGCCACCGGTGGCGCCCAGATCACCCGATGTAGCCTTCAACAGCACCGGGAATCCCATCACTAGAACGGCACTGGCCCCGGCGGCCGCCATCGAGTGTGCCGCGCCGCGCAGAAACGTCCTTGTGCCGCCAAGGGTGAGCAGGTGGGCGGTAGTGCGCGTCGTCGGCGACACCGCCAGCATGAGCAACCATGCCACCGCACCGGCCACCGTTGCCCAAAGGAATCCGACCAGACCCCAACCGAGGATGAAGGTCGCCACCGCTACCGCAACTCGGATACCGGCGTCGGTCACCATCAGCGATCCGTACTCGGTCCAGCGGTTTTCACCGGCCAGCATCCCCAGCAGCGTCGCATGCAGGCAGAACCCGGCCAGTCCAGCAGCGAGTAGCGCGACACTGAGCGCGCTGGACTCTACGAACACCTGTGATGACCATGCCGGTGCGCTGACCACGATCAACGCCGCCGCGGCGACCCCGACCATGGCCGCGACCGCCATCGGTCGGGTGCGGGGTCCGGCGCGGATCGCGTTGTGGCGCAAGGAACGAACCTCACGGGTAGTCTCCTGCAGCAGGCCGAAGGCAGCGCCACTGGCCAACCCGAACGCGCCCCAGAACACGCCGAAGACCGAGAAACCCTCGGGGCCGAGGTCACGTGCCGCGAGGTAGAGGACGACGTAGCCACACAGCGCGGTCAGCACGGTTGCTACCGCGACCCGCGCGACGCTGCCGCGCGCGATCGGCCCCGCCGAGTTTCCCCCGGCACGCAGCGGGCCCATCGGCGCGGTGGAGGCGTCGGTCACAAGTCGGCACCCAGTGCAGGCGTGTCGGTGGAGTAGAGCCACGCGTTCCACAGCGGACGCAGTGACTCGCTGGTGTACTTCGCCGCCAGGCCGGTGAAGTCGTCGGTCACTGCCGTGCCGTGCCGGTAGCGCGCGGTCCAGTCGTTGAGAAGTGCGAAGAAATTGTCGTCGCCGAGTCGACGACGCAACGCGTGCAACGTGAGCGCTCCGCGCTTGTACACCCTGTCGTCGAACATGTTTGGGGGCTTGGGGTCGGTCAACAGCAGGTCCTGCGGGGAGTCCAGCAGGCGCACGTGGTAATGGCGCGCCCACTCGTCGGCGGACTCCTCACCGACGTGCTCGGACCACAGCCACTCCGCATAACAGGCGAAGCCTTCGTGCAACCAGATGTCGCGCCAGCGGCGTGCGGTGACCGAATTGCCGAACCACTGGTGGGCGAGTTCGTGGGCGATCAGCCGTTCTGATCGGCGCTGACCGTCGCAGTGGTTGGCGCCGAAGACGGAGACACCTTGAGCCTCGAGAGGTATCTCGAGGTCGTCGTCGGTTACCACCACCGTGTATCCGTTGGCCAGTGGGTAGGGGCCGAACAACTTGATGAACAGTTTCATCATTTGTGGTTGGCGGTCGAAGTCGTGGTCGAAGTTGCGCCTTAGCCGCGGCGGCAGGGCGGCGTACATCGGTACCGGCGACTTGGCCAACCGCATCGTGTCGTACTTACCGATCTGCAGCGTCACCAGGTAAGGCGATGTCGGCTCGGCTTGTTCGTAGGTCCAGGTGGTCATGCCCGCCCGGGCCCGTCGTGATACCAGTTCGCCGTTGGCGATGGCGCGGTAGGGGGTTTCGGTGCTGATCTGGATCTGGTAGCTCGCCTTGGATCTGGGGTGGTCATCACAGGGAAACCAGGACGCCGCGCCGTTGGGCTGGCCGGCGACCAGCGCGCCGTCGGACAGCTCTTCGAAGCCCACCTCGCCCCACAGTGTGCAGATGGGGCGCGGAGATCCGCTGTAGCGCACCGTGATCGACAGTGCCGCACCGGCGGGCAGTGCCGAGGCCAACCCGATGTGCAGCTTTCCTCCGGAACAGCGGTACTGAGCGGGGCGCCGACCGTTCACCGATACCTTGCTTACCGTCAGTGCGTCGGAAAGGTCCAGCGTGAAGGTGCGCAATGCCGCCAGTGTCACCGCGGTGATCGATGCCGAGCCGGCGAGCCGGTTGATCGCCACCTTGTACTCCAGCTGCAGTTCGTAGCGGGACACCCGATACCCGAAGTTGCCGTTCGTCGGCAGGTACGGGTCGATCACCGGTGCCGGGCTGCCAGATTTCTTCCGCGTCACGCCGCCGAACCCTTGGGCGTTCTGCCGGCCTTGCGCCCACCGCGCTTCTTCCGCAACGTGTTCCAGGGCGCGATCGGATTGCCCTGCCAGCGGGTCGACGGTGGCACCTCGTCGCCGCGCATCACCAGCGACGCCGGCCCGATCGTGGCGCCGGCGCCGATGCGGGCGGCGGGCAGCGCGACGCAGTGCGGGCCCAGCGTGGCCCCGTCCTCGAGCACCACGGTGTCCATTCGCATGATGCGGTCGTGGAACAGATGGGTCTGAACCACACAGCCCCGATTCACTGTGCTGCCGCGCTCCAGAGTGACCAGGTCCGCTTCGGGTAGCCAGTAGGTTTCGCACCAGACGCCGCGCCCGATTCGCGCACCCAGAGCGCGTAGCCACAGGTTCATCACCGGGGTGCCGCTGGCGGCGCGGGCGAACCACGGCGCGGCAACGGACTCGACGAAGGTGTCGGACACCTCGTTGCGCCAGACGAACGACGACCACAACGGATGTTCGATGGCCTTGATCCGGCCGACCACAACCCATTTCGCGATCACCGCCAGCCCGCCGGCCACCGCTCCGGCGCCGAGCAGCACCAGCCCGCCGGCCAGCGCCGCCCACAGATAGCCGGAGTGGACGATTAGTGCCTGCAGGGCCGCCAGCACCGCCACGCCGATCCCGAATGTCAGGATCACCGGTACCAGCCGACAGGTCTCGACAGCCCCGCGCATGGTCTTCAGCCGGGCCGTCGGGTGGAAGGTACGCAGTGCGTCGGCCGCGGTTGGCTTGCGCCGCAACCGGACCGGCGGGCTGCCCAGCCAGGACGATCCGACCTTCGCCTTGCGCGGAGCGGCGGACAGGACCGCCACCAGCCCGTCGTCGGGAACCCTGCGACCGGGCTGGGTGATGCCGGAGTTGCCCAGGAACGCCCGCTTGCCGACGGTCGCCCGAGCCGCATGAATCCAGCCGCCGCCGAGTTCGTAAGAGGCCACCATGGTGTCGTCGGCCAGGAAAGCCCCGTCCTCGATCACGGTGAACTTCGGAGTCAGTAGCGCCGTTGAGATCTCGGTGCCGCGACCTACCTTCGCCCCCAGCAGTCTCAGCCACCACGGTGTGAGCAGGCTGGCATAGAGCGGGAACAGGTAGTTGCGCGCCGCGTCCATCAACCGCTCGGTGGCCCACAGCTGCCATCCGGTGCGACTGCGCACCGGGTGGTAGCCCTCGTAGAGCCGAACCGACAGTGCGCGTACCCCGATCACCGTCAGTGCCGCGTACACCGCGAGGGCGACCAGAGCCGCCACCGGAGTCCACAGCACGGCCGGCCCGATTGCCTGTGACAGCGACTCGGTGTCGCGCACGGCCCAGCCGATCACCGCCAGACCGCATGCCAGCGCGGCCAGCGGCAGCGCGCCCAACAGCAGCGACGTCACCCCGAACGCGGCGACCCACTGCGGTGCGCGCGGTGGTCGGTGGTCGGGCCACGGGTGTCGCGCCTTACCGGACTTCACCGCGGGTGAGCCCTTCCAGTACTGGCGGTTCTTCACCTTGCCGGTCACCCCGGAACCCGGTGCCACATCAGCGTTCTTGCCGACGACCGCGCCGGGAAGCAGAGTGGTGCGGGCGCCGATGGTGGCGTCATTGCCCACGGTGATCGGCCCGACGTGGAACAGGTCCCCGTCGATCCAATATCCGGACAGGTCGACCTCGGGTTCGACTGAGCAACGGTGCCCGAGTGTCAACATCCCGGTCACCGGCGGAGCCGAATGCAGGTCAACCCCTTTGCCGATCGAGTTGCCCAGCGCCCGTGCGTAGTAAACCAACCATGGCGCGCCTGCCAGATTCTCCGCACCGCTGGCCGCGGCAAGCCGCTCGGCGAGCCACACCCGAAGGTGCACCGCACCTCCGCGGCGGTAGGTTCCGGGCTGCAGGCCGCCGAGCAGCATCCGCGCCCCCAGCGCAGCGATTCCCATCCGGCCCACCGGCGCGACGAACAGAACGAATCCGGCGACGATCCACCACCAGCTCACCGCCCTGGTCCAGGGCACCAGGTTCCAGGCAGCGGCGAGGTTGTTGACCGCCGCCAGCCAGATCACCCATTGCAGTCCGGTCAGCGTGGCCAGCGGTACCGACAACGCGACCTGCGCCGCCTGGGTCAGCCACGACGTCGGGGTCACCTCGCGCGTTTCGACCCTGGGCGGCGGCTCGAGTTCGTCGAGGTAGGCCACCAGCGATCCGAGCCGGGGATGGTCATACAGGTCGGCGACAGTCACCTGCGGGTAGCGTGGCCGCAACGCGGCCACCAGCTGCGCCGCCGACAACGAGCCGCCGCCAAGGGCGAAGAAGTCGGCTTCTGGACCGTCGACGGGCGCTGCGAGGACGTCGCGCCACAACTCGGCCAGCCATCCGGCGGTGCCGCCGAGTGACGGTCCGCTGGCCGCATCGTCGGCACCGTCCACCGGCCAGGGCAACGCATCCCGGTCGACCTTGCCCGAGGTCCGGGTGGGCAGTTCGTCGAGCAGTACCAGTCGCGGCACCATGGCGGCAGGCAAGGTATCTGCCAACATCGCCCGAGCTGCGGACACGTCGAACTCCTGCTCGGGTCCTGCGGTCTGAGCCACGATGTAGCCGACCAGCAGGGGTGTCCCGCTGGAGTTGTGCCGGACTGCGGTGGCGCCGGCGCTGACGCCCGGCAGCTGGGTCAGCGCCGCATCGACCTCGCCGAGTTCGATCCGCCGCCCGCCAACCTTGACCTGGTCGTCGGCCCGGCCGCAGAAGTACAAACCCTCGGCCTCCAGCCGCACCAGGTCACCGGTGCGGTAGGCACGCGCCCAGCCCAGAGTGTCCATCGGCGCGTACTTCTCTGCGTCCTTGGCCGGATCGAGGTAGCGCGCCAGGCCTACCCCACCAATCACCAGTTCGCCGACCTCACCGGTGCCGACGGGTATGCCCTGGCCGTCCACGACCGCCAGATCCCAGCCGGGCAGCGGCAATCCGATGCTGACCGCACTCAGGTCGGAGCCCAACTCGTCGCCCTGCTGCTCCACTGCGCCGTCCAACCGGGCCGCGCAGGCGACGACGGTGGCCTCGGTGGGGCCGTAGGTGTTCCACACCTCACGGCCCGCCGAATCGGGACCCGCGGTGAGGCGCCGGGCCAGTTCGGGCGGGCACGCCTCGCCTCCGAAGATCAACAGGCGCACCGATTCCAGTGCTTCGGCGGGCCAGAGCGCGGCCAGTGCCGGCACCGTGGACACCACGGTGATCTCCCGCGAAACCAGCCACGGACCCAGGTCCATGCCGCTGCGTACCAGTGACCGTGGCGCCGGGACCAGGCATGCGCCGTGCCTCCAGGCCAACCACATCTCCTCACACGATGCGTCGAAGCCCACCGAGAGCCCGGCCAGCACCCGGTCGCCGGGGCCGAGCGGGCTGTGCTGGACGAACATCTGCGCTTCTGCATCGACGAAGGCGGCGGCGCTGCGGTGCGTCACCGCCACGCCCTTGGGGGTACCGGTGGAGCCCGAGGTGAAGATGATCCAGGCGTCGTCGCGGCCCAGCGGAGCCCCCGCCCGCCAGCCGCGAGACGAACCGGGCCAGCGGACCAGGCCGGCTTCGGTGATCACGGCGACGACGTCGGCCTCGGTGAAGACCAGTTCGGCGCGCTCCCCGGGATCGTCGGCGTCCACCGGCACGTAAGCCGCCCCGGCGGCCAGGACGGCCAGGATCGCGACGTAGAGCGCGTAGCTGCCCGATGGCATGCGGATGCCGACCCGGTCGCCGCGGCCGATGCCACGGGCGGCCAGCCATTGAACGCTCTCTTCGATGTCGGAGACCAGTTCGTCGTAGCTGAGCTGGACGCTGCCGTCGTCGATCGCCGCCGCGTCCGGGTAGCGGGCGGCGGTGTCGTTGAGGATGTCGATCAAGGTGCGTGGTTCGGCAGCCAACGACGACAGCGCGTACTGCGCGGGAATCCCGGGGTATGCCGCTGACACGGCACCAAACCTACTCAGCGTCAGTCCCGCCGCTGATGTGCCCCGCTGCCGAGATTGAACATTGGCAGCCAAAGTTCGAGTGACGCCCTGCCAATCCTCAATGTCGATGCGCGCGAGCGCCGGATCGGGTCAACTGCGACCGCCGGTATCCCATTTCTCGCGGGCCCGGCGCTGTCCTGCGGCGGTCAGCGTGCCGTACAACCGCAGCCGTGCCATGCCGCCGTCCGGATAGATGTCGAGCCTGGCCTCGGTGACCGAGCGCGGATCGCCGAGGCGGAAGCGGTGACGGGTGTCGGGCTGCAACTCGGTGAGTGCCAGCAACTCGAACCACTCGCCGCGGGGATCACTGCCGTCACGCCCACTCAACCGTGCGGCGCCGGGGGCATTGCCGATGAAGCAGGACGTATCCAGTTCTGCGGTGGTCACCAGGCCGGAGCCCGCCAGCTGCAGGTGTACCCAGTCGTTGCCGCTGTCGCGGCGCCGTGCGGTCTCCCACCCCTCGCCGATCGTGCGGGCCACGCCGGGCAGCAGCAGATTGTTCGGCGAGCCGTAGAACATGTCCGAGCAGGCGAGAACACGGGCGCCGCTCTGCAGGGCCGCCAGGTCCAGGGGCAGGTCGGCGAACCCCGGGTCCAGCAGCCCCTCGCCGTGCACCCGAAGTCGTGCCACACCGCCGTCGGGGTAGATGCACAGTCGCAGATGGGTCCAGGCTCGGTCCGAAGCAACCTCGAACGGGTTCAGGCAGTCGCCGCCGACCTTGCTGCGCGGCACCAGGGTGGTCCAATGCGTCTCGCCGACCAGCTGCTGTGCCGACGGATGACCCGGCGCGAAAGCGGCTTGAACCGAGATCTGCGCCGGGTGGTTTCCGGTGAACCACGAGGTGTCCACCACCAGTCCGCGCACGATCGCGGGCACACCGAGCCGGACGATGGCCGAGTCGTGGGATTCCGGTCCGACGCCGCGGGTCCGCCGGGTCTCCCACCCGTCGTAGACCTGACCCTTGTGGCCGAAAGTGGCCGAACTGTGCCGGGCCGGCCCGGCCGCGATGAGGTTCTCCTTCGCGGCGAAGAGGTCATCGTTCGCCCACAACACGGCGCCGCCCACCGACCGCGCAGCCAGATCCGGCAGCGACAGGAAACGAGGGCGCGCCGCAGACCCCGACGGGTTCACCGCACCGAGCTTAGGCGAGCGCTCTCACCAGTTCTGGTAGCCGCCCTCCGGGCCCAGCATGCGCTGCAGCCGACTCCGATTGATCTTGGCCAGTTCGTTGCGGACGACCTTGCGCTCGGTTTCTGCCACGTTGTGCATCCGATCGCCGACCGCGGCCAGGACTCCGTCGGCATCGAGGCCGTCGACGTACATGACGAACGGGAAGCCGAACTGGTCGGCATAGTGGTCGGTCGCGGCCTTGAGTTGGTCCATCATCTCTGCGCGGTCGTCCCAGACCGCGCAGACTTCGGCGGCCGACCGAGTGCTGCGCGGGCGTTGCCCGACGCAGGGATAGGCCTGCAGGATCTCGTCCATCGACGCCTCGGACAGGTCGAAGAGCAGGTCGTCAGCGCGCCGCAGCAAAGCTTCGTGGCAGGCGTAGGGCCGGCCGCGGGCCAGGTCGGCCGCCAGCGGGACGCTGGAGCAACACTCGAAGACCGCGTGGACGGCCTTGCGCATCGGCATGCCGTTGAAGGCGTCCAAGCCTATGCCCTGATGCATCAACATTGCGGTGGCACCTCTCGAAGGAACTCTCACCGCAATGATCAGAGCCGGATAGCCCGATCGCCAGCCGAAGAACCGGATTTAACCGGCGTGCAACAGACAGTAACGCCCTCGTATCAGGGACGCCTTCGGTGCGAGGTCAGTGCGGGTCCGCCTGGAAGCGCTCCAGCGAACGCAGCACCTCGGCCTCGGCCTTGTCGCGCCCGGCCCAGTCGGCGGCCTTGACGAACTTGTTCGGCTCCAGGTCCTTGTAGTGGACGAAGAAATGCTTGATCGCTTCCAGCTCGAACGACGGCACGTCGCCGAGTTCCTGAACGTGATCCCACCGCGAGTCTCCCGCGGGCACGCACAGCACCTTGTCGTCGCCGCCCATCTCGTCGGTCATCTGGAACATCGCGACCGGCCGCGCCAAGATCGTGCAGCCGGGAAAGACCGACTCCGGCAACAGCACCATCGCATCGAGCGGGTCGCCGTCCTCCCCGAGGCTGTCCTCGATGAAGCCGTAATCGGTGGGGTACCCCATCGAGGTGTACAGATGGCGGTCGAGCTTCACCCGCCCGGTGTCGTGGTCCACCTCGTATTTGTTGCGTGAACCCTTCGGAATCTCGATGACTACCTCGAACTGCACTGCCGTGGCTCCTTCGCCTGTGCTCGACTCTGGGTGCGCCAGGTGACGACGCGGGTCAACAGTAGTGGAGCGATACGCTGCACTAAAGGGCGCCTTACTGACACTCGAGAAGGGGAGGTACATGCGGCCCACTCGGTGGCGTCGATCAACCCACGTGGCGATCGGACTGGCGGTGCTGGCCGTGGTGACCGTGGTGGTCATGGTGGCGGCGATGCTGAGTACCGGCCCCTCGGCCGGCGAGGCACCCGTGGCCAAGCCGGCACCGGCTCCGGCGACGGCCCAACCGGGCGTCGTCCCGGTCGCCGACACCGCTCCCGAACCCACCCCGTCCGGGCTGGCGGCCACCCTGGCGCCTGCCCTGGCCGACCCGAACCTGGGTGATCTGACCGGCCGCGTCAGCGACGCGATCAGCGGAACCCCGCTGTGGGTACGCGGGGCTGACGTGCCGATGCAGCCGGCATCGACGAACAAGGCGCTCACCGCGGCCGCAGCACTGCTCACCCTCGAACGCGACGCGCGGCTGACCACCACTGTGGTGGCAGCCGACCAGCGCAGACAACCCGGACTGGTCGTGCTCAAGGGCGGTGGCGATCCCACGTTGTCGGCTGCCCCGAAAGGCGCTCAGACCTGGTACCGCGACGCGGCCCGGATCAGCGACCTGGCCGAGCAGGTGCGGCGCAGCGGCATCGCGGTGACCGGGGTTCAGGTCGACGTCAGTGCCTATACCGGGCCGACCATGGCTGTGGGCTGGGATCCGCTCGACATCGACGGCGGTGACATCGCGCCGATCGAACCGGTGATGCTCGACGGCGGTCGGACCCAGCCGGTCAGTGTGGAGTCACGCCGGTCCAGGACCCCCGCGCTGGACGCCGGCCGCGCCTTGGCCGCGGCGCTCGGCGTCGATCCCGCGACGGTCACCGTCCTGCCGACGGTGTTCAACGGTGGTCACCAGATCGCTGCGGTGCAGTCGCCGCCGCTGATGGAGCGGCTGCGCGTGATGATGCACGCGAGCGACAACGTGATGGCCGAGTCGATCGGCCGCGAGGTGGCGGACTACCTGAATCGACCGCCGAGCTTCACCGGCGCTGCACAGGCCGTGCTGAGCGTTCTGGCCGATGCCGGCATCGACACCCGTGGTGCGCGGTTGGAGGACTCCAGCGGACTGTCGGTCGACGACCGGTTGACCGCCACCACGATCGACGGGGTGATCAACGCCGCCACCGGAGACGGCCACCCCGACCTGCGCCCGCTGGTCGACCTGCTGCCGGTTGCCGGCGGCAGCGGTACGTTGTCCAACCGCTACCTGGACACCGAGGCGGGGCGCGACGCCTCCGGCTGGCTGCGTGCCAAGACCGGATCGCTGACCGGCACCAATGCGTTGGCCGGGATCGTCACCGACGACAGCGGCCGGGTGCTCACCTTCGCGTTGCTCTCCAACGACGCCGGGCCGACCGGCCGCACTGCGATCGACGCGGTGGCCACCGCCCTGCGGTCGTGCGGATGCCACTCGTGAGTAGCTCTGCCGGGCTGACGCTCGGGCGTGCGGTGGACTGGCACTTCGCCGCGACCGTGGGGGTGAAACTGGCGCGTCCGGCGCCGTCGGCCACCGATTACACCCGCCGGCAGGCGATCGAGCAGTTGTCGGAATTCGCACGCCGGGCCGAGTTGCCGGTGCGCGAAGTGACCGGGTTGATCGAAGGTGGTGAGATCCCGGAGGCACGCGTGGTTGACCGGCCGGACTGGATCCGGGCGGCCACCCAGTCGATGCAAGTGATGACCGGTGGTGGTGAGAAACCCCGAGGCTTCATCAGCGGCCGGATGACCGGGGCGCAGACCGGCGCGGTCCTGGCGTTCGTGTCCTCGGGCATCCTGGGGCAGTACGACCCGTTCGGAGTCCGCGGTGGCGAGTTGCTGCTGGTGTATCCGAACGTAATCGCCGTTGAACGCCAATTACGTTTGACACCTGCTGATTTCAGGCTGTGGGTGTGTCTGCACGAGGTGACTCACCGGGTCCAGTTCCGGGCCCATCCGTGGCTGGCTGATCACATGGCCGGCGCGCTGGGGGTGCTTACCGAGGAGCCCGGGGTGGACATCGCCGAGGCCGTCGGCAGGCTCGCCGAATTCGTGCGCAGCGCCCGCAACGGTTCCACGGGCACCGCCGAGCCGGGGGGGATGGTGGGTCTGCTGCGGGCGGTGCAGGCCGAGCCGCAGCGCCGCGCGCTCGATCAGCTGCTGGTGCTGGGCACCCTGCTGGAGGGCCACGCGGATTACGTCATGGATGCCGTCGGACCCAAGGTGGTGCCGTCGGTCGCCACCATCCGGCGTCGCTTCGACGAGCGCCGCAGGCGCAGGCAGCCACCGCTGCAGCGGCTGGTCCGCGCGCTACTCGGGTTCGACGCCAAGCTCAGCCAGTACACGCGCGGTAAGGCTTTCGTCGACGCGGTGGTCGCGCAGGTCGGTATGGCCCGGTTCAACACGGTGTGGTCGGGTCCGGAAACGCTTCCGCTGCCAGCCGAGATCGAGGAGCCGCGGCGATGGATCGAACGGGTGCTGTAGCCGCGTTGCGCGGTGCGGTGACCGCGTTCGCACGCCGGTACGCCGCCGACGACGAGCCCTGGTGTGTGGCGCTCTCCGGTGGTGCGGACTCGCTGGCGCTGACGGCGGTGGCCGCACGGCAGCGACCGACGACCGCGCTGATCGTCGACCACCAGCTGCAACCGGGCTCCGCGCAGGTCGCGACGACCGCACGCGAGCAGGCCCTGCGGTTGGGTTGTGTTGCCGCGCAGGTGCTTCCCGTCGAGGTCGGGGCCACCGGCGGACCCGAATCAGCGGCCCGCACGGCGCGCTACGCAGCGCTGGACGCGGCTCGAGGTGAGGCTCCGGTGCTGTTGGCTCATACCCTTGACGATCAGGCCGAGACGGTCCTGCTGGGCCTGGGCCGCGGATCCGGGCCCCGGTCGATCGCGGGGATGCGCTCCTGCGATCCGCCCTGGTATCGCCCGCTGCTCGGGGTGCGCCGGACCCTCACTCGGGAAGCCTGCATCGAGCTGGGCCTGCAGCCCTGGCGCGATCCGCACAACGAGGATCGGCGGTTCACCCGTGCCCGGTTGCGCGCCGAGGTGCTGCCCCTGCTCGAAGAGGTCCTCGGCGGCGGGGTCGCCCAGGCGCTGGCCCGCACCGCAGCCGCGCTGCGCGAGGACACCGACACCCTCGACGAGCTCGCTCGGCAGGCGCTGGCCGAGGTGGCCTGCGGCGACGGGATGGACACCGCGCTGCTGGCTGAGCTTCCCGAGGCGATCCGCCGCCGGGTGATCCGCTGCTGGCTGCTTTCCGGCGGAGCCACCGGGCTGGGCGACAAGCACATCCGCGGGGTGGACGCCCTGGTCACCGCCTGGCGCGGGCAAGGCGGAGTCGCGGTCGGGTCGCCGCTGCGCGGCCAACGGCTGATCGCCGGCCGTCGAGACGGTGTGCTGAGAATGCACCGCGAACCCGTCTGAATGTCGACACGTGGTCGCATCGGCCTGGCCCGCATGGCACGCTGTGGGCGTGCCTGTGCAAACTGCCGAGCTGTACCCCGGTGACATCCGTTCGGTGCTGCTCTCCGAGGAGCAGATTCGGGGTCGCACGGCCGAACTCGGCGAACTGATCGGCCAGGCCTACCGCGAGGTGATCGACGAGCAGGGGCAGGATCTGATGCTGGTGACCGTGCTCAAAGGCGCGGTCATGTTCGTCACCGACCTGGCCCGCGCCATCCCGATGCCGACCCAGCTGGAATTCATGGCGGTCAGTTCCTACGGTTCGTCGACCTCGTCGTCGGGAGTTGTGCGCATCCTGAAGGATCTGGACCGCGACATCATCGACCGCGACGTGTTGATCGTCGAGGACATCGTTGACTCCGGGCTCACGCTGTCGTGGTTACTGCGCAATCTCGCCAGCCGACAGCCCCGCTCTCTACGGGTGTGCACGCTGCTGCGCAAGCCGGAAGCGGTCCGTACCGACGTTGACATCCACTACGTGGGTTTCGACATCCCCAACGAGTTCGTGGTCGGATACGGCCTGGACTACGCGGAGCGGTACCGCGACCTGCCCTACATCGGCACGCTGGATCCGAAGGTCTACGAACAGTACTGACCGGACTGGAACAGCCGGAGCTCAGCCCAGTTCCCAGATCACCGTGACGGTGAAGCCGATGGTCTGCTCACCCGGCTCCAGCGGGACGGCACCGAGCTCGGCTCGCGGTCCGGCCGGCATCGGCACCGGCGGCCGGGCGCCGGGAGCCTCTGAGATCGAGATGACCTGACCGAGATCGAGCCCGGACAACTGCGCGTATTGCTGGGCCCGATCCCGGGCGTCGTCGAAGGCGCGGGCACGCGCGTCGCGCACCATCTGCGAATCGTCTTCGATCGAGTAGTTGACCGAGTTGATCCGGGTGGCGTCTCCACCGGTGGTCACGATCAGCGCCAGCGTCTGAGACGCGGAGTCCAGATCGCGGAGCTTCACCTCGATGGTGTTGCGCGCGCGGTAGCCGACGATCGCCACGTTGTCCGGACCGCCCAACTGCGGTTGCACGCTGACGTCGGTGGTGGTGATGTCGCTGCTGTCGACGCCGGCACCGGCCAGCGCGTCGATGACGGCTTGCTGGCGCTCGCCGGACTGGTTCATCGCACCGTTGACGTCCGGGGCGACCGCCTCCATCGTGATGTCGGCGGTCAGGGTGTCCGGTGTGCCCTGCACTTCGCCGGAGCCGACGACAGTCACCTGACGGCTGCCCGGATCCGACTCGGGCGCGGCTCCCGGTCTGGCATCGCACGCCGCCAAGCCGACGGCGGTCAGCGCCGCGACCGCGCAGATGATGAGATACCGGACGAACCTGTGCACTCTGCGGCCCTCGAGCATGACTGGCACCATACCGTCCATCAGGCGGGCAACACCCAAGGGCTATTCGTCTGCTGCCTCGTCGGTGTGTTCACCGATCGCCTTGACGATCGCCTCTCCGGCGCGGCCCAGCAGTTGATCCCGCATGCCCTTGGCCCAATCATGGGAGGCCCGTGGTGCGCGTAGCTGGCCCTTGAAGAACGGGATCACCTCGCGGGCGAACAGTTCGTACGAGTGGTAGGTCGCAGCCGGGGAGGCCCAGTCGTGGCCCAGCAACAGGAAGGTGCCGAAGCCGCCGGATCTGTCCAGCAGGTCCTGAAGGTAGACGATCGCGTCGCCCGGGGTTCCGATACAGCAGTTACCCTGCGCGGCATAGTCTTCGACGAACTGGCGTGGTGACCGGGCGCCGTCGACCGTGTTGGCCAGCGGCACGAAGCCCGCCGCGCCGAAGTAGTTTGCGAAGTCCTGCAGACCGTAGGTGCAGTCCTCGATCGCCTGTTCGCGGGAGTCGGCCAGGTGCACGATGCCCAACACCCGCCAGTCGGCGCGGTCCGGCTCTGTTCGACCCGACCGAGCGGCCTGGTCGGCGACGATGCCCCAGGTGGTCTCGAGGGCGGCGTATCCGCCCGGCACCGACATCGAAAGCGACAGCAGCGAGGTGCCCAGCGAGCCGGCCAGCCGCGGACCCGAGGGTGAAATCATTGCTGCAGTGGATATCTCGGGGTAGGGCCAGGTGTAGGGCCGGATGTGCAGCTGCGCGTCGCGCAGGGTGAACCAGTCGGTGCGGCGGCTGATCCTGTCGTCCGGGTCGGCGCGAAACAGGGCCAGGATCGCCTCCAGCGCCTCCTGCATCATTCGGCGCTGCTCGACCGGGTCGATACCCAGCATGTGGGCATCAGACGGCAAAGCGCCGGGACCGGTTCCGAACATCACACGTCCGCGGGTGAGGTGGTCGAGCAGCACCCAGCGGTCGGCCACCATCAACGGATGGTGGTAGGGCAACGACACCACACCGGTGCCGAGTCGGATGTGTCTGGTGCGCTCGGCGGCCGCCGCGATGAACACTTCGGGGCAGGCGATCAGCTCGTAGCCGCCGGAGTGGTGTTCACCGAACCAGACCTCGTCGAAACCGAGCCGGTCCAGCGCGACCGTTCGGTCCATGTCGTATTCGAGTGCGACGGTGGGGGATTGGCCCACCGGATGAAACGGCGTGATGAACACGCCGAAGTTCAGCGGCGCGGTCACCGCGACGCCAGTTCGGACAGGAAGCTCAGCAGCGCCGCGTTGACCTCATCCGGGCGCTCCTGCTGGACCCAGTGACCGGCCCCGTCGATCATCACCTCACGGTACGGCCCGGTGCAGACCTCGGTTGCGCGTTCGGGGCTGGTGAAGCCGAGAACCGGGTCGGCCGCGCCGGCCAAGAACAGCGCGGGCACGGTGATGGTCGCCCCGGCCAGATGGGCGGTCAACTCCCAGTTGCGGTCGAAGTTGCGGTACCAGTTCAGCGGCCCGGTGAATCCGGTGCGGCCGAACTCGGCGATGTAGTGATCGAGTTCGGCGGCGCTGAGCCAGTCTGGCAGTCGGTCGGGCTCGGGGAGGCGGTCGATGAAGCCCTCCTTTCCTGGACGGAACATCCTCGCCGCCTCGGCAAGTCGGGCCTCGTCGTCCGGTGGCCGAAACCCGGCCAACATCCGGCGCATCGTACGGGCGGTGTCCCCGCCGAGTTCGGCGTCGGCCACGCCGGGCTCCTGGAAGTAGAGGATGTAGAAGAAGTTCTCGCCGAACATCTCGCGGAAGGCCGCGGTCGGTGGTTTCTGGGGCCGCGGTAGCGGCGGCACACTCAGGCCGCTCACCGCAGCGACCCGGTCCGGATGCAGCAGGGCGGTGTGCCAGGCGACCACCGCACCCCAGTCGTGACCGATGAAAGTCGCCTGTTGTGCTCCTATGTCGTCGAGCAGGCCAATCAGATCGGCCGACAGCTCCCCGATGTGGTACGCGTCGATTGCGCCCGGGATCGAGGAGCCGCCGTAGCCGCGCTGGTCGGGGGCGAGAACGTGATAGCCGGCTGAGGCCAGCACCGGGATCTGATGGCGCCACGAATAGGCCAGCTCCGGAAACCCATGGGCCAGCACCACCACCGGATCACCGCGTTCGCCGGCTTCGGTGACCCGCAGTTGCACGCCGTTGGTCTCGACTAACCGCTCGCTGGATGTGATCACCGTCTCACCCAAGCACATCGCCGTCTGCCGCATAAGGTTGCGCAGGCGGGTGCGCCGAGAGCCATCAGGAACCGATGATCGTTGGTCTAGCGGTAGCCTTAACTCACCTTAGCTGCGCATATCGGAAGGACTTGGCCGACAGACCCCGTTGCTTGGCCGAAAAAGATTGATGAACCGGAAAAATGTGATCCGCACGCTGACCGTGATCGCGGTCGTGTTGCTGGCGGGCTGGTACTTCGTTTTCTGGAGTGACGAGAACCGCGAGTGGACCGAGGTCGACACATCGGTGGCCATGGCGCAGATCCACGACGACAACGTCAAGAGCGCGCAGATCCTCGACCGTGAACAGCAACTGCGGCTGGTGCTGAAGAACAGCAACGCCGATACCGACAACCACGAGCAGATCCGCACTCAGTATCCCACTGGCCTAGCGGTGCAGCTTTACGACGCGCTGAGCGCCAAGAACGCATCCATCAAGACCGTCGTCAACCAGGGCAGCATGTTCGGCACGCTGCTGCTCTACATGCTGCCGCTGCTGTTGCTGGTCGGCCTGTTCATCATGTTCTCGCGGATGCAGGCTGGCGGCCGGATGGGCTTCGGTTTCGGAAAGTCCAAGGCCAAACAGCTGTCCAAGGACATGCCGAAGACCACCTTCGCCGATGTCGCGGGCGTTGACGAGGCGGTCGAGGAACTCTACGAGATCAAGGACTTCCTGCAGAATCCGTCGCGCTATCAGGCGCTGGGCGCCAAGATCCCCAAGGGCGTGCTGCTGTTCGGGCCGCCGGGAACCGGCAAGACGCTGCTGGCCCGCGCGGTTGCCGGGGAGGCCGGGGTGCCGTTCTTCACCATCTCCGGTTCGGACTTCGTGGAGATGTTCGTCGGTGTCGGTGCGTCCCGGGTACGGGACCTTTTCGAGCAGGCCAAGCAGAGCAGCCCGTGCATCATCTTCGTCGACGAGATCGACGCGGTGGGCCGTCAGCGCGGGGCGGGCCTGGGCGGCGGTCACGATGAACGTGAGCAGACGCTCAACCAGCTGCTGGTGGAGATGGACGGCTTCGGCGAGCGAGCGGGCGTCATCCTGATCGCGGCCACCAACCGGCCCGACATCCTGGACCCGGCGTTGCTGCGTCCCGGCCGTTTCGATCGTCAGATCCCGGTGTCCAGCCCCGACCTGGCCGGCCGTCGCGCCGTGTTGCGGGTGCACTCGCAGGGCAAGCCCATCGCCGCCGACGCCGACCTCGACGGTCTGGCCAAGCGAACCGTCGGCATGTCCGGCGCGGACCTGGCCAACGTCGTCAACGAGGCCGCTCTGCTGACGGCCCGCGAGAACGGCACCGTCATCACCGGCGCGGCCCTGGAAGAGGCAGTGGACCGGGTGGTCGGTGGTCCGCGCCGCAAGGGCCGCATCATCAGTGAGCACGAGAAGAAGATCACCGCCTACCACGAGGGCGGGCACACCCTGGCCGCGTGGGCGATGCCGGACATCGAACCGATCTACAAGGTGACGATCCTGGCGCGGGGCCGCACCGGCGGGCACGCGATGGCAGTCCCCGAGGACGACAAGGGTCTGATGACCCGATCGGAGATGATCGCGCGGCTGGTGTTCGCGATGGGTGGCCGAGCCGCCGAGGAACTGGTGTTCCGCGAGCCGACGACCGGAGCGTCATCCGACATCGACCAGGCCACCAAGATCGCCCGCGCGATGGTCACCGAGTACGGCATGAGTTCCAAGCTGGGCGCGGTGCGCTACGGCACCGAACACGGCGACCCGTTCCTCGGGCGCACGATGGGTACACAGGCGGACTACTCGCACGAGGTGGCCCGGGACATCGACGACGAGATCCGCAAGCTCATCGAGGCCGCCCACACCGAGGCCTGGGAGATTCTGACCGAGTACCGAGACGTTCTGGACACCCTGGCCGGCGAGCTGCTGGAGAAGGAGACCCTGCATCGAGTCGAGCTCGAGGCCATCTTCGGTGACGTGAAGAAGCGGCCGCGGCTGACCATGTTCGACGACTTCGGCGGTCGCGTGCCGTCGGACAAGCCGCCGATCAAGACGCCCGGCGAGCTGGCGATCGAACGGGGCGAACCGTGGCCCAAACCCGTGCCGGAACCCGCTTTCAAAGCCGCGATCGCCGCCGCGAGCAAGGCCGCCCAGGCTGACGAGGCGAAGAAGACCGCCGAAGCCCGCCAGAACGGCCCGAACGGCGCGGGCCCCAACGGCTCCAACGGAGCCCCACCCGGGTCGACTCAACCCGACTACGGCGCCCCGGCCGGCTGGCATGCTCCGGGCTGGCCGCCCCAGCAGGAGTCCGGTCCACAGCCGGGCCAGTGGTACCCGCCGCCCGGGCGCCCCCAGCCTTACCCACAGCACCACCCGCAGCCCTACCCGCAGCCTGGTTCCGCACCACCCCAGGACGCACCCGAGCCGTACAGCAACGAGGACGCGGGCAGGGAGAACGGTCGGCCGTAGCGCCGGTCGACGGCTCGTTCGAGGGCTGACCACGAAACGGAGACAGCATGGCGCGGCCGCACAACAACTCGGCGACCCTGCAGGGTCCGGTCTTCGACCAACCGCGTGCCGAGGCCGCGATCAGAGAACTGCTCCTCGCCGTCGGTGAGGACCCCGATCGGCACGGCCTGGTCGAGACGCCGGCGCGGGTGGCGCGGGCCTACCGGGAGATCTTCGCCGGCCTGTACGCCGATCCGGATGCGTCGCTGGACACCACGTTCGACGAACAGCACGACGAACTGGTGCTGGTCAAACAGATCCCGCTCTACTCGACCTGCGAACACCATCTGGTGTCGTTCCACGGTGCCGCGCACGTGGGGTACATCCCGGGCGCGGATGGCCGCGTCACCGGTTTGTCGAAGATCGCCCGAATGGTCGACCTGTACTCCAAACGACCCCAGGTTCAGGAGCGGCTGACTGCGCAGATAGCCGATTCCCTCATGCGCAAGCTCCGTCCGCGCGGCGTCATCGTCGTCGTGGAGGCAGAACACCTGTGCATGGCGATGCGCGGGGTGCGCAAACCCGGCGCCATCACCACCACCTCGGCGGTGCGCGGTCAGTTCAAGACCGACAGTGCGTCCCGGTCCGAGGCACTGGATCTGATCCTGCGAAAGTGAGCCCACTCAGCCCTAGGTCCCCCGCGGACAGACGTGTGCGGGTAATGGGAGTCGTGAACGTCACCGACGACTCGTTCTCCGACGGAGGTCTGTTCCTGGACCGCGACCGCGCTGTCGAACACGGGCTGAAGCTAGCGGCCCAGGGAGCAGCCATCATCGACGTGGGCGGTGAATCGACCCGACCGGGTGCCACCCGGCTGGATCCCGCAGTCGAGACCCAGCGGGCGATTCCGGTGATCGGGGAGCTGGTGCAGCAGCTGGACCGGCAGGACGTCATCGTCAGCATCGACACGATGAACGCACGGGTCGCCGCCGCCGCGCTGGAACACGGCGCACGGATGGTCAACGATGTGTCCGGTGGGCGGGCCGACCCCGACATGGCAGCACTGCTGGCGAGCGCGGGAGTGCCCTGGGTACTGATGCATTGGCGCTCTGTCGGCGCGGCGTGTCCGCATCGGGTGCCCGAGTACGGGGATGTGGTTGCCGAGGTCCGCGGCGAGCTGTTGGCCGGTGTGGATTCCGCGGTGTCGGCCGGCGTCGACCCGGCCAACCTGATCATCGACCCGGGCCTGGGTTTCGCGAAGTCCAGTGACCACAACTGGGCTCTGCTGTGCGCGCTGCACGAATTCGTCGCGACTGGCATCCCGGTCCTGGTGGGGGCATCGCGGAAACGGTTTCTGGGAACCCTGCTGGCCGACGCGGAGGGCGAACCGCGCCCACCTGCCGGCCGCGAGACCGCAACCGCGGTGATCTCCGCACTGGCCGGTGAGCACGGCGCCTGGGGAGTGCGGGTACATGATGTCCAGGCGTCGGTCGACGCGCTGAAGGTTCTCCGATCCTGGACCGAGGGTTCTTCCCATGTCTGATCGAATCGAGTTGCGCGGCTTGATCGTTCGAGGGAATCACGGCGTATTCGAACATGAACGCCGTGACGGCCAGGACTTCGTCGTCGATATCACGGTGTGGGTCGACTTGGCGGCGGCTGCGGCCAGCGACCTGCTGGCCGACACTCTGGACTACGGGGAACTGGCTCACCGCGCCGCCGGCATCGTCGCCGGACCCGCACGCAACCTGATCGAGACCGTCGCGGGCGCCATCGCAGAGGACGTGATGTCCGATGACCGAGTGGACGCCGTCGAGGTAGCCGTGCACAAGCCCGCCGCCCCGATCCCGCTGACCTTCTCCGACGTGGCGGTGGTGGTCCGGCGGTCACGGCACGGGGGCCGGACGTGACCAGGGCGGTGTTGTCGATCGGATCGAACCTCGGCGACCGGATGGCGCGGTTGCAGTCGGTCGTCGATGGTCTCGGCGGCTCCGTTCGTGCGGTGTCCCCGGTGTACGAGACCGACCCCTGGGGCGGTGTCGAACAGTCACCGTTTCTCAACGCGGTTCTGCTGGCCGAGGATTCCACGCTGGACGGTCACGGTTGGCTGCGCCGGAGCCGGGAACTGGAAGACGCCGCCGGACGGGTGCGTGAACAGCGCTGGGGACCAAGGACTCTGGATGTCGATGTGATCACATGTCAAGACGGCGGATTCGACGTTCTGGTGCGTGACGAGTGGCTGACGCTGCCGCACCCGCTTGCGCACACCCGGGCGTTCGTGCTCATCCCGTGGTTAGCGGTGGAACCCGACGCCGCTCTGACCGTCCGCGGTCGGCGCAGGTCGGTGGCCCGGCTGATCGACGAACTCGACCACGGCGAGCGTTCCGGGGTACGGCCCGGACCGGCCATGGGGCTGCACGGGCCGACCGAGGGGTGACGTTGCGCTGATGGGACCGACCCGCAAACGCGACCTCTCGGTCGCGACGTTGATCGCCGCTGTGGTCGGCTATCTGGTGGTGATCCCGGTCTACCGCTATTTCCCGCCGATCACCGTGTGGACCGGGATATCGCTGCTCGCCGTTGCGATCGCCGAGGGCGGTTGGGGCATCTACGTTCGAACCAAGATCGGCAACGCCGAGATCGGCGATGCGCGAGGCTGGCTGCATCCGTTGGTCGTGGCGCGCTCGGTCCTCGTCGCCAAGGCGTCGGCATGGGTCGGAGCGCTGGTCCTCGGCTGGTGGGCCGGGGTGCTGGCCTACCTGCTACCCAAGCGCGGCGAGCTGCGTGTCGCCGCTGAAGACACCGCCGGTGCGGTGGTGGCTGCGGTGAGCGCGCTGGCGTTGGTGCTGGCGGCCCTGTGGTTGCAGTATTGCTGCGAATCACCCGCAGAACCCCCGGATTCCGCCGACGCGGCACCGGACTGACCAGCACTGACCAGGCTCGATCACGACCCGAATCGCCGGGCGGGGCGCCGGGCTTGACGACAACTGGCAGGTACAGTCGGCCCATGGCCGTTCTGTCCCGCGGCAACCGCCCCCGGCGCGGCAACCGCAGGCCGGGCTGGGCGCTGCTGACGCTGATGCTGGTGCTCGCGATAGTTGCGAGTTCGGCACTGGTGTTCACCGACAAGGTGGAGCTACTCAAGCTGGCCGTCATCCTGTCGCTGTGGGCCGCGGTGGTGGCGGCGTTCGTCTCGGTCATCTACCGGCGGCAGAGTGACATGGATGCAGCCAAGGCGCGAGATCTGAAGCTGGTCTACGACCTGCAGCTGGATCGCGAGATCTCGGCCCGGCGCGAATACGAGCTCACCGTCGAGACCCAGCTGCGCCGCGAACTGGAATCCGAACTGCGTGCTCGACAATCCGAGGAGGTGTCTGCGTTGCGGGCGGAGCTGGCCGCGCTGCGGACCCACCTCGAGATTCTGTTCGACACCGATCTTGCACACCGCGCTGCGATCGAGACGGAGCCGACTGGCGGCTACGGCGAGATCGCGCACGACAACAAGGCCGCCGGCCGGGTGACCGCCAGCAGGATCGACAGACACGAAGTCGAGGACACCGACGAACGGGCCGAAGAGAGCGCGGAGGAAAGCCCGATCATCGACGTATCGGCTGAACCTCATCCACCGGAAACCGAATGGTCACCGGCGCCCCATGAGCGGCCGACAGACCAGGGTCGCCGCCACCGGGCCGAGGAGCGCACCGAGCCGCGAGCTCCGAAGCGCGCTCCGGAGCCAGGCCCGGCGGCCGTCGAGCCTGAAATCCAATTCCCTTGGATGCCAACGGAGGAGCCAGCCGCATACGCGCCAGTTCCACCGCGGCAGGAGCCGAGCCGCCCGGCCGCCGAGACGCGCAGCGGCTGGCAGTCCGCACCGGCCGAGGGGCAATGGATTCCGCCCGGGTCTCCCGGCGGCAACTCTCCCGGGAGCAATTGGTCGGCCGGCACCGCGAACGAGTATGTCGGCCGTCGGCGCCGCGCCGAGCCGGGCCCGCCACCGGCCATGACGCCCCCGCCCCCGCCGACACCCCCGCACTCGCCCCCACCGCCCGAACCTGCGCGCGGTCGCCACTCCGCGCCGCCGGACGCCGGTGATCCGAGACACCCGGCCCCACCGGCGATGGCGACTCCGCCCACCCCCGAGTCGCCGATGCCGCCGGAAGCGGATTCCGCTCCTCGCCACCGGGGCGCCGCGGAGCCCGAAGGCCAGCACGTCGGCGGGCAGTCGGTAGCCGAGTTGCTGGCACGGCTGGAGGCAAACGGCACCGGCGGTGGCCGCCGCCGGCGCCGGGAGTGAGCTAGTCTCTTAGCGACCGTCCGGTACCAGCACCGCAGGACCGGAACGAAGAAACACGACAATCTGCGAGGTCGTCTGCGATGGTGCAGCCCCCCGCTGGCGCGAGGCACCCAACCCCGGGTCTGCGTCCGGCCCGACTGACGGTGGGCATCGTGTCCGCCGGCCGCGTCGGAACCGCGCTGGGTGCGGCGCTGGAGCGGGCTGAGCACGTGGTGGTGGCGTGCAATGCCATATCGCACGCCTCCCGGCAGCGTGCCCAGCGCCGACTGCCGGACACCGCGGTGCTGCCGGTGCACGAGGTCGCCAACCGGGCCGAACTGTTGCTGCTGGCGGTCCCCGACGCTGAACTCGCCGCGCTGGTGTCGGGTCTTGCCGCCACCGCAGCCGTGCGCCCGGGCACGATCGTGGTGCACACGTCGGGCGCCAACGGCATCGGTGTACTGGCGCCCCTGACCGAGCTGGGTTGCATCCCGCTGGCCATGCATCCGGCGATGACGTTCACCGGTGCAGACGAGGACATCGAGCGGCTCTCCGGCAGCTGTTTCGGCATCACCGCTGCCGATGAGGTGGGCTACGCGATCGCGCAGGCACTGGTGCTCGAGATCGGCGGTGAACCGTTTCGGCTCCGCGAGGACGCCCGCACGCTGTATCACGCCGCGCTGGCCCATGCTGGCAACCACGTCGTGACGGTGGTGCTCGATGCGGCCGAAGCCCTGCGCGCCGCGCTGTCAGGGCAGGAGTTGCTGGGGCAGGAACTCGTCGGCGACGGGCCCGGCGGGATCGCCGAACGCGTGATCGGCCCGCTGGCCCGGGCGGCTTTGGAGAACGCGCTGGCCCGTGGACAAGCGGCGCTGACCGGCCCGGTCGCCCGCGGTGATGCCGCGGCGGTGGCCGCCCACCTGCGGGCGCTCACCGAGGTGAATCCGCGACTGGCAGCGGCCTACCGCGCCGACTCGCGGCGAACCGCCCAACGGGCTCACGCGCCGGATGACGTCTTCGCCGTGCTCGCCGACCCGAGTTCGGCGCAGTCATGAGCTCCGGGAAGGCACCGCGGTTCACCGCCGGTGACCTCAACGTCTACTGTGCGCCGGCTGACGTGACCGCCGTCACCCGTGCCTTGCGGGGCACCGGCCGGCGGGTGATGCTGGTGCCGACGATGGGTGCGCTGCACGAGGGACACCTGACGTTGGTGCGCGCCGCCAAGCGGGTACCGGGAGCAGTGGTGGTGGCGTCGATCTTCGTCAACCCGTTGCAGTTCGGCGCTGACGAGGACCTTGGCGCCTACCCGCGAACCCTGGATGAGGACCTCGCGGCGCTGCGTGCTGAGGGCGTCGATGTGGTCTTCACCCCAACTGTGTCGGACATGTATCCCGAAGGCACCCGCACCACGGTTCATCCCGGCCCGTTGGGCGACGAGCTCGAAGGCGCTTCGCGGCCAGGACATTTCGCGGGCATGCTGACCGCGGTGATGAAGCTGCTGCAGATCGTGCGTCCGGACCGGGCGTTCTTCGGCGAGAAGGACTACCAGCAACTGGTGCTGATTCGGCAGATGGTCAGCGACCTCAATGTCGATGTCCGGATTGTCGGCGTACCGATCGTTCGCGAGGCCGACGGGTTGGCCATGTCTTCGCGCAACCGCTACCTCAGTGCAGTCGAACGCGAGCAGGCCGGTGCGTTGTCGGCTGCGCTGCTCGCCGGAATGTATGCCGCAGGTGAGGGAACGGCTGCCGCCTTGGATGCCGCCCGCGCCGTGCTCGACGAGGTGCCCGCCATAGACCTGGACTACCTGCAGGTCCGAGACACCACGCTGGGGCCTGCGCCGGAAGTGGGACTGGGCAGAATGCTGCTCGCCGCTCGGCTGGGCTCTACCAGGCTGCTGGACAACATCTCCATCGACATTGGGACACCCGCGGGTGAGGGTCCGCAGGTCGAGTACGACGAACACGAATTACCTTGGAGAAACTGATGTTACGCACCATGTTGAAGTCGAAGATTCACCGCGCCACCGTGACGCAGGCAGACCTGCACTATGTCGGCTCGGTGACCATCGACGCCGACCTGATGGACGCGGCCGACCTGCTCGAGGGCGAGCAGGTGACCGTCGTCGACATCGACAACGGTAATCGTCTGGTCACCTACGCGATCACCGGTGAGCGAGGCAGCGGGGTCATCGGAATCAACGGTGCTGCAGCCCATCTGGTTCATCCCGGCGATCTGGTGATCCTGATCGCTTACGCAACGATGGATGACGGCCAGGCGCGCTGCCACCGGCCACGGATCGTCTTCGTCGACGCGGACAACAGACAGGTCGATCTTGGTCACGATCCCGCTCACGTGCCGGCCGATGCCGCCGAACTGATGTCGCCCCGGTAGATCCGTGCTGCTGGCCATCGATGTCCGCAACACCCACACCACCGTGGGGTTGATGACCGGTTCGGGCGCGCACGCCGAAGTGGTCCAGCATTGGCGGATACGCACCGAGTCCGAGGTAACCGCCGACGAGTTGGCGTTGACCATCGACGGGCTGATCGGTGACGACGCCGAGCGCCTGACCGGTGTCGCCGGACTGTCCACCGTTCCCTCGGTGCTGCAGGAGGTGCGGGTGATGCTGGGGCAGTACTGGCCGTCCGTGCCGAAGGTATTGATCGAGCCGGGGGTGCGCACCGGGATCCCGCTGCTGGTCGACAATCCCAAAGAAGTCGGTGCCGACCGCATCGTCAACTGCCTGGCCGCCTACCACAAGTTCGGCACGGCGGCCATCGTCGTCGACTTCGGTTCGTCGATCTGCGTCGACGTCGTCTCGGCGAAGGGCGAATTCCTCGGCGGGGCGATCGCCCCGGGTGTGCAGGTCTCCTCGGACGCCGCGGCGGCCCGTTCTGCGGCGCTGCGCCGCGTCGAACTGACCCGTCCGCGGTCGGTGATCGGTAAGAACACCGTCGAATGTATGCAGGCAGGCGCGTTGTTCGGGTTCGCCGGTCTGGTCGACGGTCTGGTCAATCGCATCCGCAGCGACGTCGACGGCTTCGCCGGGGACGACGTCGCCGTCGTCGCGACCGGTCACACTGCCGCATCGGTGCTGCCCGACGTGCACACCGTTGAACACTACGACCGCCACCTGACGTTGGACGGACTGCGACTGGTGTTCGAACGCAATCGCGACCACCAACGAAACCGCTGAGGATCAGAAGAACGTCCGGATGAGGTCGATGACGCGGTCCTCGTCGTCGAGCACCGGGATCAGCTGCCATTTGTCGAAGACGGTGCACGGATGGCTGATTCCGAATTCGATCCAGTCGCCCACCTGTACCCGGTCGTCCCCGCCGACGTGCAGATACGCATGCTGGTCGTTGAGCTTGAGCACCGTACTGGCCGACAAACCCAGTGGCACCGGCAGACCCTGGTCGAAGGAGACGTCCCGGCGGCCCATCGTCAACACCGCCAGATCCGGTTCGGGATGTGAGACCACCTGCGCCCAGACCGTCATCGCCGGCCGCAGCGCATCGCGCAGCGGTGACGTGCGGGCGTACAACCCATGGTCGTGGGTCAGGTAGCACCCGCTGCGCAAGATCGTCCGTACCGACAGTCCGGTGGGCCAGCCCCCGGCCAGCACCTCGGCGACCGCGTCGAAGTAGGTGCTGCCGCCGGCGGTGACGATGACGTCGTCGGTCTCGAAGAGGCCGGCGAGCCGGATGACGGCGGCGCGCATCGTGTGCAGATAGTCGCCGACGCGCGCCAGAGCCTGGGCGTCGACGTTCTGGTCGACCGCCGCCTCATAGCCGGCCAGCCCGACGAGTCGCAGCCGCGGTGATTCCGCTGCGGCGCGCGCCACCGCGTCCACGGTGCGCTCGTCACGGCACCCCGCGCGGCCGCCGACCATGCCGACCTCGACGCAGACGTCGACTCGGCGGCCGGCTCCGGCCAACGCGGCGGTCATGAGCTCGACGCCGCGCACCGAATCGACCCAGCAAACGAACGAGAAGGACGGGTCGGCGACAAGCTGGTCGGCCAGCCAGGCCAAACCGGCCGGGTCCAGCAATTGGTTGGCCAGCAGCACGTCACGCACACCGAAGGCCCGGTACGCCCGGACCTGGTTGACCGTCGCGGCGGTGATCGCGCAGGCACCCGCTTCCAGCTGGCGTGCCAGCAGCTGGGGCGCCATGTGCGTCTTGCCATGCGGCGCCAGCTCGACACCGCGAGCACGGCACCAGTCGGCCATGGAAGCGATGTTGTGCGACAGTGCGCTCTCGCGCAGCACGCACACCGGTCCGAGGGCGCCGTCGCCGAACAGGCCGGGCGAGCGGCCGCGGATCTGCGCCGGCGTGGACCCCCACCACGAGGCGGGTATTCCCTTGAACCGCCAGTCCAGCTGCTCGTCGGCCAGGGCGGCAACGCTGGCCAGGTCGATTCGGGATCCCGGTGCAGCCGGCTGATCCGAGGTTCCGCGGTTCATGTCTTCATTTAAGCTGGCACCCCGTGACGTCAGCGGACAGCGGCCCAGACCTCCCAGAAGATCTGCCCCAAGACCTGCCCGAGCAGTTCCGGATTCGGCAGGCCAAGAGAGACCGGCTGCTCGCCGAGGGCCGAGATCCCTACCCCGTCGAGGTGGCCCGTACCCATACCCTCGCCGAGATCAGGCGGGCCTACCCGGACCTTGCCGCCGACGCCCAGACCGGCGAGGTTGTCGGGGTCGCCGGCCGGGTGGTGTTCGCTCGCAACTCCGGGAAGCTCTGCTTCGCCACGCTGCAGGAGGGCGACGGCGCCCAGCTGCAGGCGATGATCAGCCTGGCGCAGGTGGGACAGGATTCTCTGGACGCCTGGAAAGCCGATGTCGACCTTGGCGACATCGTCTTCGTTCACGGCGAGGTGATCAGTTCGCGGCGGGGCGAGTTGTCCGTGCTCGCCGATTCCTGGGAAATCGTGTCGAAGTCTCTGAGACCTCTTCCGGTCGCACACAAGGAGATGAGCGAGGAGTCGCGAGTGCGACAGCGCTACGTCGACCTGATCGTCCGGCCGGAGGCCCGCAGCGTTGCCCGCCAGCGGATCGCAGTGGTCCGCGCGGTGCGTTCGGCGTTGGAACGCCGCGGCTTCCTGGAGGTCGAGACGCCCATGTTGCAGACGCTCGCCGGAGGTGCGGCCGCCCGCCCCTTCGTCACGCATTCCAATGCCCTCGACGCCGACCTGTACCTTCGGATCGCGCCGGAACTGTTCCTCAAACGCTGTCTTGTCGGCGGTTTCGAGAGGGTTTACGAGCTGAACCGGGTGTTCCGGAACGAAGGTGCCGATTCCACGCATTCACCCGAGTTCGCGATGCTGGAGACCTATCAGGCGTACGGAACGTACGACGATTCCGCGGTCGTCACCCGAGAACTCATTCTAGAGGTGGCCGACGAGGCCATCGGCACCCGCGAGGTGCCGCTGCCCGACGGCACCGTCTACGACCTGGACGGTGACTGGAATTCGGTGGAAATGTATCCCTCCTTATCGGAGGCACTCGGCGAAGAGATCACCCCGGAAACGACTCCCGAGCTTCTGTTCGAGAAAGCAGACCGGTTGAACCTGGAGATTCCGCGCAACCGCGGGTACGGCCACGGCAAATTGGTCGAGACGCTGTGGGAGCACACCGTCGGCGACAAATTGTGGGCTCCGACGTTCGTCCGGGACTTCCCGGTGGAAACTACACCGCTGACACGAGCTCACCGTAGTCTTCCCGGTGTCACGGAGAAATGGGACCTATACATACGCCACATTGAGTTGGCGACCGGATATTCCGAACTGATCGATCCGGTAATTCAACGCGAGCGGTTCGAAGCGCAGGCCCGTGCCGCGGCAGCTGGCGACGATGAGGCGATGGTGCTTGACGAGGACTTTCTTGCGGCGCTGGAATATGGCATGCCGCCGACGACCGGCACTGGAATGGGCATCGACCGCCTCTTGATGGCCTTGACCGGACTGTCAATTCGGGAGACCGTCCTGTTTCCCATCGTGCGTCGCCACGGTCCCTGATGCGTTGTCTTCGGCGACTTGTTTGGTCTTGTTGAATAGTCAACGACAATATGGCACATTGATAGCGGTTCGGCCGTTGTCCTATTAACACCTGTCAAATGTCATATGCAGAGGGGTCAGTGAGTGATGGCGAAAAAAGTGACTGTCACGTTGGTCGACGATTTTGACGGCGAGGGCACCGCGGACGAGACTGTTGAGTTCGGGCTGGACGGTGTTAGCTACGAAATCGACCTTTCTGCGAAGAATGCCGCGAAACTGCGCAACGACCTCAAGCACTGGATTTCCGCGGGCCGCCGGGTTGGTGGACGCCGGCGCGGGCGGGGCACCCCCAACGGCCGGGGACGCGGATCGATCGACCGTGAGCAGAGCGCCGCGATTCGCGACTGGGCGCGTCGCAATGGCCACAACGTGTCCACCAGGGGCCGAATCCCCGCGGACATCATCGACGCATTCCACGCCGCCAAGTAGCCGCCAAGTAGCCGCGGAGATAGTTGCGGAAGAAGCGCAGGGGTCAGCGGTTTCGCTGGTGGTGAACGGCTGATGGGCGGGAAACGTTTCCTCACCATCTGGCGTTGATGCTGTGCAGTACCGGGCGCAGTACCGGGCGCAGGAAGTATCCCGCAAAGTAGTGGCAGTGCCGCATCGGCGCTGCACCGGTCAGACCGTACGGCCAGACCGACCGGCCCGTACCGCCAGCGGGGCAGCCGGGTACGCCGCCCACTAGAGTGGACGGCAGGCATTCTGCACGGATCAGTGCGAAATGCCGCGCTATGCGATGGAGAGCAGGTAAGCACCGATGTTCGAGAGATTTACCGACCGTGCCCGCAGGGTCGTCGTCCTGGCGCAAGAAGAAGCCCGGATGCTCAACCACAACTACATCGGGACCGAGCACATCCTGTTGGGGCTGATCCACGAGGGTGAAGGTGTCGCGGCCAAGTCGCTGGAGTCTTTGGGCATTTCGCTGGAAGGCGTCCGCAGTCAGGTCGAGGAGATCATCGGCCAGGGGCAGCAGGCGCCGTCCGGTCACATCCCGTTCACACCCCGTGCCAAGAAGGTGTTGGAACTGAGCCTGCGTGAAGCGCTCCAGCTCGGTCACAACTACATCGGTACCGAGCACATTCTGCTCGGGCTGATCCGTGAGGGTGAGGGTGTCGCGGCGCAGGTGCTGGTCAAGCTGGGCGCCGAGCTGACGCGGGTGCGCCAGCAGGTCATCCAGCTGCTCAGCGGATACCAGGGCAAGGAAGCCGCCGAGGCCGGAACGGGCGGCCGCGGTGGCGAGGCGGGCAGCCCGTCCACCTCTTTGGTGCTGGACCAGTTCGGTCGCAACCTGACGGGGGCGGCCATGGAGGGCAAGCTCGACCCGGTCATCGGCCGCGAGAAGGAAATCGAGCGGGTCATGCAGGTGCTGAGCCGGCGAACCAAGAACAATCCGGTGTTGATCGGCGAGCCCGGAGTCGGCAAGACCGCCGTCGTGGAGGGCCTGGCACAGGCGATCGTGGCCGGCGACGTGCCCGAGACGCTCAAGGACAAGCAGCTCTACACCCTGGACCTGGGGTCGCTGGTCGCGGGAAGCCGCTACCGAGGCGACTTCGAGGAGCGCCTGAAGAAGGTGCTCAAGGAGATCAACACCCGGGGCGACATCATCCTGTTCATCGACGAGCTGCACACGCTGGTCGGTGCCGGTGCCGCCGAGGGCGCGATCGACGCCGCGTCGATCCTGAAACCGAAGCTCGCCCGTGGCGAACTCCAGACGATCGGCGCGACCACGCTCGACGAGTACCGCAAGTACATCGAGAAGGACGCGGCGCTCGAGCGCCGGTTCCAGCCGGTCCAGGTGGGCGAGCCGACCGTTGAGCACACCATCGAGATTCTCAAGGGTCTGCGCGATCGCTACGAGGCGCACCACCGGGTCTCGATCACCGACGGCGCCATGGTCGCCGCGGCCACCCTGGCGGATCGCTACATCAACGACCGCTTCCTGCCGGACAAGGCCATCGACCTGATCGACGAGGCCGGAGCCCGGATGCGAATCAGGCGGATGACCGCGCCGCCGGATCTGCGCGAGTTCGACGAGAAGATCGCCGACGCGCGCCGGGAGAAGGAGTCCGCGATCGACGCGCAGGACTTCGAGAAAGCCGCCAACCTGCGTGACCACGAGAAGAATCTGGTGGCCCAGCGCGCCGAGCGGGAGAAGCAGTGGCGCTCCGGGGATCTGGACGTGGTAGCCGAGGTCGACGACGAGCAGATCGCCGAGGTGCTGGGCAACTGGACCGGCATTCCCGTGTTCAAGCTGACCGAGGAGGAGACCACTCGGCTGCTGCGCATGGAAGACGAACTGCACAAGCGGATCATCGGCCAGGAGGACGCGGTCAAAGCCGTCTCCAAGGCGATCCGGCGCACCCGGGCCGGGCTCAAGGACCCCAAGCGCCCGTCCGGCTCGTTCATCTTCGCCGGTCCGACCGGCGTCGGTAAGACCGAGCTGTCCAAGGCGCTGGCGAACTTCCTGTTCGGCGATGACGATGCGCTGATCCAGATCGACATGGGTGAGTTCCACGACCGGTACACCGCATCGCGGCTGTTCGGTGCTCCTCCGGGCTACGTCGGCTACGAAGAAGGCGGGCAGCTCACCGAGAAGGTGCGTCGCAAGCCGTTCAGCGTGGTTCTTTTCGACGAGATCGAGAAGGCGCATCAGGAGATCTACAACAGCCTGTTGCAGGTTCTCGAGGACGGCCGCCTCACCGACGGCCAGGGGCGCACGGTCGACTTCAAGAACACTGTGCTGATCTTCACCTCGAACCTGGGCACATCCGACATCAGCAAGGCGGTTGGCCTGGGCTTTACTCAGGGTGGCGGCGAGAACAACTATGAGCGGATGAAACAGAAGGTCAACGACGAGCTCAAGAAGCACTTCCGGCCGGAGTTCCTCAACCGTATCGACGACATCATCGTCTTCCACCAGCTGACACCGGACGAGATCATCAAGATGGTCGACCTGATGATCGGGCGGGTGGAAAACCAGCTCAAGGCCAAGGACATGGCCATCGAGCTGACTCCGAACGCCAAGGAGTTGCTGGCCAAGCGCGGTTTCGACCCGGTGCTCGGCGCGAGGCCGCTGCGGCGCACCATTCAGCGCGAAATCGAGGACACGCTGTCGGAGAAGATCCTGTTCGAGGAGGTCGGTCCGGGTCAGCTGGTCACGGTCGACGTCGAGGGCTGGGATGGAACCGGCGCCGGCGAAGATGCCGTGTTCACGTTCAGCGGCGGCCCAAAGCGGGTTGAGCCGGTCGAGCCGGACCTGGCGCAGGCCGGTGCCTCCGGCGCGGCGGCCACGGAGTGAGAGGGCTGCCGCTCACCGGACGGGAATGAGCTCGAAGGTCTGCTCGACGATCGACAGTAGCCAGCTCGCCGCGGTGGGGCTGCGATATTGGGGCCAGTTCAGCTGGAAGCTGACCACCCACGGCTGGCCGGTGCGGTCGACGGCGTACCAGCTGAATGTCAGGTCGCCGGGAAGGTTGCCGGCCTTGGCTCCGATGTAGGGCCACTCGATCGGGTCCAGGTCGATGCCCGGGATCGCGGCGAGGATTCCCCGGACCGGGGCGGCCGGCCCGAAGGCGGCAGCCTGCAGGGCGGCATGCACTCGGCAGATGTCGTCGGCGCTTCCGTACCATTCGGCGCCGTAGATGGATGCCGGCGTGTGGGTGCGATTCGGGTCCGGTTCGTAGGGGCGGGTCTTCGTGGTCTGCAGCAATTGCGCACGGACCTGCGGTGAGGCGTCCTTCCACTGTTCGCGTAGATCGGGTTCGCCCCAGCCGACCGAGAACAGTTCGTGCATGGTCGGGAACGGGGTCATGCTCGCCGGGTCGTGGTGGCCGGCGCGCACCAGGGCGCGTTCGACGGCTGCCGAACCCAGCCGGTTGATCAGCAGGTCGGTGGTCATGTTGTCCGACGCCGAGATCATCTGCTGGGCGGCGGTGCGCACCGAAATCCGGGTACCCGGGGGCAAGTCGTCCAACTCGGCCGAACCGACCGCTTTGGCCTCCTCGGTGATGGTGAGTTCGTCGTCCCAGCTGATGGTTCCCGCGTGTATGCCGTCCGCGACGGCCAGCAGCACGTAGAGCTTGAAGATCGACGCCAGTGGCAACGAGACGTCGGTATTGGTCCCGGCGAACGATTCGCATTGACCGGAGTTCACCCTCGACACCTGGTAGGAGTACCGCGCGCCGGTGGCAGCCAGAGCGGCGTCGATATCGGACCAGTCGGCGATTCCGGGGGTCCGCAGCGACACCTCGAATCGGTCAACCATGCCTTCGGCGTTCGTGCGGAGCTCGATGTCCTGAGCGACACCGTATGACGTCTGAACGTGCAAGGTGGCGCTGCCGGCGCCGACGTCCATCCCGGTCACCGTGATCGGACGGTCCCACCACAGGTTGCCCATGGCATCGGTGATGTGCTGGACCTGTTGTTCTACCGCCATGGTGCGCACGCCGACGTCGCCGATAGGCCAATCCGAATTGATCATGTCCATGGTCTGTTTGGCCCGCAGACCCTGCGGAGTGTTGGTGTCGATGCGCGCACCATAGGCCGCACCGGCAGGCGCGGTCTGGGAGTCGGCGCAGCCGCAGGCGAGGGTGATGACCAGTGCGGCGGCGGCGGTCAACGCCTTCGCGCGGCGATGCACCCGGCGCATGTCAGCCCTTGTCTTCGGTCCCCGCAACGTCCAACACAACCTCGAACTCGAGCAGTGACGCACCGGTGGCGACGGGGTTGGCGCGTTCACCGGCATGCGCCTCGATCGCGGGGCCGGTCGCCCACCTTTGGAATGCTTCCTCGGACTCCCACTGCGTGACGACGAAGTAGCGGTCCTCGCCTTTGATCGGCCGCAACAGCTGGAAGCCGAGGAAGCCGGGCTGATTGTCGACGGCGTGGGCCCGATGCGCGAATCGCTTCTCCAGCTCCGGGCCGGCATCGGGCGGGACCTCGATTGCGTTGATCTTCACCACGGGCATGGCATTAGGCTACCGCTCCCGCGACGCCGGGTAGAGCGAGCTCGGCATGATGGGGGAGTGGCCACACGACTGCTCACCGACCGAGGTGGTCGGGGTGAACCGCTGGTGCTGGTGCACGGTCTGATGGGACGGGGTACCACCTGGTCGCGGCAGCTACCCTGGCTGAGAGAGCTGGGCAGGGTCTTCACCTACGACGCCCCCTGGCATCGCGGCAGCGCCGTCGTGCATCCCTTCCCGATCAGCACCGAGCAGTTCGTCACCGATCTGGCCTCCGCCGTAGGTGAACTGAACCGGCCGGTCACGCTTGTCGGCCACTCGATGGGCGCCCTGCATTCCTGGTGCCTGGCAGCAGAGCGACCCGATCTGGTTTCGGCGTTGGTGGTCGAGGATATGGCGCCGGATTTCCGCGGGCGCACCACCGGCCCGTGGGAGCCTTGGTTGATGGCGTTGCCGGCCGAATTCGGCTCGCCACAAGGGATTTACGATGTGTTCGGACCGGTGGCCGGCCGGTACTTCCTGGAGGCGTTTGATCAGACGGCGACAGGCTGGCGGCTGCACGGGCAGCCCAGCGACTGGATTCGGATCGCCGCCGAGTGGGGGCAGCGCGGCTACTGGAAGCAGTGGGAGCAGGTGAAGGCGCCGGCGTTGCTCATCGAAGCCGGGAACTCCGTCACGCCGCCGGCTCAGATGTGGCGGATGGCAGAGACCGGCCGCCGAACGACCTATGTACACGTCACAGGTTCCGGGCATCTGGTGCACGACGAGCGCCCCGAGGTCTATCGCGAGGCCGTGCGGTCCTTCCTGACGCTGACACGCTCTCGCTGAGATCGACGAAATGGCGGCTTTTTCTCGCACTTTCTCGCCCAAACGTGGGTTTGGGCGTTAGGAAGGGGGGTCGGCCTCGCCGGCGAGGGCGAACAGGCCGCTGGCGGTCTGCTCCACCAGCCCGTCGACCAGCAACGAACCCAGGGCGCGGTCTCGCTGAACGGTATCGGCAGGCCACACCAGGTCGAGTTGCGCGCGGGTCACCGGAGAATCGCTGGCTCGCAGCACATCCAGCAGCCGGCCGCGTACCTGTCGGTCGGTGCCGGCGTAGCGCTGCACCCTTCGTGCGCCGGTGCCTGGCGGATAGCCCAGCGATCGCCAGCGGCATGAACTCAACGGGCAGAGGCCGCAGCGCGGAGACCGTGCCGTGCATACCACCGTACCCAACTCCATCAACGCCGCCGAGAAGGCCGGCGCCCGGTCGTCGTCAGGCAACAGGGCAGCGACCGCGTCCAGGTCGCGGGCGCTCGATGAGGCGGCGGCATCCGCGCGTCCGTGTACGACGCGGGTGACGACTCGGCGCACGTTGGTGTCGACGACGGGCACCCGCTGGCGGTGGGCGAAACAGGCGATGGCCCGGGCGGTGTACGCGCCGATGCCGGGGAGGCTGAGCAGCGTGTCCACGTCCTCGGGTACCGCGTCACCGTGGTCGGCGGCGATCACCGTTGCGCACTCGTGCAGACGCTTCGCGCGGCGTGGGTAACCCAGCTTGCCCCAGGCGCGCAAGACTTCGCCCGCGCCGGCCGCGGCAGTTGCCGAGGGCGTCGGCCAGCGGGCCACCCAGGCCAGCCAGATCGGTTCCACCCGGGCGACCGGGGTCTGCTGCAGCATGAACTCGCTGACCAGGATCTGCCACGCCGACACCTCTGGCCGGCGCCAGGGCAGATCCCGATGGGCGAGGTCGTACCACGCCAACAGCTCGGGCGCGCTGATACTCATCGGACACCCGGTCCGCGGCTTCTGGGGCAGAATGGCGGCCATGCCCAGAACAAGCCCGGCGACCGCATGGAAGGCACTCAAGGAGGGTAACGAGCGCTTCGTCGCCGGCAAGCCGCTGCATCCCAGCCAAAGCATCGAGCACCGGGCCAGCCTGGCCGCGGCCCAGAAACCGACCGCGGTGGTGTTCGGGTGCGCCGACAGCCGGGTGGCCGCCGAGATCATCTTCGACCAGGGTCTCGGGGACATGTTCGTGGTGCGCACCGCCGGCCATGTGGTCGACTCCGCAGTACTGGGCTCCATCGAGTTCGCGGTCACGGTCCTCGAGGTGCCACTGGTGGTGGTGTTGGGCCACGACAGCTGCGGCGCGGTGAAGGCGACGCTGGCGGCGCTCGATCAAGGTGAGGTGCCCGACGGATACGTCCGCGACGTGGTGGAACGGGTGACCCCGTCAATCCTGCTGGGCCGCCGCGACGGGCTGACCGGCGTCGACGAGTTCACCGTCCGGCACGTCATCGAAACCGGTGTGCAGATGCTGAACCGCTCCACCGCGATCTCCCAACGGGTCACCAACGGGTCGCTGGCCATCGCCGGCGTTACCTACCAACTGGCCGACGGTCGGGTGGTGTTGCGCGAGCACTTGGGCGAAATCGGAGAAGCCTGAACGGCGACACGCCGAGCCAGGTCGGACGACACGGCGTGACCTGGGCTTACCGTGATGCTGTGCTCGATCTAGAACCGCATGGCCCACTGCCCCCGCAAATCTATTGGCGGCGCAGGGCGCTGGCGTTGGGCATCGCGGTCGTTGTGATCGGAATCGTCGCCGCCATCGTCGTCGTGATCGTCAACAACTCCGGGGGATCTGAACCGGCGACCGCCGAGAAGTCGGCCGAGAATCCGGCGGCGGCTGGCCCGACCCCGTTGCCTGGCGAGAACCCCGAGGTCAAGTCACCCATACAGCCTCCGGCCCAGGATGCGCCGCCGCCGACGCCCACCCCGGTCAGCGCGGTGGTCCCACCGCCGGTGCTGCAGGAAGGCGACGACTGCCCGGACTCGACCCTGGCCGTCAAGGGCATCACCAGCCAGCCGGAATACGTGGTCGGCGATCAGCCGAAGTTCACGATGGTGGTCACCAACATCGGGCTGGTGTCGTGCAAGCGCGACGTGGGAGCAGCGGTGCTGGCCGCCTACGTCTACTCGCTGGACAACACCCGGCTCTGGTCGAACCTGGACTGCGCGCCGTCCAACGAGACGCTGGTCAAGACCTTCAACCCGGGGGAACAGGTGACCACCGAGGTGACCTGGACCGGTATGGGCTCGGCTCCGAGCTGTCCATTGCCGCGCCCCCCGATAGGGCCGGGGACCTACAACCTGATCGTGCAGCTGGGCAACCTGCGCTCGGCGTCGGTGCCGTTCGCCCTGGCCGATGCCGCCGCGGCGCTGCCCGGGGTCGAACACGGCGCACCGCCGCTTCCGGGTCCCGCCACCGGCAACTGATCCAGAGTCAGGCCAGTCGGTCCGCGATCGTCGATTCGGCCAGCTGGGACAGCCCCTCCCGAACGTGCCGGGCCCACATCGAGCCGATGCCCTCGACCGACTGCAGGTCGCTGGTGTTGGCGGCCAGCAGTCCGCGTAACGAACCGAACGAACGCACCAGCAGGTCGACGTGGGCGAACTGCAACCGGGGGATGCCGGACATCGCGCGATAGCCGCGCGAACTCATCGCCGAATCCTGCGCTCCCACCGTGGGCGGATAGCCGAAAACCCTAGCCAGCGTGGTGAAGTCGAGCAGCTCGTTGTCCGACAGCCCGTCGAGTTCCTCCAGCGTCGCGCTGACCTGAGCCGCGTCTGGCGGGTCGGGATTGGCGTGATAGTCGCGCACGATGAGTTCGCGTGCGGTGTCGTTGTCGCCGACGAGTTCCTCGAGCTGCAGTCTGAGCTGCCGGCCGTCGGTGCCCAGTTCCACCACGTCGGCGTCGATCTCCAGTCCGATGCGGCGCACCATCTCCAGCCGCTGGACCACGGTCATGACGTCGCGCAGTGTGACGAAGTCCCCGATCTCGCTGGCGGACAGCTGTCGGTTGACCTCGTCGAGGCGGCTCTTGTACCGCTCCAGGGTGGCGATCGCCTGGTTCGCGCGGGACAGGATGGCCGCGGAGTCGGGTACCACGTGCCGCTCACCGGCGACGTAGACGGTCACGATGGACATCGAGTGGCTCACCGAGATCACCGGGTACCCGGTCTGGACGGCGGTGCGCTCGGCGCTGCGGTGGCGGGTACCGGACTCGTCGGTGGGTATCGATGGATCGGGCACCAACTGCACATTCGCCCGCAAGATGCGGCCGCCGTCGCTGGACAGCACCACCGCGCCGTCCATTTTGGACAGCTCCCGCAGCCGGGTCGGCGCGTATCGGACGTCGAGTTCGAATCCGCCGTCACAGATCGCCTCGACGCTGTCGTCGTAGCCCAGCACGATCAGAGCGCCGGTGCGCCCGCGCAGGATGCGCTCCAGGCCGTCGCGAAGCGCGGTACCCGGCGCCAGTCGACCCAGGGTCTCGCGCAGCGTGGGACGGGTCAACTGGACCACGTTGCGCCGACTTCTGCCGCCCGGCTTCACCGCCATCGCGCCTCCACGGTCCGTGCTGAATCCCTGCCGACATCCTGCAGCACCCGCAGCGCCGCGGTGATGTTGTCTGCGGTGATGGTCCGCAAGCCGGCCGGTGCCGATTCGACCCCGGGCGGCACCACCGCGGTGGTGAACCCGAGTCGGGCCGCCTCGGTGAGTCGGCGGTCCATACCGCAGACCCGACGCAGATCACCGGCCAGGCCGACCTCGCCAATCGCGACGGTGGTGGTGGGCAGCGGCAGGTCCACGAACGCCGAGGCGATGGCCAGCGCGACCGCGAGGTCCGACGACGAGTCGGTGAGCCGCATCCCGCCCACGGTGGACAGGTAGATGTCGTTCGCGCCGACGGGAATCTTGGCGCGCCGCTCGAGCACCGCGGTGATCATCGCCGCTCGGGCGGAATCGATTCCGCTCACCGCGCGCCTGGGGGTGCCGTTGTTGGGTGCGCCGATGAGGGCCTGCACCTCACCGATCAGCGGACGCTTACCGTCGAGGGTGACTGTCACCGCCGTGCCCGGCACCGGCGTCGGGCGTTGGTCCAGGAACAGCCCGGACGGGTCGGCCACACATTCGATCCCGCTGTCGTGCAACGAGAAACAGCCGACTTCGTCGGCGGGGCCGAACCGATTCTTGACGCCCCGGACCATCCGCAGCGCAGAGCTCCGGTCGCCTTCGAAATGCAGCACGACATCGACCAGGTGCTCCAGCGAGCGGGGTCCGGCGATGGCACCGTCCTTGGTTACGTGCCCGACCAGGATCATGGCCACGCCGGGAGGTTCGGCGGCCTTGGCGTAGGAGGTCAGCGCCGTGGTGACGGCGCGTACCTGCGTCACGCCGCCGGTGACGCCGTCCGCCTCGGTGGTGGACATGGTCTGGACGGAGTCGACAACGACCAGTCCGGGCCGCACCTGCTCGATATGGCCGAGCACGTTCTGCAGGTCCGACTCGGCGGCCAGGAACACGTCGTCGTGGGCGCAGCGGGTGCGTTCCGCGCGCAGCCGGATCTGGCCGGCCGACTCCTCACCGGACAGGTACAGCGCGCGACGCCCCGTTGCCGCCCAGCGGTGGGCGACCTCCAGCAGCAGCGTCGACTTGCCCACTCCGGGTTCCCCGGCCAGTAGAGTCACCGACCCCGGCACCAGCCCACCGCCGAGCACCCGGTCGAGCTCGCTCACGCCGGTGCGGAAATGGCTGTTGCCGCCGGGGTCGATGGAACTGATCGGGACAGCGCGAGACGTCGGTACCACTGCGCGCCGTGCCGCACCGTTGACCGCGGTCAGGACTGCCGCGACCTCGTCCACCGTGCCCCAGGTGCCGCACTCCGGGCAGCGGCCGACCCACTTGGACATGACGTGGCGACATTCCGAACAGCGGTACTGCGAGCGCGGTTTGGCCACGCAGTGACGGTATCGGCCGGGGCCGACAGAACCTAGTGACCGGCGCCGGTGTCGTGCAGCACTTCCCGCCTGGGTGCCTCGCCGGCCGAGACGGGCACCGCGACGGTGGTCTCGCCGGCACGCTCGAAGGTGAAGGTGAAATCGTAGGTCAGTCCGTTGGTTATCGGTTTGGAGAGCGTGACCTCGGCCTCGGCGGATTCGGCGGCCTCCACGCTCCCCAATGTCGTCGGCTGCCCGTCCGGGGTGCCGACCACGAGCACACCGGACGGCGGCAGGGTGCGATCTCCGGTGACATCGACCTCGCCGACGTCGGAGGTGACCGATACCAGCTTGTCACTGTTGTCCGGTGAGTCGTTCGCGGCGACGAAGAGCAACTCGACCGTGCTTCCTGGCCGCACGTAGTCGCTGGTCAGTTCGGCGCGCAGATGGATGTTCCGCAGCGCGACCTCGCCGACGGTGGCGCTGGTGCCGTTGATGGCCGGTTCCTGAGTGGCCATCTGGGAGATCTGGCCCGAACCGCAGGCGCTCAAGGTGAAGGCTGCGGCCAGTCCGCAGGCGGCCAGACCCGGCCGGAGCGCCGAAATGCGTGATCTGTAGCGGTTCACCGGGAAGCCTCCTGCTCGGCCGACGATTTGACCGTGATGTGGGTCACTTGTCTCGTATGCACCCTAGCTCGACTATGCACAGTAGTAGGTGGTGATCCACCGCGGAAGCGCAGGGCCGAACGCCCGTCCCGGCAGGCCCGGGGGGAAGGCTCTAGCTGGCCTCCCGCCGGACTCTCGGCAACCTCTCATTGACTCTGTGGCACAGCGCCGGTGGCGCTGTCAGGGAGCCGCTGCCGGTGTGATCCGGCACACCCGCCGAGGGCGTCGTGCCGGGCGTTCTCGGGGCCTTCTCGGGGCCTTTCGGCCGGCTCTTCTGAGCCTTTTCAAAGCCCGGGTCTTGCATGGATTCGCCACCTTGTCAAGCCCTATTCTCCAGCCGCTACGCCCCTGACCTGCATAGTTGATGCACGCGTGTCTGAGCCCCGTGTTAGCATTGAAGGGTGAAAGGGGCTCCAAACTGATGATTTTCAAGGTCGGAGACACCGTTGTCTATCCACACCACGGTGCTGCGTTGATCGAGGCGATCGAAACCCGGGCCATCAAAGGCGAGCAGAAGGAATATCTCGTCTTGAAGGTCGCTCAGGGAGACCTCACCGTTCGAGTGCCCGCCGACAATGCCGAGTACGTCGGCGTGCGCGACGTGGTCGGGCAGGAGGGCCTGGACAAGGTCTTCCAGGTGTTGAGGGCACCGCATACCGAGGAGCCGACGAACTGGTCGCGCCGCTACAAGGCGAATTTGGAGAAGCTCGCCTCCGGCGATGTGAACAAGGTCGCCGAGGTGGTTCGTGACCTGTGGCGTCGGGATCAAGAGCGTGGTCTGTCAGCCGGTGAGAAGCGGATGCTGGCGAAGGCGCGGCAGATTCTCGTCGGCGAGCTCGCGCTTGCGGAGAACACCGACGACGCGAAGGCCTCCACCATCCTCGATGAGGTCCTGGCCGCCGCTTCCTGAACGTCGATGCCGGCGTTGAGCCGCGTGCGTACAGAGCAATGACCCAGCCCCGAGTCGGGGTCGGCACCGACGTGCACGCCTTCGAGGCGGACAGGCCGTGTTGGCTGCTGTGCCTGATGTTCGAAGACGCGCAGGGTTGCGCAGGCCACTCCGACGGCGACGTTGCTGCCCATGCCCTGTGCGATGCGCTGCTCAGCGCCGCCGGTTTGGGCGACGTCGGTGAAGTCTTCGGCACCGACCGGCCACAGTGGCGCGGGGTGAGCGGTGCTGAGATGCTCCGGCATGTGCACTCGCTGTTGCGTGCCGCCGGATTCCGGGTGGTCAACGCCGCGGTACAGGTGATCGGCAACCGGCCCAGAGTGGGACCCCGGCGCGCCGAGGCCGAGCGGGTGCTCGCCGGCCTGCTCGGGGCGCCGGTGTCGGTCTCGGCGACCACCGCCGACGGGCTCGGGCTGACCGGGCGCGGGGAGGGTCTCGCCGCCATCGCGACAGCTCTCGTGATCGCCGATGCCGGTTCCCGCCAAAACGGCCGGTAAGCTGGCGCGTCGTGACCGATCGCGGCGACCTGCGGCTCTACGACACCATGGCCGGTGCCGTACGTGACTTTGCGCCACTTAGGCCCGGGCAGGCTTCGATCTACCTCTGCGGCGCAACCGTTCAGGGGCTGCCGCACGTCGGCCACGTCCGCAGCGGTGTCGCGTTCGACGTGTTGCGGCGGTGGCTGACGGCAAAGGGCTATGACGTCGCGTTCATTCGCAACGTCACCGACATCGACGACAAGATCCTGCACAAAGCCGCCGACGCGGGCCGGCCCTGGTGGGAGTGGGCCGCCACCTACGAGCGGGCCTTCACGGCCGCCTACGAGGCGCTGGGGGTGCTGTCACCGTCGGCCGAACCGCGCGCCACCGGGCACATCACCCAGATGATCGAGCTCATGGCCCGGTTGATCGACTCCGGGCACGCATATACCGGGGGTGGCGACGTCTACTTCGATGTGCTCAGCTACTCCGACTACGGGCAGCTGTCCGGCCACCGGATCGACGACGTGCATCAGGGTGAGGGCGAGGCCACCGGCAAGCGGGACCAGCGTGACTTCACGCTCTGGAAGGGCGCCAAACCCGGCGAGCCGTCGTGGCCCACCCCGTGGGGCCGTGGTCGCCCGGGCTGGCATCTCGAATGTTCGGCCATGGCGCATACCTACCTGGGCGGCGAATTCGACATCCATTGTGGCGGAATGGATCTGGTTTTCCCACATCATGAGAACGAGATCGCCCAGAGCCGCGCCGCCGGTGACGGGTTCGCACAGTACTGGCTGCACAACGGCTGGGTCACCATGGGTGGCGAGAAAATGAGCAAGTCGCTGGGCAACGTGCTGTCCATTCCGGCGGTGCTGCAGCGGGTGCGCGCCGCCGAACTGCGCTACTACCTCGGCAGTGCGCACTACCGTTCGATGCTGGAGTTCTCCGAGACCGCCCTGCAGGATGCGGTCCGGGCCTACACCGGAGTCGAGGACTTCTTGCACCGGGTGTGCGGCCGGGTCGGGGCCGTCATACCGGGGGAGTGGACGCCGCGGTTCGCCGCCGCGCTGGATGACGATCTTTCGGTGCCGATCGCGCTGGCCGAGGTGCACGCCGCGCGGGCTGAGGGCAACCGGGCGCTGGACGCCGGTGACCACGAGACCGCGATGAACCATGCTCGCTCGATACGGGCGATGATGGGAATCCTCGGTTGCGATCCGCTCGACGAGCGCTGGGAGTCGCGCGACGAGACCACCGCTGCGCTGGCCGCGATCGACGTGTTGGTGCGTTGGGCGCTGACCAGCCGCGCCGAGGCCCGGGCGCGTCGGGATTGGGCGCAGGCCGACGCCATCAGGGACCGGCTCAAGGAGGCCGGGATCGAGGTAACCGACACCGCCGACGGACCGCAGTGGTCGCTCCTGGAGGCGGCTGCTGAGCCGGCGCAGGCCGGCAGGGGCTCGTAGCCATGGCCGGAAACTCGCGCCGCCGCGGGGCGGTCCGCAAGCCCGGAACGAAGAAGGGGCCAACCGTCGGTTCGGGCGGGGTGCGACGCCGTGGCTTGGCCGGGCGGGGTGCCACACCGCCTGCTGAGCAGCGGCCCTACCACCCGGCGGCCAAACGCGCGGCCAAAGCGGCCAAGACCCGGCAGCAGCGCAACGCCCGCAAGGCGGACGACACCGAGATGGTGCTCGGCCGTAACCCGGTGCTGGAATGTCTGCGCGCCGGGGTCCCGGCGACCGCCCTCTATGTGGCGCTCGGGGCGCAGGCCGACGACCGCCTGGCCGAATCGGTGCGCCTGGCCGCCGATTCGGCGATCGCCATTCTCGAGGTTCCGCGCACGGATCTTGATCGGATGAGCGCCAACGGTCTGCACCAGGGCGTGGCGTTGCAGGTTCCGCCGTACCGCTATGCCCATCCCGACGATCTGCTGAAGGCGGCTACCGCCGAAGGCAGCGCACCGCTGCTGGTTGCGCTCGACAACATCTCCGACCCGCGCAACCTCGGCGCCATCGTCCGCTCGGTCGCTGCGTTCGCCGGCCACGGCGTGCTGATTCCGCAACGCCGGTCCGCGTCGGTGACAGCGGTGGCCTGGCGCACCAGTGCCGGCGCGGCAGCCCGGTTGCCGGTGGCCCGGGCGACGAACCTGACTCGCGCACTGAAGAACTGGCGTGACGCCGGGCTGCTGGTGGTCGGCTTGGATGCCGGGGGCGACACGGCGCTTGACGCACTCGACGGTACCGGGCCGGTGGTCGTGGTTGTCGGCTCCGAGGGCAAGGGGTTGTCAAGGTTGGTGCGGGAGAACTGTGATGCGGTGGTCTCCATCCCGATGGCCGGACCGACCGAATCGCTGAACGCGTCGGTGGCCGCCGGGGTGGTGCTCGCCGAGATCGCCCGCCAGCGCCGCGGTTAGACCTGCGGCGGCGGATTCCGGTCAGACTCCCATCAGACTCCGAATCAGACTCCGAACAATCGCACCGATAGCCACAGTCCGAAGATCGATGCCAGCAGCGTCAGCGGTACGGTGCACATTCCGATGCGGGTGAACTCCCCGACGCCGAGTGGGATCCGTTGCCGATGAACGACGTTGCGCCACAACAGGTTGGAAAGCGAGCCGACGTAGGTCAGGTTGGGTCCGAGGTTCACCCCGATCAGCACCGCCAGCACCGCGGCCGGTCCGGCTCCGACCACCAGCGGCAACAGCACCAGCACCGCAGGTAGGTTGTTGACCACGTTGGACAGCAATGCGGCGGCGACCGCAACACCCAGCAGCGCTGCCAGGCTGTCACCGGTGGGCAGTACGCCGCGCATCGCGTCGCCGAGGCCGTGCACCATCACCGCCTCCACGACCACGCCCAGGCACAGGACGAACGCCAGGAACGGAACGTTTCCCGCACGCACGATGCCGGCGATGGTACTGCGGCCGCGAGCCAGGCCCCGGATGCCGAGCACCACTGCCCCGGCCAGTGCCGCCCATGCCGGGGAGACACCGGCCAGCGAGGTGACGGCGAAACCGATCAGCGTCAGCGTCAGCACGACGAGCGCGAACACCGGCCGCTCTGTTGGTGGCGGTGTCACCGCAGCCGGGCCCGCAGTGGCCAGTTCGCGGGCGAAAACCCAACGCAGTACGACGAACTCGACGGCAATCGCCGCGATCCAGGGCATGGTCATCAGCGCCGCGAAGTGGGTGAAGGACAGCCCTGCGGCGGTGAAGGCCAACAGGTTGGTCAGATTCGACACCGGCAGCAGTAGCGACGCGCTGTTGGCCAGATGTGCGGTGGCATAGGCGTGCGGCTTGGCCGAGACCCCCATCCTGCGGGCCGTCGCCAGCACCACCGGCGTCAGCAGCACCACGGTGGCGTCGAGGCTCAGGATCGCCGTGGTGGCCGCGGCGATGACGAACACTGCCGACAGCAGTCGCCTGGGGTCGCCGGCGGCGAAGCGGGCCATCGCCACCCCCGCGGCGTGGAACAGCCCGTTGTCGTCGCAGAGCTGCGCCAGCACCAGAACCGTCGCCAGAAATCCGACGACCGGCAGCAGGCGACTCACCTCGTCGGCAGCTTGGCCCGGCGATATCACGCCGGACACGATCAGCAGGCCGGCCGCCGGCACGGCAGCGACGGCTTCGGGCCAGCCGCGTGGGCGGGCCAGCGCGAACGTCAGCACGACCGCCAACGAGATCAGAGCCAGCAGCAACTGCTGCGTTCCTTTCGGCCCGCGGGCGGCCTGTCGGTCACTGCCACGGGTCGGCGCGTTGCCACAGTGTCGGCAGGTGTAGCCGAACCCCGTCCTCGCCGGCAAGCCGGGCGAGGACGCGCATCGAGACGTCGAGATCGTCGCCGGCGTAGGGCAGGGCCCGCAGCGGTTGGTGCAACGGCCGGAAGAAGTCGTCCCAGTGGATCAACACCACGCGTCTCGCTCCGATGGTGCGCACGGTCTCGGTCCAGTAGTCGGCCAGGTAGCTCTCCGGCTGCAGACCGAGCTGACCCACGCCGAGGTAGACCACGTCGGCGCGCTGGCCGGCCAAGGCCCCGGGGACGAATCCGGCGCTGCCGACGATTAGCAGGCTCAGGTTGCTCGGCCGGTGGGTGACAACGGTCGACCATGCCTCGCCGCACTTGAAGGCGGAGGCCTTCACCGGTGGGACGACCGGGCTGGCGATCGGGCCCGGAAACCGGTCCGGCGGGCAGTGGCCGGAGTCGATCAACGTGACGTCGTAGGCGCCGAGTGAGATCGGTTCGCCGGGAACGGGTGTCAGGATGCGGTCCTCGGGTAGCCCGCCGCCGCGCCCGACGTTTGCGGCGGAGTCGCCGCCGACGAGTCGGGCGCCGGTGCGCTGCGTGACGATGGCGCTGTCCAGGGCGTGGTCGTAGTGGGTGTGCACCGGTAGCACGGCTTCGAGTCGGTCCACGCCGAGGCGGGCCAGGCAGCCGTCGATCCGGGGAACAGACGGCGCGACCTTCCCCAACCCGACCGAGATCAGCCCCGGGCGGGAGAAGAAGCCATCGGTCATCAGTGCCGATGCGCCGTCGTCGACCACCAGCGTGGTGACCCCGGCCCAGGTGACCGTCAGCCTGGATTCGGTCGTGGCGCAGGGGACGTCGAAGTAGCGCTCATAGCTCGCGAGGTCCGGTCGGCCGGGTTTGAGACGCATGGGCCAACCCTAGGCGCCGCCGGATGCGGGCGCCGCCGGATCCGTGCCGTCAGGTTTGGGTGGTCACACTCCGCCGGCGACCTTCGGTGCGTTGGGGTCGGCCGGCCCGGGGACGATTTCGCGTGCGACGAAACCTTCGAGATGAAAGAGGTCCGCGCCGGCCCGGTCGGCGACCCGCACCAGCGTCGTCATCAGTGCGACCTCTTCGACCTGTTCCTTGAGGAACCACTGCATGAACTGCTCGCCCATGTAATCGCCCTCTTCGCGGGCTGCGCTGGCGAGCCTGGCGATCTGATCGGTCACCGCCCGTTCCAGATCCAGTGCGATCGCCAGTGCGTCGCGGGGGGCGTCGAACCTGTTGCAAACCGCGTCCACACCGGGGATCTCGACATCGATGTCACGGTCGAGCAGATACTGCACCAACATCATTGCGTGATTACGCTCCTCGGCGGCCTGGCTGTAGAAACGATTGGCCAACTGCGGCAGGTCCTCACCATCGAAGTACACGGCGATCGCAACGTACTGCTGGGAGGCGGTGAATTCGCTGCGGATCTGGTCCTTCATCAGGTCGTGGAACGTCATGCTTGAGATTCTCCATTCGTCGTGGCCTTGGGCGCGGTTCGGTCAGGGTTGTTGTCCGGCAAGGGATCGGCTAATCCTGTTCACGTCCGATGGACAGCGGGAGCCAGGTCCGTCGGGAACTCACCGCCCGCACCTCTTCGATCTGTGGGTAGCGGGCCCGGACGTTGCGAGCCACCAGGTCGCTGAGCGTCTTACCGCTGGCGGCGCAACCGTGGCAGGCCCCGCCGAACTCCACGGTGAGAATCCCGTCGCGAACGGAGAGCGCGGTCACGGTGCCGCCGTGCGAGTCCGCGACCGGGCTCACCTCCCGCTGGAGTATCGCGGTGATCTCATGCAGCAGCTGAGCTTCCGTGAGCTCTTCGGCGGCGCTTGCTGAATCTTGCAGGGCGTCTAACAGTGCCGAACGCACGCGTGGACCGTCGGCTGACCAGGATCTGTTCTCGGCCAACCAGGTGAGTATTTCCCCCGGAGCGGTATCCACCCGTTCCAGCAGACCCTCCCCGACGAGCTCCAGCATCTGGGGCGGTGTCGTCGGCAGGAACCGGTTTCCGATCTGCCACTTCAGCAGCCGAGGATTGTCGGTGGTTTCGGGGTGCAGTGGAGGGAGGGGCATCTTCAGACGCTCAACCGGTCAGCCAGATGGTGATGTGGCGCGCGACGAACGCGCCGACCCACGCCAGGACGAACATGTAGCCCCACGCGACCAGCGGCCACTTCCATGAATTGGTCTCCCGGCGGATGGTTGCCACGGTCGACATGCAGGACAGCGCATAGGCGAAGAACACCAAGAGGGCCACCACAGTCGGCGCGGTGAACAACAGTTCGCCCTGATGCGCCCCGGAGGTGTACACCGCAGTCTGTACCGCCTCGCTGGGAGCCTCCGGATTGCTGGCCGCGAAGATCTGGCCGAGCGTGGCGACGAACACCTCACGGGCGGCCATCGCGCCGATGAGGGCCACGCACAGGCGCCAGTCGAAGCCGAGGGGTTCGAAGAAGGGCTGGATGAACTTGCCCATGGACGCGGCGTAGGAGTGTTCGACGACGTAGGAGCTCGCGGCGGTGTCGGTCATCCCCGCGGTTTCCGCGGTCCGAGACGGTAGGTTGAGCAGGAACCACAAGATGATCGCGGTGGCCAGGATGATGGTTCCGGCCTTGCGCAGGAATGCTTTCGACGAGTCCCACATCGTCAGCAATACCGTCTTGACCGACGGGAACCGGTACGGCGGCATCTCCATGTAGAACGGCAACAGATCGCGCCCGAGTATCACGGTCTTGAACAACCACGCGGCGACCATCGCCGTCACGCCGCCGAGCATGTAGAGACCGAACATCGCCACACCCTGAATCGAGATCGGTCCCCAGCGCGCGTCCGAGTCCACCAAGAGACCGATCAGCAAGATGTACACGGGCAAGCGAGCAGAGCACGTCATCAACGGAGCCGCCATCGCGGTGGCGATCCGGTCCCTCGACGACGGCAGCGTGCGGGCCGCCATGATGCCGGGCACTGCGCAGGCAAGCGATGACAGCATCGCGACGAACGCTCGGCCCTCCAGTCCGGCGGAGGCCATCACACGGTCGACCAGGAAAGCGGCGCGCGCCATGTAGCCGACGTTCTCCATCAGCGCGATCAGCAGGAACATGAGCACGATCTGCGGAATGAACGCCAGGACGGTGCCGACGCCACCGATGATGCCCACACCGACCAACCCGGCCAACGTGTCGTTGGGGATCGTCTCGGAGGCCAGCGGACCCAGCCACTCGAAGAACGCGGTGATCAGGTCCTGCAACGGCGGGGCGACCGTGAACACAACCTGGAACAACAAGAACATCGCGCCCAGGAAAGACAACGACCCCCACACCGGGTGCAGCAGGAAACGGTCGATACGGGCGGTGCGACGATCCGAACTCGGCGGCAAGTACTGCCCGGTCTGGAGGATCGAGTCGACCCAGCTGTGGAACTCGTCGTCTCTTTGCGGCGGGGCGAAGGGCACGCGCTGCCAGGTCTGCGGTGCGGCCAGCAGGGTCCGCAGCGGACCGAAACCCTTTCCGCGGCTACCGATCACGCCGACGACGGGCACACCCAGTGCCGCAGCGAACCGGTCCACGTCCAGTCGGCCGCCGCGGATAGCGAGCTCGTCGGTCATGGTGAGGATCACCATGGTCGGCAGATCGAGCGCCAGGACCTGGGCGACCAGCGACAGTGAACGACGCAGTACGGTCACGTCGACCACCACCGCGACCGCATCGGGGGCGGCGATGCCGGGCAGTTCGCCGTGCAGGACGTCGGTGGCGACCCGCTCGTCGGGGCTGATCGGGCTCAGGCTGTAACAGCCAGGCAGATCCTCCACGTTGAACTTCGTGGTCGCGTGCGCGCATCGGGTGATGCTGGTGCCCACGCTGCGGGAGACGGTCACCCCGGGATAGTTTCCCGTGCGGGCCCGCATTCCGGTGAGATGGTTGAACACACTGGTCTTGCCGGCGTTGGGGCTGCCGACGAGTGCGATGCGATGCTGGCCCGAGGGAGCCTCGGGCGCGGCTCCGCCGTGGTGACACGCCGCCGTCATACTACGCGTTGAACTTCGATGTACGCGGCCTCGCGGCGGCGCAGGCAGGTGTCGTAGCCCAGGAGTCGGTAGAGCGCGGGATCGCCCAGCGGGGCCGTGCGCAACTTGATGATCTGCGTTCCCGGTCGGAACCCGAGATGTCTTAGCCGGGTGAGTAGTTCGGTCGGCGCCGTGGGGACCAACGCGACGATCTCGGCGGTTGCGCCGGCGGCCAGTTCGGCGAGACTGACCCGTAGTGACGAGCCGCCGGAACGCCGTGGCGAGCGGCGTAGATTGCTGGTTGCCATCTCGTGCTCCTTCGGTCCGGTCCTGCGGGGCACCGGGCGGGCCGGTGCCAAGCCTACCGGGCGAACCAAGGTTAGCAAAAGCTAACTAAGTAGCGCGGTGAGTGGCCGGATTGTTGCGGATTGGGACGGCGGAGCCGCTGGTCGAATGTCAGCGTGCGACGAATGGGGCGATCGCGACGTCGGATTCCAGCAGGCGTTCGCGTACGGATGTCGCGATCTGCACCGCTCCCGGAGAATCACCGTGAACGCAGATGGATTCGGCCACGATCGGGATTGTGGACCCGTCGACGGCGGCCACCCTGCCGCCGGTGACCATCATCGCGACCCGATCGGCGATCTTCGCGGCGTCGCCCAGCACCGCGTCGCGTTGACGGCGCGGCACCAACTGGCCGTCGGAACGGTAGGCCCGGTCGGCGAACGCCTCGGCGACCGTGCGCAGACCCCGCTGCTCGGCCTCCTCGAAGAAGGCCGACCCGGCGAGCCCGACCACCGCGAGATCCGGGTCGACCGCATGTACCGCCTCCGCTACCGCCCGGGCCTGATCGCGGTGCAGCACGATCGAGTTATACAGCGCGCCATGAGGTTTGACATAGGAGACCGCCGACCCGGCGGCCCGCGCCAGCGCCTGAAGAGCGCCGATCTGATACATCACGTCTGCGGTCAGATCCTCTGGCTCGACGTCGATGAATCGGCGACCGAACCCGGCCAGGTCGTGGTAACTCACCTGCGCGCCGATCCGGACGTCGCGCCGCGCGGCCTCGCGGCACAGGCGGGTCAACCGTGTCGGGTCGCCGCCGTGGAAGCCGCAGGCGAGGTTCGCCGATGTGACGAGGTCGAGCATGGCTTCGTCATCGCCCAGTGACCACACCCCGAAGCCCTCGCCGAGGTCGGCGTTCAGGTCGACGGTCAGCTTGGGCACGACCACAAGCCTAGTGGAATTCCTATGGGGACCAACCATTCTCGGAAACGAACTCAGCCAGGCGGCAGGAAGTCCCAGCACCGCACTTGGGTGACGCAGATCGAGATCGAAACCCAGCCCCGCACCCCGGGTCGCGCCAATATATGCAAACGGTTATCGTTATCGCATGTCTCGGATGTCCCGCGTGTTGGCTGCCGGCGCGCTGCTGGCGATCCCGTTCGGTGTGGGTGCGTGCTCGGCGACCAAAGAGCCTGTTGCGGGTACGACCGTGCCCGGTGGCTGCCCAACAGCCCCCGTCGCGGTGCTGGCAAGCATCGACCAGTGGGGCGACATCGTGTCCGAGCTGGGTGGTGACTGCGCGGTGGTGACGACCGTTTTGGCCGGCTCCTCAGTCGATCCACACGATTTCGAACCGGCCCCAGGTGACGCCGTGTTGTTCGAGGGCGCGCAACTGATCGTCATCAACGGCGGCCACTACGACGAATGGGCCGCCAAGCTGGTGGCGACCTCGGCACCGGGTGTGCCGGTCGTCGATGCGCTCGAAGTCAGCGGGCTCGGGACTGAACACGGCGAACACGAGGCCAACCCACACGTCTGGTACAGCCCCGGTGCGGTGACGGCGGTCGCCGACGCGGTCACCGCCAACCTGGCTGAGATCGCACCGGACGCCGCGGACTACTTCGCCGAGCAGCGCTCCCGATTCTCCGAAACCATGCGGCCCTACCATCGGTTGATCGACGCCATCAAGGCGAACGCCTCCGGCCGCACCTACGCTGCGACCGAGACGGTCTTCGACGACATGGCGGCGGCGGTCGGCCTGGTGAACCGCACGCCGGAGGGCTACCGGGTAGCGTCGGCGAACGAGAGCGACCCCTCGCCCGCTGATCTGGATGCCTTCCTGAGGCTGCTCGACGATCGGGGGGTCGACGTGCTGATCTACAACGTTCAGACGGAAGGTTCCGTGCCTCAACAGATTCGCAAAGCGGCCGAGCGGGCCGGGGTGCCCGTCGTAGAGGTGACGGAGACGATCCCCCCGGCAACGGGGACGTTCGAGGGCTGGCAGGTCGCGCAGCTGACCGAGCTGGCCGGGGCGCTCGGTGTTCCCGGCTGAACCTCGGGCCGGCGCGGTGGCGCTGAGGTTCGAGGACGTCAGCGTCATGCGTGGCCGGCAGGTGATCTGGTCGGAGGCCGACTTCGAAATCCCCGAAGGTGGCGTCATCGCGGTTATCGGTTCGAACGGGGCGGGCAAGACCACGCTGCTGCAAGTCGTCCTCGGACTCATACCGCCGGCGTCCGGGCGGGTACAGGTCTTCGGAGCGGCGCCGGGAGCGCTCAACGGCCAGATCGGCTACGTCCCGCAGAGCTATGGGTCCTGTTCGGGTGAAGCGGTCCGTGCCCGCGATGCGGTGATGCTCGGACTCACCGGTCACCGCTGGGGCCTCGGTCTGGGGAGTCGGGCCGAGCTGCGCCGCGTCGACGACGTGATGGCCGCCGTCGGGGCCGCGACCCTGGCCAACAAGCGGCTGTCCCAACTCTCCGGTGGCCAACGTCAGCGCGTGGCACTCGCTGAAGCGCTGGTGAGTCAGCCGCGGATGCTGATCCTGGACGAGCCGCTGGCCGCGCTGGATCTGCGCAACCAGCGCGAGATCGTCTCCCTGCTGAAGCAGATCAACTCCGAGACCGGGGTGACCATCCTGGTGGTGGCGCACGACCTGAACCCGCTGCTGAGCGTCTTGACCGGGGCGATCTATCTGCTGGACGGGCACCCGCACTACGACACCCTCGACGGTGTGGTCGACGACACGTTGCTGACACACCTGTACGGCACGCCGGTCGAGGTGGTGCACACCCCGCAGGGCGACCTCTACGTCCGGAGGGCCTAGTGACCTCGACGCTGGCTGCGCTGGGCTACCAAGAGAACTGGTGGCAGATTCTGACTTCCAACTTCATGCGCAATGCTTTCCTCGGAGGCACCGTCGTTGCGCTGGCCGCCGGGCTCATCGGCTACTTCGTGGTGGTGCGCAACACTTCGTTCGCCGCGCATGCGCTCGCCCACATCGGATTGCCCGGTGCCACCGGTGCGGTATTGCTCGGGCTGCCGGTCGCCCTCGGCCTGGGTGTGTTCTGCGTCGGTGGAGCGTTGGTCATCGGTGCGCTGGGCCGCCGCGCGGCCGATCGGGAGGTGGCGACCGGAACGGTGCTGGCGATGGCCACCGGCCTCGGCTTGTTGTTCAACTCGCTGGCCACCCGCAGCTCGAGCACGTTGACAAACGTCTTGTTCGGCAACCTGCTCGCGATCACTGAGGACCAGATCATCACGTTCAGCGTGTTGCTCGCGCTGCTGGCGGTCAGCGTCGGCGTCATCTACCGCCCGTTGTTGTTCACCTCGATCAACGCACAGGTCGCCGATGCCAAAGGTGTCCCGGTGCGGGCCTTGTCGATCGCCTTCATGGTGCTGCTGGGTCTGGCGATCACGATGGCTGTGCAGGCAGTCGGGACGCTGCTGCTGTTCGCGCTGGTGGTCACACCGGCCGCCGCGGCGGTCATGCTCACCGCTCGCCCGGCCCTTGCGATAGCGCTCTCCACCGCGATCAACCTGGCGTCGGTGTGGCTGGGACTCGGCCTGGCGGCGACGTTCAACGCGCCGCCGAGCTTCGTGATCGTCACCATCGCATGCGGGGTTTGGGCGGTGGTATGGGCCGTCCAGCGTGGCCTGCGATCGTCGGCCGACCGGGTACTGGTGACCTGACCGGACCCGCTCACGACTTGCTGAGGGCGCCGCGACGACGCTCGCACAGATAGTCCAGCACCGTCGCCACGTCTTCGGGTGTGTCCACGCGGTAGCGGGCCAGGGTCTCGCCCGGACCGACCTTGACACCGACATCGCCGTCGAGCATCCGCCGGAACGCCTTCTCATCGGTCACGTCGTCGCCGATGTACACCACGCTCGACGCATGGTGCCGGCCGCGCAGAATGCCCACTGCCTGACCCTTGTCGGTGTGGATGACCGCGAACTCCTTGACGGCCTTGCCGTCGGTGACCTGAGCGCGCCACGACTCGGCTGCCTGCGCGGCCCGTTCCAGCGCCTTGGCCCCGTCCCCGGCCGACGCATTGCGTACGTGCAACGCCACGCTGGCTGGTTTGAGTTCCACTGCGACACCGGGATATTGGGCTGCGATCGTGTTCAGCTCCGTGGTGATCTGGTGTAGCAGCGCGCTGGCGGCGGCGTCGATCGGTTGCACGAAGCCGGTGTCGAACTCCGAGCCGTGACTGCCCACCAGGTGTACTCGGTCGGAGGCTCCGGACAGCTGAGCGAGTGTGCTCAGCGCACGCCCGGAGATCAGTGCGACGACGGTGGACGGCAACGCGGCGAGCTCCTCGACCGCCGCTGCGGCGGCCGGCAGCGGCTGTGCATCTGCGGGATTCGGCACGATCGGCGCGAGGGTGCCGTCGTAATCGCAGGCCACCAGCAGCCCGGGAACACCCGCGGCGGCGTCGAGCGCACGCCGCAACTCGGTCGGTAGCCCAGCGGACACCCGTCAGATCTTAGGGTGCTCGCCGTCGCCGATCAGCAGCCGGACCGCGAGGTCCAGCCGCTTGCTGACGTCGGTTGCCGACGCCCGGCGAGTCAGCCAGGCCAGCAGGTTCGACAACCAGACATCGGAGATGACCCGCGCGATGTGGTACTGGTCCTCGGTCGGTTCGCCGTCGCTCATCGCGCGGGCGAACATCGAGTCCATCAGCTTGCCTACGTGGTCGACCTCGCCGGCCGCCGAGGCGTCGGCGAACACGAACGCTCGGGTCATGGCCTCGGTCAGCAGCGGGTTTCGCTGCATCGCCCGGTTCAGCTTGCCGACCATGAAACTCAGCCGCTGGTAGGGCGTTCCGCCGGTAAGCGCGGCGCGGTCGGTCTTGGCGTCGATGCGTTCGAACTCACGGCCCAGCGCGGACACCAGCAGATGAACCTTGGACGGGAAGTAGCGGTACAGAGTGCCCACCGCGACATCGGCCCGTTCTGCAACGGCGCGCATCTGGACCGCTTCGTAGCCGCCCTTGGAGGCGATGGCCAAGGTTGCGTCGAGGATGCGCTTACGTCGCTCCCGCTGGGCTTCGGAGCCGAGCTCGGACTCGGCGAGGACCGCCACGTGCGTCACCTGCCGTGGTCGCGAGCTGCGTTCGCCGTTGCGGCGATCGCGCGGTACCGGGCCGGTGTCTGCGGGCGACGACATGCGGCGGACAGCTCCTTAGTCTTGCGCACTTGGCGGAAACGATACGCATTCGGAAGAGTCATTTCTCACCTCCGGACCTTCGACACACCGAGGTGTCCTGCTGCGATGGCGGTCGACTTGACGGTCGAACGCTGGCACTATTAGAACACGTTCTAGTGAGAAGCAGGGCCTTCTCGCCCAAGGCTAGGAGTTGACGGTGTCGGTATCTTCGCCGGGAACCAGGGCTTCCGAGCAGGTCGCCGCCCGTGAACTTGTGCGTAGCTGGGCTGCGGGGTCGGGGGCGCCGGGCGCGGCGCGCGACGTGGAGCAGGGCGACGCCGCCGCGTGGCGCTCACCGTACGAAGGGCTGGCCGGGCTGGGAACCTTCGGCGTCGCGGTCGCCGAGGAACACGGCGGAGCCGGGGGCACCATCGAGGATCTGTGTGCCATGGTCGATGAGGCCGCCGCGGCGCTGGTGCCCGGGCCGGTGGCGACTACCGCGCTGGCCACGCTCGTGCTGGACGACGCGCAGGACGCCCAGTATCTGGACGCATTGGTGGCGGGCCGGCGCACCGCCGGTGTTGCCCTCACGGGTGACATTGGATTCCAGGGTGCGGCGGGTACTGCTCGGGGCAGGGCCGAATATGTGCTGGGCGCCGATGCGTCCGGCGTACTGGTGCTTCCGTACCAGGACGGCTGGCTGCTGGTCGACGCCAAAGCCGACGGGGTCACGGTAGAGCCGCTGGCGGCCACCGACTTCACCCGTCCGCTGGCGCGCGTCACCCTGGACTCCGCTCCGGCGCGGGCACTGTCGGTGCCGACGCAGCGGTTCGAGAATCTGGCGGCGACGGTGATGGCCGCCGAGGCATCGGGTCTGGCGCGGTGGATGCTGCAGACCGCCACCGAGTACGCGAAGGTGCGAGAACAGTTCGGCAAGCCGATCGGTAGTTTCCAGGCGGTCAAGCACATGTGTGCCGAGATGCTGCTGCGCGCCGAGCAGGTGTCGGTGACCGCGGCGGACGCCGCCCATGCTGCCACCGAGTCCGACGAGGACCAGTTCACGATCGCGGCGGCGGTGGCCGCCGCTGCCGGTGTGGACGCCGCGATAGCCAACGCCAAGGACTGCATCCAGGTGCTCGGCGGCATCGGCATCACCTGGGAGCACGACGCCCATCTGTACCTGCGTCGCGCGTATGGAATCGCGCACTTCCTCGGCGGCCGATCCCGTTGGCTGCGCCGCGTCGCCGCGCTCACCCAACGGGGCTTACGCCGCGAACTGGGGGTCGATCTGGAATCTGTCGAGGGACTGCGGGCCGAAATCGGCGCCGCGGTTGCCGACGTCGCCGCGCAACCCGTGGACCTGCGGCAGGCCGCGCTGGCCCGCAGCGGGTTGCAGGCTCCGCACTGGCCCCGTCCGTACGGTCGGGGGGCCGGGCCGGCCGAACAACTGCTGATCGACCAGGAGTTGGCTGCCGCCTCGGTTCAACGCCCCGACCTGCTGATCGGCTGGTGGGCCGTGCCGACCATCCTCGAACATGGCAGCCCCGACCAGATCGAGCGGTTCGTGCCCCCCACGCTGAGCGGGGACCTGGTGTGGTGTCAGCTGTTCAGCGAGCCCGGCGCGGGTTCGGATCTGGCGGCGTTACGCACCAAGGCGGTTCGCGCCGAAGGCGGTTGGCGGCTGACCGGCCAGAAGGTGTGGACCTCGGCGGCGCACCGGGCGCACTGGGGGGTCTGTCTGGCGAGAACCGACCCGTCGGCGTCCAAGCACAAGGGCATCACGTACTTCCTCGTGGATATGGCGTCGCCGGGCATCGTGATCCGTCCGCTGCGTGAGATCACCGGCGACGAGCTTTTCAACGAGGTCTTCTTCGACGATGTCTTCGTTCCGGACGAGATGGTGGTCGGTGATGTGAACGACGGCTGGCGGCTGGCCCGCACCACGTTGTCCAACGAGCGGGTCGCCATGGCGCACGGCACCGCACTGGGCAACCCGATGGAGGAGCTGCTGCGCACGGTCGCCGAGCGGGACCTGGACCACGTGGTCCAGGAACGGCTCGGGGCGTTGATCGTCTCCGCCGAGGTCGGTTCCCTGCTCGATCAGCGCATCGCGCAGAAGGCCGTCGGGGGGCAGGATCCGGGCGCGGAGTCCAGCGCGCGCAAGCTGATCGGCGTGCGCTACCGGCAGGAACTCGAAGAGTTCCGGATGGAGCTGTCCGACGGCGGTGGCGTGGTGCACAACAAAGCGGTGCACGGCTTTCTCAACACTCGGTGTCTGACCATTGCCGGTGGCACCGAGCAGATCCTGCTCACTCTGGCCGGGGAACGGTTGCTGGGGTTGCCGCGGTAGCCCCCGCAGGCCCGGGCCGACTCAGCTGTACGTGGTCTGCGCGCAGGCGTCCGGCGAGGTCAGGTTCACACCGCTGTACACCACCTGGATGTGTGAGCAGACGATGTAGTCGGCGTCGAGCTTGGGTTGGCCGGTCCGCCAGTCAGTGGTCCGGGTGAGTCCGTTGATCTGGTACTTCTCCACCGGCCCGGCGCCGATGTAGATCGTGGTGAACTCAACGGGTCCGAAGGCCTTGTACATCCGGGTGAACTCGCCGTTGAACTCCGAGTCGCCGAGGTAGTTGAGTTCGTCCGAAGTGCGCAGCGTGGTCGTCTGACGCGCCCAGAGGTCCGGAGGGAAACCGGTCGGACCCTCGGGTGTTCTCAGGTTGGCGGAGGCGGAGAAATAGCACTGCCGGTCCGCGGTCACGCAGCTGGCGCTGGTGTGAACCTCGATCTGGGTGGTCGCGTCGATCGGGATCGATGCGTTGGCGGCGTCGAACGCGGCCTGGGCCACCGGCGTCGGGGTGACCAGGGGCAGTGTCAGCCATGTCGCCGAGACGACGGACAACACTCCGGCCAACCGCTGCACAGGCGAATGCTAGCCGCGTCCCTATTCGTCGTAGGTGACTTCGACCGAATCCGAGCGCGGCCTGGCCTGGCACCCCAGGATCAGGCCCTCATCGAGGTCGGACTGCTCCAGCACGTCGTTGACCTCCATCTCGACCTCGCCACTCTTCTTCACCACGGCGCAGGCGCCGCAGTGGCCCTCGCGGCAGGAGAACGGCGCGTCGAGGCCCCGATCCAGCAACACGTCGAGCAGCTTGGCGTTACGGGGCCAGCTCACCTCGTGCGTCTCGCCATCGAGGGTCACGACCGCGGTGGCCGGACCCTCGTCGGTGTCGTCCTCGTCGATCGTGATCGCCGCGAACGGGTCGGACTCCAGTGACTTGAACACCTCGACGTGGATCCGTTCTGCGGTGAAGCCGGTACTGCTCAGCGCCTCGCCCGCGGCGGCCATGAACGGCCCCGGCCCGCAGATGAACGCCTCGTGACCGGTGTAGGGCGCGACCAGTCCGGCCAGCGCGGCCGCGCTGGGCAGCCCTTGGACCGTCTCCAGCCAGTGCACGACGGTGAGCCGATCCGGGTACTTGGCCGCGAGCTCGCGCAGCGCGCCGCCGAAGATGACGGAGTTCTCGTCACGGTTGGCGAAGATCAGGAGCACCTTGCCGGCCCCCTCTGCCAATGCCGACTTGCAGATCGACATCATCGGGGTGATGCCGCTGCCCGCCGCCACCAGTAGGAAGTCACCGTCTAGCGACCTGGGTACGAAGGTGCCCGAGGGTGCCAGGGCGTGTATGCGCATGCCGGGGTGGGCGTGATCGCAGAGCCAGTTGGACGCATAGCCCTCGTCGGTGCGCTTGACGGTGACCGTCATCGGGTCGCCGGTGAACGGAGAACTGCACAGCGAGTAGCAGCGTGCCACCGATCCGGTTCGGTCACTGGGCACCCGCAGCGTCAGGAACTGACCCGGTGCGTATCGCAGACGCTGCGCTGGGACGTCGGCGCCGTCGGGCACTGCGAACACCAGGGAGCGGGCATCGGTTGTCTCCTCGACGACCTCCACGACCTGTAGCTCGATCACGTGGCTGCCGAGTGGCTCGTCGGTCACGTCTGTGACACTCCCTTCCGGTCGATCCTCCCGTCAAGCAAGCCATAAACTAGAACAGGTTACAGAAACGCGCTTGTGCAGGTGAGGCCAGCGCAGGGGAGCGTTGCTCGACACAAATCGTAACGTGTTCTAATCTTTGACCAAGGTCTTGGGTGCTCTGCGCGAGCGTTCATCACAGTCCACCTGCCCGGAAGGCGATCCAGTGACATCCATTGAACAGCGCGACGTGCAATCCGTGTTGGCCGGCGTGGACGACCTGCTGCCGCAACTTCGCGAGCGCGCCCAGAAGACCGAGGATCTGCGTCGACTTCCCGAGGAGACGGTCAACGAACTCGACGCCATCGGCTTCTTCAAGTTGCTGCAGCCGCAGCAGTGGGGTGGTCTGCAGTGTGACCCCACCGTCTTCTACGAGGCGGTGCGCCGGCTGGCCGCGGCGTGCGGATCGACCGGCTGGGTGGCCTCGATCATCGGCGTGCACAACTGGCATCTGGCGCTCTTCGACCAGCAGGCGCAGGAGGAGGTCTGGGGCGACGATCCGACCGTACGGGTGTCCTCTTCGTACGCTCCGATGGGAGCGGGCCACGTCGTCGACGGCGGCTACCTGGTCAGCGGTGCCTGGCAGTGGTCATCCGGATGCGATCACGCCACCTGGGCCTTCCTCGGCGGCCCGGTCATCAAGGACGGCCGGCCCGTCGATTTCGGCAGCTTCCTGATCCCCAGCGCCGAGTACCGCATCGACGACGTCTGGCACGTGGTCGGCCTCCGGGGCACTGGTAGCAACACAGTGGTCGTCAAGGACGTGTTCGTTCCGCGGCACCGCTTCCTGTCGTACAAGTCGATGAACGACGGCACCGCCGGTGGCTACCGGACCAATACTGCGCCGGTTTACAAGATGCCCTGGGGCACAGTGCATCCCACAACGATTTCGGCACCGATCGTGGGGATGGCGTACGGCGCCTACGAAACCCATGTCGAGCATCAGGGCAAACGGGTGCGCGCCGCGTTCGCCGGAGAGAAGGCCAAGGAGGATCCGTTCGCGAAGGTGCGTATCGCCGAGGCGGCCAGCGATATCGACGCCGCCTGGCGCCAGCTCATCGGCAACGTCGGTGAGGAGTACGCGCTGCTCGAGGCGGGCAAGGAGATTCCGTTCGAACTGCGCGCGCGTGCCCGCCGTGACCAGGTGCGGGCCACCGGCCGATCCATCGCTTCCATCGACCGGCTCTTCGAGGCGTCCGGTGCCACCGCGCTGCAGAACAGCGCCCCGATTCAGCGGTTCTGGCGGGATGCGCACGCCGGAAGGGTGCACGCGGCGAACGACCCGGAACGTGCATACCTGATCTTCGGCAACAACGAGTTCGGGCTGCCGCCTCAAGACACGATGGTGTGATGACTACCGACATCGACGAAGCCGAGAACACCTCGGAGCTGACGTTCGAGTCCACCTCCCGCTACGCCGACGTGCGTGGCGGGGATCGCGAGATGAGGCTGCATTACCACGAGGCCGGCGTCGGCAACGAGGTGCCGGTGGTGCTGCTGCACGGCGGCGGTCCGGGTGCCTCGAGCTGGTCGAACTTCAGCCGTAACCTCGCGGTGCTGGCCCGCCACTTCCACGTGCTGGCCGTCGATCAGCCGGGCTACGGGCTCTCCGACAAGCACACCGAGCATGAGCAGTACAACCGGTACAGCGCCGAGGCGGTGCTGGGACTCTTCGACCACCTCGGCATCGAGCGGGCCGCGTTGGTGGGCAACTCGCTGGGCGGCGGTACCGCGGTGCGGTTGGCGCTGGACCATCCGGACCGGGCCGGGCGCCTGGTGTTGATGGGTCCCGGTGGACTCAGCACGAACCTGTTCGCGCCCGACCCGACCGAGGGCGTCAAGCTGCTCGCGAGGTTCAACATCGAACCCACCCGGGAGAACCTCGAAGCGTTCCTGCGGATCATGGTGTTCGATCAGAAGTTGATCACGCCGGAGCTCATCGACGAGCGTTTCGCGATCGCCAGCACGCCCGAGTCGTTGGCCGCGACCCGCGCGATGGGGAAGTCGTTCGCCGGCGCGGACTTCGAGCTGGGCATGATGTGGCGGGACGCTTACCGGCTGCGCCAACGGGTACTCCTGATCTGGGGACGCGAGGACCGGGTGAACCCGCTCGACGGTGCACTCGTTGCGCTCAAGCAGATCCCGCGGGTTCAGCTGCACGTGTTCGGGCAGTGCGGTCACTGGGCCCAGCTGGAGAAGTTCGACGAATTCAACAGGTTGACGATCGACTTCCTGGGAGGCGGCCGATGAGCATCCGGTCACTGGCATACCTGCGTATCGAAGCAACCGACATGGCGGCTTGGCGTGAATACGGGCTCAAGGTCCTGGGCCTGGTCGAGGGCTCCGGCAACATCGACGGAGCTCTCTACCTGCGTATGGACGACTTCCCGGCGCGCCTGGTGATCGTGCCCGGCGACCACGACCGGCTCGTCGGGTCCGGCTGGGAATGCGCCAACGCCGAAGGCCTGCAAGAGATCCGCAAGCGGCTCGAGCTGGAAGGCACTCCGTACAAGGAGGCCACCGCGGCCGAGCTGGCCGACCGCCGCGTCGACGAGATGATCAGCTTTCAGGACCCGACGGGTAATCGCCTCGAGGTGTTCCACGGCGCCGCGCTCGAACACCGCCGAGTGGTCAGCCAGTACGGGCACCGGTTTGTCACCGGCGAGCAGGGGCTGGGCCACGTGGTGTTGTCCACCCGTGACGACGCCGAGGCGCTGCACTTCTACCGCGACGTGCTGGGGTTCAAGCTGCGCGACTCGATGCGGCTGCCACCGCAGTTGGTGGGCCGCCCCGCCGACGGTCCTCCCGCGTGGCTGCGGTTCTTCGGCTGCAATCCGCGCCATCACAGCCTGGCCTTCCTGCCGATGCCGACTCCCAGCGGCATCGTGCACCTGATGATCGAGGTGGAGAACTCCGATGATGTCGGGCTCTGCCTGGACCGGGCGTTGCGACGCAAGGTGCCGATGTCGGCGACGTTGGGTCGCCACGTCAACGACCTGATGCTGTCCTTCTACATGAAGACACCCGGCGGTTTCGACGTCGAATTCGGATGTGAGGGTCGTCAGGTCGACGATCAGGACTGGATCGCCCGGGAGAGCACGGCGGTGAGCCTGTGGGGCCACGACTTCTCGGTCGGCGCACGGTGACGTCCGAACCGGTCGATGCGCGCACGTTCCGCACGGTGCTCGGGCAGTTCTGCACCGGCATCACGGTGATCACCGCGATGAGCGAGGACGCACCGGTCGGTTTCGCCTGCCAGTCGTTCGCGGCGTTGTCGCTGGACCCCCCAATGGTGTTGTTCTGCCCCACGAAGGTGTCGCGTTCGTGGAAGGCGATCGAGGCCAGCGGCCGGTTCTGCGTCAATGTGCTGCACGAGAATCAGAAGGACGTATCCGCGCGCTTCGGCTCCAAAGAACCCGACAAGTTCGCCACAATCGACTGGAAGCCTTCGGAACTCGGCTCGCCGATCATCGCCGGCAGTCTGGCTCACATCGATTGCACGGTGCATTCGGTGCACGACGGCGGCGACCACTTGGTGGTGTTCGGGGCGGTGCGCTCGCTGGCCGACGGCGACAGACGCAAGCAGCGACCGCTGTTGTTCTACCGAGGCGAGTACACCGGCATCGAACCGGACAAGAACACCCCGGCGCAGTGGCGTGACGACCTCGAGGCGTTCCTCACCGCAACCACCGCCGATACCTGGCTGTAGCGCCAAGTCACTCGCGACGTCAGTCGCCGGTGCGCTGCAACCTCACGTCCAGTTCGGCAGTCCCAGGACAGTCGCCGGTGAACGTCTGCACCGTCTTGCCGACGAGCAGCATGATCGGATTCTGCGGTCCGTGCGGCAGCGGGAAGTCGTCGACCGACGTCCGCTGCACCTTCCCGACGTCGTCGCTGCACTTCCCTTCCCCGGACGGCAGCGTGGCAGACCAGTGCCCGTCGGCGAACGTCATGGACAGCACCGAGTTGGTATCGGGGTTGGTCATGAACGTCAGACAGCGGTCACCGGTACGCAGGCAGTAGGTCCTGCCGGAGTAGGTGTGCGAGGGAAAGACCTCGCCGGTCTTGGGGTAGGTCTGCGTGTAGGTGTAGGTGCCCCACAACCCTGCCGCCGGTGACACGACCCGGGGAGGCTGCTCCGCCGGGTCGGGTGGAGCGACCTCGTCGCCGGCGGCGTGGGTGGGCCGCACACTGACCGCCTGCCGGGTGGCGCACAACTCGGGAGAGGTTACCCAGGTGTAGACGCCGGTCATGGTCTCGTCGAGCCTCGGTGTGAGCGTGATGATCGACCAGCTCTGCGCATCGACCGTGCCGATCTCGGGGTTGCCGGTGTCGCATTTCCCGGGTCGCTCCTTGACCAGCACCCACTCTTTTCCGATGTAGTCGAGCACCATCGTGTCCTTCGGCGGTCCCTCGGGTGACTCCGGGTCGACCAACGAAACCGTGGCGATGCAGCCGTTGTCGCCGCACGCCGACCGGGCCACCCACATCTCCGACCTCGACGAACCGGGGATCGGTTCGCCGTCCGGTCCGGCCAGCGGGCCGAAGTCGACGTAGAAGGTGCCGTCCAGTTTGGGGCCGGTGTCGACCGCGGCCTCAGACTCGCTGTCGGCCGAGGATCGGTCAGTGATGTACAGGTAGGCCGCGAAGGTGCCGAAGACCAACGCGGTCAGAGCGGCGGCGGCGAGGGTCTTGACGATGATGCGTTTGGCGCGGCCTCGGACAGCCAACCGTCATCTCCTCGTCTGTGCGGTCCGCGTGTTCGCCCGCGGTCTTCCGGCGTTTTGCCCTGTCGAGGATAGCGCGACCGGGAATACCGGAACCGGACCGCAGCTACTCATGGGTATCGGTGCGGCCCAGCCAGCCGCCGATCCGGTCCAGTGCTTCCCTGATGTCGGCGGTGGCGCCGGCGAACGACAGGCGCACAAACGACCCACCGTGCACGGTGTCGAAGTCGATCCCCGGCGCGATGGCGACACCGGTGTCCGCCAGCAGTCTCGAACAGAAGGCCAGTGAGTCGTCGGTGAACTCCGACACGTCCGCGTAGGCATAGAAGGCGCCGTCGGTCGGCGCCAACCGGTCGATGCCGAGCCGGCTCAATCCACCGAGCAGCAGGTCGCGGTTGGTCGCGTAATGATCTACCAGCGCGTCGGCTTCGGCCGCTGATTCCGGGGTGAACGCCGCGACCGCACCGAGTTGTGCCAGCGCCGGCGGGCAGATGGTGAAGTTGCCGGTCAGCCGGTCCACCGCGCGCAGCAGCGAAGGCGGCACCAGCAGCCAGCCGAGTCGCCACCCGGTCATCGCGTAGTACTTGGAGAAGCTGTTGACCACCACGGCCTCCCGCGACGTCTGCCAGGCGCAGCTGGTTTCCGGTGCGCCCGGGTAGACCAGTCCGTGGTACACCTCGTCGCTGATCAGTTGCACACCGGACTCCGCACACCAGGAGGCGATCGCCGCAAGTTCGGTGGGCGGGATCACCGTGCCGGTTGGGTTGGCCGGGCTGGCCACCACCACGCCGCGCACCGGTGGGTCCAGCTCGGCGAGCATCTGCGCGGTCGGCTGGTACCGGGTCTGCGGCCCGCACGGGATGTCGACCACCTCGCAGCCCAGCGCCGAGAGGATATTGCGGTAGCAGGGGTAGCCGGGGCTGGTGATCGCCACCCGGTCGCCGACGTCGAAACAGGCCAGGAATGTCAGTGGGAAGCCACCGGAAGACCCGGTGGTCACCACTACCGAGCCCGGCTCCACGTCCAGCCCGTAGCGGGTCCGGTAGTCCCGGGCGATCGCCGCGCGCAGGTCCGGGATTCCCAGCGCCACCGTGTAGCCGAGCTCGGTGTTTTCCAGCGCCGCGCGGGCTGCCGCCCGCACCGGCCCGGGTGCACCTGCGCTGGGTTGTCCCGCGGACAGGTTGACCAGATCGCCGTGGGTGCGATGGCGCTCGGCCGCCGCCAGCCACACGTCCATCACGTAGAACGGCGGGATGCCGGCGCGCAATGCCACGCGTTGGTCGCTCATCGGATCAAGGCCCGGTCACCTGGCTCTCGAGTCTGCGCAGATGCTCCCGCGGTGACCCGAGCAGTTGGCCGCTGCCGTGCGCGCGCTTGAAGTAGAGCTGGACGTCGTGCTCCCAGGTGATCGCGATACCACCGTGGATCTGCACCGCCTCGGCGGCCACCGCCGAGAAGGCCTCGCCGGCGCTCACCTTCGCCAACGAGGCCGCGAGCGCAGAGGGTTCGGCGACTGCGCCGGCGACCACCGCCCGGGCCGCCTCGACCTTCACGTACAGATCGGCCATCCGGTGCTTGAGCGCTTGGAAGCTGCCGATGGGACGGCCGAACTGGACACGCTCCCTGCTGTAGTCCACGGTCAGTTGCAGGCAGCGGGTGGCCGCGCCGATCTGCTCTGCGGCCAGCAGTATTGCCGCGGTGTCGGCGATGCCCGGGTCGGGCCCGATCACCTCGGTCCGGTTCGGCTCCAAGCGTGCCAGCCGCCGCGTCGGGTCCATGGTTTCGTGCCGGTGCGCGGCACAAGTCGACCACCTCGTCAGGGTGTCGCCGTCGGCGGCGAGCACCACGTCGGCGATGTCGCCGTTGATCACGAACTCGGGATCGAAGACGACGGTTCCGATCGCCGAGCCGTCGGCAAGTTCGCTCAGCGCATTCCGGGTGTCGGGATCGGGTTCGCCGCCACTCAGTAGCGCGAGTTCGGCCAGGACGGTGCCCAGCAGTGGCGTGGGGACCAGAGACTTGCCCAGCTCCTCGAGCACGACCGCGGCATCCGCCAGTTCGCCGCCGGCTCCGCCCAGATCTTCCGGAACGACCAGCGCTGCCGCCCCGACCTGATCGCAGAGCAGTCTCCAGAGGGACTCGTCGTAGCCGCGGGGCGAGGTCATCGCTTCGCGTACCGCGGCTGGCCCGGCATGCCGGTTGACCAGGGCCGCGACCGTTTCCCGCAGCAACTCGCGCTCTGCGTTCGTACTCGGACTCATGCTCGGGCTCATCAGGAGAAGGCTTCCAGAACCCGTCGCCGGTGACTGGGCGGGTCGCCCCAGGCCGACCGCAGTGCCTGGACCCGCAGCAGCAGCAACGACAGATCGTGCTCCTGGGTGAAGCCGATGGCTCCGTGGGTCTGCAGTGCTGAGCGTGCCGCCAGCAGGGCCGCATCGGCGGCCGCCGCCTTGGCGGCACTGACGTCGCGGGCGATGTCAGGCGATCCGTCGGCCAACGACAGGGCCGCCGCGTACACCAGCGGGCGAGCCATCTCGATGGCGATGTGCACGTTGGCCAGCTTGTGTTTGATGGCCTGGTAGCTGCCGATCGGCCGGCCGAACTGGTGGCGCTGCACGGCGTACCCCACGGCGCCGTCCAGCATCGCCTGACCTGCGCCGACGAGCTGAGCGGCGGTGGCCACCGCGCCGAACTCGGACGCCAGCGCGGTATCGGCGTCCCACCCGGGTGTTGTCGCGGCGACGTCGAACAATCGGCGGCCAGGGTCGACGGACTCATGCGCTGCAGCCGGCCGGGCTTCGGCGACCGTTCCTTCTTTGGCGAGCAGGACCAGACCTGCGCGGTCCGCGTCGACGGCGTACGGCATGTGCGGCGGCAGCGCGACGGTCGCCATCAGCTCGCCGGTGGCAAGCTCCGCGCAGCGCTCGTCGCCGGCGAGCAGAACCGGTGCGACGGCGATGGATTCGGTGACCGGTCCCGGCACGCACCACTTGCCCAATCGCTCGGCGGCCACCACCATGTCCACCGGTTGCGCACCGATGCCGCCGTGCCGCTCGGGCACCAGCAGCGCCGTGACGCCCAGATCGGTCAGCTGCGCCCACACCTTGCGGCCGGGGGCGGAGTCGCCGGCCGCCCACGCGCGCACCGCCGCCGGTACGTCCGCGGCAGCCAGCGCCGCATCGATGCTGGCCGCGAAGTCGCGCTGCTGGGCATCTGTCTCGAAGTTCACCGCAAGTTCACCGCCTCGGCTCACTTCCTCGGTTCGCGGGGCAGGCCCAGCAACCGCTCGGCGATGATGTTGCGTTGAATTTCGTTGGTGCCGGCGTAGATCGGGCCGCCGAGCGCGAACAGCAAGCCGTCTGTCCACTCATCGGACAGTTCGCCACCGGGCCCACGCAGATCAAGTGCGGTCTGGTGCATCGCCACGTCGAGCTCAGACCAGAACACCTTGGTAACCGACGACTCGGCGCCGAGTTCGCCGCCGCCGGCCAGTCTCGTCACCGTGCCGAAGGTATGCAGACGGTACGCCTGTGCCTTGATCCATGCATCGGCCACCTGGTCTGCGAACGCCGGATCGCGGTTGGATCTCCAGAGCTCGATCAGTCGTTCGGCCGGTGCCAGAAAGCGTGCGGGGCTGCGCAGCGACATGCCGCGCTCGTTGCTCGAGGTGCTCATCGCCGCCCGCCAGCCGTCGTGCACGCCGCCGATGACATCGCGGTCGGGCACGAACACGTCGTCCAGGAATATCTCGCCGAATCCGGTGTCCCCGCCGAGTTGGGCGATCGGCCGGACCACGACCCCGTCGGCCTTCAGGTCGAACATGACGTACGTGAGCCCCTTGTGCCGGTGAGCGTCGGGATCAGAGCGGAACAGTCCGAACGCCCGGTCGCCGAAGGGCGCCCGCGAACTCCAGATCTTCTGCCCGTTGAGCAGCCAGCCCCCGTCGGTGCGGGTCGCGGTAGACCGCAGCGAGGCGAGGTCGCTGCCCGCTTCCGGTTCGGACCAGGCCTGTGCCCAGATCTCTTCGCCGGAGGCCATCTTCGGCAGCACTCGGTCCAGTTGCTCCGCGGTGCCGTGCGCGAACAGCGTCGGCGCCAGCATCGAGGTGCCGTTGGCGCTGGCGCGCCCGGGCGCCCCGGCACGGTAGTACTCCTCCTCGAAGACCACCCACTGCAACAGGGTGGCGTCGCGCCCGCCGTACTGTTCGGGCCAGCTGATCACCGAGAGTCCGGCGTCGAACAGCACTCGGTCCCAACGTCGGTGCTGCTGGAATCCCTGCGCGGTGTCATATGACTTCGTGGGGAACTCCGCCCGGTTGGCGGCGAGGAAGTCGCGCACCTCGGCCTGCAGAAGGCGGGTCGGTTCGTCGAAGGCCAGGTCCATCTCAGCCCTGCTCCCGCAGCAGCGGTTTGACCACCTTGCCGCCCGGATTACGTGGCAGCGCGTCAAGGAACTGCACCGTACGCGGCACCTTGAAGTTCGCCAGATGTTCTCGTGCGTAGGCGATCACGGTGCTCTCGTCGAGCCGCGATCCGGGCCGTCGGACGATGAAGGACTTGCCCACCTCGCCGAGCCGCCCGTCGGGCACACCGATCACCGCGACATCGGCTACCCCCTCGAGGCGGGCGAGCGCCTGCTCGATCTCTGCGGGGTAGACATTGAAGCCGCCGCAGATATACATGTCCTTGAGCCGATCGGTGATCTTCAGGTTGCCCGCCGAGTCGACGGTGCCGATGTCGCCGGTGTGCAGCCAGCCGTCGGTGTCGATCGTTTCCGCGGTGGCTTCGGGATCGTCGAGGTAACCCAGCATCACGTTCGGCCCACGCAGCAGCACCTCACCGGCCCCGGAGTCGTCGGGCGAGGCGATCCGCAGCTCGAAACCCGCAATCGGCCGACCGCAGGTCGTCGCGACGGTGACGGCATCGTCGTGGGCGTCGCACATGGTGCCGAAGCCGCTGGCCTCGGTCAGCCCATATGCGGTCAGCACGGTGTCGATGTCCAACTCGGTCTGCATGCGTTCGATCAGCACCACCGGAATCGTCGCCGCACCGGTGACGGCGAACCGCAGCGAGCTCAGGTCGTAGTCGCCGCGCCGGGGATGGTCCAGCAGCGTCTGGTAGATCGTCGGCGGACCGGGCAGCACCGTGATGCGGTGCTCCTCGACGGCCCGCATGGCCAGTTCCGGATCGAAGGTCAGTTGTGGAATGAGTGTCGCGCCGGTTTGCAGACAAGCCAGAATCCCGGCCTTGTAGCCGAAGTTGTGGAAGAACGGGTTGATGCACAGGTAGCGGTCGTCGCTGGTCAGCTCGCCGCATGCAGCCCAGGCCGCGGATGCGTCCAGGGACTGCCGGTGTGCGCAGAGCACGCCTTTGCTGCGGCCGGTGGTGCCGGAGGTGAACAGGATGTCGGCGAGGTCGTCGGGTGTGACGGTGGCGGCGCGCTCAGCCACTGCGGTGGTGTTGCGGCCCCGGTCGACGAACTCATCCCAGGTGTAGTCGTCCTTGTTCGGGCTCTTCGCGTCTGAGTTGTTTTCGATGGGCACCCGCACGACATGGCGCAGCGCGGGTAAAGCAGCCCGGTCCAGGTCGGCGGCCTTGTCGGCGCCGAGGAACTCGCCCATCGCCACCAGCAGCGGAGCGCCGGTGCGGGCCAGGATGTCGGTGGCCTCGCCGGGGGTGTAACGAGTGTTCAGCGGCACCACCGCGGCGCCGGCGTGGTGTGTGGCCAGGCATGCGATTACCCAGTGCCAGGTGTTCGGCGACCAGATCGCGATCCGGTCGCCGGGGCCGATACCCAGGCCGATCATCGCGGCAGCCGCACGCCGGACCTCGTCTCTGAGTTCGGCGTAGCTCAAACTGCGGTCAGGCGTGATGAGCGCGTTGTGGTCGGCGAACTCTGCCGCGATCCGGTCGAGGACCGCGGGTGTAGTTCGCGGATCGCTGGTCATTGGCGCTCCTCTAACAAAGCAAGTGCTTGGTAGGTTAGCCTACAGGGATGATAGGGGTCCAGGAGTTCCGGGCCGAGGTCCGAGAGTGGCTCGTCGACAATCTGGTCGGCGAATTCGCGGCGCTGAAGGGACTGGGCGGGCCGGGTCGGGAGAATCAGGCCTTCGAAGAACGGCTGGCGTGGAACCGGCGACTTGCTGACGCCGGGCTGACCTGCCTGGGCTGGCCGGCCGAACACGGCGGCCGCGGCCTTTCGGTGGCGCATCGCGTCGCGTTCTACGAGGAGTACGCCCTGGCGAACGCTCCGGCCAAGGTCAATCACTTCGGTGAGGAATTGCTGGGCCCCACATTGATCGAGTACGGCGCCACCGAACAGCAACGGCGTTTTCTGCCGAAGATCCGCGACGTCACCGAACTCTGGTGTCAGGGCTACTCCGAACCCGGGGCCGGAAGCGATCTGGCGAATGTGTCGACCACCGCGGTGCTCGACGGCGGTGAGTGGGTGATCAACGGCCAGAAGGTGTGGACCTCGTTGGCGCACTGGGCGCAGTGGTGCTTCGTGGTGGCCCGTACCGAGAAGGGCTCGAAGCGCCACGCCGGCCTGTCCTACCTGCTGGTGCCGTTGGATCAACCCGGGGTGCAGGTTCGCCCGATCGTTCAGCTGACCGGAGATTCGGAGTTCAACGAGGTCTTCTTCGACGACGCCCGCACCGACGCCGACCTGGTGGTCGGTGCGCCGGGTGACGGTTGGCGGATCGCCATGGGCACGTTGACCTTCGAACGCGGGGTATCGACGCTGGGCCAGCAGATCGAGTACGCCCGTGAGCTCTCCGGAATCGCGGCGCTGGCCAGGCAGACCGGTGCCACCGGCGATCCGCTGATCCGCGAGCGCCTGACCCGGTCCTGGGTCGGCCTGCAGGCCATGCGGTCCTATGCGCTGGCGACGATGGACGACGAACAACCCGGCCAGGACAACGTGTCGAAGTTGTTGTGGGCCAACTGGCATCGTGAACTCGGCGAGATCGCGATGGATGTGCAGGGTGCGGCCGGGCTGGTCCTGTCCGGCGGCGACTTCGATGAGTGGCAGCGGCTCTATTTGTTCTCGCGCGCCGACACCATCTACGGCGGATCGAACGAGATCCAGCGCAACATCATCGCCGAGCGGGTGCTCGGCCTGCCCCGGGAGGTGAAGGGATAGCCGTGAATCTAGGTGACCCGCCGAAAGAGATCGACGGTCACGGACTGCTGACCGGCAAGGTCGTCGTCGTTACCGCGGCGGCCGGTACCGGCATCGGTTCGGCGACTGCGCGTCGCGCGCTGCTCGAGGGTGCCGACGTGGTCATCTCCGATCACCATGAGCGCCGCCTTGGCGAAACTCGTGATCAGCTGGCGGAACTGAGACTGGGCCGGGTGGAAAGCGTGGTCTGCGACGTCACCTCCACCGCGCAGATCGACGCACTGATGGCGTCTACCACCGCGCGGATGGGCCGGATCGACGCGCTGGTCAACAACGCCGGCCTCGGTGGTCAGACGCCGGTGGTGGACATGACCGACGAGGAATGGGACAAGGTGCTCGACGTCACCCTGACCTCGGTGATGCGGGCGACCCGGGCCGCGCTGCGGTACTTCCGCGAGGCTGGCCACGGCGGCGTGATCGTCAACAACGCCAGCGTGCTGGGCTGGCGGGCGCAGCATTCGCAGTCGCACTATGCGGCGGCCAAGGCCGGTGTCATGGCGCTGACCCGTTGCAGCGCAATCGAGGCCGTCGAGCACGGGGTTCGCATCAACGCCGTGTCGCCGAGCATCGCCCGGCACAAGTTCCTGGAGAAGACCAGTTCGGCTGAGCTGCTGAACCGGCTCTCCGAGACCGAGGCGTTCGGCCGGGCGGCCGAGCCGTGGGAGGTGGCAGCCACCATCGCGTTCCTGATCAGCGACTATTCGAGTTACCTGACCGGAGAAGTGATCTCGGTGTCGAGCCAGCACCCATGAACCGGCCCTTGGACAAGGCCGCGGGCCGGCCACCGGCAAGCAGGCGTGACGAGCTGCTGGAGCTCGCCGCGACGATGTTCGCCGAGCGCGGCCTGCGGGCCACCACGGTCCGTGACATCGCCGACTCCGCCGGCATCCTCTCCGGCAGTCTGTATCACCACTTCGCGTCGAAAGAGGAGATGGTCGATGACCTGATGCGCGGTTTCCTGGACTGGCTTTTCGCGCGCTATCGGGACATCGTCGATACCGAACCCAATCCGTTGGAGCGGCTCAAGGGCTTGTTCATGACCTCGTTCGAGGCTATTGAAGACCGACATCCGCAGGTCGTCATCTACCAAGATGAGGCCAAGCGGCTCTCGTCGCAGCCGCGGTTCTCCTACATCGACGACCGCAACAGGGAGCAGCGCAAGATGTGGGTCGCCGTGCTGCAGCAGGGAATCAGGGAGGGCCATTTCCGTCCCGACCTCGATGTCGACCTGGTCTACCGGTTCATCCGGGACACCACCTGGGTCTCGGTTCGCTGGTATCAGCCGGGCGGACCCTTGACGGCTGAACAGGTGGGCCGGCAGTACCTCGCCATAGTCCTCGGCGGAATCACCCCGAACCCGAACCGATAGACCCGAACTGAAGGAGAGATCGACAATGCCCGAGGCGTACATCGTCGATGCCGTGCGCACCCCTGTCGGAAAGCGCAACGGCTCACTGGCCGGCATCCATCCGATCGACCTGGGCGTGCACGCGTTCCGCGGCATCTTCGACCGGGTCGACGTGGACCCCGGCACGGTCGATGACGTGATCGTCGGCTGTGTCGATGCGATCGGCGGTCAGGCCGGGAACATCGGCCGGCTGGCCTGGCTGGCCGCCGGTTATCCCGAGGAGGTGCCCGGCGTCACCGTCGACCGCCAGTGCGGGTCCAGCCAGCAGGCGATCTCCTTTGGCGCGCAGGCGATCATGTCAGGCACGGCGGACGTGATCCTGGCCGGCGGCATTCAGAACATGAGCCAGATCCCGATATCGTCGGCAATGATCGCCGGCAAGGAGTTCGGCTTCACCTCGCCCACCAACGAGTCGACGAACTGGCTGCACCGCTACGGCGACCAGGAGATCTCACAGTTCCGGGGCGCGGAGATGATCGCCGACAAATGGGACATCTCCCGGACGGACATGGAGCGGTTCGCGCTGGCGAGCCATGAGCGGGCATTCGCCGCGATCCGTGGTGGGCACTTCGACAACGAGGTCATCGCCGTGGGCGATTTCGGCGTCGACGAGTGTCCACGGGAGACTTCGTTGGAGAAGATGGCCTCGTTGCCGACGCTGTCCGAGGGCGGTCGGATGACCGCGGCGGTGGCAAGCCAGATCTGTGACGGCGCCAGCGCGGTGCTGCTGGCCTCCGAACGCGCGGTCAAGGAGCAGAACCTGGTGCCGCGGGCCCGTATCCATCACATCAGCGCCCGCGGCGACGACCCGGTGCTCATGCTGACCGGCCCGATTCCGGCCACCCGGTACGCGTTCGAGAAGACCGGCCTGTCCATCGACGACATGGACACCGTCGAGATCAACGAGGCATTCGCTCCCGTGGTGCTCGCCTGGATCAAGGAGATCAAGGCTGATCCCGCGAAGGTCAATCCAAACGGCGGTGCCATCGCGTTGGGCCACCCACTCGGCGCGACCGGAGCCAAGCTCTTCACCACCATGCTCAACGAACTAGAGCGCATCGGCGGCCGGTACGGCTTACAGACCATGTGCGAGGGCGGCGGAACCGCCAACGTCACCATCATCGAGCGATTGTGAGTTCGTCGCGCCGAGTGGGTGGCTTATGAATACAAACCGCGGGTCGCGCCGTTGAATACCCCCACACTCGGCGCTAGATGGGGCACCCGGCGGCCCGCAGCGCACCCGCCACCCGGTCGATGATCACATGCGGGCGCGACAGCATCGCGGAACTGATCCGCACGACTGACCAACCCGCCGCTTCCAGCATCGCGATCCGGTCGATGTCCCACGACCGCTGGTGCCGGTCCGACCAGTGCTGCACGCCGTCGTACTCGACCGCGACCATCCAGTCCCGCCACCCGAGATCCACTCTGATTCGAACGTCGCCGAACTCGTCGACGAACTCGATCTGGGTCTCGGGCCTCGGCATCCCGGCGCGCACCAACAACAGCCGAACCCGTGTTTCCTGTGGCGACTCGGCGCCGCCGTCGACCAGGTCCAGCGCTGACCGCAGGTTGCGCACCCCCCGGGCACCCGGCTTGCGGTCGGCGATGCTCAGCACGTCGACGATCTTGAGGTCGGTGGCGCGGACAAGTGCATCGAGGCATGCGACCGCGCTGTCCTGCGACAGGGTGCGTCCGATGTCGAATGCTGTGCGCTCCGGAGACGTCAGTCGCATGGTGTCGACCAGCCGGCACTCATCCGATTCCAGCGAGTAAGTGTGGGCGACGATTCCGTTCGGACAGTGCCGATCGGCTCTGCTCAATTCGGCCGGCAGGTCGGGGTCGATCCATTTCGTGCCCAGCACAGCGGCTGCCGATAAGCCGACCAGGGTCGCCCCGCCGCCGGCCCACAGCCACGCGGCGCGTGCCCGGGTCCGCGCAGTCAGCGGCGCCCGTCTGGGCAGGTAGACGTTGCGGTACACCGCGCGGTAGTCCTTCTGGAGCTGACGCGCAGTGATTCGTCCCGCCCTGACCGCGTGCCGACCCAGAAACGGCCAGTCGTCCCCACCCATGCCGGCATGCTCGCAGGAACGCCAGACATAACCTGCCGAGTGTGGGGCTTTTTAGCGCAAACGTCGAGTAGATCTGTGGATAACCCACACGGTCGGCGGCCTATCGAATCAGGGCGGCGGCCGCCTGCAGATGTGCAGCGGCATCGCTGACCACCGAATCGATCAGATCGGCGCAGGACGGCAGGTCGTCGAGGATTCCGGCGACCTGACCTGACGCCAGCACGCCGGCTTCGGTGTTGCCCTCGACGAGGCCGGCGCGCAACAGCATCGGCGTGTTCGCCGCCATGACAACCTGTGACCAGGTCAGCTCCTTGCCGCGGCGCATTGCCATTCCGTCGGTGATCATCGACCGCCACGTCATCCTGGACATCTTCTTGAACTTCTGTGCGTTGCGCACCGCGGCGATGAATCCGCGCGTTCGCGAGCCGCTTTCGAGCTTCTCGACCAGCCCAGTCCGCAAAACCCGGTGCGGCATGCCGTCCACCCGGGTGGACACCACGGTGCCGTCCAGGGCGGCATCGAGGTAACGCCGCTTCACTGCGTCGGGGACGGTGGAATCCGAGGTCAGCAGGAAACGGGTGCCCATCGCCACTCCGGCCGCGCCGTAGGACAGCGCCGCGGCGAGCCCCCGACCGTCGAAGAACCCGCCGGCGGCGACGACCGGGATGCTCGTGTCCCGCAACGCGTCCAGGACCGACGGCAGCAGAAGGGTGGTCGCGACGGGTCCGGTGTGGCCGCCACCTTCGCCGCCCTGCACGATCACCGCGTCGGCCCCCCAGCCGGCCACCTTTCTCGCGTGCTTGGCGGCTCCCACCGACGGGATCACCACGACACCTGCATCTTTGAGTTTCGCGATCAGGTCGGGTTTTGGCGCCAGTGCGAACGAGGCAACCTTGACATCCTCACGGATCAGCAGGTCGATCCGCTGAGCGGCGTCACCGGCGTCGGCACGGATGTTGATGCCGAACGGCTTGTCGGTGGCGGCTTTCACCTTCGTCACCGCGGTCTGCAGTTCATCCAGGGTCATCGTGGCGGAGGCCAGGATGCCCAGGCCGCCGGCATTCGACGTCGCCGACACCAGTCGCGCGCCGGCGACCCAGCCCATGCCGGTCTGTACGACCGGATGCTCGATTCCGATCAGTTCGGTCAGCGGCGTCTGCAACCTCACCATGTGCTAGACCCGTACTTCCCTGTCACGCAGCGCGGTCGGATCGATCTGTTCGCGGATGAGCCGTTGTTCCTGCGCGTCTGGCAGCCGCGACGTGCCGGCCTCGTCGAGTCCGTGGATGTCGAACGAGGTCGCCTCGCGAACATCGCCCGGTGAAACTCCGGGGTGTAACGACAAAGCGCGCATGGTGTGGCCGGGTCCGTTGAAGTCGAAGACGCCGAGGTTGGTCACCACCCGGTGCACGTCGACGAACCGGAAAGCCGGATTCGCGGAATCGACCTTGTCCCAGCCGATGCCGGAGACCACGTCCACCGAGTCACCGAACACCCGTCTGGAGTGGTTGCCCACCCAGTAGCTGGTGGTGTGGTTGACGGTGTTTCCGGGTGCGCCCCGGACCCCGAACATCTGCCGGGTGGGATGTTGCAGCGGACCGAACGCGGACAAGTTCTGATTGCCGTATCGATCGATCTGGTTCGCGCCCATGACCACGTGGCGCCGGCCCCAGGCCAGGGTCTCGAACACCCGCCCGAACGGCATCCAGCCCTCCACCGCGCCGAGCTCGCCTATGGCCGGAGTCTCGGAGAGCAGCCGCGCTTCGCCGTCGGTGAGCAGGATGTCCGGGGAGAAGGTCAGGCGTGCCAACCGTGCACCGACCGAGACGATCGTCGACATCGGGCTGACCATGATCTCACCGGCGTCGCGGAACAGTTCGGCGCAGGCGACGACACACACTTCGGCTCGGCTGACGGAGATCACGTGGACATCTCCTGCTCGTGAAACCTGCGCACCGCGCGCTGGTACTCGTCTTCGCCGGCGGACAGATAGGTCTGCACGAACTGGCGCCAGCTCTCCTCCGACGCTGCGGCCTCGGCGTAGTGGCGCTGGAATCTATCGTCGCGGCTGTAGTCGGGTGCTGCGGTGGTGAAGTGTGCGCCGTTCGGGGCTTCCACGACGCGGTCGACCATCATCCGATTGACCAGAAGGGCCTGGGGCGGAACGGCGTTGACGAGTTCATCGGTGGACACGACTCGTTCCACCGACAGATAGCGCCGCTCGGCTGCCATCAGGAACAAGTCGTCGAAGTATGGATCGATGCCGGTGTAGGCGGCGTTTCCCTGCGCGTCACCGAGGTTGAGATGAACCAGGGCCGCGTCCAGTCGCAGTGCCGGCATGGCGATGAGCGTCTCGTGGCCGTCGTCGGTGGGATAGGGACTGGTGACCGTGGCCAACTCGCCTTCCCAGAAGTCGGGCACCGAACTGCCCAGGCCGGCGCGGATCGGCAGGAACGGCAGGCGCTGGGCCGCCGCCTGCAGTCCGCAGCGCAGCATGCCCTCGTCCATCTCGCGTGCCTCGATCGATCCGGACGTGCGGGCCCGGGCGAACCACGGGTCGTAGAACGGTGGCGAGTCCAGCGACACGAACCCGTAGTACACCCGGCGAACCTTGCCCGCCGAGCAGAGCAGACCGATGTCGGGGCCGCCGTAGGCGACGACGGTCAGGTCGGTGACCCCGGTGCGCAGGATGGCCCGGACGAGCGCCATCGGCTTGCGCCGAGACCCCCAGCCGCCGATACCGATGGTCATGCCGTCTCGCAGCTCGGCGACCGCGTCATCGAGGGTTGCCCGCTTGTCGCTCATTGCTTCTGCCTCTTGGTGGTGCCCGCGAACGCGTCGCGATGTTCGTCTGCGACCCCGGCGAGGTTCAGCTCGAACGTGAACCCCTGCTCCATCCGGTAGCTCGAGTTGACGCGCTGCACGTCGATCAGATTCAGCGCCTCCTTGGCCGCCCGGATCACGCGGGTGTCCTTGGCGGCGACGTCTCGGGCCACCCGTAGCGCCGCTTCGTCGAGATCGTCGCGCGCCACCACCTCGTGCACCGAGCCGAAGTGATGCAGGGTTGCCGCATCGACGGTGGCGGCGGTGAAGAACAGCCGCCGCATCATGTGCGCGGGCACCAGCCGGGACAGGTGCGTGGCGGCACCGAGGGCGCCGCGCTCGACCTCGGGTAACCCGAAGGTGGCGTCATGGGAGGCGACGATGACATCGGCGTTGCCCACCAGCCCGATGCCGCCGCCCACGCAGAAGCCGTTGACCGCAGCGATCACCGGCACCGCGCACTCGTACACCGCCTTGAAGGCGGCGAAGCAACCGCGGTTCGCGTCGATGAGCGCGGTGAACCCCTCGGTGCGCTGCATTTCCTTGATGTCGACTCCGGCGTTGAAGCCGCGGCCCTCGGCCCGCAGGATCACCACGTGCGTGGCCGGGTCGGCGCCTGCGGCAGTCAGGGCATCGGCAAGTTCGAACCAACCCCGTGACGGGATCGCGTTCACCGGTGGGTAATTGACGGTGACCGCAACGATGCCCGGTTCGGGCGTGGTGGTTGTGATCGTCATGTGAGGCCCTGGATTCCTGTGCGGGCTCGCTACCTAAGCAAGCACTTGCTTGGTACGCTAGCACAGTGACTGTCGCCGAAACCATGAGCCTCGGGCTCACCGGCCGCGTCGTCCTGGTTACCGGCGGGGTGAGGGGCGTCGGCGCCGGGATCAGCAAGGTCTTCGCCGAGCAGGGGGCCACCGTCGTCACCTGCGCTCGCCGCGAAGTCGAGGGGCTTCCCTATGAGTTCCACACCTGCGATGTGCGCGACGCCGGTGCCGTGGAGCGCTTGGTCGACGCCATCGTCCTGCGGCACGGCAAGCTCGACACGGTGGTGAACAACGCCGGCGGATCACCGTACGCGCTGGCCGCTGACGCGTCGGCGCGCTTCCACGAGAAGGTCATTGCGCTCAACCTCCTCGGCATGCTGCATGTTTCCCAACATGCCAACGCTGTCATGCAGACCCAGGCGGGTGGCGGATCGATCATCAGCGTCTCCAGCGTCAGCGGCCGGCGACCAACCCCGGGTACCGCGGCCTACGGAGCCGCCAAGGCGGGGGTGGACAGTCTGACCGCCACCCTGGCTGTGGAATGGGCGCCCAAGGTGCGGGTGAACTCCATCGTCGTCGGGATGGTGGAGACCGAGCAGACGGAGTTGTTCTACGGCGGTATCGAGTCACAGAAGGCGGTCGCGGCGACGATTCCGCTTGGACGATTCGCCCAGCCTGCCGAGATCGGTTGGGCAGCAGCTTTTCTGGCGTCCGATGCGGCGTCTTACATCAGTGGTGCGACGTTGGAGGTGCATGGCGGCGGTGAGCCTCCGCCGTACCTGACTGCGTCGAGTGCGAACAAGTGAGGAGCGAAGGCATGGGATTGCTGGACGACCGCGTGGTCATCGTGACGGGTGCGGGCGGAGGCATCGGACGCGCACATGCATTGGCGTTCGCCGCCGAGGGAGCGCGGGTGGTGGTCAACGACATCGGTGTCGGCCTGGACGGTTCTCCCGCAGGTGGCGGAAGCGCCGCGCAGGGAGTCGTCGATGAAATCGCCGCCGCCGGTGGCGAAGCTGTCGCCAGCGGGGCCAATGTGGCGGACTGGGAACAGGCCGCCGGCCTGATCCAGACAGCTGTCGACGCGTTCGGCGGACTCGACGTCCTGGTCAACAACGCCGGTATCGTCCGCGACCGGATGCTGGCCAACACCAGCGAAGAAGAGTTCGACGCCGTCATCGCCGTGCACCTCAAGGGCCACTTCGCCACCATGCGGCACGCGGCGGCCTATTGGCGCGCGAAGTCCAAGGCCGGTGATCCCGTCGACGCCCGGGTTATCAACACCAGTTCCGGAGCAGGCCTGCAGGGCAGTGTGGGGCAAACCAACTACAGTGCGGCCAAGGCCGGAATTGCGGCCATGACGTTGGTCGGCGCCGCCGAGATGGCCCGCTACGGAGCAACGGTCAATGCGATCGCCCCGTCTGCACGCACCCGGATGACCGAGACGGTGTTCGCCGAAATGATGGCGACGCAGGATCACGACTTCGATTCGATGGCGCCGGAGAACATCTCGCCGATGGTGGTCTGGCTGGGCAGCGCCCAATCGCGCGATGTCACCGGCAGGGTGTTCGAACTGGAGGGTGGCATCATCCGGGTGGCTGAGGGCTGGTCACACGGCCCGCAGGTGGACAAGGGCGCACGGTGGGAGCCCGCCGAGTTGGGTCCGGTGGTCACCGGCCTGCTGGCCAAGGCCCGGCCCGCGGTGCCGGTCTACGGGGCATGACCGGCTACCTCAGGTCTTGGTCGCGTCCAGGAGGATGAAGAACGGGTACCGGAGGATGTACTCCCAGTGCGCGCTGTCATCGACGCCGTCGGGTGCGGGTGCGAGTTCCGGACGGTGCACTGCGACATCTTGGAACCCGGCCGCCTCCAGCGCGCAGGTGTAGGCCCCGACGGGCAGGTAGTAGTTGGTGATGACCAGCTCACCACCTCCGGAGAACAAGGCGATGTCGATGGGTGCACCTTCGTCGGCGCGATCGCGGAGCCGGACCTCGAACCCGTACTTGCGGTAGTCCGGCCGGAACGCGTAGACGTCCGGGTTGGTCAGGACGGTGACGAACCGGCCGCCCGGGGCGAGCTGGCTGGCCACCCCTCGGCAGTAGAGCGCGAGCTCGTCGCGGCTGCGTGCATACACCAGCAGCCACGCCGACACCACCAGGTCGAACTCCGCTCGCGTGGCGACGGTCCGGGCGTCCCCAACTCGGTAGGTGATGCCGAGCGGTGCAGCGTCCTCCTGTTTGCGGGCCAGTTCGATCATGCGCTCGGAGATGTCGCATCCGATGACCTCGGCGGCACCGGCGCGCCGCAACAGCCGGGTGAAATATCCTTCGCCGCAGGCGATGTCGAGCACCCGCTTACCCCGGACGTCGCCGATCAAGTTCAGGAACGAGAACGCCTCGACACGCGATCGCCAGGCTTGGGTCTTGGCCTCTCGGTACTGCTCGGCGATGCCGCCGTCGTCGTAGTCCGTGCCGGAGTGCCCCGACGTCGTCATGGTCATATTCTGACGCAGTCGATGACGGCGAGCGCAGGATTGTCGGAGAACTCTTCCCGGAAGCCGGCGAACCGTGTCCGGAAATCCGCGAGCGGTCGGCTTCGTCTCGGCAACCATCCTATGCTCGCACGGTGGAGACGATTTCTGATGCGGACCGCATCGCCGCGGCCGATGCCTACATAGACGCGCTCGCAAGCCATGATGCCGACGAGGTACCTTTCGCACCGGACTGTGTCCGGATCGAGGCCGGCCTCAAGACCGGATTCTCTGGAGATCATCTGCGGCGCAGCCTGAATCGTGGGCCGCAGTACCGGGTGATCCTGGCGACCACGGACCGCAAGTTCAACGTCGTCGGCGACGAGGTGCACGCTACGTTCACGGTGGTGACCATGGCCAAGTTCGCCGGCCGCCGAGTTGTCGCCCATGTCGACGAGACGTTCCTGATCCCCGCCAATGACGGACGAATTCACCACATCCGGGCCCGGATCGTCCCGAAGGTGCGCAACGAAGCCTGACGAGGCGTCACCGACGAGCGTGCGGATCGCGCACCTTCGCTCGACGGGATACTGTGCTATTCGAGGCATCGACAGAGGTTCGCGAGAAATGACCAGAGGTCGCCGCATGAGCAGCGGCAAGCATCGGACGCGACAGGCGGGGGTAGCCCTCGTGGCCCTCGCGGTGACCTCGGTGGTCGGCGCAGCGGCTGCCACGCAGCCGGCGTCCATCTCGGCATCGCCCGTCGATCTGACTGCCCTGATCGTGGTCGGCAGTTCCACTCATCCGGACGGAACCGGAAACGAGAACTTTTTCGGAGGCATCTTCAATCGAGCCCCCTACAACCCGAGCGGTCAGCCGGGTCCTGACCTGATCGACGTCAACTTCTACAGCGGGACGAGCAGCATCAGCGATGCGCTGCACAGTGTGGCGGGCGAGGACAATGCGATTCTGTCGTCCGGATGGGGTGCGGCGAACGCCAGTCTGCTGCTGGCCCGGGCTGACCGTCACGAAGACCCGGCGCTGCCGCGGACGTTGTTCGTGCTGGACAACAACGTCTCCCGTCCCGACGGCGGCTTCGGGACGCGGTATCCGCTGTTCGCGTTGATCGGGGTGAACCCGTTGCCGGCTCCGACGGACACCGCGGCTGCGGGCGTCGTCGACATCGCCTACCAGTACAACTACAACTCGAACGCACCTGCCGACCTGCTCAACGCCGTCGCCCACGTCAACGCGCTGGTGGCATACCTGTACGGGTACCGGGACCAGGACGAGGTCGACCTGCCGGTCGGTATCGACGGCAGCCCGACGGTCTCGTGCGAAGGGGCCAACACCTGTGCCGTGCTCGCCGGCGGCACCGAGACGTTACCGTGCGACGATGCCCGCTGCGAGATTCCCGCAGACGACCGGATCGTCGCCTACGTGACCACCCGCGGCAACACCACCTACGTCACCTACACCACCGACGAGCTTCCGTTGGCGCGGCTGATTCGTGATGTCCTGCCGTTCGGCGACACCATCGCCGACTTCGCCGAACCGTTGCTCGAGCTCATCGTCGACTCGGCCTACTACGACGGCAACCCGATCTCGTCGGACCCCGGTCGTTACCGTCCGGCGCGGCTGATGCCTTCGCTGCCCGAACTCGTCAGCACCGTGTCGAAGGTTCCCGGCGCATTCCGCGAGGGATTGGAAGCGCTGTCTGCCAAGACAATCGAGTCCGAGGCTGCGGCGTTCGTCACGGACCCGGAAGAACTGGAGTTGCAGAACTCCACGACCCGGGCGACTGCCGGTTCGGCCGGGCGCGCGGTTGAAGCTCCTGCGCCGGCCGAAACAGCAACCGCGGCTCCAGACGTCGGTCCAGACGTCGATCCAGACGTCGATCCAGACGTGGATCTGGACGTCGGTCTGGACGTCGGTCTGGATTCCGGTTACGAGAATCTCCTCGATGACATGGAGGTCACCGGCGAGGGTCTCGACGACGCCCAGCCGGAAGACGCGGCAGAGCCGGACGAGCCCGGGGAAGCTGCGGTGGATGCGTCGGAGGAGGCTGCCGAGGATGCTGCGGGAGCCGAGGCGGACAGCACCTCGAATGACGACGAGGGCGCTAGATTCGCTCGATGATGGTGCCGGTCGACAGCGCGCCCCCTGCGCACATCGTGATCAAGGCGGTGCTTTGATCGGTGCGTTCCAATTCGTGCAGCGCGGTGGTTATCAGCCGGCTTCCGGTGCTGCCGACCGGATGGCCCAGTGCGATCGCGCCACCGTTGACGTTGACACGTGCCATGTCGGGTTCGTGAACGCGAGCCCAGCTCAAGACAACCGACGCGAAGGCTTCGTTGATCTCGATCAGGTCTATGTCGCCCATCTTCATGCCGGCCTTCTCCAACACCTTGGCGGTGGACTGCACGGGGCCGTCGAGGTGGTAGTAGGGCTCGGCGCCGACCAACGCCTGGCTGAGAATGCGAGCCCGCGGCCGCAACCCGAGCGCCTTGGCTTTCTCTTCGTCCATCCACAGCACCGCGGCGGCGCCGTCGGAGATCTGTGAAGACGTCCCGGCCGTATGGATGCCGCCGTCGAGCACCGGCTTGAGTGCGGCCAGCCCTTCCAGCGTGGTCTCGCGCGGACCCTGATCGCGGCTGACCAGGTGGCGCTGCGCCGTCGGCTGCCGCTGGTCGTCGATCACCGGAGCCTCGATCGGCGAGATCTCTCTGTCGAAACGGCCCTGTTCCCAGGCCTGCTTGGCCTTGGACTGCGAATCGAATCCGAGCTGATCGACGTCCTCGCGGCTGATCCCCCGCCGCTGCGCGATCCGTTCGGCAGCCTCGAACTGGTTGGGCATGTCGATGTCCCAGGACTCCGCCCGGATCTTCGCCCGATCGGGTCCGGCGTTCGCCCCCAGCCCCACGCGGCTCATCGCCTCGATGCCGCAGGCGACGCCGGTATCGATGGCGCCGGCCGCGATCAGCCCGGCGATCAGGTGGTTGGCCTGCTGGGCGCTGCCGCATTGGCAGTCCACCGTGGTGGCCCCGACGTGTTCGGGCAGACCGGCGGTCAGCCAGGCCACCCGGGTGACGTTGTTGGACTGCTCGCCGAACTGCGTGACGCAGCCGCCGATCACCTGCTCTACGGCGCCGGCGTCGATGCCGGCCTTGTCGACCAGCGCCCGCTGCACCGCGCCTAGCAGCTCGGTCGCGTGCAGCCCGGACAACCAGCCGTTCCGCTTCCCGATCGGGCTTCGGGTGGCTTCAACGATGACGGGGATACCCATCCGGCCAGGCTAGAGCACGTTTCATCAGGTTGCCAAGCCGCACTGCAACCGCGCCTTTGATCTGCGGTGGAGGCGTGTTTTACTGGCATTAGAACACGTTGCAAAAGCGAGGAGAGCGCACCGTGGTTGATGCAGGCAAACCATCCCCGGACATCCCGGCAGGTTTCGATTTCCTTGATCCCGACGTCAACCTCGCCGGGCTGCCGGTGGCGGAGTTGGCCGAGCTTCGCAGGGCTGAGCCACTTCACTGGGTCGCGGTCCCCGGTGGCACCGGCGGCTTCGGCGACGAGGGCTATTGGCTGGTCACCAAGCACGCCGACGTCAAGGAGATATCGCGCCGCAGCGACATCTTCTCCAGCTGGCAGAACGGCGTGATTCCGGTCTGGCCGCAGGAGATGACGCGGGAGAAGATCGACTTGCAGCGCAACGTCATGCTCAACATGGATGCGCCGCACCACACCCGGCTGCGCAAGATCATCTCCCGCGGGTTCACGCCCCGCGCTGTCGGACGTCTGGAGGCCGAACTCGCGCAACGCGCCCAGAACATCGCGAAGACGGCGGCGGCGGAGGGCAGCGGCGACTTCGTCGAGCAGGTGTCGTGCGAGCTGCCACTGCAGGCGATCGCCGGACTGATCGGTGTGCCCCAGGAGGACCGGGACAAGTTGTTCCGCTGGTCCAACGAGATGACCGGCGCCGATGATCCTGAATACGCCGACATCGATCCCGAACAATCGTCGGTGGAACTGATCATGTACGCGATGGCCATGGCCGACGAGCGGGGCAAGAAACCGACCGACGACATCGTCACGGCGTTGATCCAGGCCGACATCG
>CAZEMS010000005.1:0-139663 GCA_964513475.1 uncultured Mycobacterium sp. | reverse complement strand
CTCCAGGAACTCGTCGTCGTCGAGGATGCGGGTGATGACCTCGTGCATGTCGTAGGGCTGGTTGGGGGAGTCCGGGATCAGCGTGTCGAGTTCGAGATCCTCGTCGTTGAGGTTGTCCTCGATCGCGCCCGGATGCCCCGGCGCCGGGTAGCGCGGCGGTTCGGCGTAGTTGTTGGGCGGCAGGTAGGACAGCAGGTCCCGGACCCAGTCGAAGGCGTCCTGTTCTCCGGAGGCGACGTAGTGGGCGGTTCCGGACTTGGCCATGTGGGTGTGAGCGCCACCGAGCTCCTCCATGGTGACGTCTTCGCCGGTGACCGTCTTGATGACGTCGGGGCCGGTGATGAACATCTGGCTGGTCTGGTCGACCATCACGACGAAGTCGGTCAATGCGGGCGAATAGACATGCCCGCCGGCTGCCGCGCCCATGATGAGCGAGATCTGCGGGACGACACCGGACGCCTTGATGTTGTTGTGGAAGATTCGGCTGTAGAGGCCGAGCGAGACGACACCCTCCTGGATTCGGGCGCCGGCACCGTCGTTGATGCCGATCAGCGGTCGCCCGGTCTTGATGGCCAACTCCTGGACCTTGACGATCTTCTCGCCGTAAACCTCACCGAGGCTGCCGCCGAACACCGTGGCGTCCTGGCTGAAGATGCAGACCTCGCGACCGTCGATGGTGCCGTAGCCGGTGACCACGCCGTCGCCCAGCGGACGTCTGGCGGCCATCCCGAAGTTGGTGCTGCGGTGCCGCGCCAGCGCGTCGAGTTCGACGAAGGAGTCCTCGTCGAGCAGCGCAAGGATGCGCTCGCGCGCAGTCAGCTTGCCTTTGGCGTGCACCTTCTCCACCGCGGCCTCGCCTACCGGGTGCTGAGCTTCCTCGGTGCGGTTGCGCAGGTCGGCAAGCTTGCCGGCGGTGGTGTGGATATCGGGCTGGTGCTCGGCCGACGGTTCGGTAACGCTGGTCATGGGTGACGATGCTATCGGGAGTACGTTCTGGCCTGCGCCGGCAACTCGCTACAGTGCATCGGTGGGCTACCCGCAGAACGTGCTGGCGAACGACGAGCGGGTGGTCCTGCACCGGCACCCGCACTGGAAACGGCTGATCGGGCCGGTGCTGGTGCTGGTCCTGGCCAGTGGTGTCGCCGCGTTCGCGGCCGCCGTCGCGAACAAGACCGACTGGGATCAGACCGCCAAGGACGTGATCTCGATCGTCGTCGCGGCCGTCTGGTTGGTCGTCATCGGATGGCTGACGCTGTGGCCCTTCCTCAACTGGCTCTCGACGCATTTCGTCATCACCGACCGGCGGGTGATGTTCCGCTACGGCGTTCTGACCCGCGCGGGCATCGACATCCCGTTGGCTCGAATAAACAGTGTCGAATTCCGGCACGGACTGATCGACAGGATGATGCGCACCGGGACGCTGGTCATCGAGTCGGCCTCACAGGACCCCTTGGAGTTCAACGATATTCCTCGCGTGGAACACGTGCACTCACTGCTATATCACGAGGTGTTCGACACCTTGGGCTCGGAGGAGTCCGACAACCGCTCGTCGGACAGGCTGCGCCGGCCGATCGAATGACCGATCCGCGGGTGCCCGCGTAGCGGCGCCAGGTGGCTCGGGTAGGTGCTGGGATACCCGGCATGGACCTCGAAGCTGTCCTCGATCAGTTCGGCCAGGCCGCCGTCGGTCAGCGTCGATTCCAGGGCCTTGTCCGGGTTGCGCGCGAACTCGTCTGGGAACACCCAGCGCCGGAACGCCCAGAAACGGAACGCCATCTGCAGCAGGTTTCCGATGATGTAGGCCGCGATGAAGTCAGCGATGTTCTCGACTGTGAGCGACACCTCAGGAACGCGCAGCATCAGCACGTAGCTGGAGAAGTACAGCGGCAGCATGCTCAGCAGCACGCCTACACCGCTGATCACGAAGAACAGCAGCGCCTCGTGGTGGCGTTCGCGACCTCCGCGGTCCCGGAAGCTCCACTCCCGGTTCAAGATGTAGGACGCGATCACCGCGACGATCCCGGCGATGATCTTGGCGGTCACCGGCTTGGGCTCGAGGACCGTGAGCTTCAGGGTGTAGAAAATGGCCGAGTCGATGATGAACGTCGTGGCACCGACGATCGCGAACTTGATAAGTTCGTGATGCTGTTCGGCGTACGGCCTGATCGGCTGCGGGAGCCGCGCGATCGTGGCATCAGCGAAAGACACAGCTGACCAGTGTACGGAACGGCCGCCGTTCGGCGAACTTCTCAGCTTACCCGCAGGTCAGCGCGGTGGCCTGAGCATGACACCATTGACGCCGTGTCCGATACACCCAGGCCCGATACTCCGGGCAAGCCACCGGTGGTGGCGATGATCGGCGGGGGCCAGCTCGCCCGGATGACTCACCAGGCCGCGATCGCGCTGGGCCAGACGTTGCGGGTGTTGGCGGCCGACGTCGACGACCCCGCGGCCCAGGTGACCCCGGATGTCGTGATCGGCTCCCACGCCGATCTGGAGGATCTGCGCCGAGCGGCCGCCGGTGCGAACGCGCTGACCTTCGACCATGAACACGTGCCGACCGAGCTGCTCGAGAAGTTGGTGGCCGAAGGCGTGAACGTGGCTCCGCCCCCGCACGCGCTGGTGCACGCACAGGACAAGCTGGTCATGCGTCGCCGCCTGGAAGCACTGGGCGCCCCGGTCCCACGTTTCGCGGCGGTGGCCGACCTCGCCGACCTCGACGCGTTCATGGACCGGAGCGGCGGCGCGGTCGTCGTCAAGACCGTGCGCGGCGGGTACGACGGGCGTGGCGTGGTCCTGGCCCGCGACGCAGCACACGCTCGGACCGTCACGCAGGGATATCTGACCGACGGAGTGCCGGTGCTCGTCGAGGAGCGGGTGGTCATGCGTCGGGAACTGGCGGCCCTGGTGGCGCGATCGCCGTTCGGTCAGGGTGCGGCTTGGCCGGTCGTCGAGACCGTCCAGCGGGACGGAATCTGTGTCGAGGCCCTCGCACCCGCCCCAGGACTGCCCGCCGATGTCGGTGTTGCTGCGCAGCAACTGGCGCTGCGACTGGCCGAGGAACTCGGGGTCGTGGGCGTGCTCGCGGTCGAGCTGTTCGAGACCGCCGACGGTGCTCTGGTGGTCAACGAGCTTGCGATGCGACCGCACAACTCCGGGCACTGGACCATGAACGGCTCGAACACCAGTCAGTTCGAACAACATCTCCGCGCGGTACTCGACTACCCGCTCGGCGACACCGCTGCCATCGCGCCCGTCACGGCGATGGCCAACGTGTTGGGCGCCCCGCGCACCCCGGCGATGACCATGGACGAACGGCTGCACCACCTGTTCGGCCGGATGCCCGAGGCCAGAGTGCACTTGTACGGCAAGGGTGAGCGGTCTGGCCGCAAACTCGGGCACGTCAACATTGTCGGCAGCGAGGTTGCCGACACGCGGGGCCGGGCGCGGCTGGCCGCACACTGGTTATCGCACGCGCAGTGGAGCGACGGATGGGAGCCACACCGATGAGCAGGCCCGAGACCGGACCCGACACCGGCCCAGTACCCGCGCCGCGGGTCGGGTTGATCATGGGCAGCGACAGCGACTGGTCGGTGATGGCCGAGGCCGCTGCGGCCCTCGCCGAGTTCGATGTCGCGTTCGAGGTCGGCGTGGTGTCGGCGCACCGGACACCGGATCGGATGCTCGCCTATGCGCGAGGGGCGGCCGGGCGCGGCATCGAGGTGATCATCGCAGGTGCCGGCGGCGCCGCGCACCTTCCCGGGATGGTCGCGGCAGCTACACCGCTGCCGGTGATCGGGGTGCCGGTGCCGCTGGCCCGCCTGGACGGACTGGACTCGCTGTTGTCCATCGTGCAGATGCCCGCCGGGGTACCGGTGGCCACGGTGTCGATCGGCGGCGCCCGCAACGCCGGGCTGCTCGCTGTCCGGATACTGGGGTCGGCCGACCCCGCGCTGCGCGAGTCGATGGCCGGCTATCAGGCTGACCTGGAGGCGATGGTGATGGAGCGGGATGCGGCGCTGCGTGACCGATTACTCGGCGAGCAGGACAGCGGGTAGCGTTGCCGACAAGTAGCTAAGGGAGGCTGTCATGGCGGGTTGGGCCGGTAACCCATCGTTCGATCTGTTCAAACTGCCCGAGGAACATGACGAACTTCGGACCGCGATCCGGGCATTGGCCGAGAAGGAGATCGCACCGCACTCGGCCGACGTCGACGAGCAGGCCCGCTTCCCAGAGGAGGCGCTCGCGGCCCTAAACGCCTCGGGGTTCTCGGCCGTGCACGTGCCCGAGGAGTACGGCGGTCAGGGAGCCGACTCGGTGGCCACCTGCATCGTCATCGAAGAGGTTGCGCGGGTGGACACCTCGGCGTCCCTGATTCCCGCGGTCAACAAGCTCGGCACCATGGGGCTGATTCTGCGCGGCTCGGACGAACTCAAGAAGCAAGTGCTGCCGTCGGTGGCTTCCGGCGAGGCGATGGCGTCCTATGCCCTGTCTGAGCGTGAAGCGGGCAGCGATGCCGCCGCGATGCGTACCCGCGCCAAGGCCGAGGGGGACGAATGGATTCTCAACGGTTCCAAGTGCTGGATCACCAACGGCGGCAAGTCGACCTGGTACACCGTTATGGCGGTGACCGATCCGGACAAGGGCGCCAACGGGATCTCGGCGTTCATGGTGCACAAGGACGACGACGGTTTCACCGTCGGCCCGAAGGAGAAGAAGCTCGGCATCAAGGGGTCGCCGACCACAGAGCTGTACTTCGAGAACTGTCGCCTCCCCGGCGACCGCATCATCGGCGAGCCCGGAACCGGCTTCAAGACCGCCCTGGCCACCCTCGATCACACCCGGCCGACCATCGGCGCTCAGGCTATCGGGATCGCGCAGGGCGCGTTGGACGCCGCGATCGCCTACACCAAGGAGCGCAAGCAGTTCGGTAAGCCGGTCAGCGAGAACCAGGGCGTGCAGTTCATGCTCGCCGACATGGCGATGAAGGTCGAGGCTGCGCGCCTGATGGTGTACTCGGCGGCCGCGCGCGCCGAACGCGGCGAACCCGGTCTGGGGTTCATCTCGGCCGCGTCGAAGTGCCTCGCCTCCGACGTGGCGATGGAGGTCACCACCGACGCCGTGCAGTTGTTCGGCGGCTACGGCTACACCCAGGACTTCCCGGTCGAGCGGATGATGCGCGACGCGAAGATCACCCAGATCTATGAGGGTACGAATCAGATTCAGCGCGTTGTCATGTCGCGCGCCCTGCTCCGCTGAGGGCCTACTCGGCGCGCAGGTGGGTGATGTCGGCGGCAGACACCGCCACCTCCGCGTGGTCGGTTTCGATGAGGAGCCGACCCGTGGCGTCAATCGACCGCGCGCGGCCGACGATTTCGCGTTCGCCCGGCAACACCGCCCGGACCCTGCTCCCCAACGTCAGGCTCAACCGCCGATAGTCGGCGATCAGGCCGGTTTCTGGACCTCCGGCCGAGCGCCACGCGCCGATTCGGGCGCCGAGGTGGCCGAGCAGCCGGTCCGCCAGCTGCGTCCGGTCCACGTCCGGGCTTCCGAGCATCAGCAGCGAAGTCGCCGCCGGATCGGGAGCTTCGTCGGGTGTCATCGACACGTTCAGGCCGATCCCCGCCACGACGACCGGTTGCCGCGCAGCGACTTCCGCCAGTATTCCGGCCAGTTTCGAACCGTCCACGATGACGTCGTTGGGCCACTTCAGTCCAGCCGCGACACCGCACACCTCGAGGACGGTGTCAACCACCGCGACGCCGGTGAGCAGCGGTAGCCAGCCCCAGGCCGCGGTGGGTACCCCGGCGGCGCCGATGCCGACCGAAAGAGTGAGCTGTGAGCGTGGTGGGGCGGACCACGACCGTCCGTGTCGGCCCCGGCCTGCGCGCTGATGCTCGGCCAGCAGCACGGCGCCGTCGATGTCGTCGCCTGCCGACGACCGCGCCAGCAGGTCGGCATTGGTGGAGCCGGTCTCGTCGACCACAATGCATTCGCGCCACGGCGGCACGAGGTGCTCGATCAGGGCGCGGGGGTCCAGCGGTGGACGTGCCTTTCCGGGTTCCACACCGGGCAGCGTAGTCACCCGGGGGAGGTGTTCAAGGCGGCGAAACCGGTGGCGAAACAGATCATCGCGCTCGCTGCGAAGGCGCTCGCCGGTGCCCACTCGACGGCGGCGCCGGCCGGGAACTGCAGTAGCCAGAATGCAGCGATGGCCACCTGCGGGTAGCCGAGGCCGACGAAGAAGCGTCCGTCGGTGCTGGCCGACCAGTTCCGGTGACGGCGAGTCCGCATATGCCAGCCGGCCATCGCAGCAACCACCGCGAGTCCTGCAAAGGTCGAAAGCATGAGGTCTCCGCTTCGTCTAAGTTCGATCTACCCTTCGATCTACCACTGTGAATCGATGCGCACCCAGAACGGCGCGGCGCAGCGCGGCGAGACCGAATGGTGCCGAAACCGCAACCCGAGCAGAGGGCCGACAGCGGGCCCGACTAGAGAACCCTGGTCACCTTCTCAGTCGTCAGGCGGCGCTCGAGGGCGCCCGGATCAGGGTTGGCTACCTGCACCAGTGACGCGCCGCAGGCCAGTGGCCCGAGCAAGTGCGACACCAGATCGTCGGTGGTGTCCCACCCGGAAGTGGAGAGCACCCGGTCGGCTGCGGTGACGCCCGATGCGGCTGCCGCTGCCGCGGCGGCGGCATGTACCTGCGTGGCCGGGTGTCCGTCGAGTGCGGGCCCCGGATTCATCTCGGCGGCAACCTGGTCACCGTGTACCCGTACGGACGTCGCGTAGTCGGTCACCCCGACCGGCAGATCCGGCGCCGGCTTGCCGAACGGATCCATGGACAACACCGCCACCTCGCCGGCGCCGACCGCGGTGTCGGCCTCGGCCAGCCGGTCGCGGGTGCACAACGCGATGTCGGCCGCCCCTGGCCCCCAGACGACTTCCGCGCCGATCCACCACACGCCGAACAACACCGCCGCGGTCTGCCAGTGGGCGGGCAACAGCACCGCGACTCGGTCGGCCGGGCCGGCGCCGAACTCGTCGCGCAGCAGGTTGGCCGTCTTGGCCGCCCAGTTGGCCAGGGTTATCGCCGACAGCTCGATGCGCTCGCCGGTGGCGTCGTCGTAGTAGGTGATCCGCGGCCCGGCGGGATCAGAGCTGAGCAGCGGATCAAGGACGGCTGAGCTGAGGTTCACCACTGTGCAGTGCGGTCCTCAGGCGACGCACTTCGGATCGTCGGAGCCGGCCGTGATGATCTGCGGCGGGGGAACGACGTCGGAAGCGTCGATCGACCCGGCGGCCTGGTCGACCGCGCCGCGAGTCGGATAGGTCAGGGCCGAATCGCTCAGGGTCGGGTCACTGCCGTCCAGACCCGAGCCGGGGCCCGCGTAGTCGTCGGCGAGCACCACTCGGACGGTACCTGGGGCCAATGAATCATCCTCGACGACGGGGAGCCCGCCGAGTTCCCGGGACACGGCCTGCGCGCCGAGGTCGTCCACCCCGCCTGCCCGGACCTGGCTGCCACCGATCTGGTCGTCGTCGTTGTTGCCGACGTCACCGGGCGTGAACCCCTTGACGGCCAGCACATGCGAAACCGCGGCAGCCAGTCCGTTGATATCGGTGTCGTTGTAGACCTCGGCGATGGTCTGGTCCGGGGCGTAGGCCAATGCGTCGGTGTTGCCCGCGTCCTGCTCCTGCAGCAGGCCGGAAACCCATTCCTGCACCTCGGTGGGATCTATCCGGACCACGCTCTGCATGCCGTCGTCGCTCCAGCCGTCCTCGCGCAGTACGGGGATGGTGGCGAAGGCGACGTTGCCGGCGGCCAGGTTCTGCAGCTCCTCGGCGAAATCCATCACGGCCCAGTCGTCGGAGAGCACGACCGAACGCTGAATGGCCCGTTGTAGCCGGTCCAGGGTCGCCGGGCTGGACAGCGTCTTGCTGGAAATCACCTTGTTGGCAAGGGAAGCCATCACCGTCTGTTGGCGGGTCACCCGGTCGAGGTCACCACGTGGCAGATCCTGGCGCTGACGTACGAAGCTCAACGCCTGCGGACCGTCGAGCTGCTGCCAGCCGGCCGGGAAGTCGGCGCCGGAAAGCGGCTCGTAAACAGCCTCTTTGAGGCAGACATCGACACCGCCGAGCGCGTCGGTGATCAAAGCGAAGCCGAGCAGGCCGATCTCGGCGTAGTGGTCCACCGTGACACCGGTGAGGTTGGCGACGGTCCGGATCAAGGCCTCCCGGCCGTCTTCGGTCGCTATCGGTTCCGCCTCCGCCGGGTCCATGCCGTCGACCTCGACGAGTTGCTTCATGGTGTCCAGCTTCACCTCGCCGTAGACACCGTTGATCTTCATCTTGCCCAACCCCGGCGCTGACACGTAGGAGTCGCGGGGGATGGAGATGGCGGTCGCCGAGCGACCGTCGTTCGGGATGCGGATCAACACGATGGTGTCGGTGTTGGTCGCGACGTCGTCGCCTGCCCGCAACACGGCCAACTCCTCGTCGGAGAGCGGGTTCCCGTGCGCGTCGGTTCGGCTGTCCAGGCCGACGAGAAGAACGTCGACCGCGCCGTCCTCGCCACCCTCGCCCAGCACGGCCGAAGCGATCTGGTTGATCCCGGATTCGAACGCGCGGATCTTGCTCCATGCCACCCCGGTGCCGAGTACCACGGCCAGCGCTGCGGTCATCGCGACGGCACGGATCAGGCGGACAGGCACTTGCCCAGGCTACTGGCGAGGCGGGCGAAGGCCGGGTAACGGCGTGCGGCGTGCCAGACTCGAAGCCATGTCGCAACGGATCGTGATCACCGGGGCGGGCGGCCTGGTCGGGGGTGTTCTAGCAGCTCAGGCGGCTCGACAGGGGCGCGATGTGGTTGCCCTGACGTCGCGGCAGTGCGACATCACCGTTACCGGGGCGCTCGAGCGTTTCGCCCGCCGCGGCGACGTGGTGATCAATTGCGCGGCCTACACCAAGGTCGACGGAGCAGAAGCCGACACGGCGCACGCCTGGGCGATCAACGCCGACGGCCCGGGCAACCTGGCCCGGTCCTGTGCCCAGGTCGGGGCGGGCCTGATCCACATCTCGACGGACTACGTGTTCAGTGGTGATTTCGGCGGCGGTCCACCACATCCCTATGAGATCGACGAGGAACCGGGTCCGCTCAGCGTGTATGGCCGCACCAAGCTCGCCGGTGAGCAGGCGGTGCTGGCCGCGCTGCCCGAGGCGCACATCGTCCGGACGGCGTGGGTCTACGAGGGCGGCAAGGGCGGCGACTTCGCGGCAAGCATCCGGCGATTGGCGGCCGGAGAGGCACCGGTGGACGTCGTTGCCGATCAGGTCGGGTCACCGACGTACGTTGGGGACCTGGCCGGTGCCCTGCTCGAAGTGGCCGACGGTGGGGTTGGCGGACCGGTGCTGCACGCTGCCAACGAAGGGCAGGCCAGCCGGTTCGAACAGGCTCAGGCGATCTTCGCGATTCTCGGCGCCGATCCGCACCGTGTCCGGCCGGTCGGCAGTGACCGACATCCCCGACCGGCGCCGCGACCGCGGTACTCGGCATTGTCAGGTCGCAGGTCCGCCGCCGCCGGCCTCACTGCACTGCGGCCGTGGCGCGACGCGCTCATGGCGGCGCTTCGGTCAGTCGACCGATGAGCGCCCGCTACCCTCTACGCCGTGACTGACGAAGCCGGTCTGACCGTGGTCACCGTGACTTACTCACCGGGGCCGCACCTGGACCGATTCCTGGCCTCGTTGTCGCACGCGACCGACAGGTCGGTGACGGTGGTGATGGCCGACAACGGGTCCAACGATGGTGCACCGGAGGAGGCCGTGCAGCGCTACCCGAACGTGCGCTTGCTGCGGACCGGCGCCAACCTCGGCTACGGCTCTGCGGTGAACCGCGCCGTGGCCGAGTACCTGAACGAAGCCGCCGGCTCCGACCTGTTCATGGTGGCCAATCCAGACGTTCAATGGGGGCCGAGGTCGATCGACGCGCTGCTGGAAGCCGCTGAGCGCTGGCCACAGGCCGGTGCGCTGGGCCCGCTGATCCGAGAACCCGACGGCGCGGTCTACCCGTCCGCACGGCACCAGCCCAGCCTCATCCGGGGCGGAATGCACGCAGTTGTCGGCCCGGTCTGGCGGTCCAACCCGTGGACCGCGGCCTATCGGCAGGACCGGCTGTCACCGAGCGAGCGACCAGTCGGTTGGTTGTCCGGGTCGTGCCTGCTGTTGCGTCGGGCCGCCTTCGACGCGGTCGCAGGATTCGACGAGCGCTACTTCATGTACATGGAGGACGTCGACCTCGGCGACCGCCTCGCCAAGGCCGGGTGGCAGAACGTCTATGTGCCCTCGGCGGAGGTGCTGCACCACAAAGGCCACTCCACCGGGCGAGATCCGGCTCGCAACCTGGTCGCTCATCACAAGAGCACCTACACTTTTCTCGCCGATCGCTACCACAAGTGGTGGCAGGCGCCGCTTAGATGGACTTTCAGGGCCGCTCTTGCGGCCCGGGCGGGTGCGGTGGTCCGCAACTCTCGCCGCAGGCAGGGGAAGGGGCGGGGCTGATATGAGGGCTGACCGGAGAGCCGGCATGGGAACGTCATGGTGAACCCGGCGGAAGTCGATGCCGTCGTTCTGGTCGGCGGTCAGGGCACCCGATTGCGGCCGCTGACGCTGTCCGCGCCCAAGCCGATGTTGCCGACGGCTGGACTGCCGTTCCTGACGCATCTGTTGTCGCGCATCGCGGCAGCCGGGATCGAGCATGTGGTGCTGGGCACCTCCTACAAATCGGAAGTATTCGAGGCGGAGTTCGGCGACGGTTCCAAACTCGGACTGCAGATGGAATACGTCACCGAGACCACCCCGATGGGCACCGGTGGCGGGATCGCCAACCTCAAGTCGAGGCTGCGCCACGAAACCGCGATGGTTTTCAACGGCGACGTGCTGTCCGGGGCCGATTTGCGGTCGCTGCTCGAGGACCATGAGAGCAAAGGCGCCGACGTCACGTTGCATCTGGTGCGAGTGGGTGACCCGCGCGCCTTCGGCTGTGTCCCCACCGACGAAGACGGTGTGGTGACGGCGTTCCTGGAGAAGACACAGGACCCGCCGACCGATCAGATCAATGCCGGCTGCTACGTGTTCCGCCGCGACGTTATCGATCTCATCCCCACCGATCGTCCGGTGTCGGTGGAGCGCGAGGTGTTTCCCGCCCTGCTGTCCAACGGGCGCAGGGTGTGCGGCTATGTCGACGCAACCTACTGGCGCGACATGGGCACACCGGAGGATTTCGTTCGCGGGTCCGCCGACCTGGTGCGCGGGATCGCGCCGTCACCGGCGCTCGGCGGACACCGGGGCGAGAGCCTGGTGCACGACGGCGCGGCAGTAGCGCCCGGTGTGTTGGTGATCGGCGGGTCGGTAGTCGGTCGTGGCGCGGAGATCGGGCCGCGCGCCAGGCTGGACGGGGCGGTGATCTTCGACGGCGTCCAGGTGGAAGCCGGGGCAGTGATCGAACGTTCGATCATCGGCTTCGGTGCCCGTATCGGGCCGCGCGCGCTGGTGCGTGACGGTGTGATCGGCGACGGTGCGGAGATCGGCGCGCGCTGCGAGTTACTGCGCGGTGCGCGGGTGTGGCCGGGGGTGACGATTCCCGACGGTGGTATCCGCTTCTCCACCGACGTCTGATTCTGATTGCCGGCTGCGCGCGGCCGCGACCAGTTGGGCCAGACCGAAGTCGGTGTCGTCGGGAAGATTCCCGAGCGGCCACCACTGCAGGTCCAACGACTCGTCACTGCAACGCATTTCGGCGCCCGCGGGTGCATGCACTATGAACTGGACATCCAGATGATGGGTGGGCACCCCGAGTGAGCAGGTGATCGGATGTACGTGCAGCGCCGCCAGATCGCGGTCGATCACCAGATCTTCGATGCCCGACTCCTCGCTGGCCTCCCGGAGTGCGGCGGCCCAGATGTCGGAATCGGAGTCTTCGCAGTGCCCGCCCAACTGGAGCCACCGGCCGATCCGAGGGTGCAGCGTCAGCAGCGCGTGGTCGCCTGCGCTGTCGAGGACCAGAGCCGAAGCGGTGAGGTGACCCGGTCGGCAGCTGCGCCGGCACGCGTCGGGCCGGGCCAGCAGAAACGACAGCACGGCATGCCGCAGTGTGTCCTGCTCCGGACCCGGCGCTCGCCAGGCGGTCAGCAGTTCAACGGCCGATGCGTGCAGCGTGTCGGTCACTTGCGCACCAGCAGACCGTCGGTCGCAACCGGATCCCGAGGGCCGGACGGCTCGGCTGGATAGCCGATCGCGATGGCGCCCAACGGTTGCCAGTCATCGGGCAACGCGAGGACGTCGCGCACAACCTCTGCGGCGAAGATGGTCGAGCCGACCCAGCAGCTACCCACCCCGCGGACGGCCAGGGCGACCAGCATCGCTTGGACTGCGGCCCCGGCGGCGACGGTGAACATGGTGTGTTCGGCTGTGTTTCGTGCCGGGTCGGGGTAGCGGTGCGCCCCGTCGGGTACCAGGAAGGGGATGACCAGTTCTGGTGCGTCGTAGAGAATCTGACCGCGCGCGACTCGGCGTTCCACCGCATCGGGTGTGCGGCCGTCGCCGGAGAGGTCTGATCGCCACCGTTGCTTCATCCGCTCCAGCAGGATGTTTCGCACGGTGGAGTCCTGCAGCCAGACGAATCGGATCGGGCGAGTGTGATGTGGCGCCGGTGCGGTGAGCGCCTCGCCCGCTGCTGCTTCGATCAGATCGGGGTCGACGGGTTCGGTGCTGAATCGCCGAACCGACCGGCGCAGCAGCTGCGCCTGAACGCGACCGAGTTGCAGAGCCTCTTCGGTGCCGAGCCAGAACAGGTCGTCCGCGCCAGTCCGGAGCAGCGTGCGTGCGTTGGACCCGTTGTCCTGCAGCGACAATCCGCGAACCACCGCCACCGGTATGTCTCTCAGCTTGCCCTTCACCAGGTCCGCGGCCGCAGCGATCTCATCCGCGACGGCAACCTCGGTCACGACGAGCTCGTTTCCGTGCCGATCGCGAGCCCCGCCGTAGCCATGTAGCACGGTCAGGCCGGCGGCGCCGATCGCGAAGTCGGCCTGACCGTTGCGCCAGGCCCGGCCCATGGTGTCGGTGATCACCACACCGACGGTTACCCCCAGCCGGTCGGCCAAACCCGCCCGCAGCGCGCGGGCACTGGCATCCGGGTCAAGCGGCAGTAGCGCCAGCTCCGCCGTGCCGACGTTGGAGCCGTCCACCCCGGCGGCGGCCTGTACCAGGCCGATCGCGTTCTCGGTGATCAGGGTGCGTCCCTTGCGGGCCAGCACTCGAACTGCCTCGGCATCGATGAGCTTGCGCCGCAGCGCATCCCGCTGATCAGGATCTGTCGGAGAGGCCACGATTCGGCCTTCGCACTTGGATACCACCTTGCTGGTCACCACCACGACGTCGTTGTCGCAGAGCCAGGGGGCGGCCGAGGCGATCGCGGCGGCGACATCGTCGCCGGGTCGGAACTGCGGCAGACCCGGCACCGGTAGCAACTCGACGGGTCCCCGACTTGAATGGTCGGCACTCATACGCGTGGCTCCACTGCCAGGCCGGCCAGCTCCATGCCGGAACGCACCATCTCGGCGGTGACTGCAGGCTCGGTCATCAACAGCGGCACCGCGGCGACGTCGACGCCGTCGATGGTTGCGCTGTCTCCTTCGTGCACCAACCAGCCGTCCAGGATGCCGACGCCGCCACGGCCTCCGTAGTAGCGGCCGACCGCTTCGGAGGTCGATTCCACCCCGATCACCGACAGGCACTCGTCGGCCATGCCGCGCAGAGGCTTTCCGCCGATGATGGGTGAGTAGCCGATGACGGGTGCGGAGGTTGATCGCAGGGCGCCACGGATACCGCCGACGGCGAGGATAGATCCGATGCTGACGACGGGATTGGAGGGAGCCAGCAGAACTACGTCAGCCTGGGTGATCGCTTGGGTTACGTCGGGACCGGCGCTGGCGCTGTCGGCGCCGATGAAGGCGAAACTGTGAGTCCGGACCCTTGCCCGGTGCCGCACCCACCATTCCTGGAAATGGATGGCGCGGCGTTCACCATCGGCGGGATCGGTGATGACGACGTGGGTTTCGCTGCGGTCGTCGCTGGCGGGCAGGAGCGTGGCGCCCGGTGACCAACGCTTGCACAGAGCTTCGGTGACCGCCGAAAGCGGATAGCCGGCGCGCAGCATCTGGGTGCGCACCAGGTGGGTTGCCAGATCGCGGTCGCCGAGCCCGAACCAGTCCGGCTGCACCCCGTAGGCGGTGAGTTCTTCTTTGGCGTGCCAGGTTTCGTCGCGGTGCCCCCAACCGCGGGCCGGGTCGACGCCGCCGCCGAGGGTGTACATACAGGTATCGAGGTCCGGGCAGATGCGCAGGCCGAACATCCATGCGTCGTCCCCGGTGTTCACGACCGCGGTCAACTGGTGGGTGTCGTGGCAATCCGCGTCGGAGAACTGGCCGAGGCCGAGCAGGTGCTGCACGCCCAGCAGGAACCGTGCGCCACCGACGCCGCCGACCAGAACGGTGACCTTCACACCGAACGACACTAGGGGTTCGGGCTTGCAGCCGTGCGCGTACCGGGGCTGTGACGGACACGCCAGCGATCGACGCGCCGAAATTCGATCACGGAATGGTATGAAATTCTGTTCCAACGCTTGACCAGCGCAGCTGACGCGTGTGTAATCACACCAGTGTCATTTCCCGGTTGGCCTGCCGGTTCCGGTGTCGCAGACCGAGATTCGATCACTTGTTCGAATTCAGATACGAGACAGGTGAGGAGGCGGAACATGGCTTTCGAGTATGGGGAGCTCAACAGGTTCGTCGGATTCGACAGCCCGATGATCGGCCCGGTAGGCGGTGCACCGGAAATGGGGCGGCCCCAACTGAGTTTGGTGCCCGACCAGATTGACGTCGCCCCGGCAACGCCGGATGAGGATCAGTGGCAAGAGCGTGCATTGTGCGCCCAAACCGACCCAGAGGCGTTCTTCCCGGAAAAGGGTGGGTCCACCCGGGAGGCCAAGAGGATCTGCATGGGTTGCGAGGTGCGCGATGAGTGTCTTGACTATGCACTCGCCCATGATGAGCGTTTCGGGATCTGGGGTGGGCTCTCCGAGCGTGAGCGTCGCCGCCTCAAGCGCGGCATCGTCTAGCCAGTAGCTTCAGTCGTCGTCGATCGTCGGGTCGATGACCGAAGGTTCGACCCCCAGATATATGGCCACCTGAGCCACCAGAATTTCATGCAGTAGTTCAGAGAGTTCGCCCGAGTCCTTCGCGCGTCGCTCGATGGGCTTGCGGAACAACACAATTCGAGCCCGCGTCGCGTTGCCGCGGACATCCACGCCGGCGGCTATCAATCGGGCCAGCGCTATCGGTCCATCGGCCACCACTTCCACCGGCCACTGCACCGAATCCGGGTCCTTCGGCGAGATCCGTGGAATTTCATCAACCGCCACGTCCAGCGCGGAGAGGCGATCTGCTAGCCGGCGGTCTATCGGTTCATAGGCTTCAAGCACAGCCATGTCGAAGCGCTCGGCGCGACTGCGCCAGCCCGGCACGTTCGGTGGAAGCAGTGGCCCGCGCATCTCTCGGCGTCCCCGGCGCGCTCGCCGTAGGTTCCGCTCGGCCACCCGCCGATCGTAACGGTTGGAGATCGGCGCCCCGGCGGCTGCGCGTGTCCGTCGCGTTGCGGCGTTCTTGCACGATAGCCTTCCTCGCGTGAACGTTCCCCGTCGCTGCTGCCGGCCCGGGTGCCCTCACTATGCGGTCGCGACGCTGACCTTTGTCTATTCCGACTCGACGGCGGTCGTCGGTCCGTTGGCCACCGTGTCGGAACCGCATTCCTGGGATCTGTGCGTCGGTCACGGCAGCAGAATCACCGCCCCACGCGGTTGGGAACTGGTCCGCCACGCCGGTCCGCTGCCGTGCCACCCGGACGACGATGATCTGGTTGCGCTCGCCGACGCAGTGCGCGAGCGGGGTGACGGGTCGGCTTCCTTCACGGCGCCCTTCGCTACCGGCATCGCCGGGTTCTCCGATCCGCCCAGCGGTGCCCACACCGGCGTGCTGGTGGCACCGCCGCCGGCTCGGCCCGAATCCAACGGCCGCCGGCGTGGCCATCTGCGAGTGCTGCCCGACCCCGGCGACTAGCTCGGTGGCTGGTCAGTGACCAGTAGCGATCCGCCACGTTAGGCTGTCGTCGACGGACCACAGCCCGAGGAGCTCTATGTCCTGGCCAGCCGCTGCTGTACAGCGCGTGATCAAGGCGTACGACGTGCGTGGCGTCGTCGGTGAGGAGATCAACGAGGAGTTCGTCGCCGACGTCGGCGCCGCCTTCGCCCGCCTGATCCGCGGCGAGAATCGCGACGCCGACCAACTGGTCATCGGGTACGACATGCGCTCGAGTTCGCCACCGCTGGCTGCGGCGTTCGCAGCGGGAGTGGTCAGTCAGGGTCTGGACGTCACCAGAATCGGTCTGGCCTCCACCGATCAGCTCTACTTCGCGTCGGGTCTGCTCGACTGCCCGGGGGCGATGTTCACCGCCAGTCACAATCCGGCGGCTTACAACGGCATCAAGCTGTGCCGGGCCGGGGCGAAGCCCGTGGGCAAGGACACCGGATTGGCGATCATCAGCGACGAGGTGATCGCCGGGGTGCCCGGCTACGACGGCACCCCCGGGCGCATCCGCGATCGTGACGTGCTGACCGACTACGGTGAGTTCCTGCGCTCACTGGTCGACCTCGCCGGGCTTCGGCCGATGCGGGTGGCCGTCGACGCCGGCAACGGGATGGCCGGTCACACCACTCCTGCCGTGCTCGGGCCGATCCCCTCTGTCACGTTGCTACCGCTGTACTTCGAGCTGGACGGGTCTTTCCCCAACCACGAGGCCAACCCTCTGGACCCGGCCAATCTGGTTGACCTGCAGTCGCAAGTCCGTAACACCGGCGCAGACATCGGACTCGCCTTCGACGGTGATGCCGACCGGTGCTTCGTCGTCGACGAAGCCGGAAATCCGGTCTCGCCGTCCGCGGTGACCGCCCTGGTCGCCTCCCGGGAGCTCAGCAGGGAGATCGGTGCCAGTGTGATCCACAACCTGATCACCTCGCGCGCGGTGCCCGAGTTGGTGGTCGAGCGTGGTGGAACGCCGGTGCGGTCCCGGGTGGGGCACTCCTACATCAAAGGGCTGATGGCCGAGACCGGGGCCATCTTCGGGGGCGAGCATTCGGCGCACTACTACTTCCGGGACTTCTGGGGAGCCGATTCGGGGATGCTGGCCGCCCTGCACGTGTTGGCTGCGCTGGGCGAGCAGGACCGGCCACTGTCGGAACTGATGGCGGACTACCAACGCTACGAGGCCTCGGGCGAGATCAACTTCACCGTCGATGACGCCGCGGTTTGTGTCGAAGCGGTGCTGAAGTCGTTCGGCACCCGAATCCAGTCGATCGATCATCTCGACGGGGTGACCGCCGACCTCGGCGACGGGTGCTGGTTCAACCTGCGAAGCTCCAACACCGAACCCTTGCTGCGACTCAACGTCGAGGCTCGCACGGCCGAGGATGTCGACCGTGTCGTCGGTCAGATTGCCGGTGAGATCTCTGCCTGCGGTGAGCCCACATGAGTGCTGTGGACGCCCCGGCGGATCTCGACGACCCCGAAAGTCTTCGGTCGGCCGATCGCAACGGGCTGCTCTGGGCTGCGTCGATGGCCGGTGCGCAGGTACGCGCGACCGCCGCGGCACTTCAGGAAGGCGTATTGGACGCTCTGCGATCCGGTCAGCCGCCGCGCGCGGTGATCTGGGTAGCCCGGCGGGGGGCCGCCGCAGCTGCCGGCGAGATGCTCGCCGCGACGATGGGTGGCAGATCCTCCGAGCCCATCGTGGTTACTTCCGAAGCGCCTCCATGGGTCGGCCCGCTCGACGTCGTCGTCGTGGCCGGTGACGATCCCGGCGACCCGGACTTGGTTACCGCGGCGGCGACCGGGGTGCGCCGCGGGGCGCGCGTGGTCGTGGTCGCACCCGACGAAGGTCCACTGCGTGACACCGCCGCCGGCCGGTCGGTGATGCTGCCGCCGCGGGTGAATGTTCCTGACGGTTTCGGCCTCTGCCGGTACCTGGCCGCCGGACTGGCGGTCCTGCAGGTTGTCGACAACGGGCCCGACGGCAAGCTCGTCGTGGATCTGCCCGCGCTCGCGGACGAACTCGACGCCGAGGTGCTGCGCAACAGCGCCGGTCGTGATCTGTTCACCAACCCTGCCAAGGTGCTGGCCGACCGAACAGCCGGGCGTGTGGTGGTGCTGGCCGGCGACACTCCGGGAACCGTGGCGCTGGCCCGGCACGGCGCCACGGCGTTTTTGCGGATCGCGCAGCAGTCGGTCGGTGCCGTCGGACTCGTGGATGCACTCGTAGCGTTGCGCGGCGGTATGAACGACACTTCAGCGTCCGGCCGTGAGGCGTCGATCTTTCACGACGAACACATCGACGGTCCGGCACCGCGGCTCGTACGCACCATCGTGCTGACCACGGACTCTGAGCGCCAGTCGGTTGTCGCGCGGGTGGGCGGACTCGACGAGGTCGACGTTGTCGGTGCCGACGACATCCCCGAGGTGGCCCAGAGCGGCCGGCCGGCGATAGTGCCTGGCCGCCCCGAGCAACAACTGGCGGTGCTGGCCGTGCGGCTGGAGATGACGGCTGTGTATCTGCGGCTGGTTCGAGGCTAGCCGGGTGGAACCGTTACGAGGCGCGGTGCGGACCTATGCATGGGGGTCGCGTACGGCCATCGCTGATTTCACTGGGAGACCAAGTCCCACAGCGCATCCGGAGGCAGAACTGTGGTTCGGGGCGCATCCGGGCGATCCGGCGTTCCTGCAGAGCGACAGTGGTGATCGGTCTCTGCTCGATGCGCTTGCTGAGGATCCCGAAGGTCAGTTGGGCGCGGCCGCCCGGGGTCGCTTCGGTGATGTGCTGCCGTTCCTGGTCAAGGTTTTGGCGGCGGACGAGCCCTTGTCACTGCAGGCACATCCCAGTGCCATGCAGGCGGCTCATGGCTACGAGCGGGAGAACCGGCTCGGGATTCCGGTGTCAGCTCCGATGCGCAACTACCGCGATCGCAGCCACAAGCCCGAACTGCTGGTTGCGCTGGGCCCCTTCGAGGCGCTGGCCGGGTTCCGTCCCGTGGCCCAGACCGTCGCGTTGCTGCGTGCGCTGGCGGTGTCGGACCTGGATCCCTATATCGGACTACTAGCCGACCAGTCCGACGCAGCCGGCCTGCGTGCGCTGTTCACCACCTGGATCACCGCACCGCAACCGGATCTCGACGTGCTGGTGCCCGCGGTCCTCGATGGCGCGATTCAGTATGTCCGGTCCGGACGGACAGAGTTCGGTGCTGAAGCCCGCACCGTGTTGGAACTGGGCGAACGCTACCCCGGCGACGCCGGAGTGCTTGCGGCGCTGCTACTCAACCGCATCCAACTGGAGCCGGGCCAGGGTATCTACCTGCCGGCCGGGAACCTGCACGCGTACTTGCACGGCGTCGGCGTCGAGGTGATGGCCAACTCGGACAACGTGCTGCGCGGGGGTCTTACCCCCAAGCACGTCGATGTGCCGGAGCTGCTGCGGGTGCTGGACTTCACACCCACGGCGAGTTCGGATCTCAATCCCGAAATCACCCGCGATGGAATGGAATTGGTTTACGATACGCCAGCAGCGGAGTTCGCCGTGTCGGTGCTCTGCGTGCAGGCTGAACAAGTGGGCCGCGAGATCGACGCACCGGTTCGCCACGACGGTCCGCAGATCCTGCTCTGCACGGAGGGGTCGACCGTGGTGTACGCCAAGTCCGACGCGCTGACGCTGCGGCGTGGAGCAGCGGCGTGGGTGTCGGCGGAGGACGGCCCGATCCGCTTGGTGGCTCAGGAACCGACGAAGCTGTTCCGGGCCACCGTCGGAATCTGACGGAAGGCGGGAAGTGTCGGCGGACGGTAGTACCAGGGCGATTATGGCGGCGTTGCTGGCCAACGCCGGCATCGCGATCGCCAAGTTCGTCGGCTACCTCATCACCGGAAGTTCATCCATGTTGGCCGAATCCGTGCACTCGGTCGCTGACACCTCTAACCAGGGCCTGCTGTTGTTCGGGCAGCGGTCGGCGCGAAAGCAGGCCACCACCCTGCATCCGTTCGGCTACGGACGCAGCCGCTACTTCTACTCCTTCGTCGTGGCCCTGGTGCTGTTCACACTCGGCTCGGTTTTCGCGATCTACGAGGGCTACCACAAGATCAGTCACCCCGAGCAACTCACCTCGCCGATGGTCGCCGTCGTCATCTTGTTGGTGGCGATTGTGCTGGAGTCATTCAGCTTTCGCACCGCGATCAGGGAATCCCGGCCACTCAAGGGGTCGGCCGGCTGGTGGCATTTCATTCGCAACTCGCGTAGCCCGGAGCTCCCTGTGGTGCTACTCGAGGACCTCGGAGCATTGGTGGGCCTGCTGCTGGCGCTGTTCGGAGTCGGGTTGAGCGTGCTCACCGGTGATCCGGTGTGGGACGGCATCGGGACAGTGCTGATCGGCGTATTGCTAGGCGTCATCGCGATCATTCTGATGATCGAGATGCACAGCCTGCTCATCGGCGAAGGCGCCACGGCGGCCCAGGATCGTGCTATCCGGGAAGCGTTGGAGCGGACCGAGAATGTCGATCGACTCATCCACATCAAGACCCAGTACCTGGGACCTGAGGAACTACTGGTGGCGGCGAAGATCGCACTGCCGCCGCAGACCGAGCTGTCGAGCATCGCCGCCGCTATCAACTCTGCCGAGGCTGCGATCCGCGCAGCCGTGCCGGCGGCCCGGATCATCTACATCGAGCCGGACCTGGATCGGGTGCTGAGCAGCTGACCTGACGCCCAGGTCGTTCGGCGCGAACGGCACGTCTGACGCCTCGCCGGGACAACTACGCGTTCGTCGTGATGTTCACCGCTGCGCCCCATCCACGGCGGGCTACTCGGTAGATTGCCAATACACCGCAGGAAGGGGTCTGAGATGGCCGGCACCAGATTCCGGATCAAATCGGTGGAGCAGTCGATCGCCGACACCGACGAGCCGGGCGCGCGTCTGCGCAAGGACCTCTCCTGGTGGGACCTGACGGTTTTCGGGGTCTCAGTGGTGATCGGTGCCGGCATCTTCACCGTGACGGCCTCGACCGCCGGCAACCTCACCGGGCCGTCCATCTCCGTCGCGTTCGTCATCGCCGCAGTCGCCTGCGGTCTGGCCGCGCTGTGCTACGCGGAGTTCGCTTCGACTCTGCCGGTCGCCGGCAGCGCCTACACCTTCTCCTACGCGACGTTCGGAGAGTTCGTCGCGTGGATCATCGGATGGGACCTCATCCTGGAGTTCGCGGTGGCGGCTGCGGTGGTGGCCAATGGCTGGTCGAGCTACCTCGGCACGGTGTTCGAATTCATGGGCGGCACAACTAAACTCGGACCCCTGACCTTTGACTGGGGCGCGTTGGCGATCATTGCGTCGGTCACGGTACTGCTGGCCATGGGCACGAAACTGTCGGCCAGGTTCAGCCTGGCGATCACGGTGATCAAGGTCTCGGTGGTGCTGTTGGTGGTCATCGTCGGGTCGTTCTACATCAAAGCGTCCAACTATTCGCCCTTCATCCCGCCGGCCGAAGCAGGTGTGGGTGGCAGTAAGGCCGAACAGTCGGTGTTCTCCTTGCTGACCGGCGCCGAAGGCAGCAGTTACGGCTGGTACGGCTTATTGGCCGGCGCTTCGATCGTGTTCTTCGCGTTCATCGGCTTCGACATCGTCGCTACTACCGCGGAGGAGACCAAGAACCCGCAGCGCGATGTCGCCCGTGGCATTCTCGCGTCGCTGGCGATCGTCACGGTGCTCTACGTTGCGGTGGCTCTCGTGCTGTCGGGGATGGTGCGCTACACCGTGCTTCGGGATGCGGAGGGGAAGGCGAATCTGGCGACCGCGTTCGCCGCCAACGGCGTGGACTGGGCGGCGAAGGTGATCTCGGTGGGTGCGCTGGCCGGACTCACCACCGTGGTGATCGTGCTGATACTGGGCCAGACTCGGGTCTTGTTCGCGATGTCGCGAGACGGGCTGTTGCCGCGCCGGCTGGCGAAGACCGGCAGCCATGGAACACCGGTGCGTATCACGATCCTGGTCGGAGTCCTGGTGGCGGTCGCGGCGACGGTGTTCCCGATGGACAAGCTCGAAGAGATGGTCAACATCGGAACCTTGTTCGCTTTCGTGATGGTGTCGGCGGGCATCATCGTGCTGCGACGCACCCGGCCAGACCTGGAGCGGGGATTCCGCGCGCCTTGGGTGCCGCTGTTGCCGATCCTTGCGATCGTGGCGTGCCTGTGGCTGATGCTGAACCTCACCGGACTGACCTGGATCCGGTTCCTGATCTGGATGGCGATCGGAGTCGCGGTTTACGTCTTGTACGGAAGACGGCACTCCGTGCTGGCGGCGCGGCTGAACCAGCGTTAGTTTACAAAACATGGGCTGCTGTCTAGACAGCAGACAAAATAGGGGCTACAGTCAAGTCATTGCCGTGATCGCTCTCACAGGAGGTGGCTTGTCATGACAGCGCAGTTGGATGCCCGCAACGGGCAGGTGCCCGCCGATGAATGGCGGGACAAGAAGCGTCACTTGTGGTTGATGGGCCTGATTGCACCGACGGCGTTGTTCGTCGTGCTGCCGATCGTGTGGGGGATGAATCAGCTCGGCTGGCAGTCCGCCTCGCAGGCTTTCTTCTGGATCGGCCCCTTCCTGGTCTACGTCCTGCTGCCGACGCTGGACCTGCGTTTCGGTCCGGACGGACAGAACCCGCCCGACGAGGTGATGGAGCGTCTGGAGAACGACAAGTACTACCGCTACTGCACCTACATCTACATCCCGTTCCAGTACGCCAGTCTGGTCCTGGGCGCCTACCTGTTCACCGCGTCCGACCTGAGCTGGCTGGGCTACGACGGGTCGCTCAGTTGGGCGGCCAAGATCGGTGTCGCGCTGTCGGTCGGCGTGCTCGGCGGAGTGGGCATCAACACCGCTCACGAGCTGGGCCACAAGAAGGACTCACTGGAGCGGTGGCTGTCGAAGATCACGCTGGCCCAGACCTTTTACGGGCACTTCTATATCGAACACAACCGCGGCCATCACGTCCGGGTCGCCACCCCCGAGGATCCCGCGTCGGCCCGCTTCGGCGAGACGTTCTGGGAGTTCCTTCCGCGCAGTGTGTTCGGCAGCCTGCGGTCCGCATGGGAGCTGGAATCCAAGCGGATGCGGCGGTTGAACCGCAGCCCGATGCACCCGAGCAACGACGTGCTGAACGCCTGGCTGATGTCGGTGGTCCTGTGGGGCGCGCTGATCGCGGTGTTCGGCGTTGCCGTGATTCCCTTCCTGATCATTCAGGCCGTGTTCGGCTTCAGCTTGCTGGAGACGGTCAACTATCTGGAGCATTACGGATTACTCCGGCAGAAGACCGCAAGCGGCCGGTACGAGCGGTGCGCACCCGTACACAGCTGGAACTCCGACCATCTGGTCACCAACCTGTTCCTGTACCACCTGCAGCGGCACAGCGATCACCATGCCAACCCGACGCGGCGTTACCAGACCCTGCGCAGCATCGACGGCGCGCCGAACCTGCCCAGTGGGTACGCGACGATGATCGCCCTCACTTACGTTCCGGCACTGTGGCGGCGGGTGATGGATCACCGCGTGCTCGAGCACTACGGGGGGGACATCACCCGGGTCAATGTGCATCCGCGCCGGCGGGCCAAGGTCCTGGCGAAGTATGGAGTTCCCGACGAGCGCTCGCGCGAGGATCAGGGCGCATGAGTGCCTACCGCTGCCCGGTCTGCGACTACGTCTATGACGAGGCCAAAGGGGCTGCCCGCGAAGGATTCCCGGCGGGCACTCCGTTCAGCGAGGTACCCGATGACTGGTGCTGCCCGGACTGCGGTGTACGCGAGAAGGTCGATTTCGAAGAAGTCGTGAAGTGATCTTGAAGAGAGAACTTGAAGAGAGAAGGAGTCAAGCAATGAGCGACTACAAGCTGTTCGTTTGTGTTCAGTGTGGGTTCGAGTACGACGAGGCCAAGGGCTGGCCGGAGGACGGGCTCAAACCGGGCACTCGGTGGGAGGACATCCCGGACGACTGGAGCTGCCCGGACTGCGGCGCGGTCAAGTCGGACTTCGACATGGTCGAAGTCGCCCGGCCGTGACCGTTAGTGTCGCGCGTGTGAACAGCCCGCGCGGCCGGCGAGCCGCCCACCGTGTTCCCTACGCCGAAGCGTCGCGGGCGCTGCTGCACGAATCGATTCTGGACGGCATGCGAGAACTGCTGCTGAGTCGGGACTGGTCGTCGATCACGCTCTCCGACGTCGCCAAGGCCGCCGGTATCAGCCGGCAGACGATCTACAACGAGTTCGGATCGCGGCAGGGGCTGGCGCAAGGGTACGCACTGCGGTTGGCGGACCGCCTTGTCGACGCGGTCGACGAGGCCATCGAGCACAACGTCGGCGACATCTACGCCGCGTTCCTCGAAGGCTTCCGGGCCTTCTTCAACGAGTCCGCGTCCGACCCGCTGGTGATCTCGTTGCTGAGTGGCGAAACCAAGCCCGACCTGCTGCAGCTCATCACCACAGACAGCGCGCCCATCATCAATCGTTGCTCGGGGCGGCTGACCGCATCGTTCAAGAACGGCTGGGTGCATGCCAGCGATGAGGACGCCGGCGTGCTGGCGCGGGCCATCGTGCGGCTGGCGATGAGCTACGTGTCCATGCCACCCGAGGCCGACCATGACGTCGCTCAGGATCTGGCCCGGCTGATGACCCCATTTGCCGAGCGCTACGGTGTGGTGGACCGGGCTTAGCCGAACCGCCCGCCCGCCTACCCGAAGGACGTACATGACGACCACCGAGCGGATGACTGCCGATGTCCGCAATGGCATCGACTTCAAGGTTGCCGACCTCTCCCTGGCCGAATTCGGCCGCAAAGAGATCCGGCTGGCCGAACACGAGATGCCCGGGTTGATGGAGTTGCGGCGTGAGTACGCCGAGGTGGCCCCGCTCAGGGGTGCCCGGATCGGCGGTTCGCTGCACATGACCGTGCAGACGGCGGTGCTGATTGAGACGCTCGTGGCGCTCGGCGCCGAGGTTCGGTGGGCCTCGTGCAACATCTTCTCCACCCAGGATCACGCCGCCGCCGCGGTTGTCCTCGGCCCGCACGGCACCCCGGATGAGCCCAAAGGGGTCCCGGTGTTCGCCTGGAAGGGGGAGTCGCTCGAGGAGTACTGGTGGGCCGCCGAACAGATGTTGACCTGGCCCTCAGGCGACCCGGTGAACATGATCCTCGATGACGGCGGCGACGCCACCATGCTGGTGCTCAAGGGTGCGCAGTTCGAGAAGGCGGGCGTGGTTCCGCCGGCCAGCGACGACGACTCCACCGAGTACACGGTGTTCTTGAACCTGCTCAGGGAGCGCTTCGAAACCGACAACGCCAAGTGGACCACCATCGCCAAGTCGGTCAAGGGTGTCACTGAGGAGACCACCACTGGCGTGCTGCGTCTGTACCAGTTCGCTGCGGCCGGTGAGTTGGCGTTTCCAGCCATCAACGTCAATGACTCGGTGACAAAGAGCAAGTTCGACAACAAGTACGGCACGCGCCACTCGCTGATCGACGGCATCAACCGTGGCACCGACGTGCTGATCGGCGGCAAGAAGGTGTTGCTCTGCGGCTACGGCGACGTCGGCAAAGGCTGCGCGGAATCGCTTGCCGGGCAGGGTGCGCGCGTGCAGGTCTCCGAGATCGACCCCATCAACGCCCTGCAGGCGCTGATGGACGGTTTCGACGTGGTGACCGTCGAGCAGGCCATCGGCAACGCCGACATCGTGGTGACCGCGACCGGCAACAAGGACATCATCACCCTCGAGCACATGAAGGCGATGAAGGATCAGGCCATCCTGGGCAACATCGGCCACTTCGACAACGAGATCCAGATGGCTGCCCTGGAGCGTTCCGGGGCCAAGCGGATCAACATCAAGCCGCAGGTTGACGAGTGGGTGTTCGACAGTGGTAAGTCCATCGTCGTGCTCTCCGAGGGTCGGCTGCTCAACCTGGGCAATGCGACCGGGCATCCGTCCTTCGTGATGAGCAACAGCTTCTCCAACCAGGTGATCGCGCAGATCGAGCTGTGGACCAAGAACGACGAGTACGACAATGAGGTCTACCGACTGGCCAAGCATCTCGACGAGAAGGTCGCGCGCATCCACGTCGAGGCGCTGGGTGGGACGCTGACCAAGCTCACCAAAGAGCAGGCCGAGTACATCGGGGTCGACGTCGAGGGCCCCTACAAACCGGATCATTACCGCTACTGAGCTGCGCGCGTGCTCATCGCGATCGAGGGCGTGGACGGCGCCGGTAAGCGCACGTTGACCAGTGGTCTTCAAGACGCGTTCGAAGCGGCCGGCCACTCGGTGGCCATCCTGGCGTTCCCGCGCTACGGACACTCGGTGCCGGCCGATCTCGCTGCGGAGGCCCTGCACGGCGAGCACGGTGACCTGGCGTCGTCGGTACACGCCATGGCGGTGCTGTTCGCCCTGGACCGCCACGGTGCCCGCGACGAGATAGAGCATCTGCAGAACGACTACGACGTGCTGATACTTGACCGCTACGTGGCGTCCAACGCCGCCTACAGTGCGGCCCGGTTGCATCAAGACGCCGGCGGCGAGGTGGTCGACTGGGTGCGCCGGCTGGAGTTCGAGCGGTTGCGGCTGCCGTCGCCGGACTGGCAGGTGCTGCTCGACGTACCGGTTGCGTTGGCTGGTCAGCGGGCTGTGCGACGCGCGCGGGAGGACGCCGACCGGGCCCGGGACTCCTACGAACGTGACGATGATCTGCAACGGCGTACGGGCCAGGTGTATCGGGCGCTGGCGACGCAGAAGTGGGGCGGCAGATGGTGCGTCGCCGGGCCGGATGTCGGCCCCGAGCGGCTCGCTGAGACCCTTTTGGGTGGATAAGCTGGGAAATAGGCGCAAAACGCGCCGTGTGGTAGCCCGGTTTTATCCCGATCTGGTGACACCATGGACAACATGAGGCAAAGGATTCTGGTCGTCGACGACGACCCTTCGCTCGCCGAGATGCTCACGATCGTGTTGCGCGGGGAGGGCTTCGACACCGCGGTCATCGGCGATGGCACCCAGGCGCTCACGGCGGTCCGCGAACTGCGGCCCGATCTGGTCTTGCTGGACCTGATGCTGCCGGGCATGAACGGCATTGACGTGTGTCGCGTGCTGCGTGCCGACTCGGGTGTTCCGATCGTCATGTTGACCGCCAAGACCGACACCGTCGACGTCGTCCTCGGGTTGGAGTCCGGGGCCGACGACTACGTGATGAAGCCGTTCAAACCCAAGGAACTCGTGGCGCGGGTTCGTGCTCGGTTGCGCCGCAACGAGGACGAGCCCGCCGAGATGCTGTCGATCGGTGATATCGAGATCGATGTGCCAGCTCACAAGGTCACTCGGATGGGCGAACAGATTTCGCTGACCCCGCTGGAGTTCGATCTGCTGGTGGCGCTGGCACGCAAGCCGCGGCAGGTGTTTACTCGTGATGTGCTGCTCGAACAGGTATGGGGGTATCGCCATCCCGCCGATACCCGTTTGGTGAACGTGCATGTCCAGCGGTTGCGGGCCAAGGTCGAGAAGGATCCGGAGAACCCGCAGGTGGTGTTGACCGTTCGAGGAGTGGGATACAAGGCCGGACCCCCGTGACATTAACCGCGAGGCGGTCGCTGTGATGTTGACCGCGAGGCGGCCGCTGTGATCTGGAGCTCGAGGCGGCGCATCCATCGGCGTTCGGCACCACTGCTACGCGGACTGGGCGCGCTGAGTCGAGCGGTGGGCCTCGCCTGGCGGCGATCTCTGCAGTTGCGGGTGGTGACGCTGACGCTGGGGCTGTCGGCTGCAGTGATCCTGGTTCTCGGGTTCGTTCTCACCAGCCAGATCACCGACCGAATCCTGGAAGTGAAGGTGCGTGCCGCGACCGAGGAGGTCGAACGCGCCCGCAACACAGTCGGCGGCATCGTGGGCGGCGAGGAAACCAGGTCGCTCGACAGCAGTCTGCAACTCGCCCGCAACACACTCATCGACCGCAAGTCCGAGGCCGGCGCCGGCCTGGCCGGGGCTTTCGACGCGGTGCTCGTGGTTCCCGGTGATGGTCCGCGTGCCGCGACGGCGGCCGGCCCGGTCCAACAGATTCCCGCCGCGCTGCGCGACTTCGTCAAGGCCGGTCAGGTGAGCTACCAGTACGCCACCGTGCACACCGAGGGGTTCTCCGGTCCAGCGCTGGTGATCGGCACTCCGGCGCCGTCACCCGTGCCGAACCTCGAGCTGTACCTGATCTTCCCGCTCAACAACGAGGAGAACACCGTCACCCTGGTTCGCGGCACCATGGCGACCGGCGGTGTAGTGCTGCTCGGTCTGCTGGCAGCGATCGCGATGCTGGTGTCGCGGCAGATCGTGTTGCCGGTGCGCTCGGCATCCCGGATCGCCGAACGTTTCGCCGAGGGGTACCTGGACGAACGGATGCCGGTGCGCGGTGAAGACGACATGGCCCGGCTGGCGGTGTCGTTCAACGATATGGCCGAGAGCCTGCAGCGCCAGATCAACCAACTCGAGGAGTTCGGGAATCTGCAGCGCCGGTTCACCTCCGACGTCAGCCACGAGCTGCGTACGCCTTTGACCACTGTGCGAATGGCTGCCGACCTGATCCACGACCACAGTGAGGATCTGGACCCGGCGCTGCGGCGCTCCATCGAGTTGATGGTCAACGAATTGGATCGGTTCGAGACATTGCTCAGCGACCTGCTCGAGATCTCCCGGCACGATGCCGGTGTCGCCGAATTGTCGGTCGAGTCGATCGACCTGCGCCTGACTGTGCAGAGCGCGCTGGACAACGTCGGGCACCTCGCCAACGAGGCCGGGATCGAGCTGATCGTGGATCTGCCGCCCGGCGGTGTCATCGCCGAGGTTGATTCCCGTCGGGTGGAGCGAATTCTGCGCAACCTCATCGCCAACGCCATCGACCACGCTGAGCACAAGCCGGTGCAGATCCGGATGGCGGCCGACGAAGACACGGTGGCCGTCACCGTGCGCGACCACGGAGTCGGCCTGCGTCCCGGGGAGGAGAAACTGGTGTTCAGCCGCTTCTGGCGATCCGATCCGTCTCGAGTGCGTCGCTCTGGCGGCACCGGCCTCGGCCTGGCCATCAGCATCGAAGACGCCCGGCTGCACCAGGGGCGGCTGGAGGCCTGGGGCGAACCCGGCAGGGGCGCTTGCTTCCGGCTGACTCTGCCACTGGTGCGCGGGCACAAGGTAACCACCAGCCCACTTCCGCTCAAACCCGTCCGTGACCGCGAGCCCGCAAGGGAGAGCGTGTGAGGCGGCTGCTGGTAACGCTCTCGTTGGTGCTGCTCGTCGTTGCGACGGCGGGGTGCGCCGGGGTTCCCAGTTCGTCGTCGCCGCAAGCCATCGGCACGGTCCAGCAGCCTGCCCCGCCCAGCCTTCCCAAGCCGACGCCGGGCATGGATCCCGACGTGCTTCTGCGCGAGTTCCTCAAGGCGACGGCCGATCCCGCCAATCGGCACCTGGCGGCGCGGCAGTTCCTCACCGAGTCAGCGTCGAGCACCTGGGACGACGCCGGCAGCGCGTTGCTGATCGACCGGGTGGTTTTCGTGGAAACTCGCGAGCCCGAACGCGTGTCGGTCAGGATGCGCGCCGACATCCTGGGGTCGCTTTCTGATATCGGGGTGTTCGAGACCGCCGAGGGATCGCTGCCGGATCCTGGGCCGATCGAGTTGGTGAAGACCTCTGACGGTTGGCGAATCGACCGCCTTCCGAACGGGGTGTTCCTCGATTGGGAGCAGTTTCAGGAGACCTACAAACGCCACACCCTCTACTTCGCAGACCCGACCGGCAAGACCGTTGTGCCGGACCCCCGATATGTCGCGGTCTCCGACCCGGACCAACTGGCAACCGAGTTGGTGAGCAAGCTGATCGCCGGGCCACGTCCTGAGATGGTCAATACCGTGCGCAACCTGCTCGCGCCGCCGTTGAGGTTGCGCGGCCCGGTCACCCGCGCTGACGGTGGCAAGACCGGTGTCGGACGCGGCTACGGCGGCGCTCGCATCGACCTGGAGAATCTGTCGACCACCGATCCGCACAGCCGGCAACTGCTTGCCGCGCAAATCATCTGGACACTCTCCCGTGCTGACATCAACGGTCCGTACGTGATCAACGCCGACGGCGCACCACTCGATGACCGGTTCGCCGGGGGATGGGAGACTTCCGACGTCGCGGCGACCGATCCGGGCGCCGACGACGGAGCGGCGGCCGGCTTGCACGCACTCGTCGGAGGAGCGTTGGTCTCGCTCGATGGGCAACTTGCGTCCTCGGTGCCTGGATCCTTCGGGCAGATGTCGAACCAGACATCCGCTGCGCTGTCGCGTAGTGGGCAGGAAGCCGCCTCGGTAGTGACTCTGGGTCCAGGTGGGCCAGACATGGCGTCGTCATTGTGGGTTGGCCCGCTGGGCGGTGCCGCAGCGCAGGCGATGGAAGGGCGTAGCCTGTCGCGCCCGAGTTGGTCACTGGACGAGGCGATCTGGGTCGTGGTTGACGGCAACAATGTGCTGCGCGTGATACAGGAAGCCGCATCGGGTCAGCCCGCGCGCATTCCTGTCGACTCGACCGCGGTCACCACGCAGTTTCCGGGCGTGATCACCGAACTGCAGTTGTCGCGCGATGGGACCCGCGCGGCGATGGTGATCGAGGGTCAGGTAATTCTCACTGGTGTCGAGCAGACCCAGGACGGGCAGTATGCCCTGACGTATCCGCGGCGGTTGGGGTTCGGGCTGGGCAACAGCGTGGTCTCGCTGTCGTGGCGGACTGGCGATGACATCGTCGTGAGCCGCACCGATCCGCAGCACCCGGTGTCGTACGTCAACCTTGACGGCGTCAACTCCGACGCCCCCGGAAGCAATCTATTGATGCCGGTCCGCACCGTGGCTGCCAACCCGTCCACGGTCTACGTCGCCGATGCGCGAGGTGTGCTGCAGCTGTCGGGTTCGGCGGCAGAGGATAACCTCGCGTGGACGGCGGTGCAGCCCTTGATGGCGGCCGGCGCGTTGCCCGTGTTGCCGGGCTAGATGGTGCCCGCCTCTGTGTGACCTGTAGCCAGCTCGGGGTTGCGATCCGGGTTCGCGGATTTGCTGTCAGGGTGTGCTGAACGGGCCGGGTAGCATTTTCGCGTGTGAGGCGATTGCTGGTTGGGTTCGGTGAGATGGTCCAGTGAGTGTGCCCCGACCGCCGGGAGCCGATTCTGGTCGGCCGAACCCGGAGCGCACCGTGGTGGGGTGCTACCCACCCCCGGAACGGAAGTTGAGTCGTCGGCGATTGCTCGTCCTTGTGCTAAGCGTGGTCGTGCTGATTGCGCTTGTTGCCGGTCTACTGATGTGGCGGGCGGCATCCGATTCTTCGATGGATTCCGGGGCGCAGCCAGGCACCGGGGGTAGCGTCGGTGTGCTGCGCGAGAAGGATCCAATCTGTGATCAATGGTTGACGTTCGGCAATGAACTGTCAGCCAATGAGCAGGAGTGGGCCGAACTGGACCACACCGTCCCGGCCACCCGGTGGACTCCAGAACAACGCGAGATCTACACCGCCGTAGGCGAAGCGATGGGAACAGCCGCCGACCAGTATGAGTCGATTCTTCCGCTAGCAAGGCATACCGCGGTCCAGGAGTTGGCGGCCCAGACGATCGTGTACCTACGGGCCTACGTCGAGAGGATTCCGACGTATGCCGAGGCGGATGGCCGGCTAGCCGGAGTGGCGTCGAACTTTGGTAGCGCAGTGTCATTCATGTGCACGGCTGTACCGCATATTCCGGCGGCCATGTTGGCCGAGGAACAGGTGCGTTCGCATGCTTCCGAACCCGCAGCTGTGAAGCCGTTTATGCCTGAAAGGGATTCCGTCTGTGCCGAGTTCGTCTCGATGGTTCAGCGGAGGAACGCACAGCTAGGAGGATGGCTCGCTTTGGACCCAGCAGTTCCTGCGGCGCAGTGGTCTCCGCGACAGCGGAGGCTCAATGATGCTGCGCGACATGTTCTCGATCGAGATGCTGGTGAGGTCCAAGACATGGCGAGCCGTGCCAGCAGTGCCGTACTTAGGGATCTACTGATGACGGACGCGGCGTACCTGAGAGCCACCTCAAGCGCCATTGCGGGATACCAACCAGATGATAAGAGGCTATGGGAGGCTGCTGTTTCTCTGAGCGGTGGCATCATGGGCACCTGCCGGGGATAGTGGCCATGACAAGCACTGCAACCATGCGTTGTCGGTCGCAAGGGCCGAGAATTCGGTGACAATTCGTGCTAGCAGGAGCCCACATGGAGGGCAGACCGTAAGAGCACCAGGATTTCCGAGTATCGATGAGGATGCCCTCGCTCGTGCGGCAGAGTCATTCGAAGACCTGGTGAGTTACTTGCGGAATGTTGTGCTTCCAGCGGACAGGGCGCTAATGATGCGGTTATCCGATTCGTGGGAGGGAGCGGGCTCGCATGCGGCTCTAGATGAAGCCAGCGCAATAATCGACCAGCATGAGGCGAATGCCTGCACCGCTGGTGAAGTGGCGACCAGACTCCGGATGATGGAAGCGTCAGTGGTCAAGACCAAGACTTTGGTTAACCAGAATGCCGAAATGGTCCAGATGGACTGTGAGACCATCGCTAGCGATCTTTCGCTCGATCCGGAGATGCGCGACATCCTCATCCAGGGGCGGATCGCGGCGGGGCATGCGGAGAACATTAGTGTTGTGTCGGTCAACTCCGGTGAGTTGGCAGGCAACTTGGCCCTGCCCTCATCCGCCGTGCTGGGCGCCAACTCGCGGTCGAACGCAGATTCGCCGGGACGGCGGAGAGCGAATGATGCGCCGGCGCGTCAGTCGACAAGTTCCTACGGTTCGACCGTTGGCCCCAATCCCACAGGTGGCCGAAGAGATTCGCGCCCACCCGCGCCAGCGCCCCCCGACCCGGGCCCGCTGCAGCAGAGCACGGATCAGCAAGTTGCACCGGCGGCGCCTAGCCCTATGAGCTCATCGTCGATTGGTTCTAGTAGTGGTGGCAGCGCTGGTATCGCGGGGACGGCGTCGCCGCTCGGATCGGCCAGTTCAGCATCGAATTCTATTTCAAAAGTGTCGAATTCGCCGGGGTCTCCGTCGCCGCCAAGCGTGGACGGACAGCGGCAAGGCCGACCCAGCCAGGCAGCCGCAGGGGGGATTGGGGCGCAACAGCTAGCGTCAGCGTCGACCGCGATGCCGCCGATGCAAATGGACCCACCGACCGTGACCGCCGAACGCTCATCGGATTCAGTTCCATTGCAGGTGAATCCGTCACCTAACGGCCAGCCTGGCTTGCCCATTGCCAGCGGCCAGAGCAGCGTAATCTCGGCGTCATCTTCGGGTGCTGGGATTCCGCCGCCGATCCCGCTCGGCTCACCCCCTACTCCGCCACCGGCAAACCCAGTCGCGCCCGGCGGCGGCAGCGTCCCGGTTGGACCTGGTGTAGCGCCTGCCTCGACGAGTGCTGCTCTTGCCGCGACCGCTGGAACACCGGCAGCGGTGCCGGTTTCAGCTATCCGTGCCGAGCGCGATGCGATCGCGAACGCCGCCACCGCCGGAGCGATGCGCCGCAAATTGCGCGGGAACGATCCGCTGCAGTTTGCGCGCCGGATCGGTGCGGCGCTGAGTGCCGAGAGCGCCGATTTCGGATTCTGCTGGGTGACCGGCGTGACCGCAGACGGCGCGACCGTTGTCGCGAATAGCTATGGAATCGGATACATCCCGGAAGGCGTGAATCTGCCTGAAAAGGTTCGGATGGTCACTGCCGACGAGGCGATTCCGGCGGTCCAGCTCGCCGACTGGGCCACCTATCCGGTACTTGCTGTGCAAGGTTGGGCCCAACACCATGGAACCACCCTGCGGGCTGTAATCGCCACCGACGCGCAGTTCCAGGGGACCGACCCTGGCGTACGAAAGATCACTCTAGAACCTGACGATATTCCGAAGAGTGGAAAGATGCAGGGGCGCAGCCGGTTAGCAGTCATCGCTCCGGAATCGGCGGCGTGTCTGGCAGCTGCTGGAGACGGCAACTTGACAGAGCTTCTGCCCGCGGCGAGCGCTGACATCAACCCTCCCGCCGACGAGACCAACGCGTTGTGGTGGGAGGTGATCAAGCCCCTGATGAGTACGGTGCCGGGTCGGAACGTTGCCCATCTGCGGGCATTCGTTTCCTACTCCGACCATGTCCGGGAATTGGCGCTGTACCGAGCGCACAGAGCGCCCGACACCGCAGCACAACGTGCTGCCATCGCTGACTGGATGTACTGGCAGCATCTCGGAGTTCTGATGGCAAGTTCGTTGGCCGAATCGGCGAGGACTCCCGCCAGGTGAAACTAGAACGGTGGCGGTCTGATTCGGGCGGTGTTGAGTGCGCGTTCGTGTTTGATGCGTTGGGCGTGGTCTTGGGTTCGGGTTCGTCGGCGGGTGGGCATCATCAGGGTCCGGTTGGTGCAGGGGTTGTGCGCTGGTGGGAGGTCCGGGGCGGGGCTGGGTGTGGTGTGCGGTTCGGTCGGTGGTGCCGTGGTGGTGGTGGGGATGAGTAGGTGGCTGCCGGGGTGGGTGGTGTAGGTGTGTCCTGATGGTGAGCGCCAGATCAGGCGGCCGTCGGGTAGTTGGTGGTCGGTCCAGCCGTCGGGGCCGGTCCAGAAGGTTTTGAGTAGGTGGTGTTTTCGGCATTTGCAGCTCAGGTTGAAGGCGTGGGTGGGTCCGTGTGGCCAGGGGATGGTGTGGTCGATGTCGCAGAGTTCGGCGGGTACTTCGCAGCCGGGGAATCGGCAGGTCATGTCGCGGGCGCGGATGAAGGCGGCCAGTGCCGGTGAGGGCCGGTAGCCGGGTTCGGGTTCCTCGCCGGGTGGTTGTAGCGCGGTGATGGTGGCGCCGGTGTGGATCAGTTCGGCGAGCAGTGGTGCCGGCAGTGCTGGGCCGCCGAGGATCACCGCGGCTGGCGCAGCAGCGGGCACAGCCGGCGCAGCGGCCGGTGTCTGGGTGGGTGTGGTGGGGTCGCCGTGCAGGTTGGGGTCGCGTGGGGTGTGCAGTGCGGCGGTGTCGGCGAGTACGTGGATCACTACACCGGTACCGCGCCCCTTAGTGGTGGTGGGTGTGGTGGGGCAGTCAGCGGTGGTGCAGGCGCAGGTCAAGTGCTCGGCGCCGGCGGCCAGGGCGCCGAGGGCGTCGGCGCGGCGTTGGGCGTTGGTGCGCGGGTCGGCGGGGCAGACCTGGGTGGTCATGGCCTGCAGGCGGCGTTGCAGGGTGGCCGCGTCGTGAGCGAATAGCCGCGCGAACACCGAGGCGGTGCCGGCGTCGTCTTCGCCGGTGCGGATGATCACCTCGCGGCTGCGGGCGGCTTGGCGGGTGCGTCGCAGCGCGTCGGGGTCATAGGCGCTGATGCAGGCATCGATGGTGCGTTCGAGTTTGGTTTCCGACAATCGCCCGAACCGGTGCGCGGCTGCGGCTAGTTCGGTGTCGACGGCGGCGATCGCGGTGTCCTCGACGAGCAGGGTGCGCCAGCTGATCGTTGCGGCGATGCGGGTGCTGATCAGCCCATCGGTGAGCAGGGCGGCGAGCTTGGGCAGGCGTTGGCGCAGGCTCTGCCCGATGTGCATCTGGGTGCTGGCCCGGCGTTGGGTCAGCCCCAGCGCGGCGGCGACTTCGGCGGCGGCGGCGTCCCAGTCGTCGCAGGCCCAGTGCGCCCGGGTCGCGTCGGGTTCACCGCAGCGGCGCTGGACCAGTTCGGCGATGGCGGCCAGGCGCCGCCCGGCGGCGGCGGCTTCGGCTCGGGCCCAGCCCTCGATCGCGCCCACCAGGGCGGCGTCATCGACATCGGCCAGATCAGCCAGATCCACCCCAGGAACATCGAACATATGAGCGAGTATAGTCCGCACCACCGACACGGCGCCGCCAGTGACCAGTCCACAGCTAGCCCGAGAATCGACCTGTTCCGGCAACGAGTCTTGGCGCCAGTGGAACGCCGACCTTAACCGCCCGGGGGACGGGTGGGAGCCGGAATTCGCTCGGGGGAAGGGGTTTCCGCGTTGGGTGGCGGTGCTGGCGAGCCTGTACCGGGAACCCGCTCGGACTGCTGTCCGCCGGTGTCCGCGCCGTCCCGTCGAGCCTCCCGGTCCTGGCCGGGCTGATGCTCATCGGGTGTCCGCTCGGCGTCGCCGTCCTCGCGTCGCTCGTCCGAGGAGGCCGCGCTCAGGTCGACATGCTGTCCCGTCGCTTGGTCGAACTGCTGCATGGCACCCTGCATGATGCCCTGCGGAACTGCCGCGGCCATGCCGGCAATCTGCATGGGAAGCTGCGCGGCCTGGCTTGCCATCTGCATGGCGGTGCTCATCAACTGGCCGAACTGGCCGAACTGGCCAGGCTGGGCAGGCGGAGCACCTGCTGGCACGGCCGCCGGGCTGATTCCGGGACTCTCGGCAGCGCTACGGATCAGCTGTTGCCCGGCGCCGTCGGTGTTCTGGTAGGCACTTCTAGCTCCCGTCACGTTCCCGGCGAAACGTTCCTCGCGCTCCCTAGTGGCTGCAACCTGTTCCGCGATGATGGCGGAGAGCTCGGGCATGATGGCGGCGATCAGGGCGCTCATCGGATCATCGCCGGGCGACACCTCGGGCAGCGGCGGCACCTCGACGTCTGCGGGATCCCAACTCAGCGCGTCTTCGCGGACGCGCACATGTGGACCAGTCATCCGATTCCAGGCTCCACCCTCATTCGCCGACAGCACAAAACAACTCAACCCATGAACAGCGCAGGCTGTGGCAAATGCTACCCGGCCGGAAACGGTCACCGCGGCGCCAAAATTCCCGCACCGCAACGCCGCCCCGCACGACGACACTGTGGTCATGATCGACCTGATTCTCCCGGTGGAGTGCGGTGGCTGCGGTGCGCCGTCCACGCGGTGGTGCCCGGCCTGCGCAAGGGCGCTGGCGATCGGCGCCGACGAACCACACGTCATCACCCCGAGGGTTGATCCAGGTGTTCCGGTCTTCTCGCTTGGCCGCTACGCCGGCGCTCGACGCAACGCGATCGTTGCGCTGAAGGAGCACGGGCGGACCGACCTCATCGCGCCGTTGGCCGGTGCACTCGCCGCCGGACTGGCTCGTCTGCTCGACTGGGCAGTGATCGACACGCCGCTGAGCATCGTCCCGGCGCCGACTCGAAGATCGGCCGCGCGCCGCCGCGGCGGAGATCCGGTCACCCGCATCGCGCGGGCCGCGGTGATGGCCCGCCCGGACATCGAGGTCGTTCCGGCCCTGCGGATGAGTGCGCTGACCCGCGACTCGGTGGGGTTGTCCAGTGCAGCCCGCCAGCGCAACATCGCCGGACGGGTCAGATCACGGCGGCACAGTGGCCGGCTGACCGCCGGCGACGTGCTGCTCGTCGACGACATCGTCACCACCGGCTCCACGGTCGGCGAGTCGGTATCTGTGCTGCTTGGCGCGGGCTCCCGAGTCGGTGGGGTGCTGACGATCGCCTATGCGTGAGCGGCCGCTGCGATCACTCCGATGTCAAGATGACATGAACAACTCACCACGTCTGCTGCAAATCGGTGGCACGAGCGGGTGAACAGGTACTACCGTCTGCAGCAACACCCGTGAAGGAGTCACGGCGACGCTCGAACCGCGAGGCGTCACTTGGCCGCACGACGGTAGGGGGTGAGTTAGTCGACACCTTGCACCGGTGGGTCTGGCAGTTTGCAGCCCCACCGGCGTGAATCCGCATACAGTCCGGCACGCAGATTGCGTGCGACACTAGAGAAATGGGTTGCCAGGCATGTCAAGCCGTTCCGTGAACAATGACCGCACGATGGTGATCGAGGACGACGACCCCACCGAATCCGACGCCCACCGCGCTGAGGTGGTCGTCAAGGGCCGCAACGTCGAGATTCCCGACCACTTCCGCATCTACGTCTCTGAGAAACTGTCGCGCCTGGAGCGATTCGATCGCACCATCTATCTCTTCGATGTCGAGCTCGACCACGAGAAGAACCGGCGCCAGCGTAAGAACTGTCAACACGTAGAGATCACCGCGCGCGGTCGCGGTCCGGTGGTGCGCGGCGAGGCCTGCGCCGACAGCTTCTACGGGGCCCTCGAAGGTGCGGTCGACAAACTCGAGAGCCGCTTGCGCCGGGCGAAGGACCGCCGCAAGATCCACTACGGAGACAAGACGCCGGTTTCGGTGGCGGAAGCCACTGCCAAGATGGCGCCGGAGCTGTTCGTGCGCGACGAGAAGCCCGAGGCCAAGAGCGAAAACGCCGCCGAGGCCGAGGGTCCGTCGCCCGACGAACACGAGCCTGGCCGGATCGTGCGAGTCAAGGAACACGACGCCAAACCGATGGCGGTCGACGACGCGTTATACGAGATGGAGCTGGTCGGCCACGACTTCTTCCTCTTCCACGACAAGGAGAGCGGCAAACCGTCGGTCGTGTATCGCCGCCACGCTTTCGACTACGGTCTGATCCGGCTCGCCTAGAGCCGTCAGCTCCCCTCAGCGGTCGGCCGGGTGGCTTCCACCTGCTGGTTCGGCGCGTCGCCTACGATGGAGCTCGTCTATTAGCTCACGAGATCCATACAACCCACAGGGGAAATTAGCGTGCTGTCGAAGTTGCTCCGCCTCGGTGAAGGCCGCATGGTCAAGCGCCTCCGGGGGGTGGCTGACTATGTCAACACCCTGTCTGACGACGTAGAGAAGCTGTCGGACACCGAGTTGAGGGCCAAAACCGACGAGTTCAGGAAACGCGTCGCTGACGGTGCCGACCTCGATGACCTGTTGCCGGAGGCGTTCGCGGTGGCCCGTGAAGCTGCCTGGCGGGTGCTGAGCCAACGCCATTTCGACGTGCAGGTGATGGGCGGTGCGGCGCTGCACTTCGGAAACGTCGCCGAGATGAAGACCGGCGAAGGTAAGACGCTGACGTGTGTGTTGCCCGCCTACCTGAATGCGCTGACCGGCAAAGGTGTGCACGTCATCACGGTCAACGACTACCTGGCTCGGCGTGACAGCGAGTGGATGGGCCGCGTACACCGCTTCCTCGGCCTTGAGGTCGGCGTCATCCTGTCCGGGTTGACACCCGACGAACGGCGCGCGTCCTATGGGGCCGACATCACCTACGGCACCAACAACGAATTCGGTTTCGATTACCTGCGCGACAACATGACCCACTCGCTGGCCGACCTGGTGCAGCGGACCCACGAGTACGCGATCGTCGACGAGGTCGACTCCATTCTCATCGACGAGGCCCGCACCCCGCTCATCATCTCCGGGCCGGCCGACGGTGCGTCGACCTGGTACCCGGAGTTCGCGCGTCTCGCGCCGATGATGGAGAAGGACGTCCATTACGAGGTCGACCTGCGCAAACGCACCGTGGGCGTCCATGAGCTGGGCGTGGAGTTCGTCGAGGACCAACTCGGCATCGACAATCTGTACGAGGCCGCCAACTCCCCGCTGGTGAGTTACCTCAACAACGCGTTGAAGGCCAAGGAGCTTTTCGCCCGCGACAAGGACTACATCGTTCGCGACGGCGAAGTGATCATCGTCGACGAGTTCACCGGCCGTGTGCTGGTAGGTCGCCGCTACAACGAGGGCATGCACCAGGCGATCGAGGCCAAGGAGCGCGTCGAGATCAAGGCCGAGAACCAGACGCTGGCCACGATCACGCTGCAGAACTACTTCCGGCTCTACGGCAAGTTGGCGGGCATGACGGGTACCGCCCAGACCGAGGCGTCCGAGCTGCACGAGATCTACGGGCTCGGGGTGGTGCCCATCCCCACGAACAAGCCGATGATCCGTCGCGACAACTCGGATCTGATTTACAAGACCGAGGAAGCCAAGTACATCGCGGTTGTCGACGATGTCACCGAACGCTACGAAAAGGGCCAGCCGGTTCTGATCGGCACCACCAGTGTGGAGCGGTCCGAGTATCTGTCGCGGCAGTTCAACAAACGCCGTATCCCGCACAGCGTTCTCAACGCCAAGTATCACGAGCAGGAAGCCGCCATCATCGCCGAGGCGGGTCGGCGCGGAGCCGTGACCGTCGCCACCAACATGGCCGGTCGAGGAACTGACGTCGTGCTCGGCGGCAACCCGGACTTCATCACCGACAAGCGGCTACGGGAACGCGGACTTGATCCGCTGGAGACCCCTGACGAGTACGAGAACGCGTGGCACCAGGTGCTACCTAAGGTCAAGGAGGAGTGCGGCCGGGAATCCGACGAGGTGACCGAGGCCGGGGGACTCTACGTGCTGGGTACTGAACGTCACGAGTCGCGGCGTATCGACAATCAGCTGCGCGGTCGTTCCGGTCGCCAGGGCGACCCGGGTGAGTCCCGCTTCTACTTGTCGCTGGGTGACGAGCTGATGCGGCGCTTCAACGGCGCCACGCTGGAGTCGCTGTTGACCCGGTTGAACCTGCCCGACGACGTGCCGATCGAGGCCAAGATGGTCACTCGTGCCATCAAGAGCGCTCAGACGCAGGTGGAGCAGCAGAACTTCGAGGTCCGCAAGAACGTTCTGAAGTACGACGAGGTGATGAACAAGCAGCGCACCGTCATCTATGACGAGCGTCGCCGCATCCTCGAAGGCGAGAACCTCAGGGATCAGGCTCTGGACATGGTCCGTGACGTCATCACCGCCTACGTCGACGGCGCCACCGCGGAAGGCTATTCCGAGGACTGGGACCTCGAAGCGTTGTGGACGGCGCTGAAAACCCTCTACCCGGTCAGCATCGACCATCACGACCTCATCGACTCCGAGGCTGTCGGCGAAGCGGGGGAACTGACCCGCGAGGAGCTGCTGGACACTCTGATCCAGGATGCTGAAGCGGCGTACGCCAAGCGGGAAGCCGAGATCGAGGAGATGGCCGGCGAGGCTGCGATGCGTCAGCTGGAACGCAACGTGCTGCTCAATGTCATCGACCGCAAGTGGCGCGAGCACCTCTACGAGATGGACTACCTCAAGGAGGGCATCGGGCTGCGGGCGATGGCGCAGCGCGACCCGCTGGTGGAATACCAGCGCGAGGGCTACGACATGTTCGTCGGGATGCTGGAGGGTCTGAAAGAGGAGTCGGTCGGATTTCTGTTCAATGTGGCCGTCGAACCGGTTGCCGCCCCGAGGGTCGCGCCGGTTGATACTCCCACCGGGCTGGCCGATTTCGCCGCGACCGCCGCAGCGAAGGCACAGAGCGGCGGCCAGGGTGGCCTGGCGACCAAGGAGCGCCCGCCGTCGACGGCACTGCGCGCCAAGGGGATAGACGACGAGGATGCCCCGCCGCTGACCTACTCGGGGCCATCCGAGGACGGCTCGGCCCAGGTGCAGGGGCCCAACGGGGGCGGTGGCGGCACCGGAGGCAGTCGCCGGGAGCGGCGGGAAGCTGCCCGTCGGCAGGCCCGCGAGAGCAAGCCGAGGTCAAGGCGCCGGGGCTGAGACCGGTCTGCTGAGACAGGTCAGCCGACCTGCAGTGCCACCAGCTGCCACCGGCCGGCTGCGGTGTTGAGTTCGATCCGGCCGGCGATGGCTCGGATCCTTGGCCCCCGGCTGTAGGTAGCGAACACCTCCGCGGCCACGGGCTCGCCGCCGTCGTGCGCCGCGGTGCGCAGACGAACCCGCCGTAGAACTGCGGTGGCGTCGCCAGACGGGCGGCGGGTGAGCGCGATGACGCCGTCAATCAGCGCTGGCGCCAGTGCAGCTCGCAACTGAGTGATCGGCCTGCGCCGGTCGATCACCTCCAGCAGACGTCGCAGCGCAGTGTCGGCGAACACGACCGCGCCGGTGGGCGGCGGCGTCTCCCGTGGCTGCGGCCTCGCACGGCTGGTACGCGGGGTGCGCCGGCGCAGCGAGGCGGACGACGGCGGCGGGCAAGCACCGGCGGGGCCTACCGGAGCCGGCTCGAAATCGACCACTGGTGTGGTCAACGAAGTGACATGGGGCAGGCGGTGCGATGCGCGCGGCGATGGTGTCAAGACACTCTCCAGTGTGAGGCCCCAGTGTGAGGCGTAACAGGACGGCGCTGCTGGAGAGTCGCAGACATGTCAATGATCGCACGGTGCGCGCATCCCCTCGTGCACCATGTTGTGCGGGGGTGCGCATCCGCCCGTTACCGTGGCGAGGGTTCATGTGTGGTTGTCGGACGAGCGGGGGGAGGGCGGTGCTGCGATGGTGACCAGCTTGTCGGCATCGGATGCGTCTTTCTATCGCCTGGAGAACACCTCGACTCCGATGCACGTGGGCTCGTTGTCGATTCTGCGGAGGCCCCGCAACGGGCTGAGCTATGAAACGTTGCTCGCCACCGTGGAGAAGCGGCTCCCGCAGATTCCGCGGTATCGGCAGAAGGTGCGCGAAACGGCGGTCCGCCTTGGTCGTCCGGTCTGGATCGACGACGGCGAGTTCGACATCACCTATCACGTTCGCAGGTCCGCCCTGCCGTCGCCGGGCAGCGACGCGCAGCTGCACGAACTGATCGCTCGGCTGGGCTCGCGCCCGCTGGACAGGTCACGTCCGCTATGGGAGATGTACCTGATCGAGGGTCTGACCAAGAACCGGTTGGCGCTCTACACCAAATCTCATCAGGCGCTGGTGAACGGTATGACGGCGCTGGAGATCGGACATGTCATCGCCGACCGCACCCAGAAGCCGCCCGAGTTCGGTGAGGACATCTGGATTCCGGGACGGGAGCCCAGTGACGGGCGCCTGTTGCTGAGTGCCCTCGGTGAGTGGGTGGCGCGCCCGGGGGTACAGCTGGCGGCGATGCGTTCGGCGGTGCGCGAAGCTACCAGCAACACCGGTCAGCTCGGCGAGGCCGGCCGGCGGTTCGTCGACATGGCCCGCACCGTTGCCCGCGGGACCGCGCCGAGCAGCCCGCTGAACACCAGGGTCTCGCGCAACCGGCGGCTCGGTGTGGCCAGCCACCGGCTGGAGGACTACCGGTTGGTGCGGGCTCGCTACGACTGCGATGTCAACGACGTGGTGCTCGCGGTGGTCGCCGGAGCGCTGCGCAACTGGTTGCTGTCCCGCGGTGAACCGGTCGCCGCGACCACGATGGTGCGCGCCATGGCGCCGATGTCGGTCTATCCCGATGGTGAACTGGATTCGACGGGCCCCGGACAAGCGATCAGCGAGGTGTCGCCCTTCCTCGTCGACCTGCCGGTCGGCGAGGGCAACCCGGTGGTGCGGCTCTCGCAGATCGCCTACGCCACAGAATCCCATTCCACTGCGGCCAGCCTCGTCGACGCCCGCACCATCGTCACGCTGTCGGGTTTTGCGCCACCAACCTTGCACGCGATGGGAATCCGGGTAGCCACCAGCTTCTCGGCCCGGCAGTTCAACCTGCTGATCACCAACGTGCCGGGCGCGCAGAAGCAGATGTACGTCGCCGGCACCAAACTGCTGGAGACGTACGCGGTACCGCCGCTGCTGCACAACCAGGTGTTGGCGATCGGTGTCACGTCCTACAACGGCATGCTGTATTTCGGCATCAATGCTGACCGCGACGCGATGAGCGACGTGGACGTACTGCCGGCGCTGCTGGGCGAATCGCTGGACGAACTCTGTGAAGCGGCGCAGTGATCGGGGCAGCTAGTCTCGCCTGGTGCGCGTCTACATTCCGGCGACCCTGTCCATGCTGAGGCAGTTCGTCGCCGATGGGTCGATGCACGCGGTCAACGGGACGGCCTTCGCTGTCACCCCGACGTTGCGCGAGTCCTACGCCGAGGGCGACGACGACGAGCTGGCCGAAGTGGCGCTGCGGGAAGCGGCGCTGGCGTCCTTGCGGCTGATCGCGGCGGGCGATGTCAGCTCGGACCTTCCGATGCGGCGGGTCGTGCTGTTGGCCGAGGTCGACAACCCTCAAGTGCGCCCGGATCTCGACGACGCTGTGGTGCGGTTGCCCGATCCGGTCGCGATGGACGCTGTGATCGCCGCTTACGTGGACAATGCCTCCGCGGAAGCTGCGGTAAAGCTGGCCGCCGATGTCGTCGACGCAGCCGACCTGGGCGATGAGGACGCTGACTTGACCGTGGGTGATGCGCAGGACCACGACCTGGCGTGGTATGCCGTGCAGGAACTGCCCTTCCTACTGGAGCTGCTCTGACCCGCTCCCCACCGGCGCCCAAACCAACGCATCGCAGCGAAAGTTCGAGTGCAAACCTGCAAAACGTCGGTCTGGCCGAGCAGGTTTGTTACGCAACCGTAGGTTACGGTACCGTAGGTCGAAGTACATGACCTGGAGCTGCTATGGCGAAGAACTACATCAAGGTCTCCGCGAACGTCGTCGATACCGTTAGGCCCGCCGTTGCCGGCGCTGAGCGCCACCCGGGTTGGCACCGGCTGCGCACCATCGCGGAGAGAATCACCACTCCGCTGCTGCCCGACGACTACCTTCAGCTGGCCAATCCGCTGTGGTCGGCGCGCGAGCTGCGTGGACGGGTTGTAGAAGTCCGGCGGGAGACCGAGGATTCCGCGACGTTGGTCATCAAGCCGGGATGGGGTTTCAGCTTCGACTACCAACCCGGACAGTATGTCGGCATCGGTCTGCTGGTCGACGGGCGCTGGCGCTGGCGGTCGTACTCGCTGACCTCGATTCCGGTTGCCGGGGAACGCAATTCGGTCCGTCGACCACGGACCATCAGCATCACGGTCAAGGCGATGCCGGAGGGCTTTCTGTCCACCCACCTCGTCGGCGGCGTCACTCCGGGCACGATCGTGCGGCTGGCCGCGCCGCAGGGCAATTTCGTCATGCCCGACCCTGCGCCGAGTTCAGTGCTGTTCCTGACCGGTGGCTCCGGGATCACCCCGGTAATGTCGATGCTGCGCACGCTGGTGCGGCGCAACCAGGTCACCGACATCGTCCACCTGCATTCGGCGCCGACACCCTCTGATGTTCCCTTCGGCGCCGAGCTCGACGAGCTGCAGCGCAGCCATCCCGGCTATCGGCTGACCCTGCGAACCACCCGCACTCAGGGGCGGCTGAACATCGCTGACCTCGACACCGCGCTGCCGGATTGGCGGCATCGCCAGACCTGGGCATGTGGCCCTGAGGGAATGCTCAACGAGGCCGAGCGGGTCTGGTCGGGGGCGGGTGTCGGTGAGAACCTGCACCTTGAGCGGTTCGCCGCGTCCCGAGTAGCTGTTCACGGCGCCGGTGGCACGGTGCATTTCGCCCGAAGCAACAGGACGGCGACCGTGGATGCGGCGACACCGCTCATGGACGCCGGCGAGGCCGCCGGTGTGCGGATGCCGTTCGGCTGCCGGATGGGGATCTGTCAGTCGTGTGTGGTCAGCCTGGTTGACGGGCATGTCCGCGACTTGCGCAGCGGCGTCGAGCATGAGGCAGGAACCCGGATTCAGACCTGCATCTCCGCGGCGTCCGGTGACTGCGTACTGGACGTGTGAGGTTTACCGGCTAGTAACCTACGTATCCGTAGGTTACGGTAGCGTAGAAATGCGAAAGGAGGTCGTTCGATGGCAGTTACCGACGTTCCGGCGTTCGCGCACTTGACCGAGGCCGACATCGAGAGTCTTGGCATCGAATTGGACGCCATCCGCCGCGACATCGAAGACGCCCTCGGCGAGGGCGACGCGCGCTACATCCGACGCGCCATTACCGCGCAGCGCACCCTGGAGATCGCCGCCCGCCTGGCACTGGCCGCCAGTTCGCGCCGTTCCGCCTGGTGGGTCGGCACCATCGGCCTGGGTGTGGCCAAGATCATCGAGAACATGGAGATCGGCCACAACGTCATGCACGGCCAGTGGGACTGGATGAACGATCCCGAGATTCACTCCTCAACCTGGGAGTGGGACATGACCGGGGCTGCCAAGCACTGGCGGTTCACCCACAACTTCATGCACCACAAGTACACCAACATCCTGGGCATGGACGACGATGTGGGTTACGGGACGTTGCGCGTTACCCGGGACCAGAAGTGGAAGCCGTTCAATCTTGGCAACCTGCTCTACAACACCATTCTCTCGCTGCTGTTCGAGTGGGGCGTGGCTCTGCAGCACCTCGAGGTGGGGAAGATGTTCAAGGGCCGCGACGACCGCAAAGCCACGATGGTGCGAGTGCGCGAGTTCGGGGCAAAAGCCGGAAGGCAGCTCTTCAAGGACTACGTAGCGTTTCCAGCGCTGACCTCGCTGTCGCCCGGCGCCACCTACAGGTCGACCTTCACCGCAAACGTGACGGCAAACGTGATCCGCAACGTCTGGGCCAACGCGGTCATCTTCTGTGGTCATTTCCCGGACGGTGCGGACAAGTTCACCAAGACCGACATGGTGGGTGAGACCAAGGGCGAGTGGTATCTCCGTCAGATGTTGGGCAGCGCCAACTTCGAGGCCGGCCCGGCGCTGAGGTTCATGAGTGGCAATCTGTGCCACCAGATCGAACACCACCTGTACCCGGACCTGCCGAGCAGCCGGCTGCATGAGATCTCCTTCCGGGTCCGGCTGATCTGCGACAAGTACGACCTGCCCTATACGACCGGATCGTTCTTGGTGCAGTACGGCAAGACGTGGCGCACCATCGCGAAACTCTCACTGCCAGACCGCTTTCTGCGCGATACCGCCGACGACGCACCGGAAACCCGCAGCGAGCTGATGTTTACCGGCCTGGAACCGGGCTTCGGCCAGATCGACCCGGGCTCCACGCGTCGCCATGGCCTGCGCACCGCCATTGCCGCGGTTCGCCGGCGGCGTCACGCCAGGCGTGCAGCCAAGGCGCACAACGTCTTAGCGGCGTAGTTGGCCCCGGCTAGTAGCCGGACGTGTCGGCCAGCGCGCCCAGTAGACGGCGGGCGGCAATGACGCGGTTGCGCGCGGGGCCGGTGAGTGTGTCCAACGCGCACTCCGGGTCTGCCGGCGGCCCCATGTGTCCACAGCCCCGCGGGCAGTCACCGATGGTCTCGGCCAGGTCCGAGAACGACCGCAGCACGCCTTCAGGATCCACGTGGGCCAGGCCGAACGAGCGAATGCCGGGGGTGTCGATGGCCCAGCCCGAGCCATCCAGCGGCAGGGCTACCGATTGGGTCGAGGTATGCCGGCCCCGGCCGACCCCGGATACCTCACCGATGGCCCGGTCAGCCTCGGGCACAAGGCGATTCACCAATGTCGACTTGCCGACCCCGGAATGGCCGAGCAGCACCGTTACCTTGCCGACCAGCAGCCCGGTGACTGCATCGAGTGGATCGTCGTGCCCGGCGGTGGTGATCGTGAGATCCAGGTCGGCGAAGTGTTCGGCGAACGGCTCAGGCGGCGCCAGGTCGGTCTTGGTCAGGCACAAGATCGGCGTGAGACCGCCGGCGTAGGCGGCGATCAATGCCCGTTCGACGAGTCCGGTTCGGGGTGGGGGATCGGCCAACGCAACCACGATCAACAGCTGGTCGGCATTGGCGACGACCACCCTTTCGGACGGATCCGTGTCATCGGCGGTGCGCCGCAATACGGTTCGGCGTTCACCGCGTCGAACGATGCGGGCCAGAGTGTCGGGGCGTCCGGACAGGTCGCCTACCAGGTCAACATCGTCGCCGACGACGATCGGGGTGCGGCCGAGTTCGCGTGCCCGCATCGCGCTGACCCGATGCGCGGGGTTACGCCCTAGAACGCAGCCCCACCGGCCTCGGTCGACGGTGACGACCATCGCCCGCTGCGCATCGGCGTGCTCGGGACGGTTCTTGGTGCGTGGCCGTGAACCCCGGCCCGAGCGCACTCGGACATCGGACTCGTCGTAGTCGCCGGGCCTCAATTCAGCCCCGACTCAGTTGCCTGCCAGCATGTCTTCCCACAGTTGCGGGAACTCAGGCAGTGTCTTGGCGGTGGTGGCGATATCGTCGATCGTAAGGTGCGGAACCCGCAGCCCGATGATCGCGCCTGCCATCGCCATCCGGTGGTCGGCGTACGAGTGCCAGGTTCCGGCATGTAACGGCACGGCCGTGATCTGCAGGCCGTCCGGGGTCTCCGCGCAGTTTCCGCCGATGCCGTTGATCTCTGCGGTCAGCGCTGCCAAGCGGTCGGTCTCGTGGCCGCGCAGGTGCGCGATACCACTCAAGCTGGACACCGAGCCAGGTGCGGCGAGAGCGGCCAGAGCTGCGACGGCAGGCGCGAGTTCGCCGATGTCGTTCAGGTTGACCTCGAATCCGCCGTAGTTCGCCGCACCCCGCAATTCCAGTCCCGAATCCGTTTGGGAAGCAGTGCTATTCGTCAGCTCCAGGATGTCCAGAATGCTCGCCGCCGGCTGCAGGCTCGGTGTGGGCCAGCCGGCGATCTGCACCGTACCTCCGGTCACAGCCGCAGCTGCCAGAAACGGCACCGCGTTGGAGACGTCGGGCTCGACTTCCCAGTGCCGCGCCGCGATCGGGCCCGCGTGTACCCGCCAGCGATTGGGGGAGGAGTCGTCGACTTGGACGCCGGCCATGCGCAGCATCGCCACCGTCATGGCGATGTGCGGCGCGGACGGCAGCGACGGACCGGTGTGCTCGACAGTCAGGCCGTCGGCGAAAACAGCCCCTGCGAGAAGCAATCCGGAGACGAACTGTGAGGAGGCCGATGCGTCGATGAACACCGTTCCCCCTTTGAGTGATGCGGTTCCGGCGACACGGAACGGGAGGGAATCACCGTCGATGTCGACCCCTAGCGATCTCAGGGCGGCCAGCAGCGGTGCGATCGGTCGAGAGCGGGCCTGCTCGTCGCCGTCGAACTCGACGGTGGTCTCGCCCAGCGCCGCCAGCGATGGTACGAAGCGCAGCACCGTACCTGCCAGTCCGCAGTCCACCCGGGCACCGGCCACGGGGGAGATCCGGCCGTCGACGGTGAGTTCGGTGCCCGGCCCCGCCACGTCCAGGCCCAGCGTGCGCAGCGCTCCGATCATCAGGTCGGTGTCGCGACTGCGCAGCGCTCCGCTGATGGTTGACGGGCCCGATTTCTGCGCGGCGGCCAGCGCCGACAAGACCAATGCGCGGTTGGTCAACGACTTCGATCCGGGTACGGCGACCGTGGCATGGACGGGCGCCGACGCATACGGTGCCGTCCACGTTTCACGCGTCACGGTTCCATCCTGCCTTGTCCGCACCTTCTGCAACCATGGCAGGTATGTGTGGAAGGTTCGCGGTCACCACCGATCCGGCGTTGTTGGCGCAGAGGATCCAGGCCCTCGACGAGTCCGCGGCCGAGTCTGCGGCCCGGAGTGTGGCGCCCACATACTCTGTCCCGAACTACAACGTGGCCCCGACCACCACCGTCGCCACCGTCGTGCAGCGGCACACCGAACCCGGCGACGAGTCGACACGGCGCGTGCGGCTGATGCGTTGGGGACTGGTGCCGCCGTGGGCGAAGACGACGCCAGCCGGTGAGCCGGACAACAAGGGTCCGCTGTTGATCAATGCGCGCGCTGAACGGGTGACCGTGTCGCCGGCGTTCCGGGCTTCGGCCAAGAACAAGCGGTGCCTCGTCCCGATGGACGGGTGGTACGAGTGGCGGCCCAACGGCGCGAACGGCGGTACGACCAGGAGGGGCCGGGCGTCAAAAACTCCGTTCTACCTGCACGCCGTCGACGGCGAGCCGCTGTTCATGGCGGGGTTGTGGTCGACGTGGCGGCCCGCGGAGGGTTCTGTCGCGTCGAAGGCCCCGGAGCCCGACGCGGGTCCGTTGCTGAGTTGCACCATCATCACCACTGACGCCGCGGGCCCGTTGGCCGCTATCCATGACCGAATGCCATTGACCCTCACCGAGGCGGACTGGGATCGCTGGCTCGATCCCGATGCGCCGGTGGATGAGGGTCTGCTGCGCGGGCACGGTGACCTGGACCGAATTGCGGTTCGCGAAGTGTCGACACTGGTGAACAGCGTGCGCAACAACGGGCCGGAACTGATCGAGCCCGTCGTCCGGGGAGCAGCGTCCGAACAGCCGACCCTGCTGTGGTAGCCGAAGGTCAGCCGTTGTATCCGGGTGGGTTCGGCTCGTCCACCCACAGATCGACGCCCAGCGATGAGCCCGGCACGCAGTCGTATACCGAGAGGTCGGTGACACCGGACTCCATCAGGACGTCCTCGCACAACAGGCTGTTGCCGGTGTAGTCGCACGACGGCTTGTTGACGACCACGTATGCTGCGTCGGCGTAAACATCCGGCTTGCGCGATCGTGCCATCGCCTCATCGCCGCCGAGCAGGTTCTGAACCGCCGCCGTCGCGATCAAGGTCCGGGGCCACAGTGTGTTGGAGGCAATGCCCACCGCACGCATCTCTTCGGCGATTCCTAAGGCGCACAAGGTCATTCCGAACTTTGCCATCATGTAGGGCGTAGGTTTGAGCCACTTCGGCTCCATACGGATCGGTGGGGACAACGTGAGGATGTGCGGGTTCTCCCGACCCTTCATGTGTGGGATGCAGGCCTGCGACACGGCGTATGTGCCGCGAACCTCGATGCCGTTCATCAGGTCGAAGCGTTTCAGCGGCACTTCCTCGATAGAGCCGAGGTTGATCGCTGAAGCGTTGTTCACGCAGATGTCTATGCCGCCGAACTGCTCGACGGTCTTGGCGACCGCAGACGTCACCGAATCGCCGTCGCGGATGTCCCCGACGATCGGCAGCGCCTGCCCACCGGCGTCCTCGATTTCTTTGGCGGCGGTGTACACGGTGCCGGGCAGTTTCGGGTGCGGCTCGGCGGTCTTGGCGACGAGTGCGATGTTGGCGCCGTCGGCGGCCGCGCGTTTGGCGATCGCCAAACCGATGCCGCGGCTGGCGCCGGAGATGAACATTGTTTTTCCGGAGAGCGACATGGGACGTCACTCTAGTACCCAGCGGATGTCAGAGCCCGACGGCGATGCGGGCCGTCACTGCGTCGGTGAGACGAATCAGATCCGCAGGACGCACCGCGATGTCCAGTCCGCGTTTGCCGGCGCTGCACAGCACCTGTTCCCACCGCAGAGCGGTGTCATCGACCACGGTCGGCAGCGGCTTGCGTTGACCCAGTGGAGAGATCCCGCCGACGACGTATCCGGTTGAGCGTTCGGCCGTGATCGGTTCGGCCATAACGGCTTTCGGTGCACCCAACGCCGCGGCGGCGGCCTTGAGCGAGAGCTTCGCCGGCACCGGCAGCACTGCAACGGCCAGGCCGGCCGGCATCGCGATCACCAGCGTCTTGAAAACCTGCGCGGCCGCCACCCCATGGCTGACCGTCAGTTCCCCGGCGGCCTCCTCGCCGAACGAGTCGTTTCGTGGGTCGTGTCGGTAACGCAGCACTTCATGTGGGACGCCGGCGGCCAGTAAGGCCGCGATCGCTGGAGTAGCTGCGCGCGGCACCGCATCAGGTTAGTGCCCCGGCGCGGAACATTCCTGTCGGTTTTTGCCGTTGTGGGACATGGAACCGCTTCCGGCTTGGGCGGTCAACAGGGTTCAAAAAGGGTGTTGTCGGATGCAACCTCTAGGATCGAGGTGAGGTGACGTTGGTGCTTACCTTGTGCCTGGAAGAGGGGACGGTTTCGACCCAGATGACCGACACGGACAAGCCCGAAACCGATGCCGAGCTGACTGCTCGTTTCGAACGCGATGCCATTCCGCTGCTCGATCAGCTGTACGGGGGCGCGTTAAGGATGACCCGCAACCCGGCCGATGCCGAGGATCTGCTCCAGGAAACCATGGTCAAGGCCTACTCCGGGTTCCGCTCGTTTCGTGAAGGCACGAATCTCAAGGCATGGCTGTACCGAATTTTGACCAATACATACATCAACGGCTATCGAAAGAAGCAACGCCAGCCGGCGGAGTACCCAACTGAGGAGATCACCGACTGGCAGCTGGCCTCCAATGCTGAGCACTCATCGACTGGTCTGCGCTCTGCGGAGGTCGAGGCGCTCGAGGCTCTTCCCGACACCGAGATCAAGGCCGCGTTGCAGGCGTTGCCTGAGGACTTTCGGATGGCGGTGTACTACGCCGACGTCGAAGGCTTCCCGTACAAGGAGATCGCCGAGATCATGGATACGCCCATTGGAACTGTGATGTCCCGGTTGCATCGCGGCCGTCGACAACTGCGGTCGTTGTTGGCTGACGTGGCCAGGGACCGCGGATTCCTCCGCGATCAGCAACGCGATACCGAGGAGGTGTCGTCATGAGCTCCCTGGACGATCCAATCGATCCGGATCACCCCGGCTGTGCCGCGGTGATCGCCGAGGTGTGGACCCTGCTCGACGGGGAGTGCACCGCAGAGACCCGTGAACGGCTCAAACAGCATCTAGAAGCGTGCCCAGCCTGCCTACGGCACTACGGGGTCGAGGAGCGAGTCAAGCGTCTGATCGCCATCAAGTGCAGTGGCGAGAAGGCGCCCGATGGGCTGCGTGAGCGGCTGCGTATTGAGATCAGCCGCACGACCATCATCCAGCGCTGACGAAACCTGGTCCGGCTCCCTTCGCGCTGGGCCTACGCGTCGCGTCTACGCGTTGGGTCGCTTGCCGTGGTTGGCCTTCGAGTGTTTGCGATCGCGCCTCTTGCGGCCACGCTTTGCCATGATGGACCTCCGTCTGTCAGGTATCGGTTGGGTTCCAGTGTGTCATGACAGGCCGACAACACCTGAATCGCTGGCGTCTGCGCTCGCTGCGTCGGCGCCCCAGGGGTGTGGTTCGATAGAGCGTCAGCAGCCGGAGCGGCCCGGGCCACCGGGCGGCGACATCCGTGGGACAGGGGTGAAGATGGCCGAGGACGTTCGCGCCGAGATCGTGGCCAGCGTGTTGGAGGTCGTGGTGAGCGAGGGCGATCAGATCGGCGAGGGTGACACACTGGTGCTGCTTGAATCGATGAAGATGGAGATCCCGGTGCTGGCCGAGGTGGCAGGCACCGTCAGCAAGGTCAGCGTCTCGGTCGGTGATGTCATCCAGGCTGGCGACCTCATCGCAGTGATCAGCTAGCTCGCACCGGAAGGGCCCGATGTCCACCCTCGGTGAACTGCTTGCCGAGCACACCGTTCTGCCCGGCAGCGCCGTGGAGCACCTGCACGCCGTGGTCGGTGAGTGGCAGCTGCTCGCGGATTTGGCGTTCGCTGACTACCTGATGTGGGTGCGCCGCGACGACGGCCTGATGGTCTGTGTGGCTCAGGTGCGGCCCAACACCGCACCCACCGTGCTGTTGGCCGACGCCGTAGGCACCGTAGTCGGGGATGAGGAGATGCCGCTGGTCGCGGCTGCTTTCGTGTCCGGAGTCATCGGCCGTGAATCCGATGAGCCGCAGCACGAGTCACCGGGTCCGGACGTCGAGGCGGTGCCGGTACGCCATGGGGACCGGGTGGTTGCGGTGCTGACGCACCAAACGGCGCTGGCGAAGCGGCGCAAGGAGAGCCCGTTGGAGGCGGCGTACCTGAACTGCGCCCGCGACCTGATGATCATGCTGAGCCAGGGCACGTTCCCCAACGTCGGCGACCTCCCGATGTCGAGATCAAGTCCGCGGGTCGGCGACGGGTTCATCCGGCTCGACGAGGCCGGCGTCGTCGTATTCGCCAGCCCCAACGCGATCTCCGCCTACCACCGGATGGGCCTCACCGTTGAATTGGAGGGCCAGAACATGATCAGCGCGACGCGTCCGTTGATCTCCGACCCGTTCGAGGCGCATGAACTGGCCGACCATGTGCGTGATTCGCTCGGCGGCGGCTCCAGCATGCGGATGGAGGTCGACGCCGGGGGAGCGGCCGTACTCCTGCGCACGCTGCCGTTGGTGGTGCACCAGCAGCCGGTCGGCGCAGCCGTGCTGATCCGCGACGTCACCGAGGTCAAGCGCCGTGATCGTGCCTTGCTCAGCAAGGACGCGACCATCCGGGAGATCCACCATCGGGTGAAGAACAACCTGCAGACGGTGGCGTCGTTACTGCGGCTGCAGGCCCGGCGAACGAACAACTCGGAGGGCCGCGAGGCTCTGATCGAAGCGGTGCGACGGGTGTCATCCATCGCACAGGTGCACGATGCGCTGTCGATGTCGGTGAACGAAGAGGTCAACCTGGACCAGGTGGTGGACCGGATTCTGCCGATAATGAACGACGTCGCAACGGTCGAGACACCGATCCGAATCATCCGTGATGGCGATCTCGGCGTGCTTGACGCCGACCGCGCGACCGCCTTGATCATGGTTATCACCGAGTTGGTGCAGAACGCCATCGAGCATGCCTACGACCCGAGCAATTCGCGTGGCTGCGTGACGATCCGTGCGGAGCGGTCGGCGCGCTGGCTCGATGTACTCGTGCACGATGACGGGCGCGGTCTGCCGGACGGGTTCAGTTTGGAGAAGTCCGACCGGCTGGGACTGCAGATCGTGCGCACGCTGGTGTCGGCGGAACTCGACGGGTCGCTGGGCATGCATGAGAACCCGGTCGGCGGAACCGACGTGGTGCTGCGGGTGCCCATCGGCCGCCGCGGCCGTGCCGCGCAGTGAGGCACAGCGGCCGTGCCGCGCAGTGAGGCACAGCGGCCGTGCCGCGCAGTGAGGCACAGCGGGACCACGGCGCGAGACTTAATCGTCTGCGACTTCAACCGGCGTGTCGGCTCAGCAGGTTAAGTGTCGCGCCCAGAGCGCCCAGAGCGCCCGAGGGCCGGCTCGTCCAACGGCGGCCAACGGGTACGCACAGACTGACGGCCCCGACTCTCGTCGGGGCCGTCGTTAGTCCTGCGAGAGTGTCAGACGCCGCTACGGGCCCGGGTGCGGGCATTCCGGCGCTTGAGGGCGCGCCGCTCGTCTTCGCTCATGCCGCCCCATACCCCGGCGTCCTGGCCGGACTCCAGTGCCCACGACAGGCACTCTGTCGTGACCGGGCACCGAGTGCAAACCAACTTCGCTTCGGCGATCTGGGCGAGGGCCGGTCCGCTGTTACCCACCGGGAAGAACAGTTCCGGATCCTCGTCGCGACAGACTGCTTTGTGGCGCCAATCCATAAGTTCGACTCTCCTAACCATGTGCGCAGCAAGGCGCACGAGCATTTCCTCGGCTGTTAACGCGTGCACACGAAATTGTTTCTGCGCTGTTGCATCTGATGCTTTCATAGGCGCAACAGATGTCAAGAGCGTTGAGTTAACACGTGGGCAATGTCACTAAAGGGTCACGGTGCGTGGCCACTCAATCGTTTGTACTACACTCAACCCGATTGCGCCCTCGCTAGACCGCAATTTTTTGTTGATGCAGGTCACGGTGTTTTCACCGGCGGTGCCACCACCGCCAGCGCGTCAGGTACCGACCTGAACGTCATCGAGCTGCGCGGACCGGCATATTCGCCGTCGATCTGGCACGCGACCGGCTCTTGGGCGGTTACCTGCAGCCAGGGCAGGTCGTCCTCCCGGACCAGGTGCCGGGCCTCGATGTGCGGCTTACGTGACAGCATCTGTCGTGCTAGGCGGAGGTTGGCCCACACGTTCATGCTGGTAGCGGCGAAGACACCGAGCCCGGTCTCGAACGTGGTAGTCGGGTTGGTCCACACCGGGCGGGCGTTGGCGTAGGTCCAGGGGCTGCTGTTGGAAACGAAAGCGAAGTGCACTCCGGTGATCGGTTCTCGGCCGGGCAGCTGCACGGTCAGCATGGGGTCCTTGCGTGCGCTGGCCAGCGCTTCGCGAACGGCGACACGCATATATCGGCCAGCCGTTACCTTTCGCCCCTTTGCCCGCTGGGCTTCCACCGCTGCCACCACATCGCCATCAACGCCCATTCCGGCGGTGAACACCGCCCAACGCTCGCCGCAGTCCATCAGGCCGATTCGGCGCCACAGCCTGCTGCGCCGGTGCTCGCCGAGTAGATCCACCAGCTGATTGGTTGCTTCGATCGGGTCCGGGCTGATCCCCAGCGCGCGGGCGAACACATTTGCCGAACCTCCCGGGACCACCCCAACCGCAGGGTCCGGTCCCCCCACTGTCCGCACCGAGATCAAGCCGTTGACCACCTCGTTCACCGTGCCGTCGCCGCCGTGCACGATCAATACGTCCACGCCGTCGCGGGCGGCGTCGCGCGCGATCTCCACCGCGTGACCGCGATGGTCGGTGTGGGTCACCGTCAGCTTCACCCTGCTCTCCAGCGCATGGGCTAACAGGTCGCGCCCGGCCGCAGTGGTCGACGTGGCGTTGGGGTTGACGATCAGCACGGCCCGCACGGGGTCTCAGCCTATCGGCGATCCGCTTCAGACGACCTCTTCAGACGACCTCTACAGTCGACGTCGTGACCGTGCCTGCCCCCTCGACCGTGCGCCTGGCCGCCATCCTGGTGGCTTTGGAGGGTGCCGCCGCACTGGTGACTGCCGTGGTGCTGCTGGTGCACGGGTTCGGCGGCGGCGATCGAAGGGTGGCTTTCGGTACGGCGGCCTGGTTCGCCATCGTCGGGGGTGGCGTGTTCTTCGCCGGATGGACGTTGTGGGGTGGCCGGCGGTGGGGTCGCGGTTTGGCGGTGTTCGCCAACCTGTTGCTGCTGCCGGTGGCCTGGTACATGGCCGTGGGTTCGCACCAATGGGTGTACGGCATCCTGGTCGCTGTGGTGGCGCTGGTCACGCTGGCGCTGATGTTCAGCCCGTCGGCGCTGGAGTGGGTGCGGGCTCAGGACCCGGCCAGCGCCGACAAACCCGGCCCTGACACCCGGTAGGTGATCCACTCGGTCATCGGCTTGCCTCCGACCGCCTGATAGAGGCCGATGGCGTTGACGTTCCAGTCGAGCACGGCCCACGAAAGTCGGGAGTAGCCGTGTTCTACACACTCGCGGGCAAGTGTTGCGAGCAGCTTGCGCCCCAGTCCGCGACGCCGGAACTGTGGGCGTACGAAAAGGTCTTCCAGATGGATTCCGGCGACACCGTCCCACGTGGAGAAGTTGTGGAACCACAAGGCGCCCGCCGCCACTGCACCGTCGATCTCGATGAGATGGCCGTTCACGATTGGCGGGTCACCGAACAGCGCGTCGCGCAATTGCTGTTCGGTCAGGGTGCACTCTTCGGAGGCACTCTCGAACGCAGCGAGTTCGTGCACCATCGAGGTGAGTTCGGTCTCGTCGCCGGGGCGAGCACGGCGGATTGTCTCGGTCACGGGTGGACACCTAGGGCTGACAGGATCGTGGCGAATTTCGTTGTGGTCTCGGCGACTTCGTCGTCTGGATCGGATTCAGCGACGATGCCACCGCCCGCGTGTGCCTCGGCGTGGCGCCGGTCGGCGGACAGTTGCGCGCACCGGATCGACACCACCCAGCGGCCGTCGCCGTTCCGGTCGCACCAACCTACCGTGCCGGCGTAGAAGCCCCGGTCCTCCTCGAGTTCGTCGATGAGGGCGGCAGCCATCCGGGTGGGCACACCGCCGACCGCGGGGGTGGGATGCAGCGCGAGTGCGAGATCCAGGGCTGTGGTGGTCGGGTCGCGCAGCCGACCTTTCATCGGCGTGCTCAGGTGCCATACCGCGGCGGTTCGGCTGAGTTCGGGAGACGACGCGATCTGCAGGTCGACGCAGAGTGGGTCCAGCGCCTTGCGCATCTCGTCGACCACAAGTTGATGTTCGTGACGGTTCTTGGCCGACCCGGCCAGCGCCGCTCCGCTGGCGCGGTCCGCCTCCGGGTCGGGCAACCGGGGTGCCGATCCGGCGAAGGGTCGGCAGCTGACAAGTTCGCCGTGGCGCGCCACCAGCAGCTCAGGACTGGCCCCGACCAGCGTTCGGCCCTTGTACCGGCCGCCGGCCGCGCTCAGATCCACCAGATAGGCGTTGGCGGCTGTGTCGGTGGCCAGCCGCTGCAGGATGGTACGCGCATCCAGCGGGGCTTCGGCATCGAGCCGCAGTGAGCGGGCCAGCACTACTTTGTGCAGACCACTGCGGGGGTCCTTGAGCTTGCGCAACACGGTGTCGATCCGGGAGCGGTGGACATCGGGCTCCGGGATGGTCTGCCCGATTCGCACGGCGGGCAGCGTGTGTCCGGCCCAGTCGGGCAGCGAGGTGCCGAACCTTACCGACTGCGGCCGCATCAATGCTGTCGGTGCGGAAGGGTCGAAGGGTAGTGCGCCCAAAATTATTGGCGCGCTTCCGCTGGCCAGCGCCTGCTGCGCGTCGGCCAACTGCGCATAGCCAGTGTGAATCCCTTCGGCGACGAGGACCCCGCCCGGTCCGGCGAGCAGGAAGGACGGCTCGTCGGTCACGATTGCAACGGCGGGTGCGGATAACCGGTGAGTCCGATCGCGATGATCTGACGCACGCCGTGTTCGAACCCGCAGACCGCGATGGTCGCCGGCCCCATCGAGAACCGAATGCCCGCCGGCACCGGTAGGTCCACCCAGCGGGCGAGCACGGCGCGCGAGAAGTGCCCGTGCCCGACGAAGACGACGTCACGCGACGCCATGTGACCGAGTGCCACCTCGATAGCGCGGTCGGCCCGATCGCTGACCTGCGCGACGCTCTCGCCGTCCGGACATCCGTCGTTCCACACCAGCCAGCCGGGCACGTCCTTCCGGATGTCGGCGGTGGTGCGCCCCTCATAGGCGCCGTAATCCCATTCGCGGAGCAATGGGGACACCTCATCGACGCTGAGTCCGGCCAGCTCTGCGGTCACGAGCGCACGTCGCATCGGGCTGCTGATCACCAGTGGGTTGTTGAGGTCGAGATCAGTCAGCGCTTCGATCGTGAGCTTGGCCCGATAGCGCCCGGTGTCGGTGAGTTCCAGATCGGTGTGGCCGGTGTGCTGGCCGGTGCGGGACCATTCCGTCTCGCCGTGTCGCAGCAGCAACAACCGATTCCGGGCAGGCGGCTCGAAGGTACCCACGACATTGATTCTGCCCCACGCCTGCGCCGCCCCTCAGCGCCCATGACAGGATGGCGGCTGTGACGCGAGTACTTGCGGTCGCCAATCAAAAGGGTGGGGTTGCCAAGACCACGACGGTGGCGTCGTTGGGCGCGGCTTTCATGGAGCAGGGTCGGCGGGTGCTGCTGGTCGACCTCGATCCGCAGGGTTGCCTGACCTTCTCCCTGGGCCAAGACCCCGACAAGTTGGCTGTTTCGGTGCATGAGGTGCTGCTCGGCGAGGTCGAGCCGGACGCCGCGCTGGTCGACACGGCTGAGGGCATGACGCTGTTGCCCGCCAACATCGACCTTGCGGGTGCCGAGGCGATGCTGTTGATGCGGGCGGGGCGCGAGTACGCGCTCAAGCGTGCGCTGGGCAAGTTGACCGGGTCCCCCGAGAAATCCGGGAAAGCCGGGAAGGCCGAGAAGGCCGAGAAGGTCTCCCAACGCGAGTTCGATGTGATCATCGTCGACTGCCCGCCTTCGCTGGGGGTTCTCACGCTCAACGGGCTCACGGCCGCCGACGAGGTGATGGTGCCGCTGCAGTGCGAGACGTTGGCGCACCGCGGTGTCGGACAGTTCCTTCGCACCATCACCGACGTGCAGCAGATCACCAACCCGGACCTGAAGTTGCTCGGTGCGCTGCCGACGCTCTACGACCCGCGCACCACCCACACCCGCGACGTGCTTCTCGATGTCGCCGACCGCTACGACTTGCCGGTACTCGCGCCGCCGATACCGCGCACGGTGCGTTTCGCCGAAGCCAGTGCGTCGGGGTCATCGGTTCTGTCGGGTCGGAAGAACAAGGGTGCGATCGCCTATCGGGAGTTGGCCGAGGCGCTGGCTAAGCACTGGAAGTCGGGCAAGGCGATGGCTACGTTCGCGCCGGTGCTCTGACGTGCGTCTAGGCCGGGCCCAGCGCCACCAACGTGTCGCCGCGCTGTTCGAGCACCGTGTCTCCCGCAGTACTCGGGACCACGGCGGACTGTTGCGGCCCGCGCAGCAGTGGGATGTGGCGCACCCAGGTACCGGTGTTCCGGTCGAACACATCGAAACCGCCTGAGACGGGTACGAGCAGCTGCCCGGCCATCAGGGTTCCTGGTCCCAGCGGCCTTCTCCCGTCCGAACCGGCGACCGTGAACAGGTGGCGTAGCCCCCTGGAGTCGAATACCAGCACGCTGTCGCCGGTCCACCAGGTGATGAGATCGCCGGTGCGGGCCGTTGTGGCCTGCGACGACACCGGTTCGGGTAGCGGGGTGCCGGCGACCGTGGAGCCTGTCTCGTCGACGACGTTGACCATGGGCTTGGGCGTGGGCACGTAGACCGCGGTGTCGGTCTCGGACACGGCGATCACCCGGGCGCCCGACTCGTCGGTCACCCCGGGTTGCTCGACGTGTTTCATTTCCGGAGTGTCGGCCTCGTCGGACGGACGCAGCAGTGTCAGGCGCAGGTCCGCCTGCTGGGGACACGCCTCCAGCACGGAAACCGCAGCCGAACTGGCCGCCGCCGACATCAGCCGGCACAACGGCGAGGCCGGTACGCCGGGTTTGATTCGGGCGTCGAGGGAGCCGTAGCTGAGCATGGTGATCATGTCCGACCGCCACAGTTCCAACCGGCTGTCGCCGGCGGACAGAACCGTGGAGCCGTCGGAGGACAACGCGACCTCGGAATCCGCGTAGCCGCTGCGGCTGGGCCCGCGGCGGCCGGTTTCACCGTCGATGGTGCTGACCTGCCCACATCCGCGGGCATCCGGGTACACCGCGACGGCGTAGCGGTACACCGAGGTGACGCCACACAGGTCGGCATCACGGGCGTAACTCCACAGCACCTTGCCGGTGGCCGGGTCACGTCCCTGGACAGTGCGGCCGGTTCCGGTCACCACCGACCCAGCCGCCAGCACCGGTGCGGTGGTGGCGGGACTGGCTGCAGACCAAATCCGCTTGAGTGCCGCCGGAACCTCGCGGGCCGCGTCGATGCTGGGTATGGGCGCAGCGGCGGGACGGCTGACGGTTGCGCGGACATCGCTGGTCCACCAGATGGCGGCGGCGCCGACTACTACGGCCGCGCCGATGGCCAGGGCTGCCATGATGTCCCCGCGGCTGCGGCGCTCGGGTTTGACCATCGCCGATCGGGGATCCTCGATCAGCTGGTGGACGCGGCGGCGCCGTCGGTCTTGCGGGGGCGCCGCCGCCTACGACGGCGTCGGGCCTGCCCGGACTCGGCGGTTGCTTCATCGCCGGTGGCGCCGGTGTGGGCCGGGGCGCTGGTTTGAGTGGAGCTTCCGGGCTGGCCGGTGACCGGCCGGCCGCCGCGGGTACGCCGGCGGTTGCGGTTGCTGCCGCGGCCGGCGGGTTGTCCGGAGCCCGTCGCACGGTCGGTGCCGGTGCGGGGCGAGCGGCTGGCCGACTTGGTGGACTTGGCCGCGCCGACGGTGCCGGTGACCCCGGCCGGGATGTCCAACTCGGTGTGAAGGTGCTCGGAGCTGGAGTACGTCTCCGCAGGTTCGGGACGACCGAGATTCAGCGCCTTGTCGATCATCGCCCAGCGGGGCAACTCGTCCCAGTCGACGAGGGTGATGGCCACCCCGGTCTTGCCGGCACGCCCGGTTCGGCCGATGCGGTGGACGTAGGCCTGCTCGTCTTCGGGAATCTGGTAGTTGATGACGTGGGTGACGTCGTCGATGTCGATACCTCGGGCAGCGACGTCGGTGGCGACCAGAACGTCTATGTCGCCGGTGCGGAAGGACTTCAGCGCCTTCTCGCGCGCGACCTGGCCCAGGTCGCCGTGCACCGCGCCGACGGCGAAGCCCCGCTCGGCCAGCTCGTCAGCGACCTTCTGGGCAGTTCGTTTGGTGCGGGTGAAGATCATCGTCGCGCCGCGGTCGCGGACCTGAAGCACGCGGCTGACCAACTCCACCTTGTCCAGCGCGTGCGCCCGGTAGACGAACTGCTCGGTGGTGGTGTGCACGGCCGAGGAGTGTGGCTCCTCCGCCCGGATATGGGTCGGCCGGTTCATGAACGTGCGGGCCAGCGTGATGATCGGGTCCGGCATCGTCGCCGAGAACAGCATCGACTGTCGGTCGTCGGGAATTTGGCGCAGGATGCGCTCGATGTCGGGGAGGAAGCCGAGGTCCAGCATCTCGTCGGCCTCGTCGAGCACCAGCGTCGACAGGCCGCCGAGCTGGAGGTGGCCTTGCTGTGCCAAGTCGAGCAGTCGGCCCGGGGTGCCGACGACGACGTCGACGCCCTTCTGCAGGGCTTCGATCTGCGGTTCGTAGGGCCGCCCGCCGTAGATGGAAACTACCGACAGCTTGCGTCCAGCATCGGCGGTGAGGTACTTCGCGGCGCTCGACAGGTCTCCGTACACCTGCAGGCACAGTTCTCGGGTGGGTACCACGATCAGCGCGCGCGGGGCGCCGTTGAGGGGCCGTTCCCCATCGGTGGTGATGCGCTCGAGCATGGGGACGCCGAAGGCGAAGGTCTTGCCCATGCCGGTGCGGGCCTGGCCGATCAGATCGTCTCCTGCCAGGGCCATCGGCAAAGTCAGTTCCTGGATGGCAAAGGGATGTTCGATGCCGTTCTCCGCCAGTGCACGCACGATCTCCGAGCGCACGCCGAGTTCGGCGAAGGTCTTGTTGTGTGTGGTCAAGTCTGTGGTCATGGGTGTTCGGCGTGGCCTTTCAGTCGTCAATCCTCATGGGCATTCACGCGCGCACGAGTTGGACGAAAGTCGAACCACATCGCGTGGATGCCGGTCCGTGGGGGCTCTGCCTGAGGTGGCGGCCCACTAGTGCACGCACATTTCCTGGGTAGCGGGAACGCCGCCACCTTCGTCCATGATAGCTGCATCGACTCGCAGTCCCCTCTCGCGACCTTTTTCGTGCCGCGCGGCGTCTAGAGTTGGGCCATGAATTCGCCGCAACCTGCTGGCGTGCCGGCGGATCATCCCGGCGTCAACGAGGTACTGGCGCTGCTGGCCTACGGCGAGGTGGCGGCGTTCTACCGGCTGGCCGAAGAAGCGCGGATGGCGCCCAACCTGGACGGCCGCATCAACATGGCAACCATGGCGGCCGCGGAGATGAACCACTACCAGTTACTCCGCGACGAACTGGCGCGACGCGGCGTCGACGTCGTACCGGCGATGACGCGCTATGCGCCGGCGCTGGAGAACTATCACCGTCTGACCACGCCCAGCACCTGGCTGGAGGCGTTGGTCAAGACATACGTCGGAGATGCGCTGGCCGCAGATTTCTACCGCGAGATCGTGGGCGCCATGCCCGGTGCGGCGGCAGATCTGGTGCGCGCTGTGCTGGCCGAGACGGGCCACTCGCAGTTCGTCGTCGCCGAGGTTCGGGCGGCGGTCTCGGCCAGCGCCCGGCAGCGCAACCGGCTGGCCCTGTGGTCGCGCCGGTTGCTCGGTGAGGCCATCACCCAGGCGCAATACGTGTTGGCTGACCACGACGAACTCGTTGACCTGTTGATGGCCAGCGGGGAAGGCCTCGGTGAGCTAACCGGTTTCTTCGACCGGCTGCAGCGCAATCACAGCGCGCGTATGCAGGAGCTGGGTTTGGCCTGAGCGCCTTATCGCGTGCAGCTGGCGATGATGGAGTTGTTCTCGTGCGCAGCGATCGTGGCCCCGGCTGCGTTGGTGATCGAGCAGTTCAGCTGACTCGCCATGCTGGTCGCCGTGACCGAGCTGAGTCGCACACCCGGGTCCAGCACGACGGTCTTGCTCCAGGGCAGCGCTACGTTCATCTCGGTCTTCAGTGCTCCCTGCCGGTCCGTGTAAATGACTGTCACTAGGTCGATGAGCTTGCGGTTGCCGGTCACCCGATACGTGACCGTGGTGGGCGAAACGGCTTCGGGTGGCGCGGTCCCGGGCGCAGCGGCGGTCGGATTCGGCGCGGTGGTGACCGACGGGGTGATGGTGGTGACCGTTTCCGGCGGCAGCGACTGGGTGGGCGCCGGCGCGGGCGGGCTGGACGTGGCGACCGGGGGCTCAGAACTTGGGGCGGGCTGGCTGGTCGCGGGGGCCCGAGGGACCACGGTGGCCGAAACCGAGCCGCTGTCGCCGCCTCCGAGGATCACCACGGTGCAGATCACGGCGACTAGTAGGACCGCACCCGCCGCCCCGGCCGCCCACATCCAGCGTCGGTCGACCTCGTAGTCCTGGTAGTCACCCTCCTCGTAGTCGTCGTAGTCGTCGTAGTCGTCGTAGTCCTCGTAGTCGGACTCGTCGTGGTCCTCGTAGTCCTCGTAGGGGTAGGCGCCCGAGCCGACATCGTCGAGGTCCTCCGCGGCTCCGGCCCGGCGGTTGCCTGCTCGTCCGGTCCGCGTCGTGAAAGGTGCATAAGGCCTGCTCATACGGCTATCCCAGTCGTGTGTTCGGATTCAGGGGCCGATGCTACGAGGTAGGAGTGACTGCTGAGGTTCGTGTGCCTGGCGTGTCGGTTACGGTCCAGCCTCGGTTCGGTCGAGGTTCGTGACGAGGCCGCTGAATGGTCGCTTCGCTCGGTGCCGGATGGTCGCTTCGCGCGGTGCCGGATGGTCGCTTCGCTCGGTGCCGGATGTTCGCTTCGCTCAGCGCGAACTCACCGCCCGAGCATCCCGGGCACACCGTCGATTAGCCTTCTTGCATCGAGAGGCGCAGACAAACGAAAGGGCTCAGCGTGGAGGTCAAGATCGGTGTCACGGACAGCCCGCGCGAGTTGACCTTCAACAGCGCGCAGTCACCCGGTGAAGTGGAGAAAGCCATCAGCGACGCGCTGGGCGAGGATTCGGCCGTACTGGCTTTGACCGACGAGAAGGGGCGCCGGATCCTGGTGAAGAGCGCGCGGATCGCCTACGTCGAGATAGGTGTCGCCGACGTGCGGCGGGTCGGATTCGGCGCCGCGACCGTAGGGGCCGAGGCGATCAAGAACGGGTAAGCGGCACGTGTGACAGTCCGCCCCAGGCGAACTGAACGGTGCCTTCGACGGCGGCTTCCTTGGAGATCGGCCGGTCGCTGTCGAGCCAGTAACGGGCGCAATCGACGCTGATCGCGACCAGTCCCACAGCGATCATCCGCGCGCGGTGCGCCTCCAGCCCGGAATCTCGGCTGATCAGGTCGAACACCGCGTCGGTACAGGCCTCAGTGGCGACCTTGACCTGCGCGGCCACCCGGGCTTCGGTGACGTAGTCGTTCTCGAAAATCAGCCGGTAGCCCTGGCTGTCGTGCTCGATGAAGTCGAAGAACGCCTGAACGGCGGCGCGTAGCCGCTGACGGTTATCGGTGGTGGTACGCAACGCCTGGCGCACACCGGAGACCAGGTTGTCGACGTGCTGGTGCAGCACGGCCAAGTAGAGATCGAGCTTCGACGAAAAATGCTGGTACAGGACCGGCTTGCTGACGCCGGCACGGTCGGCGATCTCGTCCATCCCGGCCGCGTGATATCCGCGGTCGACGAAGATCTCGCTCGCTGAGACGAGCAGTTGGCCGCGTCGCTCATCGCGTGGCAACCGGTTCCCGCGCCGACCACCGCTCGCGGCCTCGGTCGAGCCGTGACTGCCGGCCGGCTTCATGCCCCGTGTCGCGGCGGTGTTGGCGAGATCGCTCATCGTCTCGGCCCCCCAAGCCCGCTCATCGCCACGACATTACTACCCGGCGGCGCTTGCTTGCCCGTAGACATACATGAGTGCGATGGGGGCGCGCCGGGGAAGGCAACCGCGCCGGCCTGTGCCATTCTGGATCAGTGAACGACGACTCGGGGCGCCGCAACGGCGGTCGGGTGGCGGTTCTGCACGACGAGTGGCGCGAGCCGCTGAGGGCCCAGCGTGACCCGCTGGCGTCGAACTCCGGGCGGCCGCGCTCGAACCGCGAGGAGCACCGCCGCTGGCGCAAGCAGACCGGCCTGGGTCGCTTCTTCGCCACCTACGGTTGGCGGGCTTATGCGCTGCCAGTGCTGGTCGTGCTCACCGCGGTGGTGATATACGAGACGGTCGCCGGAACCGGTGCCACCGAGGCGAGCACCGACGAGGGGCCGGTGCAAGGGCCGCCGACCATCGGGGTGGCCAGCACGGCGATCATCGGTGCGCCGCCCAAGGGGCTCACCCAATTCGACGCGCAGTTGCCAACCGGAATCTTGCCGGCCGGCGGCCCTTTCACTGCGGCCGGGGAGGGGACCTGGCACATCGTGCCGGGGACGATGTCCAAAGTGGGTGAGGGCAGCTCGAAATCGTTCACCTACACCGTCGAGGTGGAGGACGGGGTGGACACGACCGGCTTCGGCGGGGACGAGGGCTTTGCCCGAATGGTCGATGAGACGCTGGCCAATCCGAAGGGCTGGACCCACAATCCGCAGTTCGCGTTCACCCGCATCGACAGCGGAGTCCCCGATTTCAGGGTCTCGTTGACGTCCCCGATGACCGTGCGTGACGGCTGCGGGTACGAGATCGAACTCGAGGCGTCCTGTTACAACCCGGCCTACCAAGGTCAGCCCCGGGTTTTCATCAATGAGGCCCGCTGGGTGCGGGGCGCGGTTCCCTTCCAGGGTGACATCGGGTCCTACCGGCAGTACCTGATCAACCACGAGGTCGGTCACGCCATCGGTTACCAACGTCATGAGCCGTGCGGCGGCAACGGTGAACTGGCGCCGGTGATGATGCAGCAGACGTTCTCCACCAGCAATGCCGACGCCGCTCGGTTCGACCCCGATACTGTCGAAGCTGACGAATTGACCTGCAGGTTCAACCCCTGGCCGTATCCGATCGCCTGACTGGCGGAGTGATCGGACCGGCAGGCGGGAACGAGTAGCGGCTCGTCGGTGTTGTTCTTAGCGGGTGTGGTTGTGTGGACGATGACAGGCCCGCACGCCCGTGCGTGAATCGAGGAGGCTTTCGGTGTCGTCCCCGTTGCGGCCGCTGGTTGAGCCCGCGGCCGAACTGACGCGTGAAGAGGTCGCGCGCTACAGCCGTCACCTGATCATCCCCGACCTGGGGGTCGACGGTCAGAAGCGGCTCAAGAACGCCAGGGTGCTCGTCATCGGCGCGGGCGGGCTCGGATCCCCGGCCCTGCTGTACCTGGCCGCCGCCGGGGTCGGCACCATCGGCATCGTCGAGTTCGACGTGGTCGACGAGTCGAACCTGCAACGCCAGATCATCCACGGTCAATCCGATATCGGTCGGCCCAAAGCGCGCAGCGCGCGGGATTCGATCCTGGAGATCAATCCGCTGGTCGAGGTCCGGCTGCACGAGATGCGGTTGGAGCCGGATAACGCCGTCGATCTGTTCAGGCAGTATGACCTGATCCTGGACGGAACCGACAACTTCGCGACGCGCTATCTGGTCAACGATGCCGCGGTGCTTGCCGGCAGGCCGTACGTGTGGGGTTCGATCTACCGGTTCGAGGGCCAGGTGTCGGTCTTCTGGGAGGACGCACCGGACGGACTCGGGCTGAATTACCGCGATCTATACCCCGAGCCACCGCCACCGGGAATGGTGCCGTCCTGCGCCGAGGGTGGTGTGCTGGGGATTTTGTGTGCGTCGATCGCGTCGGTAATGGGTACCGAGGCGATCAAGCTGATCACCGGTATCGGGGAGCCGCTTCTTGGTCGCCTGATGGTGTATGACGCGCTGGATATGACCTACCGCACGATCAGGATCCGCAAGGATCCCGACACCCCGAAGATCACCGAACTCATCGACTACGAAGAGTTCTGCGGTGCGGTGTCCGATGTGGCCGCCGACGCTGCCGCCGGCTCCACCGTCACTCCGCGCGAACTGCGTGAATTGTTGGACTCGGGCAAACCGTTGGCGCTCATCGACGTCCGTGAGCCGGTCGAGTGGGACATCAACCGCATCGAAGGTGCCGAGCTGATCCCCAAGTCAGCCATCGAAGCCGGTGACGGTCTGGCCAGACTGCCGCACGACCGGACGCCGGTGTTGTACTGCAAGACCGGGGTGCGCTCGGCCGAGGCGCTGGCCGCAGTCAAGAAGGCCGGGTTCAGCGACGCCATGCACCTGCAGGGCGGCATTGTCGCGTGGGCCAAGCAGCTTCAACCCGACATGGTGATGTACTGATCGGCGGCGACACAGCTGGTCAGCGAGAAGACTTCGGTGGATGCACCGGTAGCCTGAGCCTGTGACTGCCGCGCGCCCGCCAGAGCATGTGTTGGCGGCGTTCGGCTCGAGCGGAGTGCAGCCGGTCGCACTCGGGTCCAACTGGGAAGGCGGGTGGCGGTGCGGGGAGGTCGTGCTCTCCATGGTCGCCGACCACGCCCGCGCAGCCTGGTCGGCAAAGGTGCGAGAAACGCTGTTCGTCGACGGAGTGCGGCTGGCCCGGCCGGTGCGCTCCACCGACGGGCGGTACGTGGTGGCAGGCTGGCGGGCGGATACCTTCGTGGCCGGCGTTCCGGAACCCCGCCATGACGAAGTGGTGTCTGCGGCGGTGCGACTGCACGAGGCGACGGCCAAACTGGAGCGTCCGCGATTCCTGACCCAACCGCCGGTAGCGCCGTGGGGTGACGTCGAGGTCTTCACTGCAGCCGACCGGGCGGCCTGGGAGGAGCGACCGCTGCAGTCGCTACTGCCCGGTGCGAGCGTGCCACCGGAGTCGAGTGACGCTCAGCGCTCCATCGAACTGATCAATCAGCTCGCCGGCCTGCGTCGACCCACCAAGAGTCCCAGCCAGCTGGTGCATGGCGACCTCTACGGGACAGTTCTTTTCGCCGGTGCGGCCGCCCCGGGTATCACCGACATCGTTCCCTACTGGCGCCCCGCCTCCTGGGCCGCCGGGGTGTCCGTGGTAGATGCGCTGTCCTGGGGCGAGGCCGACGATGGGCTCATCGAACGCTGGAGCGCTCTGCCCGAGTGGTCCCAAATGCTGTTGCGGGCGTTGATGTTCCGGCTGGCGGTCCATGCGTTACATCCGAGGTCGACCGCCTCCGCGTTCCCGGGGCTAGCGCGCACGGCGGCGTTGGTCCGGTTGATCCTCTAGAGCGAGTGTCTCAGCTGATCGACCCGGATGCGGCCGTCGACGGCGAGTACGCCTTCGGCGCGCAGCAGCTCTAGCTGCCTTCTCGCCAGGTGCCTCGCCGGCCGCCCGGTAGCGGGAACCACCCGGTGCCAGGGCAGGTCCGACGAATCGGTCCGCATGATCCAACCGACGATCCGGGGGCTGGAAAGCGATGCAGCAGTGGCGATGTCGCCGTAGGTCGCCACCCGGCCGGGTGGTATCGACGCCACCAACGACCGTACCAACTCCACCTGATGGTCGGAGATCGCGGCCATGACCCGGTTCTACCTCAGGCCTGTGCCAGCTGCCGCCGGATCAATGACGCAGTTTCGGCCGGCAGCGCCTGGGCCACCATGTGGTCGCAATCCCACTGCAGGAAGGTGAATTTCGGCCCGAGACGCTCACGCATCCCATTGACGAGTTCGTCGCTGGCGTAGGGAGGTTCGGTCCGAGTGGCGCGGACCAGGGTCGTGGGTGTGGTATCGCGCGGCCACCTGATCGGCCGGGCCAGTTCGCTCCAGTACGACATCATCGCCGGCATGCTGACTCTCCAGCGGCAGCGGCCATCAGGCAACTCGATCAGGTGCTCGTCGAGGTCTCGTTCCAGTTCTGCTGGTGGCACCTCGCCCCACGATCCGGACGCCTTCTCCTCGCGGGCCTGCGCGCGGTCGGCGTAGTCCGGCGAGGCCAGCATGTCGTCGGCGATGTCGCGCATCCACTGTCCGTCCAGCCCCACCGCTGGATCGAGCAACACCAGATCGCTCACCAGATCGGGTCGTGCCGCGGCCAGATGCAGCGCCACCGCGCCCCCGAACGAGTGGCCGACGACCAACACCGGGGCGTCCACTTCGGAGTCGAGCAGTGCGGTCAACGCCGCCACATTCGCCTCCAGGGTCCAGGGTGCCGCCCATGAGGAACGGCCATGCCCCACAAGGTCCGGCGCCGCAACGGCGAGTTCGGTCAGATACCCGGACGCCAACGTCTCCCAGCGCCGTCCATGGCCGGTCACTCCGTGAATGGCGAGCACCTGAGCAGGCTGATCGGGGCCGTAGCGATGCACGTGTAGTGGAGTCACGGAATCGATGTTGCCAGCAGCGCATGGGCGGATCTTGTCGGACCCCCGTGCTGTCATACCGGCATGACCACATGGGATGTCGACGTGGCTTCGCCGACGCGCGTCACAACCTCCTCGACCGCATTGACTGAACCGGGTAGCAGCGGGCTGGTCCGCGTGCTGGGCGGGCCGGGTACCGGCAAGAGCACTCTGCTCGCCGATATCGCCGCACAGCACATCGAGGCCGGCGCCGAACCCGAATCCGTTCTGCTGCTGACCGGCTCGGCCCGAATGAGGGCGCAGTCGCGCGCCGCGATCACCGCGCGACTGCTGAGCTCCGCTCCGGAGGGACGAACGGTGGTCAGCGAGCCGCTGGTGCGCACCGTGCACTCCTATGCGTTCGCCGTGCTGCGGCTGGCCGCGCAGCGCAACGGTGATCCGCCTCCGCGGCTGATCACCAGTGCGGAACAAGACGCCATCATCGGTGAAATGTTGGCCGGCGACGTCGACGACGGCGACCGTTCGACGACGGACTGGCCCCCGCACCTGCGTCCGGCGCTGACCACCGCGGGTTTCGCCACAGAGCTACGCGACCTGATCGCCCGGTGCACAGAGCGAGGGGTGGATCCGATTGCCTTGCAACGTCTGGGGAGATCCGCCGGCCGCCCCGAGTGGTCGGCTGCCGGACGGTTCGCCCAGGCCTATGAGCAGATCATGCTACTGCGGTCGGCGGTCGGTACGGCCGCTCCACAGGCCACCGTGCCGGCTCTGGGCGCCGCAGAGCTCGTCAGCGTCGCCCTCGAGGCTTTGGCGGTCGACGATGAGTTGCTCGCCGCCGAGCGGGGCCGGATCAGGTTGCTGTTGGTCGATGATGCGCAGCAGCTGGATCCACAGGCCGCGCGGCTGGTCCGGCTGATCGCCGCCGGCGCCGAACTCGCGGTGCTGGCCGGCGATCCCGACCAGGCCGTATTCGGTTACCGCGGAGCCGATCCCGCGCTGCTGCAACCCGACGGCGGCGCGCGCACCGTCTCTCTCAGCCGGTCGCATCGCTGTTCGCCGGCGGTGGCCCGTGCCGTCGCGGGAATCGCGCAGCGACTGCCCTCGGCGGGCCCGGCCCGCCGACTGACCGGAGTCGGCACGCAATCGGGATCGGTGACCGTGGGCATCACCGCCTCCCCGCACGCCGAATCAGCGCTTATCGCCGACACGCTGCGCCGTGCCCACCTGATCGACCATGTTCCGTGGTCGGAGATGGCGGTCATCGTGCGGTCGGTACCACGCGCGGGTGCGGCGCTCGCTCGTGCCCTGGCGACTGCCGGCGTACCGGTTGAGCTGCCGCCCGGCGACTTGGCGTTGGCTCACGAGCCGGCAGCACGTGCCCTACTCAACGCGCTCGCTGCGGTCGCCGACGGACTCGACGGTGAGACGGCGCTGTCGTTGCTGACCGGTCCGCTGGGGCGGGTCGACCCGGTGTCCTTGCGGCAGTTGCGCCGGGCACTTCGTCGCGCCGACGGTAGCGTTCCGCCGCGCGATTTCAACGATCTGCTGGTGGAAGCGTTGGAAACCGGACCCCCACAGCTTCCGGCGGGGACGGCCCGCCCGCTGCGGCGGCTGTCTGCGCTGCTGGAGGCAGCTCGTCGCAGCCACAGCGACGGCGAGGACCCACGGATCGCTTTGTGGCAGGTGTGGCACCGGTCAGGCCTGGAACGACGCTGGCTGGCTGCCAGTGGACGTGGCGGCGTCGTCGGAGCGCAGGCCGACCACAACCTCGACATGGTCACCGCGCTGTTTGACGCCGCCGACCATTACGTTGGCCGCACGGATGGGGCGTCGCTGCGCGGCTTGCTCGGTCACCTCGAAGCCTTGACGCTGCCGGCGACTGCGCGCGATCACGAACCCAGGCCCGACGCCGTGGCCGTACTGAGCGCTCACGCAGCTCTGGGCCGTGAGTTCGACGTCGTCGTCATCGCCGGGCTGCAGGAAGGTCTGTGGCCCAACATCGTCCCGCGTGGCGGGGTCTTGGGCACGCAGCGGCTCGTCGATGTGCTCGACGGCATCCCGCAACGCGGCGCCGCGGTGTCGGCCAAGGCGCCACTGCTGGCCGAGGAACGCAGGCTGCTCATCGCGGCGATGGGCCGGGCACGCAGCCGCCTGCTGGTCACAGCGGTCGACAGCGATAGCGACGAGTCCCTGCTGCCCTCATCGTTCTGCGCGGAGCTGACGCTGTTGACTACCGGGTTGGCCACCGGCTCCGCACCGTCCGACAGCACACCGGTACGGGCACCGCGGGTGCTGGGGGCGTCCGCCCTGGTGGGGCGGCTACGCGCAGTGGTGTGCTCGCCGGAGTCGGCCGTCGATGACGATGTCCGGTATTGCGCGGCAGCACAATTGGCACGCCTGGCCGATGCTGCGGTGCCTGGAGCCGATCCGGACCAGTGGTACGGCATGACGCCGCTGTCCACCGATGAGCCACTGCGGCCCGGCGACGACCGGGTGGTGACGCTCTCGCCGTCCACGTTGCAGACACTGGTGGATTGCCCGTTGCGCTGGCTGCTCGAGCGTCACGGGGGCGCCGCCGGCCGAGACGTGAGGTCTGCGGTCGGGTCGCTGCTGCATGCGGTGGTGTCAGGCCCCGCGTCGACCAGCAGCGAGATGCAAGACGAGCTCGATAGGTATTGGTCCGCACTGCCATTCGGGCCGGAATGGCACTCACACAACGAACTCATCCGGCACCGGGCAATGCTGGAGGCATTCACGCAGTGGTGCGAACGGACCCGGAGCGAGTTCACCGAGGTTGGCACCGAGATCGAAGTCGAAGGAACGCTCGCCCCTTCTGATGGATCCCTCCCTGGCGTGGCCTTGCGTGGCCGTCTGGACCGCTTGGAGCGCGACGAGGCCGGTCGGTCGGTGGTGGTGGACATCAAGACATCCAGGAGCCCGGTCAGTAGGGACGCCGCCCAGCGCCATGCCCAACTGGCGATGTATCAGTTGGCGGTGACCGCGGGTCTGCTGTCGGCGGACTCTGCAGGGGGTGCCCGGCTGGTCTACCTGGGCAGAACCGGCGCAACGGGGCCGACCGAACGGGAACAGGATCCGATCACCGCTGAGACAGCCGAGCAATGGCGCGACGTGATTCGGCAGGCGGCAGCAGCAACACAGGGACCGCAGTTCATCGCGCGGGTCAACGACAGTTGCACGCACTGCCCGGTCCGATCGGTCTGCCCGGCGCAGAACCGAACTGGATCGCAGTGGTCATGACCATCCGCCACAGCCCGGCCGAGCTGGCCGCCGCGCTCGGATTGTTCGCTCCGACCGACGAACAGGCGGCCGTCATCGCCGCGCCACCGGGGCCGCTGGTAGTGATAGCCGGCGCCGGTGCCGGCAAGACCGAAACGATGGCCGCGAGGGTGGTCTGGCTGGTCGCTAACGGCCACGCGCGACCCGGAGAGATTCTCGGGCTGACGTTCACCCGCAAGGCCGCCGGTCAGCTGGCGCGTCGGGTGCGCAGCCGGCTGGCGCGTCTGGCCGGCGCAGATCTCTGCCCCGGCGGGGCGGCGACGGGGTGGGCCGACGAACCGCCCACGGTGCGCACCTATCACGCGTTCGCCGGCGACCTGCTGCGCGAACATGGTCTGCTGTTGCCGCTAGAGCCCGACACCCGGCTGCTCAGTGAGACCGAGCTGTGGCAGTTGGCATTCCGGGTGGTCTGCGAACATCCCGGAGCACTGCCAGTCGACAAGACACCGGCGGCCGTCTCCGCGATGGTGCTGCGGCTCGCGGGACAACTGGCCGAGCACCTCGTCAACACCGGTCAGCTGCTCGACACCCACGTCGAGCTGGAGCGGCTGGTGTACACCTTGCCGGCCGGGCCCTATCAGCACGACCGCGGGCCGAGTCAGTGGCTGCTGCGGATGCTGGCCACCCAGACCGAACGAGCAGCCCTGGTTCCGCTCATCGATGCCCTGCACCGTCGCATGCGGGCCGAGAAGGTCATGGACTTCGGTATGCAGATGTCGGCGGCCGCCCAGCTGGCGTCAACGTCCCCGCAGGTCGGTGCCGAGTTGCGGCAGCGGTTCCGGGTGGTGTTGCTCGATGAGTACCAAGACACCGGCCACGCTCAGCGGGTGGCGTTGTCGTCGCTGTTCGGGGGTGGCGTCGACGACGGGCTGGCCTTGACGGCGGTCGGTGACCCGATTCAGTCGATCTACGGGTGGCGGGGGGCGTCGGCGACCAACCTGCCACGCTTCGCCACCGACTTCCCCCTGTCCGACGGCAGGCCCGCCCCCACCCTGGAACTGCGCACCAGCTGGCGCAACCCGCCGAACGTGCTCCACGTCGCCAACGCGGTATCGGAAGAGGCGCGCCGCAGGTCGGTGGCGGTGCGTGCGCTGCGGCCCAGGCCTGACGCTGAACCGGGCGCCATCCGATGCGCCCTGCTCCACGATGTCGAGGCCGAACGGGACTGGGTTGCAGACTATTTGGCCAGCCGCTACCACCAGGCACGCGACAGTGGGAACGCGGTACCGACGTCGGCGGTGCTGGTGCGTCGCAACGCCGACGCGGCGCCGATGGCAGCTGCTCTGACCGCACGCGGCGTCCCGGTCGAGGTCGTCGGACTGGCTGGCCTGCTCAACGTCACGGAGGTCGCCGATGTGGTGGCGATGTTGCGGCTGGTGGGCGACCCGACCGCCGGTGCCGCCGCCATCCGGATCCTCACCGGTCCACGCTGGCGGCTCGGTGCCTACGACATCGCCGCGCTGTGGCGACGAGCGCGCGAACTGGACGACACGCCGGCCGCTACCGACCCGATCGGCGGGCCTGAACAGATCGTGGCGGCTGTGGCCGCCGACGCGGACGCCGCCTGCCTGGCCGACGCCATCTGTGACCCCGGGGCAGCGCAGCAGTACTCCGCCGAGGGACACCGTCGTATCACCGCGCTAGGTCGTGAACTGACCGCTCTGCGCGGACATCTGAGCCATCCCCTGCCGGATCTGGTCGCCGAGGCCAGGCGGGTCCTCGGCATCGACGCCGAGGCGCGTGCCGCCCGCAGCGTGTCGGAGGGTTGGGCAGGCACCGAGAACCTGGACGCGTTCGCCGACGCCGTGGCCGGTTTTGCCGCGCGCCGACCGGAGGCCTCGCTGTCGAATCTGCTGGCCTACCTCGACGACGCGGCAGACGTGGAGAACGGCTTGGCGCCGGCAGAGATCTCGGTTGCGCAGGATCGGGTGCAGATCCTGACCGTGCACGCGGCGAAGGGGCTGGAATGGCAGGTGGTGGCCGTGCCGCACCTCAGTGGTCGGGTGTTTCCGTCGACGGCGTCGGGCGGCACCTGGCTCACCGACGCCGGTGACCTTCCGCCGTTGCTACGTGGCGACCGGGCCACCCTGTCCGAACACGGAGTCCCGGTGCTGGACACCAGCGGGGTCTGTGACCGGAGGGCGTTGTCGAACACGATCGACGAGCACAAGCGCAGCCTCGCTCGGCGCCGCGTCGACGAGGAGCGCCGACTGCTCTACGTTGCGATCACCCGCGCCGAGGACACGTTGTTGCTGTCCGGTCATCACTGGGGTGCCACCGAGGCCAAACCCCGCGGCCCGTCGGACTTCCTGCGTGAGCTCCGGGACATCATCAACGGGTCGGCGGCCACCGGTGATCCCTGTGGCGTCGTCGAGCGGTGGGCCCCAGATCCTGCCGATGCGGAACTGAACCCGTTGCGGGACAGGGTGGTTGAAGCGGTGTGGCCAGCCGATCCGGCAGGCCGCAGGCGCGGTGACCTGGAGCGTGGAGCGCAGCTGGTGACGCGGGCGAGGATGGATGAACTGACCGGTACTGATATTGAAGGCTGGGCGGACGACGTGGACGCACTGCTTGCCGAGCGCAACCGCGCTGCGCGACCCGCGCCCGTGGTGATTCCGGCGCAGGTGTCGGTCAGCACGTTGGTGGACTTGAGTCGCGACCGCGAAGCGGTGGCTCAGCGGCTGCGGCGGAGGCTGCCGGCCCGGCCGGCTCTGCACGCGTTGCTGGGCAACGCGTTTCACGATTGGCTGCAGCGGTACTACCACGCCGAGCGGCTGTTCGACCTCGACGACCTGCCCGGCGCAGTCGACGGAGACGTGGCGCGTCCGGATACCGAAGGCCTGGCTGAACTGCAGTCTGCCTTCATGCTGTCGGAGTGGTCCGCGCGTACCCCGGTAGACGTGGAGGTGCCTTTCGACATGATCATCGGCGCGACCGTGGTACGCGGACGGATCGACGCGGTCTTCGCCGACGCGGACGGCGGCGCCACCGTGGTCGACTGGAAAACCGGCCAAGTGCCAGACACCCCGGAAGCCGAGCAGCAGGCGGCTGTTCAGCTGGCGGTGTACCGCTTGGCCTGGGCGGGGCTGACCGGGCTGCCATTGGAAAAGGTGCGTGCTGCCTTTCACTACGTGCGCTGGGTGAAGACGGTGCGCCCGGCGAGTCTGCCGGGCGCCGACGAACTGTCCGAACTGCTCGCCGCGCCCGTTGCGAAGGTCTAGTGGCGGTTAGGAGGCGCGATAGACCTTGAGGGCAGCCGTGATCATGGGTATCTGCATCGGCAGCCGCGCGATCGCCGCCGCACGCATGGGCCATGGCTTGTCTTTCCACAGCCGGACCATGTTCACGTTGGCCGGGAAGACCGCCACGAACAGCGATGCCGCTGCCAGTGCTCCGGCCCGGCGGGTCCGCGGCACCAGCAGCATCGCCCCGATGGTCAGCTCCGCAACTCCCGAGGCGTGGGTGTAGAACCGCGCGCTGCCCGGCAGTTCGGCCGGCACGATCGAGTCAAACGGCTTAGGGGTCACGAAGTGCAGCGCGCCGGTGCCGATCAGCATCCCGGCGAGGCGGTTGGCCGGCTGGGCCGCCGCTCGACGGATCAGGCCTTGTTGGCCGGCGATCTGCTGCAGTTCGGGTGTGGGAGAGGTCATGATTACATTGTGGCGTGCATATCCCGGCAGGGCAGGTGACGGGTCTTCGTGGCCAAGGGTAGTTTGCGGCGGCGGCTGAGCAGGTTCGACCAGTCCCTCACCGACCGGCCGGTGCACTCGCTGATCGACCGCGTTCAGATCCCGCGCGACATACCCAGCCCGTGGGTGCGCATCACCAAGCGAATCGTGATAGCGCTGGCAGTGCTGTGCGTTGTGGTGCTCATCGTCTACATCGACCGCGATGGCTACCGTGACGCCAAAGGCGACGGGTTGTCGCTGCTGGACTGCTTCTACTACGCGACGGTGTCGTTGTCCACGACGGGCTATGGCGACATCACGCCGATCACCGAGCATGCTCGGTTGATCAACATCGTGATCATCACGCCGATGCGGATCGCGTTCCTGATCGTGCTGATCGGAACGACGGTGGAGACGCTGACCACCGAGTCACGCCAGGCGTTCAGAATCCAGCAGTGGAGGAGCAAGTTGCGCAACCACACCGTGGTAGTCGGGTACGGGACCAAGGGCAGGACAGCGGTCGCCGCGATGGTCGGCGACGAGGTGGCGCCCGCAGACATTGTCGTCGTCGACGAGAACCCCTCGGCGCTCGAGCGGGCCCAGACCGCCGGCCTGGTGACCGTGCGCGGCAACGCAACCGATTCCGAGGTGCTGCGGCTGGCCAGCGCCCAGCACGCCAAGTCGATCATCGTGGCCGCCAACCGCGACGACACCGCGGTGCTGGTCACCCTCACCGCTCGTGAACTTGCGCCGAACGCCAAGATCATCGCCGCGGTCCGCGAAGCGGAGAACCAGCATCTGCTGGAGCAGTCGGGCGCGGATTCGACCGTGGTGACTTCAGAGACGGCGGGACGGCTGCTCGGCATCGCCGTGCAGACGCCCAGCGTCGTGGAGATCATGGAGGACCTGCTCACGCCGGATGCCGGTTTTGCGATCGCCGAACGCGAGGTGGACCCGAAGGAGATCGGCGGCTCGCCGCGGCATTCGCACGACATCGTGCTCGGTGTCGTGCGCACCGGCCGGTTGTTCCGGGTGGACGATCCGGAAGTCGACTCGATCGAGGCCGGTGACCGGTTGCTCTACATCCGCAGCGCGGATTCCGAGCGATGACGTTCCGGCTGCGCAACGTGCCGCTGCTGTCCAGGGTGGGGGCGGACCGGGCCGATTCGTTGCGCACCGACATCGACGCGGCGACCGCCGGATGGCGCGACGCGCTGCTGTTGCGGGTCGACCGGCGCAACCAGGTTCTCATCTCCGATGGCAAGGTCGTGCTCGGTGAGGCCGTCCCGCTCGGCGACAAGCCGCCCGACGACGCGGTCTTCCTCGGACGGCTCGAGGACGGCCACCACGTCTGGGCGGTGCGCGGCGCACTGGAGGCCCCCGACGACGTCACCGACACCGAGGTGCTGGACCTGCGCCGGGCCGGGCAGATCTTCGACGACGCCAGCGCGCAGTTGGTGGCCACTGCGACGGCGCTGCTGAACTGGCACGACAACGCGAGGTTCAGCGCGCTGGACGGCTCGCCGACCCGTTCGATCAAGGGTGGCTGGTCGCGGATCAACCCAGTCAACGGCCGGGAGGAGTTCCCGCGCATCGACCCGGCGGTTATCTGCCTGGTCCACGACGGTCATGACCGCGCGGTGCTGGCTCGCCAGCAGATGTGGCCCGAGCGGTTGTTCTCGCTCAACGCCGGATTCGTCGAGGCCGGTGAATCGTTCGAGTCCTGCGTGGTGCGCGAAGTCGTCGAGGAGATCGGGCTGACCGTCACCGACGTGGAGTACCTGGGAAGTCAGCCGTGGCCGTTCCCCCGTTCGCTGATGGTCGGATTCCATGCGGTAGCAGACCCCGGACAGGAGTTCTCCTTCAACGACGGCGAGATCGTCGAGGCGGCGTGGTTCACCCGCGCCGAGGTCCGCACGGCCCTGGAAGCCGGTGACTGGAGCAGCGCTTCGGAGTCGAAATTGCTGCTACCGGGTTCGATCTCGATCGCCCGCGAGATCATCGAGTCGTGGGCTTGGAGCTGACTCAACTCAAGCCGGCCTCAAGCCCCCTCAAGCCCTGAGCCGTGCCTTCACCTCGCGGATGCTGGGATTGGTCAGCGCCGAACCGTCGGGGAATGTCACCGTCGGCACGGTTCGGTTGCCGCCGTTGATCGACATCACCATCGCGGCCGCGGCCGGATCCTTCTCGATGTTCACCTCGGTGTAGGGAATTCCCGACGCCTTCAGCGCGGCCTTGAGGCGAACGCAGTAGCCACACCAGGTGGTGGTGTACATCGTCAATGAGGTCGTCGATCCGGCAGTCGCCCCGGCGGTATCGGCAGTCATGGTGTCTGCAACGTATCCCACGCGCCGAACATGCCCCACCACCACTCACGCGTTGTCGGCCGCCACTGCCATGATGGACCCCATGCCCGCCCAGGCCTCATCGGCGCGCGCGATCCTGCTCGACGATCTGGACGACGAGCAGCGCGACGCCGTCACCGCAGCGCGGGGGCCGGTCTGCGTTCTCGCTGGGGCCGGGACCGGCAAGACCCGCACCATCACCCGCAGGATCGCCTACCTGGTCGGGTCCGGGCACGTCGCGGCCAGTCAGGTGCTGGCGGTCACCTTCACCCAGCGCGCGGCCGGCGAGATGCGCGCCCGGCTGCGCGCGCTCGACCAGCAGTCCGATGCCGGGACCGGCCTGGTGCAGGCTGTGACGTTTCACGCCGCAGCCCGGCGCCAACTGCAGTACTTCTGGCCGCGGGTGGTCGGCGACACCGGTTGGCAACTGCTCGACAGCAAGTTCGCGGTGGTGGCGCAGTCGGCCAACCGGGCAGGCATGCAGGTCGGCACCGACGGCGTCCGCGATCTGGCCGGCGAGATCGAGTGGGCCAAAGCGTCCTTGATCGGTCCGGAGGACTACCCGGGCGCCGTCGCGCAGGTCGGACGCGACATCCCGTTCGACGCGGAGAAGGTGGCGGCGGTGTATGCGGGGTACGAGGCGCTCAAGGCGCGTCGTGACGGTGCGGCTCTGCTGGACTTCGACGACCTGCTCCTGCATACCGCCGCAGCGATCGAGAACGATCACGCGGTGGCCCAGGAGTTCCGGGACCGGTACCGCTGCTTCGTGGTGGACGAATACCAGGATGTCACCCCGCTGCAGCAGCGGGTGCTCAACGCGTGGCTGGGCGAACGTGACGACCTCACCGTCGTCGGCGACGCCAATCAGACCATCTACTCGTTCACCGGGGCCACCCCTCGTTACCTGCTTGACTTCTCCCGCCGGTTCCCGGACGCGTCGGTGGTGCGGTTGGAGCGTGACTATCGGTCGACGCCGCAGGTGGTCTCGCTGGCCAACCGGGTGATCGCTGCCGCGCGCGGCCGGATGGCGGGCAGCAAGCTCCATCTGGTCGGCCAGCGCGATCCCGGTCCCGCGCCTACGTTCTCCGAACACCCCGATGAGGTGGCCGAGGCATCGGCAGTCGCGAAAAGCGTTGCACGTCTGATCGAATCCGGCACGGCACCGGCCGAGATCGCGGTTCTGTACCGCATCAACGCACAGTCCGAGGTCTACGAGGAGGCGCTCACCGAGGCCGGCATCACCTTCCAGGTGCGTGGCGGCGAAGGGTTCTTCAGCCGTCAGGAGATAAGACAGGGACTGGTCGTACTGCAACGAGTGGTCGACCGCGACGACGAGCAGGGCGACGCAACGGCCCCCGGCGGCGAGCTTCCCGTCCTGGTCCGGCGGCTGCTCGAGCCGCTGGGCCTCACTGCCGAGCCACCGGCGGGCACTCGGGCGCGGGAGCGCTGGGAAGCGCTGGGCGCGTTGGCCGAACTGGTCGATGACGAGGTCGCACTGCGGCCGTCGCTCACGCTGCGTGCGCTGTTGAACGAGCTGCGCCAGCGGGCCGACGCCCGCCATCCCCCGGTGGTTCAGGGCGTCACTCTGGCCTCCCTACACGCCGCCAAGGGGCTGGAGTGGGATGCGGTGTTCCTGGTCGGACTGGCCGACGGCACGTTACCTATTTCCCACGCCCTGTCCCATGGCCCGGACAGTGAGCCCGTCGAGGAGGAACGCCGGCTGTTCTACGTCGGGATCACCAGAGCCAGAGTGCATCTGGCGTTGAGCTGGGCGCTGGCCCGTGCGCCGGGTGGGCGGCAGGGCCGGCGGCCGTCGCGATTCCTCAACGGCCTCGCCCCGCAGTCTCCCGGTGGATCGACACCCAACCGGTCGCGGCGAGCACGCGGCGCCGCGCCCCGGTGCCGAATCTGCAACGGGGCGCTGAGCACACCCGCGGCCATCATGTTGCGGCGCTGCGAGGGCTGCCCGTCCGATATCGACGACGAACTGCTGGTCCTGCTCAAGGAGTGGCGGCTGCGCAGGTCCAAGGAGATGAGCGTGCCCGCCTACGTGGTGTTCTCCGACAACACCCTGATCGCCATCGCCGAGGCGCTGCCGGCGGACGAAGCTGCCCTGGTCGCGATTCCCGGCATCGGCGCGCGCAAGCTGGAACAGTTCGGGCCCGACGTGCTGGCCTTGGTGCGCGACCGCCGCCAACCATAGAGACCAGCTGAATCTGCTGGTCAGAAAATCGCTTGCGCTCTTTTGCTGTCACTGGCTAACCTCTGACTAACTACTGAGCAGTAAGGCACGAGACGTCACGGAAGGAGGGTGCCGCGATCATGTTGAGCATCAATACGCGCTTCGGCGTAGATGCGGCGGGCATGTCGTGGTCCTTCCACGCCGCGCCCGCGGGTGCGGCGGCCGCAACTGCGGCGCCGCGCAAGCGCCGCACCGCCGCCGCGATCGCGGCGTCCGTGGATCGGGGCATCACCTAGAGAAGCTCACGAGCAGCCGAATGGCCACGGACCCGCAACCGGATCCGTGGCCATAGTTTTCGGAGACCGAAGCTCTCGGACATCACCGAATCTGGTCGCAGATCCATCCCAAGACAGATGGCCGACGACACAAGGACCAGGAAGCAGACATGTCCGATTTGACGTCCCTTTCGATGAACACTCGAAGTACCAAACTGCCGGCCCTGCCGTGCCATGTCGGTGACCCCGATCTGTGGTTCGCCCAGAACCCGGTTGACCTCGAGCGGGCCAAAGCACTCTGCGCGGACTGCCCGATCCGTCTGGAATGCCTCGACGCAGCCCTGTCGCGCCAGGAGCCGTGGGGCGTATGGGGCGGTGAGATCGTCGAGCACGGCGCTGTGGTGGCACAGAAGCGGCCTCGTGGCCGTCCTCGCAAGAGCCCCCATGAGAGCCCGGCGGCGGCCTGAGCGATCGTCCGAACGGTCAGGCCGCCGTTTCGGCGAACCCCGGAATCATCTCGGTGACAAGCGCTTTGACAGGTACGTAGGCGTCCAGCTGGCAGGAAATCGCGACCACCGCGGCGATCGTGCGCATCGGGATCGCCAGGTTGCGTGGAAGGTTCATCTGGCGAGCCGTCCTGATCTGGGCGCCGGCGCGGTCGACGTCCACCGCCGTCATCCGTTGCAGCCACTTGCGGGTGAAGTGGAAAACGTCGACCTCGACGGGCTCCACGTACTGGCGCAGCATCTCGTCGATCTCTCGGACCGAGACGCGTTCACCCTTCTGGATGAAACCGGCCTGCTCCATGGTGGGCAGCAGCAGTTCGTAGTTCTTGTCCAGCGCGTAGCGCAGGGTGTGGCCCAACTCGATCGGGTAGCCGCCGGGCAGCGGTGCCACCGCGCCGAAGTCGATGACACCCATCTTCCCTTCGGGCAGCAGCATGAAGTTGCCCGGATGGGCGTCGCCGTGCAGCATCTCGAGCCGGCTGGGCGCGTCGTAGGTCAGCTCGGTGAGCCGGATGGCCATCAGATCGCGCTGTTCCTGGGTGCCGTCGCGAATGATGTGCGACATCGGGACGCCTTCGATCCACTCCGCGACCACCACTTTCGGTGAGCTGGCGATGACCGCCGGCACCACGAAGTGCGGGTGGCCGCGGTAGGCGCTGGCGAATGCGCGCTGGTTGTCGGCTTCCATCCGGTAGTCGAGTTCCATCTCGGTGCGTTCGATCAACTCGTCGACCACACCCTCGACGTCGGCGCCCGGCGACAGCTGCTTGAGGACACCGACCATGCGCTTCATCGTTTTCAGGTCGGCGCGAAGCGCCTCGTCGGCGCCGGGGTACTGGATTTTGACAGCCACTTCACGGCCATCCGACCACACCGCCTTGTGCACCTGGCCGATGCTGGCCGAGGCCACGGGCGTGTCGTCGAACGAGGTGAAACGGTCGCGCCACTTGGTGCCCAGCTGCGCGTCGAGCACCCGGTGCACCTTGGCTGCCGGCAGCGGCGGGGCGTCTTTCTGCAGTTTGGTCAGCGCTTCGCGGTAGGGCTTGCCGTACTGCTCCGGGATGGCCGCCTCCATCACCGACAGCGCTTGGCCCACCTTCATGGCGCCGCCCTTGAGCTCGCCGAGAACGGTGAACAGCTGCTGGGCGGCTTTGTCCATCAACTCGGCGGTGACCTCGTCCTTGGACTTTCCGGTCATGCGTTTGCCCAAGCCGAGCGCGGCGCGGCCGGCCATGCCTACGGGCAGGCTCGCCAGCTTTGCATTGCGGGCCGCGCGCCCGCGCTTGATGTCACCCACTGCATCATCATCCATGACGGCGCTGAATGTCCGACAACGATTCGGCAACAATGGATGTCAGCACGGGCATCGAGGATGCCGTGACCAGCGCCGGAAGGTGATGGTATGGCCTTCGACGTCGAACTCCAGGGTGGTGTCCAGCGCGGATGGCGGGTCCGGGGCGCGCTGCGGGTCGCCGGGGTCGTGCACCGCGCGGATGACGCGGTCCACCTGGTTGAGGGCCAGCGCAGCAGTTGCCAGCACGGTGGCACGATCGGCGTTGCCGACGGTGTCCCGTAGCTGTGCGGCGACCGCCGGCCACGCGGCATCGCGATCGGTACGGTGCAGGTCGGCGCATCCCAGGCAACTCGTCACCCCCGGTATCACCAGCGGGCCCACCAAGCCCGCGCCGTCGCGGACCCGCACCGGCAGGTGCGCGGCACGCGCAGCATGAAGCTCGCGCACCACCCGGGGGTCGGCCACTTGATAGTCGGCCAGCACAACCAGGTCGGTCGCACCTGCGGCCACGGCAGCGTGGTTGAGGCTGCTGCGTGAAACCCGAGCCCCGGAACTGCGCAGCGCGGTGGACAGCAGGTCTGACAGCGGGCCGCGGCCGTGGATACGGATCGACGCCGAGCGCGGGCGGCGCCCGTTGGTCGCCCTCACCAGGCCCATGTCTGCCAGCGACCGGACCAGTTCGGAGATGCTGTCGGGGTCGGCGCCTCCTCGCCGGTGCGCCTCGGCCTGAAGATCGGCGAGCGATGTGGGGGAGTGCATGATCCGCAGCACGTCGGCCAGCGTTGCGGTATCGAGACCGGCCGGCGGCCGAATCAGCATGGCTCGCCGCGGATTCCACCCCACCTGGACGAAGCCGTCCGGCCGCAGTAGCACCGACAGTGCTGGGTCCAGCACATAACATCTCATGCGGCGAAAGCGCCACCGCCGCTCAAGCGGTTTCCTGGAATACCCGTCGTCGACGGACCGGATGGCCGTTGCGTTCGGCCAGACTGCGTAGCTGCCGCAGCGCGAACGCGCGACCGCGGCCGCCTTCGGGAATCACGATTCCGGCCCATAGCCCTTCGGCTCTCGGTAGCTCGCAGGCGTCGCGGGCACATTCCCAGCGCCTCGGGCATACCCGGCAGAGGGCCTTGGCTTCGTCGTCGGCTGCGGTTGTCCACCGTTCGGGATCCCTCGTGCACACACCGATCTGCGGCTCATCCCCCTGAACGCCCATCTGGTCCTCCCCCTTTGATTTCTGCGCAGGCCTTGGCGCCCGCGACCTGAGTGAATCTATAGCACAAACCATAGCAATGCAATGCTAAAGCCTAACTGATGGGTCGATCTGTAGCGCAGCGCAGAGCACCGCTAGTATTTCTGATGCCGAAACCACATCTTTGATCAACACTGAGCCACTGTTGAGCACCATCGAGCCAGGAATCGCCATCGAATGACCGACGCGGGACCGACGGATCTGCCGATCGGGGAGGAGCCGGGGATCGCCCGTGCCGGGGCGGCGGCCGCGGCCCGGCGGCGCGAGCTGAACATCAGCCAGCGCCAACTCGCGGCGGACAAGATCATCAATGCCAGTGCGCTGATCGCTTTCGAGAAGGGACGCAGCTGGCCACGGGAGCGAACGCGTTCCAAGCTCGAAGAAGTGCTCCGGTGGGCGCCCGGGACGATTGCGCGGCTGCGCCAGGGCGGCGCGGTCGCGGCCGCCGCGGATCCCGTACCGGCATCGGAAGGCCACGAAACGCCGCTGATCGTGCAGGCGGTGACGACCGCCGTGCACACACTGCGCTCGGCGGTGGAGACATTGCCGAACCCGGACGACGACGATTTCACTCCGCGCGTCACGGCGTTACTGTCGGATCTTCGCCAACTGGAGTCTGTCGCAACGCGCGCGGCTCATATCGGCAAGGTGTCCCCGGCCCTGGTCAAAGCGTTGGGCGCGGTGCGCCGACAGATCGACGAGTTGACAGCGCTCGCTGCCGGGGCGCCGCGCGCCACCTTGGGCCAGCGGCTGTCCGCGGCCCGTCGCCGGTCGAACCTCACGGTGGGTGAAACCGCTATGGCCGCCGGCGTGGGCGAAGACGTGGTTCTCGGGCTGGAAGCGGAGATGCCGGTGGCGCCGACGGACGTGCAGGCGATCGAGAATCTGCTGGCCCAGCTCAGCTGACAGGGCCGTCGCAAGCTTCATGCAACGCGTTCGTCCAGCGATTCCATTAATGAAAATGGCTATCACTTCGGTTAGTGTCGTTCGGTGCCATCGAGAAGCCGGTTGGGAACACGCGCACCGTGACTGGCGCCGAGAGCGCGAGGCGGTGGCAGCCCGACTCGATGTACGTACTCGCTGCGGGTCTGGTGGCGATCGCATTGCTCGGCCGCACCCTGCACGATGCGGTGACCTCGAATCCGACCCTGGCAGCTGCCGGCACAATTTTCTGCGGTGTTTTCGTGCAGGCCCTGCCATTTCTGGCGTTGGGGGTGATCGTCAGCGGGCTGGTTGCGGCATATCTGTCACCCGAACGGCTGGCCCGCTGGCTACCGCGGCGGCCTTCGGCCGCGATATTGACGGCAGGCGCGGCGGGTGCGGCCTTGCCCGGATGCGAGTGCGGGTCGGTACCCATCGCCCGACGGCTGTTCGGCGACGGACGTACCGGAGCGGCGGCCTTGACCTTCATGCTCGCCGCGCCGGCGATCAATCCCGTGGTGCTCGTCTCGACCGCAGTCGCGTTCCCGGGTCAACCGCAGGTGGTGGTGGCGCGCTGCATCGCCTCGCTGCTCACGGCCGTCATCGTCGGGATGATCTGGTCACGATGGGGTCGTTCGGAGTGGGTCACCAAGCGGTTGCCGCGAGCGCATGACCATGGCAGTTCGAAGTGGGTGGTCTTCACGGAGGCGGCGCGCCACGATTTCCTTCAGGCCGCATCGTTTCTGGTGATCGGCGCCGCGGCCGCGGCGGCACTCAACGTGCTCGTACCGCCGTGGATGTTCGAGCACCTGGCCGGTCAGATGCTGCTCGGGATCATCGTGATGGCGCTACTGGCGGTGATCCTCGCGATCTGTTCGGAGGCAGACGCTTTCGTGGCGGCCAGCTTGTCGATGCTGCCGCTGCTGCCGCGACTGGTCTTCCTGGTGGTCGGTCCTGCCGTAGACGTCAAGCTGGTCGCCATGCACGCCGGTCTGTTCGGGCGAGCGTTCGCGGTGCGTTTCGCGCCACTGGCGTTCGGGGTGGCCACCGTGGTTGCCACCGCCGTCGGTCTTGTGGTGCTCGGTGGTGCTCGGTGAGCCGCGAAACCGAGAACGCGCTGCTGCTGCTGTTGGGGATAGCGGCAGGAATGATCACCATCACCGGCGCCTACACGCGCTACGTCAAGCCGTCGCTGCTGCCCTGGCTGGTGGCGACCGCCGTGCTGCTCATCGTCTTGGCGGGCACCGCGATCGTTCGTGACATCCGCAACCATTCGGCAGATCGAGACAGAGCCGATCCGCACGGGCATCGCTCCCGGGTCATCTGGTTGCTCGTGGCGCCCATCGTGCTGCTCATCTTTGTGGCACCGCCGGCATTGAACGCGACCGCGGTGTCGGCCCGCGTCGTGGAGGTGTCCACCGACGTGCTGCGCCGGCCATACCCACCGATTCCGGCTGAACGGGCACCGGAACTCTCGTTGCCGGAGGTGCTGGTGCGCGCGGCCAGGGATACCGCCGGCACACTCGACGACCGGTTGATCACGATCACCGGATTCACCTTGGACCGGACGGACGGTGATGGCGTGGACCTGGCCCGCATCGTGCTCATCTGCTGTGCGGCCGATGGGCGGCTGGCCCGCATCCACCTCGGCGGCCCAGCCGCGGCCGAGGCCGCCGACTTGCCTGAGAACACCTGGGTGCGTGTGGAGGGCAAGATGGCGCCGATGCCGCAGGACTCGACGGGGAAGTCGACTCCGACGCTGTTGGTCACCAGCGTGACACAGATAGAAGAACCTGCCAACGTGTATGTCTACTAGCCGGTTTGGGTGGCGATAGAGCGAATCGACTGAACGGCCAACGATTACGTGGATCAGAGAATCGCGATGGGATCAGACGTCAAGGTCGGGACTGGCAGTCGGGGTGGCCAGTGCCGCGGCAATAGCGGTGGTGAGGGGCACCGACAACGCGAGGGCTATTCCGCCGACGGCCGAGCGCGCGATTTCAATGGCGACGCTCTCGCTGACCAGCACGTCGCCTAGCGTCCGGTCCGACGCCGAGATCAGCAGAAGTAGGGGTAGTGCGCTGCCGGCGTACGCGAGAACCAGCGTGTAGACCGTGCTGGCGATGTGATCGCGGCCCACCCGCATGGCCCCGACGAATACGCTCCGCCTGGATTGACCGGTGGCCCTGGCCAGTTCGAACACGGTCGACGCCTGTGTGACGGTTACATCGTTAAGCACGCCCAGACTGCCGATGATGAAACCGGCCAACAGCAATCCCCCGATGGAAACCTGGCCCATGAATGCGCTGACTTCCCGGTTGTGGTCCTCCGACAAGCCGGTCAGATACGTCAGCTCAATCGCTCCCCACGACAGCAGTGCGGCCAGCAGCATCGACATGAGAGTTCCCAACAAGGCCGCGCTCGTGCGCAGACTCACGCCGTGTGCCAGGTAGATCACCGCGAACAGAATCACCGAGGATCCGACCAGCGCTACTGGGAGAGCAGGTGCACCGTCGCGCAACGCAGGGAGCAGGAAGACCACCAAGACCGCGAAAGCAACGCCGATGCCGACCAACGCCAGAAGGCCCCGCCAGCGGGCCACCGCGACAGTTACCACTGCGAACAGCACGGCCAATCCAAGCAGCGGAAAGGAGCGCTCGTAATCGTAAAACTGGTAGCTCGTTTCGCCCTGCGGATCCACGAGGCGCGTGAGGCGGACCTGATCACCAGACTCGAGACTAGGTTGCATTGGCGTCCTGGTGAATTCCAGCAATGTGGTGGCTCCCGCATTGGGGCCGGAGTCGATCGCCGTTACCGCCAGCAAACACTCGCCACGCTCGGGATCACCCGGCTCCGGGAGGGCAGTCAACACCTGGCGTGCTGACGGGCTGCCGCATGCTCCGAAGGTGGTGGACACCACATGGCCGCCGACCATGGTCACAGTGGCACCTGCCGGAGCCTGGAGTGCCAGGGGGAGCTTGTCGTGCTTCCCGCTCGGCCACAGCAGAACGGCTCCGACGATTACTGCGACAGCGATGGCCGCCAGAGCCCCGACAACGACCCTGGCGGCTGCGGGTTTCAACTCGACCGGAGTCACAGGGGAATGAGAATGTGCCACGTCGACAGGCTAGCGAAGCTAAGGACAATAACGCCGGAGTCCTGAGTCAGGGCGGTGTCCGGTGAATCGAGATTGGACTCATACGACGAATTGCGTTGTGGCCATGGCATTATCGACCGCCTTTCGCGGTTGATCCGATGGATGATCTCGGGGGCGGTGGTCGCGGTGAATCCCACCGCGCATCCGCTCAACCAGCACAGCGGATTGTGATGACCGGCGGGGTTCCTACGCGGCCGGCAGAGCGGTGTTGTGGAGTCAGGCCGGTGACCCGTCGGGACCGGATCTTCCCCCGTTCGGAGATGAAGGTCCGAAGCAGTTGGGTGTCCTTGTAGTCGACGGTCTCGACGCCCATCGCCGTCAACGGATTCTTCTTCTGCCGCTTCGGTTCTGGGGCCGGCAGCCGACGCTTTCGATTCTTCTTCATTGTGTCCTCATCAGGGTCTTCAGCAGAACCATCACCACAGTCATCACCAACTCGATTTCGACACGCCGGGCAGTTCGCCGCGGTGGGCCAGTTCGCGTAGGCGCACTCGGGACAGCCCGAACTTGCGCAGATGTCCCCGGGGCCTGCCGTCGACGGCATCGCGGTTGCGTAGCCGGACCGGGCTGGCATCGCGCGGGAGGCGCTGCAGCGCAGCCATAGCCGCTGACCGTTCTTCCGGCGTGCCGCGCCTGATTTTGTCTTTGAGCTCCGCGCGGCGTTCGGCGTAGCGCTGCACCGTTTGCTGCCGTCGGACGTTCTTGACGATCTTGGATTTCTTGGCCATCAGATTTTCTCTCCACGGCTACGCAGCCGGGTGACTACCGCTTCGATGCCGTCGCGGTCGATGACCTTGATTCCCTTGGCGCTCACCCTCAGCTTGATCCGCCGGTCCTCAGAGGGCAGGTAGTAGGTCTTGGACTGGATGTTGGGGTTCCAGCGGCGCCGAGAGCGCCGGTGCGAATGTGACACGGTGTTGCCGAACCCCGGCGATCGGCCGGTGACCTGGCAGTGAGCGGACATGTGTCTCCCTTGAGCGTTGAGGTACTCTCACCCTAACGAAAGTGATAACCGTTTTCATAACTGTGGAGGTCGTGTGCTTACTCCGGTGGTGCTGGTCTGCGGTCAAGGTGATGCCAACGGCGCAGCAGAGGTGTTGGCCGAGACGCCCGGAACCGTCGTCGTCAAACACTGCTACGACGGTCAGGTCGTATTGCGCACCGTGAGTACCGCACAGGGCGCTTCTCGGTGGCCGCTGGAACTGGTTCGCGGATGCGTGACGTGCACGGTGCGTGAGGATCTGCTCGTACTGCTGCGCCGACTGAATCGGAACCACGATGTGCGTCGCATCGTGGTGCAACTGATGGAATGGCTCGAGCCCGAGCCGGTGTGCTGGGCGATCGAAAATGTTCGCGTCCGTGTCGGTCCCGGTTACATCGACGGTCCGGCTGCCCTCGACGTGCGGATGGAGGCTGTGGTCACCTGCGTCGACTCGGCGAGGTGGCTGAGTCAGGCGACGGGTGATGACGAGCTCGACGACGGACGCACCGTCGCTCAGGTGGTCGTTGCGCAGGCGGAGTTCGCCGACGCTGTGGTGCTCGATGAACCACAGGCCCAGACGTTGGCGGTGCTGCGCCGGCTCGCCCCACTGGCCCGATTGACTGTTGGATCCGCGCGGATCCCCAACGCCCTGGTCAACCTTGATCCCGACACCCGACGCGGGCGCAGCAGCATGCCGCACGACCCGCTGCTGGCGGGTCAGCCGCCGCTGGAACCCGAAGGGGATGTCGGCCTGATGGTGTTTTCGGCGCGCCGGCCCTTTCACCCGCAGCGGCTACACGACGCTCTGGATGTGTTGCTCGACGGCGGCGTCGTGCGCGCCCGCGGCCGAGTGTGGCTGGCCAACCGGTTCAACGACGTCATGTGGATCGAGTCCGCCGGGTGTGGAATGCGGTCCGAGTACGCGGGAAAGTGGCTAGCCGCAATGACTTCCAGTGAGATTGCGTACGTCGACCTGCAACGCTGCGCACTGGCCGCCGCGGACTGGCACGACCGTCTCGGCGACCGCCACGTGTCGGTCACGGTACTGGTATGTGGCGCCGAGCCTCAAACCATCGTCGACGCCCTGCGCGGGGCATTGCTCACCGACTCCGAACTCGCCAGGCCCCGCGAATGGGCCGATTACCACGACCCATTCGGCGACTGGCATCAAGACCCCTGCGGCAACACTTCTCAGCACGCGGAAAACATCGCCGGCTCCCAAGATGGGCAACAGCAATGAAGCGCGGCATTCACCCGGACTACCACCCCGTGGTCTTCAAAGACGCCAACAACGGCGACGCGGTCCTGACACGGTCCCCGTTCTGGACCGGCGCCCGCCGCCACATCGACGCCGCCGGCCAGGGTGATGTGCCTGAACACGCCGACTGGCGATTTCCGGAAATGTGTGTATCCGGGTTACAGTTACTTCATGGCACAGAAACCTGTTCCTAATGCACTGACCGTCCAACTCGAACCGGTGGTGGCCGAGAACCTGTCCCGCCACCTTGCCACCGACGAGCTGTGGTACGCGCACGACTACGTGCCGTTCGACAAGGGCGAGAACTTCGCCTTCCTCGGCGGCCGGGACTGGGACGCGTCGGAGGTGACGCTGCCCAAGCACGTCACCGACGCACTCGAGATCCTGCTCTTGACCAAGGACAACCTGGCCGGCTACCACCGTGAGCTCGTCGAGCATTTCATCCTCGAAGAGAAGTGGGGCCGTTGGATCGGACGTTGGACCGCCGAGGAACACTTGCATGCGGTCGCTCTGCGTAACTATCTGGTGGTCACCCGGGAGATCGACCCGGCGGCCAACGAGGACGTCCGCGTCGAACACGTGATGAAGGGCTACCGCGCAGAAACCTATTCGCAGGTGGAGACGCTGGTGTTCATGGCCTTCTTCGAGCGCGCCCATGCCGCGTACTGCCGGAACCTACAGGCGCAGGTCGCCGAGCCGGTGCTCAACAGCCTGGTCGGCAAGATTGTGCGCGACGAAGAGCGTCACGAGGAGTTCTTCGCCAACCTGGTGACACACTTGCTCGGGACAGAGCGCGACGAGACCATCGCCGCGATCGGCGCCCGTGCCGCGGAATTGGGAGTCATCGGCGGTGACATCGAGGCGTATCAGGACAAGGTCGCCAACGTGGCCGCCGCCGGGATCTTCGACCGCGCCACGCTGAGCCGTGTGATCGCCGAGCGGATCACCGCGTGGGGACTTGCCGACGAACCCGAACTTCGCCGGTTCGTCACTTCCTGATCTCGCCTGGCCGCCGAGGCACTGCCGACCGGTGCCTTCGGCGTGGCTGCGCGGCGGTTTCGCCGCGACAAGAGTAGCGTCGGTTCCGATGGCTAGCGACATGCTCTGCTGTCCGGGCGGTACCGAGCGTATTGATCGCGAGAGGACCGGCCCCGGTCCTGGTGCCGCAGCGTCCGCCGAGAGGTTCGTGCGGGGCCGCGCGGGCTCGAGGAGCGCTAAGTGACCGATTCCTCTGTCCGGACTTCTGCCGTTCGAACCTACGTGCTCGACACTTCCGTTCTGCTCTCCGATCCCTGGGCGTGCAGTCGGTTCGCCGAGCATGAGGTCGTGGTTCCGCTGGTCGTGATCAGCGAACTGGAAGCCAAACGGCACCATCATGAGCTGGGCTGGTTCGCACGTCAGGCACTGAGAATGTTCGACGACCTGCGACTCGAGCACGGCCGACTGGATCAGCCCATTCCCGTTGGCGCCCAAGGCGGAACGCTCCATGTCGAACTGAACCACAGCGACCCCTCGGTGCTGCCTGCCGGGTTTCGCACGGACTGCAACGACTCGCGCATCCTGACCTGCGCGGCCAACCTCGCCGCCGAGGGTAAACGGGTCACATTGGTCAGCAAGGACATTCCGTTGCGGGTCAAAGCGGGCGCGGTCGGTCTGCCCGCCGACGAATACCACGCGCAGGACGTCATCACCTCCGGCTGGACCGGCATGGCGGAGGTGGACGTGGTGGCCGACGATATCGCTGCGTTGTTCGCCGACGGTGAGGTCGACCTGGAAGCGGCACGGGACATGCCGTGCCACACCGGTGTTCGGTTGCTTGGCGGCAACTCCCACGCCTTGGGCCGGGTCAATGCCGACAAGCGGGTTCAGCTGGTTCGTGGCGATCGCGAGGCGTTCGGGCTGCGCGGACGCTCCGCCGAACAACGGGTTGCGCTGGATCTGCTGCTCGACGAGTCGGTGGGCATCGTCTCGTTGGGCGGCAAGGCCGGCACCGGGAAGTCCGCCCTGGCGCTGTGCGCCGGGCTGGAAGCGGTGCTGGAGCGCCGTACTCAGCGCAAGGTCGTAGTGTTCCGCCCGCTCTACGCCGTCGGCGGCCAGGAACTCGGTTACTTGCCCGGGAGCGAGAGCGAGAAGATGGGGCCCTGGGCGCAGGCGGTGTTCGACACCCTTGAAGGCCTCGCCAGCCCTGCCGTGCTCGAGGAGGTGCTCTCGCGAGGCATGCTCGAGGTGCTGCCGCTGACCCACATCCGCGGCCGCTCGCTGCACGACTCGTTCGTCGTCGTCGACGAGGCGCAGTCGCTGGAACGCAACGTCCTGCTGACCGTGCTGTCGAGGCTTGGCACGGGATCGCGGGTGGTGCTCACCCACGACATCGCCCAGCGGGACAACCTTCGGGTGGGCCGTCACGACGGCGTCGCCGCGGTGATCGAAAAACTCAAAGGCCACCCGCTGTTTGCCCATATCACCTTGCTGCGTAGCGAGCGATCCCCGATCGCCGCGCTGGTCACCGAGATGTTGGAAGAGATCAGCCCGGGTACCCTGCCCTGATCAGGTCACTTAGGGGCGCGGCGAAGTGACAACCGGCCCTACGCATCATCGGATGCGGGGGAGACGATGGACTCAGGTTCGCCGACGGCGGTAGCGATCGGGGTAGGTCATGCGAAATCAACTGTCAGCTTTGGACGCGACGTTTCTCGAAGCTGAGGACTCCGACCCGAACATCAGCCTGGCGATTGCCGGGTTGTCGATCATCGAAGGGCCGATGCCCGGTTACCCGGAGCTGGTGCAGAACTTGGCTGCGAAGGTTCGGCAGGTTCCTCGCTGCACCCAGGTGCTGCGAACGCACCCGCTGGACATGCGCCCACCCGAGTGGGTCGACGACCCTGCGTTCGACATCGGCCACCACGTGCACCACACCGCGTTACCGAAACCCGGGGACGATCATGCCCTGTTCGAGGCCGTCGCCGACATCATGCAACGCCGGCTGGATCGCGGCCGGCCGCTCTGGGAGACGTGGGTGATCGAGGGACTGACCGAGGACCGATGGGCGATCCTGACCAAGATTCACCATTGCATCGCCGATGGAATCTCCGCGATGAACGTCTTGTCGGCCTTCAGCGACGACACGCATCCCGGGACCTTCGTCAACGAGATCGCCCCCGCAGGCACACCGTCAGTGCTTGAAGCATGGCGACCGGGCCTGAACCCCCTGCGCTGGCCCGGCGCCTCCGCAAGGCTGGCGCTGTCGGCGGCCAAGGCCGCCGCGCAGACGGCATCCGGTGCGGTGGAAGTCCTCGGCGGAATCCTGCGGCCCGCGGCTGCATCCTCGTTGACCGGTCCGGTTTCTGACCTGCGCCGCTACAGCGGCGCCCGGGTCGCCCTCGACGACGTCAAGAAGGTCTGCCGTGCGTTCGACGTGACGATCAACGACGTCGCGTTGGCGGCGGTCAGTGACAGCTATCGGGAAGCGTTGCTGCGCCGCGGCGAGGAACCGGGCAAGGACTCGCTGAGGACGTTGGTTCCGGTCTCCGTTCGGCGAGCGGAGGAGATGAAGCGCCCGGACAACAGGGTCTCGCTGATGCTGCCGCATCTCCCGGTGGACCATGCCGATCCCGTCGAGCGGCTACGTGCCGTGCACGAGAGGCTGTCTCGCGCCAAGGACAGCGGTGAGAAAGAGGCCGGCAACCTGGTGATGACAGCAGCCGACATGGTGCCGTTCGCATTGTCTGCCTGGGTAGTGCGGTTGTTGACCAAGCTGCCGCAGCGAGGGGTCGTCACGTTGGCGACCAATGTTCCGGGCCCGCGGGAACGGCTCACGGTCCTGGGACGCGAGGTACTGCGGGTGTTGCCCGTCCCGCCGATCGCGCTGCAACTGCGTACCGGCGTGGCGATTCTGAGCTACGGCGACAGTTTGACTTTCGGCATCATCGCGGACTTCGATACCGCCCCGGACGTCGACGAGTTCGCCCGCGGTATCGAACGCGGTGTCGCCCGCTTGGCGTCGGCCGCTGACGATGCCGGCCGGCGAAAGTCCACCGCCGTGGTGAATTAGATTGCCAGACAGCAGAGTTTATGAGCCTGAGCAACCGATTCGGCCAGGGGTCGACTGGTGTCGATCCGGTGAGTGCCGGCCCAGCACGCGTCGTCGGACTCTAGCGCCGCGGCGATCTCGGGCGTCGCATCGGAAGCGGTCGATGTACGTTCACGAACGCGTTCGACGGCTTTGTCCAACGGCACAGCACACGTCAATTCGATGACCGGGCTGTGCGACTGAGCCGCTGTCGCCCGTGCCCGATCCCGCATCCGGGCGTCGCGCCAGGTGCCGTCAAGGATGACCGAGCGGCCGCCGGTCAAGGCGAGGCCAGCGCGGCGCAGCACCGTGTTGTACACCGCCTCGACCTGCTCGGGGGCGTATAGGCCGGAGCTGAGTACACCTGGCTCACCGGAGATCTCGCCGCGGGCCAGCATGTCTTTTCGGACGTCGTCGGTGGAGATCACCGACGCCCCGAGCGCCGCGGCCAGGCCGGCGGCCAGGGTGGACTTTCCGGTGCCGGGGCCGCCGCCGACGAGGACGAGACGGACGGCACCCGTGTGCAAGTGCCTCAGAGCGATCTCGAGATGGCGCCCTGCATCGTTGGCGGCATCGCGATGGCCTTGGGTGTAGCGGACACAGTCGACCTTGGCGCGGACCACCGCGCGGTAGGCGATGTAGAAATGCGCCAGCGAGTCCGGCGCCGGATCTCCGGACAACCGGCGGTAGTGCGCAAGGAAGCTCTCGCTCAGGTCGTTGCGACCGAGGAACTCTAGATCCATTGCCAGAAAGGCCGCGTCGTCGATCGTGTCGACATGCCGCAAGGCATCGTCGAACTCGAGGCAGTCGAGCAGAGCGGGACCGTCGTCCAGACAGAATATGTCGTCGGCAACCAGGTCGGCGTGCCCGTCGACGATACGGCGGTCGGCGATGCGCTCGCCGAACAGCGCGGATCGGCCGTCCATGAAGCGATCGGCCAGCCTGCGGATCGTGTGCACGATGTCGGACGGGACCACGGTTGGGGCGTATCGCTGAAGTTCGGTCAGGTTCTCGTCCCAGCGGGCCGCCACCTGCGGGACCCGGCCGTCAAGGTCGATCGCCTCACCGCGGTCCGCGACTGCGTGGAACTGGGCAAGTGTCGCTGCAACCGAGATCAACTGTTCCTCAACGGGTTCGCCGTTGGTGACCATGGTGGCCAGCCGGCAGGCGTCCGGGTGACGGCGCATCACGATCACCGGTTCGGGTGGACCGCTCCGGCCGTCGCTGAAGTGCGCAACTCCGAGATAGCTGTTCGGGGCCAGGCGCCTGTTCAGGGCGACCTCGTGGTCGCACGCGCGCTCGCGGCGCTCGGCCGTGGAGAAGTCGAGGAAGTCGGTCACGACGGGCTTTTTGGCCTTGTACGCCCGGTCACCGACCAGAAACACCATGCCGGTGTGCGTCTCATGAGCGGCCACCTGCAGATTTCCCGGGAACATACTTCGATGGTGCCTGGTCGTGTCTGGGCGGCACAGGGCAGGAAGTCCTTCCGGTTCCTTGGCCGCACCGGGGACCAAGGGCCCTGGAAATTCTGTCCGGCAGCGGACAGAGTAGAAGCCGAAAGTGGGGTGGAATACGAACATGGGCACCGAGCTGGTCAACATCGACGTCGTCAAGCGAGCCGTGCGGCTGGCGAGTCGGGCGCCGAGCCTGTACAACAGCCAACCCTGGCGGTGGAACGCCGACCGCAAGGGTCTGCACCTTTTCCTGGATACCGACCGCATCGTGCATGCGACAGATCGCTCTGGCCGGGAGGCTGTGATCAGTTGCGGGGTCGTGCTCGACCACCTGCGCGTCGCGATGGCCGCCGCCGGCTGGGAGTCACACGTCGAACGTTTCCCCAATCCCAACAACCCGGAACATCTGGCGTCGATCTCCTTCTCGCCGATGGAATTCGTCACCGATGCCCACCGGCGGCGCGCGGACGCCATACTGCTGCGCCGCACCGACCGGTTGCCGATGGCCGCACCGCCGGACTGGGAGTCGGTTCAGCCGATGTTGGCCGCCGCCGTGTCCGAGGATGCCGCCGGTGAGGTGAATCTCGACGTGATCGCCGACAGCGACCGTCCGAAACTCGCCGAAGCATCAATGCTGACCGAGTCGCTGCGGCTGTACGATAGCTCGTATCACGCTGAAATAGACTGGTGGACATCGGATTTTGCTGGCACCGAGGGCATGCCGCGCAGTTCCATGGCCTCAGCAGCCGAAAGCGATCGCGTCGACGTGGGACGCAATTTTCCGGTCAGTCACCACCAGGAGCGGCGTGGGGAGCTACCCGAAGACCACTCCAAGGTCGTGGTGCTTTCGACCTATGACAACACCCGCCGGGATGCATTGGCCTGCGGAGAGGCGCTGTCGGGCGTCCTGCTGGAGGCGACGCTGGCCGGCTTGGGCTCCTGCACGCTGACCCACATCACCGAACTCGCAGGCAGTCGCGAGGTGGTAGCCGCAATACTGGGTCGCGATACGATACCCCAGGCGCTGGTCCGGATCGGTCTGGCGCCGGAGCTCGGCGAGACACCGGCGCCCACTCCTCGACGTCCGTTGGACGAGGTGCTCAGCGTTCGGTCGGAGTGACGAACAGAACACGAGAACGGGAGTCTCCATGACAACCTCACCTCCGCCGGAGCGATCGGTCGTCGTGGGGATCGACGGTTCCCGGGACGCGGTCGGAGCCGCTCTGTGGGCCGTCGACGAGGCGGTCAGCCGCGAGATACCGCTGCGGCTGCTCTATGCCATCGACCCGCAGCGGGAGTCGGACCGTCCGAACGAGGCGGCCCGAGATCTGGCGACCGGCGAGCTGGCCGTCCGGCAGGCGCTCAACGCGGTGGAGGCCACCGGCAAGCCGATCAAGATCGAGGTGGAGATATCCCAGGCGCGGCCGGTGGAGGCACTGCTCAAAGCATCGTCAGCGGCGGCCATGGTCTGCCTCGGCGCGGTCGGTCTGAACCATGCGATGCCCGGCGGCGTCGGTTCCACGGCGACCGCCTTGGTGTTGTCGGCGCACTGCCCGGTCGCGATCGTGCGCCCGCCCGGCGGCGTCGCATCGGGGCGCACCGGCTGGATCGTTGCCGAGGTGGACGAGGGTCCAGAGAACGCGGCACTCGAGCAGGGTCTGGACGAGGCCCGGTTGCGCGATGCGCCGCTGCGCGTGCTGATGGCCTGGGAGTCCCGATTCTCCGACACCCACGACGCCGATGCTGTTGCCAGCAACAACCGCGCGGTGAAGGCTCAACTCGACCGGCGGCTGGAGCGCTGGCGACGGCGCTATCCCGATCTGGATGTGCAGTCGGTTCCGGTGCACGGCAGCACACTTCGGTACATAGCACAGAATGCGAAGTCGATCCAACTGGTTGTCGTTGCCGCGCAACGCTCCGGTGGCACCACCGACTTCGTTGGGCCATCGGGGATCGCCGCGCTGCGCGACACCGAATGCTCGGTGCTGGTCTGCAACCGGCAGCGCCTGTTGTGAGCGGCCGATGAAAGTCAGAGTGTTCCTGGTCGACGACCACGAAGTCGTTCGGCGGGGGTTGATCGATCTGCTCAGCGCCGACCCGGAACTTGAAGTCATCGGTGAGGCCGGCACGGTGGCGCAGGCACTTGCCCGAATACCGGCGCTGGCACCGGATGTGGCGGTGCTCGACGTGCGTCTGCCCGACGGCAACGGCATCGAACTCTGCCGCGACCTGTTGTCGCGGATGCCCGATCTGAGGTGCCTGATGCTGACGTCGTTCACCTCCGACGAGGCGATGCTGGACGCGATCCTGGCCGGAGCCAGCGGCTACGTGGTCAAGGACATCAAGGGTATGGAACTAGCCCAGGCGATCAAGGACGTCGGTGCCGGGCGGTCATTGCTGGACACCCGCGCCGCCGCCGCGTTGATGGCCAAACTGCGGGGCGCCGCCGAGCGGTCCGATCCGCTGGCGGGTCTGAGCGACCAGGAGCGAGTGCTGCTCGACCTGCTCGGTGAGGGACTGACGAACAAGCAGATCGCGGCGCGGATGTTCCTGGCCGAGAAGACGGTGAAGAACTACGTCTCCCGGCTGCTGGCCAAGCTGGGCATGGAGCGCCGCACACAGGCCGCGGTGTTCGTGTCCAAGCTCGGCCGCGCGAACCATCCACGGGAGCCGGAACTCCCTTGAACGTGCGTACGATTGACCCGTGACCGGGCAGGGCGGGTCCGATAGGCGCCGCGGTACCTCGCCGCTTCGAGGTGCGCTTTCCCAGCAGCGGCTTCATGAGCTCCTCGACGAGGTGCAGGACCGGATCACCCAGATCGCCGCGGCCCGGGACCGGCTCGACGGCCTGGTCGAGGCGGTGTTGGTGGTCACCTCCGGCCTGGATCTTGACGACACGCTGCGCACGATCGTGCACACCGCAATCGACTTGGTCGACGCCGGCTACGGAGCCCTTGGCGTGCGGAACGACGATCACGAACTGGTCGAGTTCGTCTACGAAGGCATCGATGAGGCCACTCGTGCGAAGATCGGCCACCTCCCGCAGGGGCGCGGTGTGCTCGGTGTGCTGATCGACGAGCCCAAGCCGATCAGGCTCGATCACATCCTCGACCATCCCGCTTCAGTCGGTTTCCCTCCCCACCACCCGCCGATGTCCACGTTTCTCGGGGTCCCGGTGCGTACCCGCGACCGGGTCTTCGGGAACCTCTACCTGACCGAGAAGGCCAACGGTCAACCGTTCAGCGAGGACGACGAGGTACTGGTCGAGGCACTGGCCGCGGCCGCGGGCATCGCGATCGACAACGCCCGACTCTACGAGCAGTCCCGCCTGCGCCAGTCCTGGATCGAGGCCGCCCGCGACATCGCCACGAAGATGCTGACCGGCGCCGAGCCGACGACTGCCCTACGCCTGATAGCCCAGGAGGCTCTCAGACTGACCGGCGCCGACCGAACCTTGGTCGCCGTACCCGCTGAAGCTGAAGCTGAGCCCGCCGATGTCGGCGAGCTCCGGGTCGTAGAGACCGCTGGCACGATGATCGCCGAGGACGACGACGAGGACGGTCAAGCCGACGATGGGCTCACGATCGCGTTGGGTCGGACACCGATAGGTCAGGTGTTCGCCGAGCGCACGCCGCAGCGATTCGAGAAGCTCGACCTGGGTCTGGGCGCGGTCGGCATCTCGGGCCCGGCGCTAGCCCTCCCGCTCTGTGCGACCGGCACCGTCGCCGGCGTTCTCATTGTGATGCGGATGAAGGACACCCGCCCGTTCACCGAGGACCAGCTCGACATGGTCGCGACTTTCGCCGATCAGGCCGCATTGGCTTGGCAGCTGGCGACCGCGCAACACCGAGTGCGCGAACTGGACGTGCTCGCCGACCGGGATCGCATCGCCCGCGATCTGCATGACCACGTCATCCAGCGATTGTTCGCCGTGGGGCTGGCTCTGCAGGGCACCATCCCCCGGGCCCGTTCGGCCGAAGTCCAGCAGCGGCTGACCGCCGGAGTCGATGATCTGCAAGCGGTCATTCAGGAGATTCGCACCGCGATCTTCGACCTGCACGGCGCGTCGCCCGGGGCCACCAGGCTGCGTCAGCGGCTGGACGAGGCGATCGCCGGGTTCGCCGGACCGGGTCTTCGCACGCAGGTGCAGTTCGTCGGACCGTTGTCGGTCGTCGACCACACCCTGGCCGACCATGCGGAAGCCGTTGTGCGCGAAGCGGTCAGCAACGCCGTCCGGCATGCTCAGGCAACGGAACTGTTCATCGAGGTGAGTGTCGAGGACGACCTACACATAACGGTGCGGGACAACGGTCGGGGAGTCCCCGCCGGCCGCACCGAGAGCGGACTGGTAAATCTGCGCCGCCGCGCCGAGGAATGCGGCGGCGAGTTCAGTCTCGAGAACACCGACGGCGGCGGTGCAGTGCTGAAGTGGTCTGCGCCCTTGGCCTGACGGCTCGTCTCCGGGGTCGGTCAGTTCGACCGGCGGACGACCAGGACCGGCATCCGCGACGCCTGCACGACGGCGGAACTGACAGATCCGAGCAGCATCCCGGCGAACCCCCCGCGGCCATGACTGCCCACGACCACGAGCTGGGCCCGTTCGGACTCCACGAGAACCGCCTTGGCGGGATTGTTGCAGACCACGATGCGCTCGACCGTGACGTCAGGGTAGCGCTCGCCCCAACCCGCCAGCCGCTCCGACAAGACCTCCTCGGCCCGAGTCTGCATTTCATCGATGTCCAGATCGGGCCACTGTCCGAAATCCCAGTTGCGCCAAGCGTGTACCGCGATCAGATCCACGCCGCGCCGCGCCGCTTCGTCGAAGGCGACGGCGGTGGCACGTTCGGATGTCGGCGAACCGTCGATGGCCACCAGCACCGGGGCCCGAGCGGGTAGCGGCATCAGCGGATCCTCGTCCTGAATCACCGCAACCGGGCACTGCGCGTGATGCAGCAGACCCAGAGAGGCCGAGCCCAGGATGCGTCTGGCGACCGCTCCCATCCCTCGAGAGCCGACGACGATCATGCGCGCGTCCTTGGACAGGTCGGCCAAGGTCGGTACGGTCGGTCCGGTAACGACTTCGGTGTCGATCTGCAGCGAATCGCTATCGGTGGCAGCGCGGGCCACCTCCACGGCATCGTCGAGAATCCGGCGACCGAACTCTTCGCCCCGCTCTACGAGGCCCGCCGGCAGAGGCGTTTCGGGTGACATCCAGACCGTCGGTGGGCTCTGCACATATACCACGGTGAGTACAACGTCACGCAGGGCGGCTTCGCGGGCGGCCCAATCGACGGCGACCTTCGCGGATGCCGATCCGTCGACACCGACGACGACGCCCTTCCCGCTGTGCTGGCCCACTGGCGAAGTGGTCACGTCACGCGCCCCCTCTTCCGATTGATTCGATCCCGACGGTCGGCCATCTGACAACGTAGGCCCATCAGTGGACATACATTAGGGCCTTTGGGCTCTGCAGGGTCCGCCGTTCGACCCGAAGCATATTGCTTGACGCAAGGGTGAAACGGACATCTGGAAGGGAAACGGCTTATGGGGAGTCAAGCAACACATCCCGGCATCGTCGTCGGCGTCGACGGATCGGAAGAAGCGCGGACTGCGGTGCAGTGGGCAGCGCAAGCGGCGATGATGCGGAACTCGGCTCTCACACTGGTCCACGTAGCCGACACTCCGGCGGTGGTCTCGCCCATCGTGATGTTCCCGGCGGCGCCGGCTCTCGCCGAACTCCGTAGGTGGCAGGAGGAGAAGGCCCGTCGGATCTTCGCTGAGGCGCTGGAAACCGTCGGGGACGCGAGCCGGGGTGCCGAGGCTCCCGAGGTTCATCGCGAACTCTTCTTCTCGGCCCCGGTGCCAACGCTGTCCCGTATCTCCCAGAATGCGCAGCTGATCGTGGTTGGGCGCAGGGGACAGTCCCGGTGGCAGCGCGTGCTGCTCGGGTCGGTCAGTACCGGGCTCGTGCACCATGCTCATTGCCCGGTAGCGGTGATACCCGACGAATCCCCGCCGGCCGGCTCCCGGGCCGGGCTGCCGGTAGTGGTTGGCATCGACGGCTCTCCGGCATCGGAGTCGGCCACGGCGATTGCGTTCGAGGAGGCGGCCCGGCGCGGTGTTGATCTGGTGGCGCTGCACGCATGGAGTGATGCCGAAGTGTCGGACCTACCCAGCCTGGAGTGGTCGACAATGCAGAGCGCAGCCGAAGAGGTGCTGGCCGAGCGGATGGCCGGATGGCAGGAACGGTACCCGGATGTGAGGGTGGATCGGCTGATTGTCTGGGAGCGTCCCGCTCGCCACCTCATCGAGGCGGCTGACACCGCCCAACTGGTCGTCGTGGGCAGCCACGGGCGAGGTGGGTTCGCGGGGCTGCTCCTCGGTTCGGTCGGCACCGCCGTGGTGCACGGAACCAGGACGCCGGTGATTGTCGCCCGGCCCGCTTAGGCACCCCGTGGTCCGGCTGTGTCGGTCGCCGAGATCTACACCATGGTCGTGACTTGGGCCGGACCGCAGCCCTGGTGTCGGACTCGGCGCAATTCACCCGAGCGCATGCGCTCACACAATCGCATGAGCCTCGGCCCAGGCGTTGTAGCCGCCGGCCAGGTCCGAGGTTTTGTCGAACCCCTCTGCCCGCAACAGTGAAGCTGCCACGCTGGAGCGCCATCCGCCAGCACAGTGCACCACGATCGGCTTGTCACCGGACACCGTGGCCACCTCGGTGCGCAACTGCGCCAGCGGTATGGGCATCGCGCCCGGGATGGTGCCCGAGTCGCGTTCGCCCGGGTTGCGGATGTCGATCAGCGTCACGGCGTCGTCGGTGAGCATGCGGGCCAGAGCGACCACGGAGGTGCGTGGAGCGGTACGGACAAGATCAGCCAATCCGGTCGGGAAGTGGCCAGATGCGGGAACGTTGAGGTAGCCGATGGCGTGGTCGGATCCGATCCTGGCCAACCGCAGAGCGGCCTCCTGTTCTTCACCGGGGTACGTGATCAACACGATCCGGTCGCCGATGTCTGCCACCATTCCACCGGTCTCGGCGAAGCGGCCGTCGAAGCCGACGTTGACCGACCCGCGCAGGTGCCCCCGCGCGAAGTCCTCGACACCGCGGGCGTCCAGTACCCGGACACCGGAGTCCAGCGCCGTACGGACCTGGTCCGGAGTCATCTCCGGAATTCGACGGTCCGGGGCCAGCAGCGGGTGGACCCGTTTGTTCATCGCGGCGTCGGAGGAGAAGTAAGCGGGTGCAGCGGGCTGGCCGTGAGTGATCAGCTCGACGAAGTCTTCTTCACTCATCGGTTGCACCGACGGGTTGGTCAGCCGCTGCTCGCCGATCGTGGAGGTCAGCTCGGTGGACAGGTTCTTGCCGCAAGACGATCCGGCGCCGTGGGCAGGCATCACGGTGACCTCGTCGGGCAACTGCAGGAGCTTGTGGTGAATCGTGTGGTACATCGCCCGTGCCAGGTCTGGTGCCGAGCTGTCGCCGATGTTCACCAGGTCGGGGCGTCCGACATCCCCGATGAACAGCGAGTCACCGGTCAGCACCGCGGTCGGTTCGGCTCCGTGCCGCTCGCGGACCAGCACCGAGATCGATTCCCAGGTATGCCCCGGAGTGGCAATGATCTCCAGGTCGACCTCGCCGAGCGAGATGTGTTCGCCATCGGCCAGGCGCCGGATGGGGTAGTCGGTATCGGCCGACGCTCCGAACCCGATCCACGCCCCGGTCGCCTCGACCAACTCCAGGTGCCCGGACACGAAGTCGGCGTGGAAGTGGGTATTGATCACACCTTCGATCCGTAGACCGTACTTGCGGGCATCGGCCAGGTACTCGGTGATGTCGCGGCGCGGATCGACCACCACGGCGCGTCCGCTGGATTCGTCCCCGATCAGATACGAGGCGTGGGACAAGCACTCGATGTAGTACTGCTCGAGGATCATCGGTTACTCCTTCACGACTGCAGTGAGCCGCTATCGGCTCTGTCCTTACGGGCATATCAAGTACCCCCCGGGGTATATCTATTCCCTTCGATATACCCCCACGGGTACGCTGTCAATATGATTGGTGACGAGGAGGCGATCGGCGCCGTGCTGAACCGGTTGCGCCGCGCCCAGGGTCAGCTGGCCGGTGTGATCTCGATGATCGAGCAGGGCCGCGACTGCAAGGAAGTCGTGACTCAACTGGCGGCGGTGTCGCGGGCGCTGGACCGTGCGGGGTTCAAGATCGTGGCGACCGGTCTGCGGGAATGTCAAAGCGGAGGTGGCGCTGACGGCAAGGAGCCGATGACCGAAGCCGAACTGGAGAAGCTGTTCCTCGCGCTCGCCTGAGCTGCGGGGAGCAGACGCTCAGTCGGCTTTCGCCGCGCGGAGGTCGACGTAGTGAACCAGCTCGCCGAGGGTCCGCAGCGACGCATAATCCGATTCCGGGATGTCGACGTGAAGTCGCTTGTGGATCCCCTGCAGGAAGTTCAGCCAGTCCATCGAATCCAGGTCCACCTGGTCTCGAAGCAGGGCATCGTCGGTGATGTCGTCGGCTTCGACTTCGGGTGCGATCGTCGTCAGGACCGACAGCACTTCGGCGCGGATCTGGTCTGTGGTGGGCATGTTCTCACTTCTCCAGGATCTCGGGCTGTTGCAGCAGTTCGTTGACCGTGGCCAGGAAGAGCGCGCCGCGGTGTCCATCACTGGCCCGGTGGTCGGCCGACAGGGTGGCCTGCACCATCGTGGCGACCCGGATACCGCCGTCGACGACGCAGACCCGCTGGGCGGCTTTGCCGAACCCGACCAGTGCGACCTGTGGCGGGTAGATCACCCCGAACACCGAATCGACGCCCTGGTCACCCAGGTTGGTGACGGTGATGGTCGGGTCGGACATCTCCGAGCTGCGCAGCGAGAAGGCTCGTGCGCGGGCGACCAGGTCGGTGAGGTCGGCCATCAGCTCGTCGAGCTTCTTGTCGGGGACGTCGTGGATTGCCGGCGCCACCAACCCGCCGCCGCGCAGCGAGATCGCCACCCCGACGTGGACCCCGGTGGCGGCCTCGAAGCCGTCTTCGCGCCAGAACCCGTTGAGTTCACCGAACCGTTGCGCGGCCAGGCCCACGGCCTTCAACTGCAGCACGGCCGGTAGCACCCGCTCGGAGATCGGGCGTTGCGCGTTGCGCTCGGTCAGCCACGCCAGCGCCCTATCCATGGACACCTCGTCGGCGAGGTAGTAGTGCGGGATCTCATGCTTGGAACGGCTCATGGCGGCAGCGATCGAGCGGCGCATCTGAGTCGCGCGGTCAGCCGCGACCGCCTTCTTGTCGGGTTCGTGGGCCGCATCGGCGGCCGCATGTTCGACGTCGGTGATCGTCACCGCTCCCTGCGGGCCTGTTCCGGTCACCGCGTCGAGGTCGACTCCCAGCGACGCGGCCAACCGGCGGGCGGCGGGGGAGACCCACCGGCGGTGTCGCGGTTCGGCCGTCGGCTTCCTTTGGGGCGGTGCCAGATCCGCGGACGTCGTCACCGGCTGCTCCGCAGCTGAGGCGTTGGCAGGCGCGAGATCTGAGCCCGCCGCCGAAGGGATCGGTGCGGTCTCGCCTGCCTCCAACAGGCTGGCCAATGGGGTCCCGACCTGTACGGTCTCTCCGACAGGAATCAGTAGTTCGTGCACGGTCCCCTCATGCCAGCACTCGACTTCGACTGCGGCCTTGGTGGTCTCGACCACCGCCACGATCTGCCCGCGGGTCACCGTGTCTCCGGGCTTTACCAGCCATTCGTTCAGCGTTCCCTCGTCCATGTCCGCGCCCAGCGCAGGCATCTTGAACTCGATCATCGGCCGGTTCCGAACAGGTTCTTGACTGCGGCGACAATCTTCTCCGGCTGCGGAAGCGCTGCCTGCTCAAGATGTTTGGCATAGGGAATCGGCACTTCTTCGGTGCACACCCGGGCGATCGGCGCATCGAGGTCGAAGAACGCATCTTCAACGATGCGCGCACTGATCTCACCGGCGAGGCTTCCGGTCCGCCATGCTTCGTCGATCACCACGACCCGGTGTGTCTTGCGCACCGAATCCAGAATCGTGTCATCATCGAGTGGTCGCAGAACGCGGAGATCGATTACCTCGCAGTCTATTCCAGCTGTCGAGAGCTCGGCCGCGGCGTCCAGAGCCTTGGGTACATTGCCGCCGTAGGCGATGATCGTGGCGTCCGCTCCGGTCCGGCGCACCGCGGCGCTGCTGATGTCGGTCGGGGTGAGCGCATCGATGTCGGCCGTGGTGTTGTAGAGCTGAACGTGTTCGAAGATGACGACCGGGTCCGGGTCGGCCAGTGCGGTGGGCAGCATCCCGTAGGCGTCGGCCACGGTGGCAGGTGCCACCACCTTGATCCCCGGGACGTGTGCATACCAGCACTCGAGACTGTGCGAATGTTGGGCGGCCAGTTGGCGCCCCGCCCCGGTGGCCATTCGCATCACCAGCGGAACCGAGAACTGGCCGCCGGACATATGGCGCAAGGCGGCGGCGGTGTTGACGATCTGGTCGAGGGCCAGCAGGCTGAAGTTGACCGTCATCACCTCAACGATCGGGCGAAGTCCGTTTAGTGCGGCCCCGATGCCGATTCCGACGAAACCCAGCTCCGAAAGCGGGGTATCGCGGATCCGGTCCGGTCCGAACTCGGCCAGCAAGCCCTTGGACGCAGCGTATGTTCCGCCGTAGCGGCCCACGTCTTCGCCCATCAGCACGACCCGCGAGTCGTCCCGCATGACGTCGCGGATCGAGTCATGCACCGCAGCGCGGTATGCCGTCTTCATCGGAGCACCTCTGGTGTGGTGGTCGTGAGCAGGTCCCGGGCGAGATCCTCGACGGGTTCCCAGGTTCCGGACTCGGCATAGCCGACGGCGTCGGATATCTCCTGCTCGGCTGCGGTCTCGATGGCGGCGACGTCGTCGTCGGTGAGGGTTCCGGCGGTGAGGCAGGTGTCGGTGAAGCTGCGGATGGGGTCACGCTCGCGCCAGGCTTCGACCTCCGCCTTGTCGCGGTACAACTCGGGGTCGAACATCGAGTGCGGCCGGAAGCGGTAGGTGCGGAACTCCACGAAGAACGGCCCGCCTTCGGCGCGGATGTGGTCCGCGGCCCGCTGGGCGGCGGCGTGGCAGGCCCGCACGTCCATCCCGTCCACGGACATGGCCGGCACCCCGTAGGACGCCGCCTTCTGCGTCAGGTCGGGCTGCGACAGTTCCCTTGCGATCGCGGTGCCCATCGCGTAGAGGTTGTTCTCACAGCAGAACAGCACCGGCAACTGCCACAGCGCAGCCATGTTCAGCGACTCGTGGAAGGCGCCCTCGGCGATCGCGCCTTCGCCGAAATAGCATGCGGTGACCCGGTTTCGCTGCAGCTGCACGTCGGCCAGAGCTAGCCCGGCCGACAGTGGCAGACCGCCGGCCACGATCGCGTTGCCTCCGTAGAACCGGCGGTCGGCATCGAAGAGGTGCATCGAGCCGCCGCGTCCGCGTGAGCAGCCCTCCTGCTTGCCGAACATCTCGGCCATGATCTTGGTCATCGGGATGCCCCGCAGCAGTGCGTGCGCATGCTCACGGTAGGTGGCCACCACCGCGTCGTCAGAAGTCAGTGCACGCAGAGATCCGACCGCGACGGCCTCCTCGCCGACGTAGAGGTGCAGGAAACCTCGAATCTTGCCCTCGCTGTAGAGCTCTGCGCACTTTTCTTCCATGCGCCGCACTCGGACCATGTCGGACAGCAGCCCGTAGGCCAGATCGCGATCCGCCGGCTGGTCTGCCGCCGCGTCGGTCACGAGGTCACCTCCTGGCGTGCGACGGGCGTCTCCACGGTGGAGGTGTCACCCTCGGGCAATCCGAGCTCTCGCGCTTTGAGCAACCGGCGCATGATCTTTCCGCTGCGGGTGTGCGGCAGGGTGTCGACGAACGCGATCTCCTTGGGCGCGACCGCTGCGCCCAGCCGCTTCCGCGCATGGCCGAGCAGTTCCAGCCGCAGGTCGTCGTCGGCGGTGTAACCGTCCTTCAGCGCCACGAAGGCCTTCACCATCTCGCCCATCGTCGGGTCCGGCTTTCCGATCACCCCCGCCTCGGCGACCGCCGGGTGGTCGGTCAGCACGTTCTCGACCTCGAACGGGCCGATCAGGTGTCCTGACGACTTGATCACGTCGTCGGCTCGGCCGACGAACCAGAAGTAGCCGTCGGAATCCCGCTTGACCAGGTCCCCGCTCAGATACAGGTCATTCGCGAAGCACTTGCGATAGCGCTCTTCCTGATTCAGGTAGCCACGGAACATCGATGGCCAACCCGGCTGCAGCGCCAGTTCGCCTTCCACGTCGGATTCCTCGACCACCGACACCGAGCCACCTTCGTGGCCGGACTCGTGGCGGACGACGAACGCGTCCACACCCGGTAACGGGCGGCCCATCGAACCGGGTTTGATGTCGAAGGCCGGCGTGTTGGCGACCATGATCCCGCCGGTCTCGGTCTGCCACCAGTTGTCGTGGATGGGCAGGCCCAGTACCCGCTTCCCCCACCACACCGCTTCGGCGTTGAGCGGCTCGCCGACACTGGCGATGAACCGCAGCCTGGGAAACTGGTACTTGCCCGCCACCTCGGCGCCGGCCTTGATCAGCATCCGGATGGCCGTCGGGGCGGTGTACCAGATCGTGACGCCCTGGTCCTGCAGGATCCGGTACCAGCGTTCGGCATCGAACTCGGCCTCGTCGACGATGGATGTGACACCGTGCAGTAGCGGTGTGATCACCCCGTAGGACGTTCCGGTCACCCAGCCCGGGTCCGCTGTGCACCAATAGATGTCGTCGGGGTGTAGGTCGAGCGCGTACAGACCGGTGATGTAGTGCATCCGTACCGCGCCGTGCACGTGGATGGCGCCCTTGGGCGTGCCGGTGGTGCCGCTGGTGAAGTGCAGCAGAGATGGATCATCGGCGGTGGTGGGTTCAATCGGCGCATCGTCGCCGACGGAGGCCATCAACCGGTGAAGGTTGCGGGTTCCCGGCACGTCGTCGGCGGCCTCGTCCTGATCCACCAACAGGATGTGACGAACCGAGGGCAGCTGGTCGCGTACCTTGGCGATCTTGCGGCGGTAGATCGTCGAAGTGGTGACGAGCACGGCGGCTTCGCCTATGCCGACCCGGGTCGCGATCGGCTCCGGCCCGAAAGCCGAGAACAACGGCGAGACCACGCTTCCGTTGCGCAACGCGCCTAGCATCGCGATGTACAGCTCCGGCACCCGGCCCATGATGACGAAGACCTTCTCGCCCTTTCCGACGCCGAGCGAGCGCAGCACGTTGGTGAATCGGCGAGTCTCGCGGGCAAGGTCGGCGTAGCTCAGATCCCGGGTCTGGAGCTGACCGCCGGTCCCCGGTCCGGAGTCACGGATGAACCGCAACGCCACCCGCTGGGCATTCGGTCCCTCGGCGTGCCGGTCGACCGCCGCGTAGGCGATGTTGCAGCCGGGAATTCCGGCACACGGGTCCAGGACATCGGTCCACCGGAACGTCGCGCGCGTGCCGTCGTAGTCGTTGAAATTAGGCGGCACCCGCCAGTCGGCAGGGGTCTTGTGGATGACGTTCACAACGAACCGCCGATGTGATGCCACTTGAGCAGACCAGATCGGACTGCTGGTCCCACGTTGGCCATGATGCGCTCCACCAGCGCGTGATACGTGTCGCCGTCGTCGATGATCTCAGCGGGTCCGTAGTGCTGCAGGTAGGCGTCGATGCGCTTTTCCATCGACCAGTTGACATAGGTCGGCCCGGTGAACTTCGACCGCAGGAATCCCCAGGCGACGTTGTCGAGATTCTGTTCCCGACACCCCGCTCGGTCAGCGAGTGTCCTCATCATCCCCTTCGGTCCCTTCGGGTCGACGGCCACGCAATCATGGTTACCGCGTCGAGACTGCGCCGATAGAGACGAAGGTCACCACCTGGTCTCTGTGGTCCTTGGTCCCTTGCCAGGCTGGTCCTTTGGCCCTCTGCGCCTAGGCACTTCGTTCCTATGATTGGTGACGTGCCAACCAGTCCGTCGGTCACGATCGACCGTCGATTACACGATGCCGTGCTGTTCGACCTCGACGGCGTGGTGACCGACACTGCGGCGATGCACGCAGCGGCATGGAAGCGGTTGTTCGACGACTACCTATCCGGACGGCCGGCTCGCGCTGGCGAGGATCACGCTCCGTTCTCCGACGACGATTTTCGGCGATTCATGCTCGGCAAGCCCAAGCGCCGGGCCGTCACCGACTTTCTCCGATCCCGAGGTATCCAGCTGCCGCCGGGTAGTGCGTCTGACGAAAGCACCGATACCGCATATGGACTCGGCAACCGCAAGGAGCGTCTGTACCTGGGCATGTTGGCAGACGGTGTGCCGCTGTTCTCCTCGACGATCGCGCTGGTGCGCAAGCTGCAGGCGGCGGGCATCGCCACGGCCGTCTTCTCGTCGAGTCGTAGCTGCGAAGATGTTCTGAACGCCGCCGGAATCGGTGACCTCTTTCCGGTCCGGGTCGACGGTGTCGTCGCCGACGCACTAGGACTGCCTGCAAAACCGGACCCGGCGGTGCTCCTGGAGGCTGCCCACCGGGCGAACGCCCTGCCGGAGCGCGCGGTCGTCGTCGAGGATGCCGGGTCGGGCGTTCGAGCCGGTCGCGACGGTGGGTTCGCGCTCGTGATCGGGGTGGACCGCACCGGCCACGCCGAGGACTTGCTGACCGAGGGCGCCGACATCGTCGTCACCGATCCGGACGCGGTCGTGGTGCGCAGCGGGTTCTGCCCCATGTCCGAAGTGCCGAACGCACTCGACTCCTACAGTCAGCTGATCGGGGTGATCAACAACCGCCGGCCCATGTTGTTCCTCGACTTCGACGGCACGCTCTCCGACATCGTCGCTGATCCCGACGCAGCCACGCTGGTGGAGGGCGCTGCCACTGTCTTGGAGGATCTGGCACGGCTGGGGCCGGTAGCGATACTGAGCGGACGCGACCTGGCCGACATCCAGAGCCGCGTGGGAATCTCGGGCATCTGGTATGCCGGCAGCCACGGATTCGAACTGATCGCACCGGATGGTCACTACCACCAGAACGAAGCCGCCGCCGCCGCGGTGCCGGTGCTGGAGGGCGCCGCCGCTGAACTGCGCGACCAGCTGACCGACGTCCCGGGGGCGTATGTAGAGCACAAGCGCTTCGCCGTCGCGGTGCACTACCGCAATGTCGCCACGGAGCGCGTCGGCGAGGTCATCGCCGCCGCCCACCGGTTGGGGCGGCGCGCCGGTCTGCGGGTGTCGGCCGGGCGAAAGATCGTCGAACTGCGGCCTGACATCGACTGGAACAAGGGCGCCACCCTGGCCTGGATCTCTGACCGGATGGGAGAAGCGCAGCGGGTCTTGCCGATCTTCATCGGAGATGACCTCACTGATGAGGACGGGTTCGACGCGGTCCGCCTCGAAGGTATCGGAATCGTCGTGCGCAGCCACGAGCTCGGCAGCCGCGCCGGCGATCGGCACACCGCGGCCCAGTTCACCCTCGACAGTCCGGCTCAGGTTCGGGAGTTTCTTCGGCGCGGGGCGAGATGGATGGCCTACGAGCAACAGGTTTCCAACGACGCCTGGGCTCTGACGTATGACGGCTACGACCCGCAAAGCGAGAAGCTCCGTGAGGCGTTGTGCACCGTGGGCAATGGCTACTTCGCCACCCGCGGCGCCGCACCCGAGTCCTCGGCGGGCCAGGTGCACTACCCCGGCAGCTATGCCGCCGGTGTGTTCAATCGACTCGACGACGTGGTTTCCGGCCGCAGCACGGCCCACGAGAGCCTGGTGAATCTGCCCAACTGGCTGCCGCTGACGTTCCGCATCGACGGCGGCGCCTGGTTCGACGTCGACCGGGTCACCCTCCTGTCCTATCGGCAGACACTCGATCTGCGGGGTGCCGTCTTGACGCGCGAGCTGTGTTTTCGCGACGACGATGGTCGTACCACCTCGGTGACCCAGCGGCGTTTCGTGGCGATGGATCAGGCGCACGTTGCTGCTCTGGAGACGACCATCTGTGCTGAGGACTGGTCGGGTCCGATCGAGATCCGGTCCACGCTGGACGCCGACGTGTGCAATGGGCTGGTCGAGCGGTACCGGGAACTGGCCAGTCACCACTTGGACTCGCTGCAGAAGCGCGAGATCTGCGGCAACTCGGTGCTGCTGACTGTGCGTACCAATCAGTCGCAGATCCCGATCGCGATGGCCGCCCGCAGCACTGTGTGGCGCGGCGATACCGAAGTACCCGCCGAGTACCGTCTCGTCGACGAGGAGTTCGAGATCGGCCACGAGATCCGCACCGAGCTGGCCCGCGGGCAATCGCTGAGTGTGGAGAAGGTTGTCACCGTGGTGACCGGTCGCGACGTCGCGACGTCCGAGCCGGCTTCGGGAGCCGAACGCAGACTCGGCCGGCAGGGCAGGTTCGCTGAGATCCACGATGCGCACACACTGACCTGGACGAACCTCTGGCGCAGGCTCTCCATCGAATTCGAGGACCACACAGACGAATTGCGTATCCTACGGCTGCATCTGCTGCATCTGCTGCAGACGGTCAGCTACAACAGCGCCGACGTGGATGTCGGGGTACCTGCCCGCGGGCTGCACGGCGAGGCCTACCGCGGACACATCTTCTGGGACGAACTCTTCATCTTTCCCGTGCTCAACCTGCGGGTGCCGATGATCACCCGGTCGTTGATGCGGTACCGGTACCGCCGCCTGCGCGAAGCCCGCCGCGCGGCCCGCCTCGCCGGATACCAGGGGGCGATGTTTCCGTGGCAGTCCGGTAGTGATGGCCGGGAGGAGAGTCCGGAACTGCACCTGAATCCGCGCTCGGGGCGGTGGAACCCCGACCCGAGCCATCGTGCGCATCACATCGGGATCGCCGTCGCCTACAACGTATGGCAGTTCTACCAGGCCACAGGCGATTTGGCGTTCCTGATCGACTACGGGGCAGAGATGCTCATCGAGATCGCCCGGTTCTGGGTCAGCCGCGCCGTCCGCGACGAGGGGACCGGCCGCTACCACATCCCCGGCGTGATCGGTCCCGACGAATTCCACGCCGGGTACCCAGACCGGCCCTACGACGGCGTCGACGACAACGCCTACACCAACGTGATGGCGGTCTGGGTGATCCTGCGAGCCATCGAAGCGCTGGATCTGCTGCCGTTGCCCAACCGACTGGACATCCGGGAGAAACTTGGCCTGAGCCACGAGGAGCTGGGCCGCTGGGACGAGGTGAGCCGGCGGATGTTCGTCCCCTTTCATGACGGCATTGTCAGCCAGTTCGAGGGCTACGGCGAACTGGCTGAGCTGGACTGGGCTGCCTACCGCCGCACATACGGCAACATCCAGCGTCTGGACCGAATCCTCGAAGCCGAGGGCGACGACGTCAACAGATACAAAGCGTCCAAACAGGCGGATGCGCTGATGCTGCTCTACCTCCTGTCCTCCAACGAACTGCGCGAGCTGCTCGAACGCCTCGAATATCGCTTTGCGCCCGAACAGATCCCGGTGATGGTCGACTACTACATGTCGCGTACCTCGCATGGGTCGACACTGAGCGCGGTGGTCCACGCCTGGGTGCTGGCGCGCGCGAATCGCGATCGCGCGATGGAGTTCTTCCAACGGGTGCTCAAGTCGGACATCGCCGACATCCAGGGCGGTACCACCTCTGAAGGAATCCATCTCGCCGCAATGGTTGGCAGCGTGGACCTGGTGCAACGCTGTTTTACCGGACTCGAGATCCGAAGTGACCGAATCGTGTTGGCCCCGAACTGGCCGGAGTCGCTCGGCGCGCTCGGGTTACCGATCCACTATCGGGGCCACCACATGTGGTTGCGGGTCAGCGGACGGGGCGCTGAACTCAGTGTGGAGCCGAGAGATCTGCCGCCCTTCGAGGTTGAATGTCACGGCCGGACGGAACGAATCGAGCCCGGCCGGACGGTCCGGTTCACCTAGTGTCACGTGGTGGTGTCGCTTGGCGGTGTCGCTTGGTGGTGTCTCCTAGTGATCTGATAGCGGAGGTTCAGTGGATTGAGATCGACGCCGGCGTGCCCTCTGCTCAGGCTTTCGCGCGCCAGTGTCGATCTCGAGGGCATCGCTTGGACAGGTGCCAGACACGCCCATAATCGACTGTCCCACAAGTATTCTCAAGCGGAAAGACGATGCTCACCGACTGGTCCGATGTCGATTAGAGTGACTTTTGGCCCTCGCTCCGTGCGTGTGGGCATGGGAGGTTGGCATTGGGCGGCGCTACGAGAGGACAGGTCATGAGTGCATCCAGGTATGTCCGCTTCTTCGAGGAGTTCGGCATCGAAGACGTGCCGCTGGTCGGCGGCAAGAACGCCTCGCTGGGTGAGATGTTCCAGAAGCTGTCCGAGAAAGGCGTCCGAATCCCGAACGGGTTCGCCACCACCGCCGCGGCCTACCGCCACATGTTGGACCGGTCCGGCGCCTGGGATCTGCTTCATGCCGAGCTCGACGGCCTCGACCCGGACGACGTCACCGCGCTGGCGCGAAAGGCTAAACGTGCCCGAGAGATCGTCTACGGCGCCGGGCTTCCCGACGACCTGGCCGCCGAGATCCTGGACGGCTACCGCCGGCTCCAGGACGAGTACGGCGAGGATGTCAGTCTCGCGGTGCGAAGTTCGGCGACCGCCGAAGATCTGCCCACTGCGAGCTTCGCCGGCCAGCAGGACACCTACCTCAACATCAAGGGCGCCGAGAGCCTGCTCGACGCGTGTCGCCGGTGTTTCGCCAGCCTGTTCACCGATCGGGCCATCCACTACCGCATCGACCAGGGCTTCGACCACTTCAAGGTTTCGCTGTCGATCGGCGTGATGAAGATGGTGCGCTCCGACATCTCTTCGTCGGGTGTGATGTTCTCCCTGGACACCGAATCGGGCTTTCCCGACGTCGTCTTCATCACCGGCGCCTATGGCCTAGGCGAGAACGTGGTTCAGGGTGCCGTCGACCCCGACGAGTTCTACGTTCACAAGCCGACCTACCTGGCCGGGCACCGCGCCGTGCTGCGTCGTCTCATCGGCGACAAGGCGGTGAAGATGATCTTCGTCGAGGGTCGGACGAAGGACACGACGCGCAACATCCCCACGCCGAGGGCCGACCGCGCCCGGTTCTGCATCACCGACGAGGACGTCTTGGAACTGGCCGGCTACGCCTGCACGATCGAGCAGCACTACGGGCGGCCGATGGACATCGAGTGGGCCAAGGACGGCATCGACGGAAAGCTGTACATCGTCCAGGCCCGCCCGGAGACGGTGGCCTCCCAGCGCGGCGGCACCGCGCTGGAGAATTACTCCCTCGATGGACGAGGCGAAGTGCTCACCGAGGGGCGGTCGGTGGGTGACAAGATCGCCTCCGGTGTGGTCAGGCGTATCGACGACGTGACGCAGCTGTCGGATTTCCAGCCCGGCGAAGTGCTGGTGTCGGACACCACCAATCCTGACTGGGAGCCGGTGATGAAGACGGCGGCGGCGATCATCACCAACCGCGGCGGCCGGACCTGCCACGCGGCGATCATCGCCCGCGAACTCGGCATTCCGGCGGTGGTCGGTGCAGGCGACGCGACGGCGCAGGTGCCCGACGAAGAGTTGGTGACGGTGTCCTGCGCCGAGGGCGACACCGGGCGGGTGTACCGGGGCGAAGTGCCCTTCCACGTCGATCGGACCGAGGTGGGTGACCTGGAGCGGCCGCGGACCGAGATCATGATCAACCTCGGCAACCCCGATCTCGCTTTCAAGACGTCGTTTCTCCCGAATGATGGCGTGGGGCTGGCTCGGATGGAGTTCATCATCAACGAGTACATCCGGGTGCACCCGCTGGCGCTGCTGCACCCGGACAAGGTCGATGACGCCGAGGCGAGGCGGACGATCGATCGGATGACGTATGCGTACTCGGACGGGGGCAGCTTCTTCGTGGAGCGCTTGTCCGAAGGGATCGGCACGATCGCCGCCGCTTTCTGGCCGAAACCGGTGGTGGTCCGGATGTCGGACTTCAAGACCAACGAGTACGCCAGCCTGGTCGGTGGAGCGGCTTTCGAGCCCGAAGAGAGTAACCCGATGCTCGGCTTCCGCGGTGCCTCGCGCTATGCGCATCCCGCCTATGCCGAGGGTTTCGCACTCGAGTGCCGCGCGATGCGGCGGGTCCGCGATCAGATGGGTCTGACGAACGTCGTGCTCATGCTGCCGTTCGTGCGCCGGGTGGAGGAGGCGGACCGGGTTCTGGAGGCGATGGCCCAACACGGACTGAGGCGGGGCGAGAACGAGCTCAAGGTGTACGCGATGTGCGAGATCCCGAACAACGTGATCCTCATTGATGAGTTCGCCAAACGATTCGATGGTTTCTCGATCGGCTCGAACGACCTGACTCAACTCACTCTGGGCGTCGACCGGGACAGTGAGATCGTGGCGTTCGACTATGACGAACGCGACGATGGTGTGAAGGAGATGATTCGCCTGGCAGTGGAGGGCTGCCGACGCAACGGAATCCACTCGGGCCTGTGTGGACAAGCCCCTTCGGATTACCCGGACATGGCCGAGTTCCTGGTCCGCGTGGGCATCGATTCGATGAGTCTCAACCCCGACACGGTCATCAAGACCACCCGCCAGGTGCTGCAAGTCGAGCAACAGGTCGCGCCGTTTCCATGACATGTGCCGCCGAGACGATGAGGATCGCCGATGACCACCCCGACACCGCGTACAGCGCAGGAACCGGCGATCGTCACCTTGACGATGAACCCGGCGCTGGATATCGCCGCGTCCACCGAGGAAGTGGTGCACTCGCACAAGAACCGCTGCGGTGCACCTCGATACGACCCCGGCGGCGGCGGGGTCAACGTCGCACGGAACGCCCGTGTGCTGGGTGCGACGGTGTCGGCGGTCTTTCCCGCAGGCGGCCCGGCCGGGGATCTGATCACCGGGCTGCTGGAGTCCGAACTGCCGGTGGTGCGAGTGCCGATCGCCGGATCGACCCGCGAAAGTTTCAGTGCAACCGAAACGAGCACCGGTCGCCAGTATCGGTTTGTGCTGCCCGGTCCGCCGGTCACCTTCGCCGAACAGGGTGACTGCCTTAACCGGCTACGCGCGACGGTCACTCAGTTGTCCCCCAACGGTTCCCGGGGTACTGCCAAGTTCGTGGTGGCCAGCGGCAGCCTGCCACCCAATGTGCATCCCGACTACTACCAGCGGGTGGCCGACATCTGCGACGAACATGGTGCACGCCTGATCCTCGATACGTCGGGTCGGGGACTGCAACACATCACCGACGGGGTGTTCCTGTTGAAACCCAGTGTGCGCGAGCTCGGGCAATCGGTCGGCAGAGAACTTCCGGGCGACGCGGAACAACTGGCTGCTGCGTATGAGTTGATCGAACGTGGTTGCGCGGAGAACATCGTGGTATCGCTCGGCGAGCAGGGTGCGCTGCTGGTCACCCGGGAGTTCGGTCAGCGGTACCCGCCGGTCACCGTCCCGCCCGGCAGCGGCGTGGGCGCCGGCGATGCCATGGTTGCCGGAATCGCCGTGGGGCTGACCCGCGGGTGGCCGCTGGCCGAGGCGGTGCGGCTCGGCGTTGCCACCGGCGCCGCGATGCTGCTCACCCCCGGGACCGCACCCTGCAATCGGGCGGATGTCGAGCGGCTCTTCGCTCTGGCGCCGGCGCCCACACCCTTGCCGATCCGCCGCTAGCCGGTGCGCACGATGAGCACCGGCATCCTGACCGACTGCATCACCGCTGCGCTGACCGAACCAAGCAGCATGCCGGTGAATCCGCCGCGCCCGTGACTCCCGACTACCACCAGCTGCGCTGAATCCGACTCCTCGACCAGCCGGCGAGCGGGATCGTCGCGCACGACGAGACGGCGCACCGGCACATCGGGATGCACCTCCTGCCAGCCTGCCAATCGTTCGGCCAGCACCTCTTCGGCGTCCATCCTGGTCGTCGGCCAGTCCAGGCCGGGGAACTCTGAGATGTCCACGTCGCTCCAGGCGTGCAGCGCGACCAGACCGACGCCGCGCCGCGCGGCCTCGTCGAATGCGACGGCCGTGGCGGCCTCCGAGGTCGGTGATCCGTCAACTCCCACGAGCACAGGCAGTTGCGAGGTATCGGGCAGCGGCGGATCGCTGTCGTGAACCACCGCGACCGGGCAGTATGCATGGTGCACCAGACCGGAACTGACCGAACCCAACAGCCGGTTGCGCAGCGCGCCGCGGCCACGGCATCCGGCCACGATCATCCCGGCGTGCCTGGAGACGTCGACCAGGCCGGCGACCGCGCCGGAGAACAGCAGTTCGCGGTCGACTCGCGCGCGTAGTCGATCACCGGCGATCTGCTCTACCATCCGGACCCCGTCGCCGAGTACCCGGCGACCCTGTTCCTTCTGCCACCGCGCCACTCCGGAAGGCATGGCCGTCCCCAGGCCCGTCGCCACCGTGGGCGCGATCGCGTGGACCAGCGTCAGCGGTACGTTGCGCAGTATGGCGTCGTGCACCGCCCAGCTCAGGGCTGCCGTCGATGCGGGCGAACCGTCGATGCCCACCACGATGTCTGCCAAGTTCGTCCCGGAGTCGGCCATGCCCTCATCCCTTCCGCTTGCGGTGATCCAGAACGCCAAGCACCGCATCCGACAGCTCGGGAACCGCCGCGGCCACCGGGGGAGACAGCCCGACCCCGTGCCCGGTGTCGGAAACGTCCACGGTGAACACCACCAGCTCTCCGGGTGTGCGGCTCAGAGCGCGGCCGAGCGCGTAGGTCTGCGCCAGTCCCAGCGCGTGCGAACTGACTGAGGCGGGCGGAGGCCTATCGCCGGGATGCCAGCGGCGAACCCAGCCCGGCGTGGCCGTCAGACCAACCGCCGCGTCGATCACCACCGCCAGTGCAGCACCATCCCAGACATCCAGAATTTCTGCGGGATCATTGATTTCGGTCATCACACGAACGCCGGGGAGGTGTCGTCCGGCGATGTCGGCGGCTACCATCGGGCCCACTCCGTCGTCGCGCCGGTAGCTGTTGCCGATGCCGATCACCACGGCGCTCATCGGCGGTCGACCGTGAGGGTCAGAAAGTGTGTCGAACACGAGATGCATGGGTCATAGTTGCGAATAGACTTCTCGCACAACAATGTCAGCGCCTTATTGTCCAATGTCAGGTTCGCGGAAACCAACTCGGCCATGTCATGTTCGATGGCCGACTGGTTCTGCGAGGTGGGTGGCACGATCGTGGCCGATCGAATCAGGCCGTCGTCGTCGATCTCGTAGCGGTGGTAGAGCAGACCGCGTGGCGCTTCGCTGACACCGTGGCCGACCGCGGCCCGCGGCGGCACGTCGACGAACGGGCGGGCGGGTCGCCGGTACTCCTCGATGATCCGCAGCGCCTCCTCGACCGCATAAACGACCTCGACGGCGCGGACGATTATGCTGCGAAACGGATTTCGACACTGATCACCAAGTCCCGCGTCGGCCGCAGCCTGCCGGGCGATGGGGGAGAGCTGCGCCGAGTTGAGCGAGTAGCGAGCCAGCGACCCGGTGATGTAGCGACCCCCGTCGAGGGTGGCGTGCAGTGCGGTCGAGTGCGGTACCTGGGTTTCAACAACGTGGTTGCTGAACTCATCGACCGGGAAGGGGGTGCCGTTGCTTCGGCGGATGGTGCCGTTCTCGATGGCGTACCCGTTGGGATCGGTCAGGGCCAGCATCTCGTGGTCGACCTCCACTTCGGGAAAATCGAACTCAGAAACTGCCCGCACCAGGTAGACCGCGTCGTCGAGCGCGCGGCGTAGCATCTCGGCGGTCGCGACCAGATCGCTTCGGTCGGGCACTGAATAGAAGCCGCCGAGTCGTACGTTGATGGGATGAATCGCACGGCCGCCCAGCTGTTCCATCAGCTGGTTGCCGGCCTTCTTCAATGCCAGACCGCGTTCGACGAACTCGCGGTGGTTCTTGGCCACCTCGATGGCGTCGTGGCAGCCGAAGAAGTCCGGCGCATGCAGTAGGCAGATGTGCAGCGTTTGGCTGTGGATCCATTCGCCGCAGTACAGCAGCCGACGTAGTGCCACCAGTTCCGGGTCCAGCGTCACTCCGCAGGCATCCTCGATCGCGTTGCAAGCGCTGATCTGATAGGCCACCGGGCAGATGCCGCAGATCCGGGCGGTGAGGTCGGGCGGCTCGGTGTGTCTCCTGCCACGGAGAAACGCTTCGAAGAACCGGGGTGGCTCGTAGATCTTGAGTTCCACAGTGTCGACGGCTCCGCCGGTCAGCGTCACGTGCAAGGCACCCTCGCCTTCGACGCGGGTGAGGGTACCGACGTTCAGGGTTCGGATCTCTGGATTCAACCGTCATTCCGTTCGTCGGTAAATTTGTTGACATTGAACGTCGAGAACACCCGCTCGACGTCGCCGCTCGAGAGCCCGTCGCGGCGCAGCAGCGGGATCAGTGCGGCGGTGTTGGGTGTGGCAGTGGGGCCGAAGCAGCCGTAGCAGCCGCGATGAAACGATGGGCACAAGGCGCCGCAACCGGCGTGGGTCACCGGCCCCAGGCAGGGAATACCGTCGGCGACCACCACGCAGGTCACCCCACGGTTCTTGCATTCGGTGCAGACGGTCTTGGCGGGTAGCCGTGGTTTGCGCCCGACCAACAGAGCGGCGAGGGTGTCCAGAAGCTGACCGCGGTCGATCGGGCAGCCCTGCAACTGGTAGTCGACGGCGACGTGGGCGGAGGCCGGGGTGGACGTCGCGAGGGTGTCGATGTAGTCCGGTCGGGCGTACACGAGCGAGGTGAACTCCTCGACGTCGGCGAAGTTGCGCAATGCCTGAACGCCCCCGGAAGTTGCGCACGCGCCGATCGTCACCAGCACCGCTGACTGTTCGCGGATCTTCTTGATGCGTTGCTCGTCGGCTGCGGTGGTGACAGAACCCTCCACCAGGGACACGTCGTAGGGACCGTCCACCATCGCGCTGGACGCCTCGGCGAACGTGGCGATCTTCACCTGCTTGGCTAGGGTAAGCAGTTCGTCCTCGCAATCCAGCAGTGTGAGCTGACATCCGTCGCAGGATGCGAACTTCCATACCGCCAGCGTGGGCGTGCCCATCTAGAGCTCCTTCACAGACAACAGGGGCGCGGCGACGTCGTAGGACACCACCGGCCCGTCACGGCACAGCAACAACGGCCCGAGCTGGCAATGGCCGCACCAGCCGATGCCGCACTGCATGTTGCGTTCAAGCGACACATGGATGTCTTTGTCCACCAGACCTTTTGCCAACAGTGCTTCGGCGCCGAAGCGCATCATCGGCTCAGGACCGCAGAGGAAGGCCGTGGTACGGGCGGGGTCCAGCGTCAGCCGACGCAATGGTCCGGTGACCAGACCGACCTCACCGGGCCATCCCTGCGTAGGACGGTCGACGGTGACGTGAACCTCGATGGCCTGGTCCCGGGTCCAGGCGGCCAGGTCGTCGGCGAACAGGAAGTCGTCGGGCGAGCGAGCCCCGGCGATCAGTACCACCCGGCCGTAGCGGGACTGCTCTGCCAGCGCTCCGAGCACCACCGGGCGCAGTGGCGCCAATCCCACTCCGCCGGCGACGATGACCAGATCCCGGCCGGCGGCTTCGGAGAGCCCCCAGCTGGTGCCGAATGGGCCGCGGACGCCGACGGTGGTGCCTTGTTCGGCAGCGCACAGCGCCCGGCTGACCGCACCGACTGCTCGGATCGTGTGCGTAAGAGTGCCGTCGGTGACAGTGGGATCGCCGCTGACCGAGATCGCGATCTCGCCGACGCCGAATGCGTAGAGCATCATGAATTCGCCCGGTCTGGGGGCCGGCAGTACATGGTCCGCCGGTTCCAAGCACAGTGTCGTCGAGTCGCTGTTCTCGGTCACCTTCCGCCGGACCCGGTAGGGGACCGGCGCCATTGGGGACGACGGGTGCCGCGCAAAGGTAGCGCTCTCAGTCACCGGCGCCCTCCCCGGCGCCGCGCAGTCCCTCCAGCGTCCACATCTCCTCGGTGATGTCGATCCCGGTGGGGCACCAAGCGATACAGCGACCACAGCCCACGCAGCCTGAGGTGTCGAACTGGTCGTGCCAGGTGCCCAACTTGTGGGTCAGCCAGTGCCGGTACCGCGACGGAGACGACTGGCGCACGCTGCCGCCGTGGATGTAGGTGAAGTCGAACTCGAAGCATGATGCCCACTGCATCCAGCGTTCGGCGTGTTCACCGCTGAGGTCGGTGACATCCTCGGCGCTGGTGCAGAAACACGTGGGACAGACCATCGTGCAGTTCCCACAGGTCAGGCATCGGCCGGCGACCTCCTCCCACTGTGGCGACTCGCGGGAGTCGATCAGGAGCTGACGCAGGTCGACGCCGGGCATGTCGCGGCCCATATGGTCCGCCGCATCGGCGACAGCGGCTCGCGCGGAAGCGATCTCGTCGCTACCCGCATCGGTGTTCGGCAGCTGTGCCAGTACTTCCGCCCCGATCTCGCTTCCCACCTCGACCACGTAGCGGCTACCGGCTTCTCCGAGCCGTTCGGTCAGCGCCAGGTCGTAGCCCGGCCCGACCGCGGGACCGGTTCCCATGGAGGCGCAGAAGCACACGCCGCCCGGTTCGGTGCAGTTCACCGCGACCACGAAGATCTGCCGCAGTCGTCCGGCGAAGTTCTGGTCGGGGTGGGAGCCTTTTCCGAGCACGCCGTCGAGGACGGCGATGGCAGCCAGGTCACAGCCGCGTACCCCGATGAAGGCGAACCGGGGCGGTGCCGCGGGTTCGTCGCCGTCGTCGGACGACCACAGTTTCTGGCGCGGCGGATGCAGAAACTGCTTCCACGACTGCGGGCCGGCCGAATGCCCGAACAGGGCGTCGTCGTCGCGACGGCGCAGCCGATAGTGACCGGGGCCGACGTCGACGCCCCATCCTCGCGGCAGGTCGTCGGCAGAGCGCAGTTCGGCCAGCACGATCGCGTTCTCCGACAGGGTCGGTCCGATCACCCGATAGCCGCGCTCGAGCAACACAGCCACCAGCCGTGCCAGACCTGCGGTATCGATCACGCCCGGGCGTCCGTGTCCGCCCGCCGCGATTTTCGCCATGTGCCCATGGTGCTACCAAGGCGCGTCGAATGCACGGGACTTCGGGGGTCCGGGGGCCAAAGTCCTTCCGGTGAAGTCCGCTAGGCCCTAGTCGCCCAGCGTGATCCGGAGAACCATCAGGCCATATGCGCATCTGCTCGAAGGGTCACGCCAATCCCGACGATTGGGCCTACTGCGGCGATTGCGGTCGCCAGCTCCCGGCCGGCACCGATGCCGTCAAAGCTTGGTATCGCCCTGGGCGGCGGGTCATCCTCGGGATCGTCGCCGCCCTCGTCGTCGTGGGCGCCGCGACCGTGGTCGTGGTCGTGCAGCGCGGCGAGCGATCGCTGCCCGGGCCGGACGGCGCCGCTGCGGCCGTTCAGCAGTGGTGGTCCACCGCTGGGGAACACGTGACGGGACTCCGAGACTCAGTCGGTGACGCCCAGGTCGCTGTGGACCGTCTGGATGCCCCCGGCCTGGAGGCGGCCTGCGGGCAGATACACGAGGAAGAGGTGCGGTTGCAGGCCCATCTGCCGAGTCCGGACCCGGAGTTGACCGCCGAACTCCACGCGGCGATCGAAGACGCCCACAGCGCCGCGCACATGTGCCTGGCCGTTGTGGAGGGGTCGGTCAACAGATACGACGGCGAATTCCCGTCAACCCTCGATCAGGTCGACAGACGCTTGGATGCGGCGCAGGACATCGTCAACGGCACCATCGGTCAGGCCTAGAGGCTCTCGGCCGTCTCCGGTGGTCACGGGATCTGTTGGGCGACAGCGTGGTGCAACGCAGGTGGATCGGCGCGGGCGGGCCGACGTCGTCGCCGACCTCGGGACTTCAGGCCCTACCGGCGGGTTCATCCGGGTGCTCGGATAGATACCGGGTTGGCAGAGCGGGGCATCACCGGTTCACGGGCAAGGGCATCCTCACCACTTCTGGCGGTGCCGGGTGACCGAGACGTAGCCGGCCGCCGAAACCGTTGAGGTGCAGTCTGGGAACTGACAGAGCTGGGAGGACACCATGACGACCACGGGACATATCCACAAACGATGGACCGTCGAGGTCTCGATCGACGAGCACGAAGGCCATACCCGCGCCAAAGCTCGGTTGCATTGGCGTGACAGGGAATCGGTGGGAGTGGGTCTGGCCCGGCTCAACCCGGCCGATCGCAACGTCGATGACATCGGCGATGAGTTGGCGGTCGCCCGGGCGCTGTCGGATCTCGGGCGCCGGCTGCTGGCGGTGACTGGTCACGACATCGAGGCCGTCACCCATGAGCCGGTCACCGACCTACCCTGACCTCAGGGAGCAACCCAGCGATGACGCAGGTACCGCACCGGGCCCGCCGGGAGCCGCGGCGGGTCTTTCGCAACCGTCGTGAGGCCGGCCGGATACTGGCCGGCCTGCTCGGCGCCTACCGCGACAAGCCTGACGTCGTGGTGCTCGGGTTGGCGCGCGGCGGGATTCCGGTCGCCTGGGAGGTCGCTTCGGAACTCGGCGCGCCCTTGGACGCGTTCGTGGTGCGCAAGCTGGGCGCCCCCGGTCATGAGGAGTTCGCGGTCGGCGCCCTGGCCAGCGGAGGACGGGTGGTGGTCAACGACGATGTCCTCCGTGCGTTGCGGGTGACTCCTCAGCAGCTGCGAGACATCGCCGAACGCGAAGGCCGCGAACTGATCCGGCGCGAGACGGCCTATCGGGGCAGTCGCCCGCCGGCGCGGGTGGCGGGCAAGACGGTGATCCTGGTGGACGACGGTCTGGCGACCGGTTCGAGCATGCTGGCCGCAGTGCAGGCGCTGCGGGAGGGTGAGCCGGCGCAGATCGTGATTGCGGTGCCCGCGGCCCCCGAATCGACCTGCCGGGAATTCGCCGGCTTGGTCGACGATGTCGTGGTCGCGTCCATGCCAACGCCCTTCGTGGCCGTCGGCGAATCCTTCTGGGACTTCAGCCAAGTCAGCGACGAGGAGGTCCGTGAGCTTCTGTCCAAGCCCCCCGTGGGTCCGGCGGCGCCGGCAGTTGCAACCGGTCCGGCAGCGGTCATTGATCGCGTGGCCGTCGATGCGCCGGATGGAGTGCCACCCTGGGCCGAATTGGACCGGGTCATCGGGAACGCGCGGGTCGTCCTGATCGGTGAGAGTTCGCACGGCACCCACGAGTTCTACGAGGCGCGGGCCCGCATCACCAAGTGGCTGATCGAGGAGAAGGGCTTCTGCGCCGTCGCAGCGGAAGCCGACTGGCCCGACGCCTACCGGGTGAATCGTCATGTGCGTGGCCTCGGTGATGACAGCGACGCAGATGACGCCCTGAGCGGGTTCGAGCGGTTCCCGGCCTGGATGTGGCGAAACGGCGTTGTGCGCGACTTCGTCGACTGGCTCAGGGCACGCAATCAGCGGTGCCGGGAGAGCGACCGGCGACAGACCGGCTTCTACGGACTGGACCTGTACAGCTTGCATCGGTCGATGCAGGAGGTGATCGCTTTCCTGGAGAAGGTCGATGAGGTGGCTGCGGCTCGGGCCCGAAACCGGTACGCGTGTTTCGACCACGTGTCCGCCGACGACGGGCAGGCCTACGGTTTCGCAGCGGCATTCGGCGCCGGCATTTCATGCGAGCGGCAGGCCATCGAGCAGTTGGTGGAGATCCAGCGCAACGCGGTGCAGTATGCGCGCCGCGACGGACTGCTGGCTGAGGACGAGCTGTTCTATGTGCAGCAGAACGCGCAGACGGTGCGAAACGCGGAGGTCTACTACCGGGCCATGTTCAGCGGGCGGGTGACGTCATGGAACCTGCGGGACCGGCATATGGCCCAAACGCTGCAGGCGCTGCTGGCCCATCTGGACCGACACCACCCGGCCGAACCAGCGCGAATCGTGGTGTGGGCACATAACTCCCACGTCGGCGATGCGAGGGCAACCGAAGTGGGCGCCGACGGGCAACTCACCCTGGGGCAGCTGGCCCGCGAACACTACGGCGATGCGGTACGGCTGCTCGGGTTCAGTACCTACGACGGCACCGTCACTGCGGCCAGCGAATGGGGTGGCATTGCCGAACGAAAGACCGTCCGGCCCGCCCTGAACGGGAGTATGGAAGAACTGTTCCACGAGACCGGCAGACCGGCCTTCCTGGTGTCGTCCCTGATCGACTCCGAGGCCGGCCAGCCGCTCGGTGACGTCCGGCTGGCCCGGGCGATCGGAGTGATCTACTCGCCCGCCACCGAGCGCCAAAGCCACTACTACCACGTGCGGCCCAGTGATCAGTACGACGCGATCATCCACATCGACCGGACCGAGGCGCTCGAACCGCTTGAGGTGAACAGCCGGTGGGTGACCGGTGAGACGCCGGAGACCTATCCGACGGGCCTGTAGCGCCCGCTTCCGGATTGTGATCGACGCCGGCGAGGCCGCCCTAGATCTGGCGGTAGATGGCGGCCCCGCCGGTGACTCCCGCTCCGGCGGCGATCAGCAGCGAGCTGCTTCCCCCGGCAAGATTCTGGGTACCGTCGGTGAATGCTGCTGCAAGAGCGGCGGTGTGCATTCGGTCGTCGGCGGCAACGGTGATGCGGTCGACCGGCACTTCGAGGCGTTCCGCGAGCGACACCCGATAGCCCGGCCGGGCTGGGGCGGCGACGATGGCGTCGATGTCGGACAGGGCCAGCGACGCTTCGGCGAGGCAGTCGGCGGTCGCCGCGGCTGCAGCAGCTGCGAACTGTTCGTCGAGCGTGGCCGACTCACTGAACCGCAACACGTTGCGGCGATCGACCAAACCCACGGTGGCCTGAAAGGTGCCGCCGAATCGATCGCCGTTCTCCGGTTGCCGGACCCAGTGCACGTGACCCAACCCGCAGTCGGTGTCCGACCAGCCGCACAATACGGCGGCGCCCACCGGGGAGAAGGGGAAGTCTTCGCTCATCCCGTGCCCGGGATCGGCATCGCTGGCAACCACGATGGCGCAGTCGACCGCGCGTGAGCTCATGAAGCCGTCGACTATCTGCAGCGCGGTGAGCACGCCGCAGCTGCCGTTGGCGATGTCGAAGGAGAAAGTGCCGTGCGCTCCGCTGTGCGGGTCTTCCGGATTGGCCCCGATGTCTTGTTGGATCAGGGCGGCCAAGGCGGGCTCCCCGAGGTTTCGGTCCCGATAGATCCCCGCGTTGATCAGTAGGTCCACGTCGCGGGGATCCCGTCCGGCCGACCGCAGGCAGCCCCGGCTCGCCGAGACCGCCAGCCGCAGTGCGCTGTGCCGGTCACGCCAACCGGCCCGGTCGATGCATACCCCCTCAATCACGGTGCCCATAGCGGCTCACTAACTCGTCGTCCAAAGTGAGGAGCACGACCCCGATCTCCAGGCCGGAGGCCAGCGCGATGAGCGCGATCGTCTCTCCTGGCTGGATGTGGCCGGATTCGAGTTCCTCGACCAGCGCCACGGTGTGGGTGGTCGAAGCCGTGTTTCCGTATCTGTCGACCGTGATCACCGCATCGTGTCGGGGCCGGTCCCCGAACTCCTCGGAGATTCTGGACATACCCTTGCGGATCGCTCGGGTCGAGGTCTGGTGGGTGATGACGTGGTCGATGTCGTGAATGGATATGCCGGCAGTTTCGAGCACCTCCTCCAGCAACAACGGGGTATCCGAGATCGCCGCCCGCTGGATTGCCCTGGAATTGGTGAACATTCGCGCGCCCGGGTCATGGCCCTTCGGATATGCCAAGCAGAGCCGACTGTGGTCGGCCACGGTGGTGAACCCGGCGAGAGTGATGCCGTTGGAGGTCTTGGGTGCGCGCTCGAGCAGTAGCGCGGCACCGGCGTCCCCGAGCGTCAGGCAGGCGAGTTCCTTACTCATGATGTTGCGGATGTGCCGCGCTGCGTTCGTACCGAGTTGCGAGATGTACTCGCCGCTGACCACCAACCCACTGCGCACCGTGCCCTGTCGGATCCAGTTGTTCAGAACCGTTATCCCGGTCAGCATGCCGGCGCAGGCGTTGGAGACATCGAAGGTCATCGCCTTGTTCGCGCCGATGCCGCGGGCCACGGCACTGGCCAAGGAAGGCTCCAGCCATTGGGTCAGGCCACCACGGAGCTTGGTGATACTGCAGTTGATCACCACGTCGATCGAATCCGCCGTGCGCTGGGCCTTTTCCAGGCAGTTCAATGCCGCCGAGGTCGCGAGGGTGTACGAGTCCTCGTCGCCGACCGACACCCGCCGCTCACGGATGCCGGTGAGGCGCTCGAGGTCGATGTGGGTGTGGTGACGTGTGGTCGACATCAACTCGTCGGTTGTCAGATGTGTCGGTGGCAGATGTCGACCGGCGCCGGCGAGCCGCGCGCGGAACGGCGCTTCCGCCTGTCCGGACGGTTCGGTCACCAGCCAGTGGGTCGCCATTGAATCGAGCCGGCGTGCGTCTAGTCGAACCGGGTGCCGTCTAGCCGGGTGGCCAGGTCGGCCAGCGGCCACCGCGGCGTGGCCGGCAGCGGATCGGCGTTGACCGGCGCCCAACCCACTCGCAGCAACATCTGCGGGTACTCGTTGTTCTCGAAGATTCGCTCGCGCAGAGTCTCTCGGGTAGATGCGATCTCCAACGGCTCGGTGATCGGGCAGCTTGCCAGGCCTAGCGCCGTTGCCGACAGCAGCACCAGACTCGTCGCCTCACCCGCCCTCAACCGGGCCAGGTCATCGTCTTCGCGGGTGCCCAGCGCCAGCACGATCGAGTGATCTTCGGAGCCCGTCGCCCCCGGCGGCTGCGCCAGTGCAGTGCTGGCGAACACCCGGCCGGGCAGCCCCGCGGAGGGATCCGGGTCCGGGCTGCTTCGTGCGGGCACGCCGGCCAGCGAGGCATGACGTCCGGTCCACTCTCCGAGCTCGTGCAGATACGCCTCATCGTGGAGGTGCCGGTGGGCCGCTTCGTCGACTACCTCTTTGAGGTCGGCCACATCCTCGATGCGCAGCAGCTTCACTCCGGCACGGGCGGCGCGCGCTCCCATCAGGGCGATGTCGCCGTAGGGCACCGGCCAGTTGCTGTACAGCCTGCGGTCTGTTCGCCGCCGCGGAATGGCGGCGGCCAGCGCCACGTCCACCTCGGCGGGCCGTTGGGCGGTGAGCTCGATGGCGGCAAGGTGCAGGGGTTCGGCGGGATTGGGGAAGCGATGCACCTTGGCCTGCCATCCGAGGGCGGCCAGCGCGATCACCCAATGATTGAGCGCTGCACCGCAGCTGACCATCAGATCGCGGCGGTCGGGGTCGATGTTCGGTAGATGACGATCCGCGTCGGCCCACAGGTGCAGGCTGTGCGGACCGATACGCCATTGCCACGGCTGCGAGTTGTGCACCGACGGAGCGCGACTGGCCAGTGCCACTGAAGCACGAAGGGTTTCGTGGTCCGGGAATCGCTTGGGCATGGTCTCTACTCCGTCTTGTGGTGTCGTACACCCAACTGTGCCCAGCGCAGCACCGGCAAACTAGAGACGGAAGACCCTTCTGTGAGGGACTTCCGCCGGGCTAATCGCCTGGCTGCACCTGCGCCATCTTCAGCACATCCAGGCGGCTGTCCAGCTCCTTCTCGGACAACTTGTCGCCGATCAGTCCGCGATCGATGACCGTCTGCCGGATCGTCTTGCGCTCCTTGAGCGCCTCCTTGGCCACCTTCGCCGCTTCCTCGTAGCCGATCGCCGAGTTCAGCGGAGTCACGATCGACGGTGACGACTCTGCTTGCTCGCGCATGTGTTCCTCGTTGGCCACCAGCCCGTCGATGCAGCGGCCGGCGAACAGCCGGGAGACGTTGGTCAGCAACCGGAACGACTCCAACAGGTTGCGGGCCATCATCGGGATGTAGACGTTGAGTTCGAAGGCGCCGGCGGCCCCGCCCCACGCGATCGCGGCGTCGTTGCCCACCACCTGGGCCGCGACTTGGGTGACCGCCTCGGGGATCACCGGGTTGACCTTGCCCGGCATGATAGAGCTGCCGGGTTGCAGGTCCGGCAGTTGGATCTCGGCCAGGCCGGTCAGCGGACCCGACCCCATCCACCGGATGTCATTGGCGATCTTGGTCAGCGACACTGCGATGGTGCGCAGCGCTCCGGACGCCTCCACCAGTCCGTCGCGCGCGGCCTGCGCCTCGAAGGAGTTGACGGCCGTGCGAAGTTCGGCCAGGCCGGTCTGGTCGACCAATACCTCGACCACTTTGGTGCCGAACCCCTCCGGTGCGTTCAGCCCGGTGCCGACCGCCGTGCCGCCGATGGCCAGTTCGCCCAGCCGGGGAAGTGTGCTGCGGACCCGTTCGATGCCCGCCGCGACTTGTCGGGCGTAGCCGCTGAACTCCTGGCCCAACGTCACCGGCACCGCATCCATCAGGTGGGTGCGCCCGGACTTGACCACGGTGCGCCACTGTCGCTCCTTGGCGGCCAGTGCTTCGTGCAACACCTCGAGCGCCGGGATCAGTTGCCGCACAGCGGCTTCGGTTGCAGCGATGTGGGTTGCGGTGGGGAATGTGTCATTCGACGACTGGGACATGTTGACATCGTCGTTGGGGTGCACGGTTGTCCCGTTGGCAGCCGCGATGCTGGCGATCACCTCATTGGTGTTCATGTTCGAGCTGGTACCGGAACCGGTCTGGAACACGTCGATCGGGAACTGGTCATCATGGCGGCCCTCGGCGATCTCGCCGGCTGCCGCGATGATGGCGTCGGCCTTCTCGGGGCTGAGCAGCCCGAGGTCCTTGTTCACCTGGGCGCAGGCGGACTTGAGCAGTCCGAGCGCACGGATCTGCGTTCGCTCCAGGCCGCGACCGGAGATCGGGAAGTTCTCCACCGCCCGCTGGGTCTGCGCGCGCCACAAGGCGTTGACCGGCACCCGGACCTCGCCCATGGTGTCGTGTTCGATGCGGTACTCGGCGGTCATGTGCTCCCTCGTTGGTCGATGGTGTTACGGCAGCGGATATGCGGCGGAGCTGTCCCCGGTGAAGTCCACCGCGGAGTATTCGTTGAGTTTGGACAATCGGTGGTAGGCCTCGATCATGCGCACGGTGCCGGACTTCGACCGCATCACGATCGACTGGGTGGTGCAACCCCCCGGGTAGTAGTGCACTCCCTGGAGCAGGTCGCCGTCGGTAACGCCAGTGGCGCAGAAGAACGTGTTGTCCCCCGACACCAGGTCCCTGGTGGTCAGCACCTTGTCCACGTCGTGGCCGGCTGCGACGGCCTTCTCGCGTTCGGCATCGTCGGTGGGCGCGAGCTGCGCCTGGATCTCGCCGCCCATGCAGCGGATAGCTGCAGCGGTGATGATCCCCTCCGGGGTGCCGCCGATACCGACCAACATGTCGGTGCCCGAATTCGGCCGGCAGGCAGATATCGCCCCGGCGACGTCGCCGTCGGAGATCAACCGGATTCGTGCGCCGGTTTGCCGGACCTGCCGGATCAGCTCGGCGTGCCGAGGCCGGTCCAGGATGCACACGGTCATGTCCCGCACTGAGAGTCCCTTGGCTTTGGCCACCTCGCGGACGTTCTCGCCGACCGGCGCGGTGATGTCCAGAACGTGCGCGGCATCCGGACCGACAGCGATCTTGTTCATGTAGAAGACCGCCGAAGGGTCGAACATCGCGCCGCGCTCGGCGACGGCCAGCACTGAGATCGCGTTGGTCATGCCCTTGCTCATCAACGTGGTGCCGTCGATCGGATCGACGGCGAAATCGCAGTGCGGCCCGTCGCCGTTGCCGACCTCCTCACCGTTGTAGAGCATCGGTGCGTGGTCCTTCTCGCCCTCGCCGATGACGACCACGCCGCGCATGGACACCGAGTTCACCAGTTCACGCATCGCGTCGACGGCGGCTGCGTCACCACCCTCCTTGTCGCCACGGCCGACCCAGCGCCCGGCCGCCATCGCGCCGGCTTCGGTCACTCGCACCAGTTCCATGGCGAGGTTGCGATCAGGGGCTTCGCGGCGCGGCTTGCCTGTCATGGCGGTGATTGTCCCATTGACGCGTCGCCGATCCGTAGCTGGGATACTGAGTGCATGACATCGCCACGGCCGGGCCCCGAACCGGCCAAGCCGCGGCTGCTTCAGGACGGCCGCGACATGTTCTGGTCGCTCGCGCCGCTGGCGGTCGCATGTATCGTGCTGGCCGGCTTGCTGGGCATGTGCTCGTTCGCTCCGGCCGGGCCGGGCAAGGGGCCCGTGCCGTTCTACGATGCCCCCGCTGCTCTTCAGGCCGACGCGGATGCGCTCGGATTTCCCATCCGGGTGCCCCGGTTGCCCGACGGCTGGCAGTCCAACTCCGGTGCCCGCGGCGGCATCGAGGCCGGTCGCACCGACCCGGCCACCGGGCAGAAGGTCCGCGCCATCACCACGAGGGTGGGCTACCTGACACCGGGCGGGATGTATCTCGCGCTGACCCAGAGCAACGCTGACGAGGGACCGCTGGTCAGCTCGATAAACCCGGACCTTTACCCGACCGGGGTGCGCGATGTCGACGGCGTCCGCTGGGTCGTCTACGAAGGCGACAGTGCCGATGACGGTCCTGCCGAACCGGTGTGGACCGCCCGGCTAGACGGCCCGACCGGTCCGGCGCAGCTCGCTATCAGCGGGGCAGGCGACAGCGATGACTACCGGACGCTGGCGGTAGCCACCCAACACCAGCCGCCACTACCCACCAACTCTTGAGGGGGAGCGCAATGACCGCGCCGGAAGCAGATCTCACCGGATGGGCGGTAGCGCCGTTCGCCGCCGCCGGTTTCACCTACGACGTCTACCGCAAGGGCGAGGGCCCAGGCGTGGTACTGATTCCCGAGATGCCCGGCTTGCATCCCGGCGTCCTTGCGCTCGGGAACCATTTGGTGGACAACGGATTCAGCGTGGCCGCACCGTCACTCTTCGGTACGCCGGGCAAGCCCGCGATGCGACCGTCGGCGGTGCCGGTGTTGCTGCGCGGCTGTGTCGCCAGGGAGTTCGCGGCCTTCGCGACCAATGCCGACCGTCCGGTTGCGCACTACCTGCGCGCGCTGGCCCGCGATCTCAACGAGCGGACGCCGGGTAAGGGGGTGGGCGTCATCGGCCAGTGCTTCACCGGCGGATTCGCCCTGGCGGCCGCGGTGGACGACAGCGTGCTTGCACCGGTGCTGAGCCAACCGTCGCTGCCCCTGCCACTGACCCCGAAGCACCGCAGTGACCCGGGGCTTTCCGAGCGCGAGCTGGCGATCGTCGAGCAGCGCGCAGCCGACGATGGGCTATGCGCGCTTGGACTGCGGTTCACTGAGGACCGGATGGTACCGGGCCAACGCTTCAAGACGCTCAAGGATCGACTCGGTGATGCGTTCGAGGTCATCGAGATTGACTCGAAAAGAGGTAATCCACAAGGTATCTCGCCATTGGCTCATTCGGTGCTAACCGACCAGGTGCGCGAGGTCGAGGGCCACCCGGCCTACGAGGCCCGCAAGCGCGTGGTCGAGTTCCTGGCCGAGCGGCTGTTCGCCTAACCCTCAGCGCTCTGGGGTTCGGTGTCGTCCTGCTCGGTGGCCTCGACGTTGTCCTGACTCTTGTACGCGGCCAGGTAGACGCTGATCGTCGTGACGACGACGATCATCAGCACCGGACCGATGACTATTCCCCAGAAACCGAACATGGCGATTCCGGAGAAGACCGCGAGCAGCATCAGCGCTGGGTCGAGTCGCGCTTCCCGGGGCACCAGGATGGGGCGCAGGAAGTTGTCGATATTCGTCACGGCCACCAGGTGGAAGATGACCACGAAGAGTCCGCCGACGATGTTGCCGAAGAACACCATTCCGATGCCGAACGGGATCGTCACGATCCCGCTGCCGAGCGGGATGATCGACAGTGCGGTCAACAGGATGCAGAGGATGAAGAACGCCTGGTGAAATCCCGCGATGTAGATCGACATCGCTCCGAGGACGCCTTGAACCGCGGCGATGACGAACTGGCCGGTGACGGTGCCCCGCACCATCGCTCCCATCTTCGCCAGGTATAGGTCGGTGACCTCTTCACCCAGCGGATTGAGCCGCCGGACCAGGGTGAGCACCTTGGCCCGGTTGACCAGCAGCGAGAGGAAGACGTACAGGAAGATGATCGTCGAGGTGATGACGCTGAATGCGCTGCCGGCGGCTCCGCTGAGAAGGTGCAGCAGCCATTCTCCGACATTCTGGGCGACGGTGGCCATCGCACTTCGCAGCGATTCCGGGGTGACCGTGAAGTCGACGAACGGCACTCTGGCCAGCATTCGGTTGCTCAAACCGATGGCGCGATCGCCCATGGTGCTGGGGTCGGCCGCTTGGACCCAGGCCGCCACGCTGACCACCATGCGTGAGATCTGCAGGACCGCCAGGTAGATCACCAGACCAACCGGAATGACGACGATGCCCAGCGCGGCCAACAGCGTGCCGGTCGCCGACAGTCCGGTGCTGAACCGCCGATTGAGCCGGTTGTAGAGCGGTGTGAACAAGTACGCCGCGACGGCCGCCACCATGATCAGAACGAAGTAGTTGCGCAGAAAGTACGCGCCGAACAGGATCGCAATCACCGTGGCGACTGCGAGGGCACGCTTCTGCGTGGTGGTGAATTCGCTGTTCACCGGCGGCCGTTCACGGTCTCGGTGGTTCGTTGTCGCGCGACGAAACGGATGGACATACGCTGCATGAGCCCCGGTGCCAGCCGTGCGAGAAGCCATGCCGCGTGCGCCTGTCGGGGCTTCACCAGCAGCGCCTTGTTCTGTTCGACGGCTCTGAGGGTGTCGCGGGCCAGTCGGTCCGGGTCGTAGGGCGCCCGAATGCCCTGCCCTTTGACGAAGTAGTCGCGTCCTGCGAAATCGCCGACTGCTCCCTTGTCCAGGATGGGTGTTTCCACCGCGCCGGGACAGACTGCGAGTACTCCGACACCGTGTGCGGCGGCCTCCGAACGCAATGCCAGTGACAACCCCACCACCGCGTGCTTGCTCATCACGTAGCTGGTGATCTGGCCGGCCGCCGCGAGACCGGCCATCGAGGCGGTGTTGACGATGTGGCCGTGGCCCTGCCGCACCATCACCGGATAGGCGGCGGCGACGCCATGCACCACCCCGCGGATGTTGATGTCGATGAGGGCGTTCCACTGGCCCAGAGTCAGCAGTTCGGTGTCGCCGCCCCAGAGAATCCCGGCGTTGTTGAAGATCAGATCGAGGCGCCCCGTGCGCGCGACGACGTCGTCGACTGCGGCCTGCACAGCGATCGCGTCGGTCACGTCTACCCGAGCCGCCCGCCCGCCGACTCCTGCCGCGGTCCTCTCAGCAGCGACACCGTCGACATCGGTGCACAACACCTCAGCGCCAGCGTCGGCCAGCGCACGACACAGCGCGGCGCCGATGCCCGAGCCGGCGCCGGTGACGATCGCTTGCCGTCCCTTGAGATTCACTACTGCTCAACCAGTTTCATCACATGCCCGATGATGTCGGGATAGCGTTTGAGGTGGGCGCCGCCGTTGAGGTCGAGCACCTCTCCGGTGAGCCACGATGATCTCGGCGAGCACAGGAAGACCACGGCGTCGGCGATGTCCTGCGGTGCCCCCGCGCGACCCAGGGCGGTGTTCTCGATGTACTCCTCGACGACTCCGGGGATAGCGGCCGCCGCTTCGGTCAGCGGTGTGTGGACGAATCCGGGTGCTATCGCGTTGACCCGAACGCCCCGCGGGCCCAACTCCAGCGCGGCCACTTGAGTGAGCATCGAGAGCCCGGCCTTGGCCGCGCAGTATGCGCTCATCCCCGCGGCGGGTTGGCGTGCGTTCAGCGAGGAGATCGACACCAGTACCCCGCCCGCACCGAGTCGTTGCCCCGCGTGCTTGGCGACGATGAACGCCCCGGTGAGGCAGACGTCGACGACCTCACGGAACTGTTCAACCGGCATGTCGGTGATGAATCCGACATTGCTGAACCCGGCACAGTTCACCACCACGTCCGGGGCGCCGACGGTGTCGAAGAGGCGGCCGACGGAGCTCTCGTCGGTGACCTCGACATCTGCGGCGATGTGTGGGTCACCGAGTTCTGTGGCGCGGTCGCGGGCGGCGTCGCCGTTGCGGTCGGCGACGACGACCCGGCAGCCGTCTGCGGCCAGCGCCTGAGCTGTGGCCCATCCGATCCCGGAGGCGCCACCGATGACGACTGCTAGGCGTGTGGCGCTCACAGTCGTTCACCGTAGCCTGCCTGCCGGCGTCGCTGGGGCTGATGCGGTTTCGTCAGCGCAGAACGCACCGGAAGCCGATGTGGCTCATGCCGGTATCCACCGGTTGGGGCCGTCGGGCGGCCGGCCGGTAACGCAGACAGTAGTTGTCGGCGCACAGGAACGAACCGCCCTTGACCACCTTGCGGGGCACCGGGAACTGCGGTTGGTGCGGGTCGTAGCTGGCCGCCTCGCTACCCGGATCACCGGCACGGGTATCGCAGTACCAGTCCAGTGTCCATTCCCACACGTTCCCTGCCATGTCGAACAGCCCGTAGCCGTTGGGCGGAAACGATCCGACCGGGGCGGTCCTGCCGTACCCGGGATTCGGGCGCCATGGGAAGTCGCCGTGCCAGTAGTTGGCCAATCGCTGACCGGCCTGTTCGGGTTCGTCTCCCCAGGTGTATGCGGTCCCCGCCAGCCCTCCGCGCGCTGCCGTCTCCCATTCGGCTTCGGTCGGCAATTCCAGGCCGGCCCAAGACGCATAGGCCGCAGCGTCCTCGAAGGCGACGTGTACCACCGGATGGTCGGCTCGCTTGGCTATCGAGGAGTTCGGACCCAGCGGACGGCGCCATGACGCTCCCGGTGTCCAGGTCCACCATTGGCTCAGGTGCCTCAGGTCGACCGGCCCCGCGGTACGGCGGAACACCATCGATCCCGGTTGCAGGTTCGCCGGCGGTGCTCCCGGGTAGTCGGCGGGATCCAGGGGGCGCTCCGCGACGGTGAGGTACCCGGTGGCGTCGGCGAATGCGCTGAACTCCCGATTCGTCACCTGTCGGCGTTGAATCCGAAACGCTTGGACGGTTACCTCGCGCGCCGGCCCTTCCTCCGGATAGTGGTGGTCGGAACCGAGCCTGGTGCTCTGGCTGGGTATCGCGACCAGGTCTTCAGTCACCGAAGACAGTTTCCCAGTCCTCGCGCATGCTCACCACCGTCCAGCCGTATCCCGACGCGTGCTCGAGGATTCGTTCCGCGCCGGCGGTGTAGGCGAACTCACGTTCGGCGTCGTCGTGGCTGACGACCATCCGCAGCGAGGCCCGGTCCGGGGTTCCCGAATACATCAGCATTTCGTCGTCGCCGTTGGAGTTGCCTGCCGAGAGGATGGGGCGGCGACCGATTCGGCTCCAGATGCGGACCGGCTTCTCCGGGCCGTCGTCGAGGACGTCGAGTGCTGGCTCGATCAGCAGGTCGCCGTGCCCGTTCCGGCCGTCGAAACGCAGGCCCTGCGAACTTCCGATCACCCGCTCCGGAGGGATTCCGTAGATCGCGTTGGTAATGGGCCGCATGAAGTCCCGGCCACCCCCGGAAGCGATGTAGCAGGTGAACTCGTGGGATTCCAGATAACGCAGCAACTCCACCATCGGTCGATAGACACAGCTCCGGTAGGGCATACCCAGCGTCGGATGTACGGCGTCGGCGAAGAATGCGTTCACCAGGGTTGCGTGCTCCTCCACCGTGATCGATTCGTGCAGTGAAACAACAGCTTTGACAAGGGTTTTCAGGTCTGAATCGTCGCCGTTGTAGTGGTTGGTTATGGCTTGTCCGAACCATGTCAGTTCGCCGGCGATGGCCGCCCGATACGGTTCTTCGGCCGCCAGTGACGGATCCGCCACGGCCTGCTCGGCCAGTCTGCGCACGATGAAGTCGAGTTGGATGTACATCGGCTTCTCGCACCACAATGTGCCGTCGTTGTCGAAGACCGCGATACGGGCTTCGGGCGCAACGTAGTCCCGACCGCGCGCCGTGACTCGACCAACGAAGTCGATGATTGCCGACTTCGCCGGCCCGTCGACCCAGGTGTTCAGCGGCAAGTCAGCCGCCCACCGTCTGGAGATAGTCGTTGAGCTTCTCCACCGCGTTGGTGATGGTGAACGATGCGGGCTCGCGGCGCGGTGGGAACTCCTTGAACGTTTCGAGAAACTGTGTCACAACCGAATTGGCCATGAACGCGATGTAGTCGTGATCCAGCCACCAGTCCCAGTACGTGTTGGACGTGATGTCGGCACGCTCGAAGGGGTCGGTACGCAGATTGAAGATCTTCGGTGCCCGCAGCACGGTGAACGGTTCGAACCAGATCTGCATAGTGCCTTCGCAGCGCTGCTCCATGAACACGATCTTCCAGTTGTCGATGCGAACACCCAGGACGTCGCAGTCGTCGGAGAAGTAGACCATGCCGCGGCGTGGGCTCTTGTCGACCTCGCCGGTCAGATACGGCAACAGATCCCAGCCGTCGATACAGACGTGATACGTCCTGTCGCCGATGGTGTGGCCTTGTTTGAGTTTGGTGACGATATCGGGTTCACCTGCGGCGGCCAGGAACGTCGGGAGCCAGTCGTGGTGTTGGACGATGTCGTTGGACACCACGCCCGCGGGAATCTTCCCGGGCCAGCGGATCAACTCCGGTACCCGGAACGCCCCCTCCCAGTTGCTGTTCTTCTCGTTGCGGAATGGGGTGGTGGCGCCGTCCGGCCAGGTGTTGGCGTGCGGTCCGTTGTCGGTGGAATAGACCACGACGGTGTCATCGGCGATGCCCAGCTCGTCGAGGCAGTCAAGCAGTCGGCCCACGTGGCCGTCGTGGTCGACCATCGTGTCGTGGTACGACGACTGCCACCGACCCGCCTGCCCCAAACTCTCCGGCTTCGTGTGAGTCCGGAAATGCATGTGGGTGGTGTTCATCCACACGAAGAATGGGGTGTCGGCCTCGTTCTGGCGCTTGATGAAGTCGATGCACGCGTCGGTGGTCTCGTCGTCGATGGTCTCCATCCGCTTCTTGGTCA